>JASMLK010000044.1 GCA_030748735.1 Myxococcota bacterium | reverse complement strand
TGCTGCCACACGGGGAAGAGCAGGTCGGACGTCACACCGATCACGAGGGCGGGAGCACGGACCCGGTCGAGGTCCCGTGCAGCGTGGCCGTGGACCGGCTCTCGGCTGGGTTCGGGGGCCGTCATGTCGAAGAGATCCATCGCCTTCGAAACATAGAGGTACGAATTCGGGTCGTACTGAATGCAGAACTTGTCGCCCTGATAGGCGAGATACCGCTCGACTTCGAAGTCCTCGGTGAGTTGCGGGGGCGCGGTCTCGTCGATGCGAGTGCGTCCGAAGCGCTCGAGCCATTCAGGGCCGGAGCGATAGGTGATCGTGCCCATTTCGCGGGCGACCCGCAGACCGCGATGGGGAAACGTGGTGCCGTAGTAGTCGCCGTCGCACCAGTCGGGGTCGGCCATGACGGCTTGCCGCTGTACGAAGCGCATGGCGATCGACTGTGGATGGGATCGCAATGCCGCCGAGATACTCACGATGCGATCCACCCGGTCGGGTGCAAGCGACGCCAGCATCACCGATTGCATGCCCCCGAGCGACGATCCCACCGAAGCGTGCAGCCGGTCGATGCCGAGGCTGTCGAGCAGCAGGAGCTGGGCGCGCACCATGTCGCGAACGGTGACGATCGGGAAGTCCATCGCATACGGGTTCCCCGTCCGGGGGTCGATCGACGAAGGCCCGGTGCTGCCGTAGCAACCACCGATCAGGTTGGTGCAGATCACGTAGAAGCGGTCGGTGTCGATCGCCGACCCTGGACCGATGAACTGTTCCCACCAGCCGTCGCTCTCGTTGTTGGGATGGCTGCGCGCGTGAGACGACGCCGAAAGCCCCGTGTGGAGCAGCACCACGTTGTCGCGCCTCGGCGACAGCTCACCCCAGGTCTCGTAGGCGATGTCGAGCTCGGGCAGCGCGGCGCCCCAATCGCACTCGAATGGCTTGGGGACGTGCAGCGTCTCGTACCCGGACACGACCTTCTCATAGGCGGGCTCGGGGCCGACGGGGATGATGCGATCTAACACTCGACCTACCTCTGACACGCTGCGCGGCGAGCCCGACGCGCTTGCGAACGCGACGGGAAGACACACGGGGCGCTCAGTCGTTTGCGACCGCCCCGATCCCGGGAGCCACGGTCGGGGCGATGGACGAGTCTAACACCTTGTCGCTGCGGCGAAATCTGCCGACGCCCCGCGCAAGGAAGGCGCAACCGCGGCGTGCAAGCCCGCTGCGGCTCGCAGGATTGGCGCGAGATCGCGCCTCGCGTCAGCGTGGGAGATCAGCTGCGGCCGAGGAAGATTTCGCGCGGCGACACGACTCCAGCGTCCACGAAGGCGAGAATGGTGTGCAACCCCACCCGCTTGTTCGCCACCCGGTGCTGGTAGATCGTATAGATCGAGAGCCCCGTTTTGTCGGCCAGTGCCGCGGGATCACCGTTCTTCGCCAGCTTGCGCACCCGCTCCGCGATCGCAGCCGAGCGCGCACCCCGAGTCGAAACCGACGCCGGGAGCTTCTTGAGATCGTTCTTCCTGACCAGTGCGTCGGGGTCGAAGCGTCCCTCGCGCACGACGCGCAGGATGAGCTTCAAACTGGGCAGGTTCCCCGCCTTCAGGTTCTTGACGTCGTCGACAAGGGCGCCCGTGCGCTCGGCGGCCTCTTCGCGCGTGCGGCCCTTGGCTTCCTTCAAGAGCCGCGCAGCGATCTGCCGGATCTGTCGACGACTGACCTGGCTGCCCCGGGTCTTCGAGTCTCCACCAGAGGGGCGACCGGGTCCGCGCCTTGCGGCCGTCTTCTTCCCGGCTTTCTTCTTGGCAGCCTTCTTCCTGGCGGCTTTCTTCCGACCGGCCTTCTTCTTCTTCTTCGAGGCCTTC
Organism: Myxococcota bacterium; assembly: GCA_030748735.1. Classification (GTDB taxonomy): domain Bacteria; phylum Myxococcota_A; class UBA9160; order UBA9160; family UBA4427; genus DUBZ01. The sequence continues at coordinate 8,851 of JASMLK010000044.1, read as the reverse complement.
TTTCGGCTGGCCGACTTCTTTGCCGACTTCGCCTTGCGAGCCGTGGTTGCCGTCTTCCGCTTCGCCTTCTTCGCCCTTGCCGCCACTTTGGACTCCCTACCCACACAACGTTGGTTCACTTCAGCGCTCGCCTGAATACGCCGTCGGTGCCATCGAGCGCGCGGACAAATGATACAAACCCGGCTGCGACCGCGACGCGCCCAAACGCTTTCGGTGTTTAGTCATTCGCGGGTACACAATCAAGAGGCACCCGATGGTACACGCGTCTCCTTGTAGCCGATCCCCAACGGTCGCAATATTGTGTCGAACAGCGAGACTTCGACGATCCCCCACTCTTTGGGGCAGGATGTCCGCTTCGACGATGAACACATCTCGGCTTCGAAACGGCGACAGCGATGCGTATGGCGGCACCATTGATGCCATGTAGTCACATCCGGATGTAAGCGTGACTTCCTGTCGCGGGCGAGGCCGAGAAACCGAACCGTAGGAGTGAACCAGCCGCGCAGGCTGATCCAAAAGGCTCAGTTTTTTCCTTCGAGCGCAATCACGAGCTTCCCATCGCGAAAGCGCTCTGCGCCGATGATGACGAGCTGACCGCGCTTGATCTTGAGGTCCGTCTGCACCAGACCGCTGACTTCCACCGACACGAGCGCGCTGTCGGCGTCGACCACGAGGGGCCGCATGCGCAATCGGCGCAAGGTCGGGAGCTTCATGTCCACGACCTCGTCGGCCGCGAGGGAAACCGTCGCCTTTTCGAGGACGCGGATCCCTTCGTATCGGAACTGATTCTTCAGTTCCTTGTGCAGGCGTTTGGCACCCTCGTCGATACCGGACTTCTTCTGGGAGAGGTTGGCCACGATCACGCGGATGGCGAACCCCTCGTCGTCAGCGGCAACGGCCGTAGACACGAGCGGCGCCAGCGAACCGAGCGCCAGCAACGAGACCGCGACGAGCGACGACAGCGCGGCGCGGTTCACGAGCCCGAACCCCGACTTACCCCGCCTCGACCTGGTCACGTTCTCTCCCTCGTACCGCGCTCGTCGCGCGGCGATCTCGACTCCGGCGGTGCGCTTCAGGCGCCACCTCCCGCCGCCCCGTCCATCAGCCAGATGATCGTCACATCGTCCGATTCTTGTGAGACCACGTACGACACGCCCTCGGTCTTGAGGTAGCGCAGCGAACCATGCGTCGTCGCGGTGCCGACCGTCGCCACCGGATCTTCCGGGATCCCGCTTCCGTTGTCGAGCACGAGCAACAAGAGCGCCGCCGCGGCGACCGCCCCACTCGCGATCAGCGGGCCCCAGCTCCATGCATCCCGCGCCCGGGACTTGCCGAGCCCTCGCGGCGGCCCCACCTCGGCGTCGACGCGAGAAAGTGCGGGGCCGATCTCGGACCACAGGTCCGGCGCCGATTCCCGCGACGCCTGCTGGTCGATTTCCTCCATCCACGCAGATAGCTTCTGCAACTCCGCGAGTTCGCGCTGCAGGGCGGGAGAGCGCCGTAGCACTCGCTCGAACCGCCAGCGTGCGAAGCCCGACAGTTCGCCGTCGTGATAGGCGTGAAGGGCGAGCCGCTGCTCTTCGCTCGGCTGGCTGTTGGGATGGGGGTCCAAGGGTTGACCTCTTTCGTGGTGTTTCGGGACGTCAGTCGTCGTCTCGACCGGTCGAGGGTCGAATGCCCTGTTCGGTCAAGACTTCCTGCAAGCGTTTGCGTGCGTGGAAGAGCCGGCTCATCACCGTGCCCTTCGGAATCTTCTGGAGCTTCGCGATCTCGCTATAGGCGAGCCCGTCGTACTCGCGCATCACGAGGGTTTCGCGCAGCGTGTCGGGCAGCGCTTCGACTGCCTTGGCGATCTGCTCGCGCAGCTCGCCGCGTTCGGCGACTTCGTCGGGCGCGGGGATCTCCGACGCCAGCGCAGCAGCGGCCGGACCGTCGGCTTCGTCGAGGGCGAAGCGCTCTTCTTCCCATTCGTCATAGCGGCCCGACTTGTCGGCACGCCGCATGTCGAGGCACTGGTTGTACGTGAGCCTGTACATCCAGGTGCCAAAGGCCGAACGCCCCTCGAACTTGCGCAGTGCGCGGTAGGCCTTGATGAAGCTCTCCTGGACCGCGTCGCGCGCCCATTCGGGGTTGCGAAGCAGACGCATGGCGAGGGCGTAGACGCGACTCTCGTGGCGCTGGAACAGGACGTGAAACGCCCCGTGATCGCCGTCGCGAGCAAGCCCCACCAGTTCCAGATCGCTCATCTGTGGCGCAGACAAAACCCGGTGTTCCCCTAGATCGTTCGCCACTGTGGCAAGAGAAGCCGCCGCTGTCATGGGAGTGATTTCCTCTGGTTTCGGTTCGCTTCTGGGACGCAGAAGCACCAGACGAAATTCACCCCCTCACAAGCACAAACACACAACCTGCTGTTATTGCGCCACTTTTCCGACCAGGGCAAAATTCACCCCTCGCGGGGACGCGGGGCGCGAATCGCGCCGCAGCGACCTACAGGAACTCGGCGAGCAGCCCGTCGTGCTTGCTGCGCTCGCCGTAGTTCCAGCCGGACACGTCCTCGACGCGCGGAGCGCATTCGGGACACCAGTAGCCGGAGCCGGCCAGCAGCCGCGGGCTGGCTTCGAAGCGGTGGCCGTGGGCGCAGACCCAGGGCAGGCGATGGACGGGGCCATCGACCTGCGTCGCCTCCAGGCGCCCGCCCCGACGCCCGGCGAAGGCGTGCAGGTCGTCGAGGGTCATGCCCTCGACACGGCCCACCGGGTGTTCGTCCGGCGCCTCCGACGGTGCGCAGCGATCGATCGGTGCTTCATGCCAGCCGGGGATCGATTCCCAGGCGTCGCGATGGCCGAAGAACGCGTTGACGTGGGAGTGCTTTTCTTCGGCGACCCACTGCAGGGGTTCCGCCATCCGCTTCATGTAGAGCTTGATCAGGCTCTTCGGGCACAGCGACCCACCGAGCCTCATCCAGGCGGGAAACGAATTGTTGAGTTGCTCGAGTTGGTCCTCGAGTGAATCGCGAAAGTGTCCCGTGAAGGCATCGAGTTCGTGGCTGTCCTGGTAGTAACCGCAGTGGAAGTTCTGCAACGCGAACCAGTTGCGGTCGAAGATCTCGTGCGGCTTACCCAGGCCGAGCATCGAGAACACGCGCTCCATGTAGTCGTAGTAGGTAACGCGACAACTCGGCCCGCCGCTCATGTTGTAGACGCGTCCCCAGAAGGCTTCGGGTGCATCGATGGCCTGAACGAGGCCGTACCCCGCGTCGCGCGAGGTAATGAGTTCGATCCGCTGATCGAGGGGCTGGTGAAAGAGAATCGGATCGAGCAACGAAAGGGTGTTGGGAATGGCGATGAAGGTCTGCCGCATGCTCGCCCAGTACTTCAGCCCCGATTCGATCACCGCGGTCTCGGCTTCCATCTTGGTGAGCGCGTAGTAGTCGTGGACGCTCGGCTTGAGGGGATCACCCACGTTGATCCATTCGTTCGGCGGCAGGCGATCGCCGTACTGCGCCACCGAACCGACGTAGACGAGCGGGATGCTCTCCGCCCCACCCGGCTGCGCCTTGATGGCTTCGATCAGGTTCACCGTGCCACCGACGTTGATCCGACGGGCCGTTTCGGGTGCCGCGTCGGCCGCCGGCGAAATCATGGCCGCGGGATGCAGCACGACGTCCACGCCCTCGACCGCGCGCAGCACGTCGTCGGGATTGGTGAGGTCACCCCAGATGATTTCGACGCCGTCGCGCCCATCGAAGGCCGCGAAGTTCTTCTTGTTGACCTTCGAGGGGCGCAACAAGAGCCGCGTGTTCAGCGTCGCGCTGCGTCGCTTGAGCTCGAGAAACGCCTCTCCCCCCATCGACCCGGACGCACCGGTCAGAAGAATCGTTCGCTTGGACATGCATGTACCTTTCGTGAGGGACGACGACGCGCGCAATGTAGCGCGGCGCCTGATCGCGCAGCATGCGAAGAAATCCCAACTGCGGCTGCACCAGACCACGAACCAAGAACGCGGAGCGCCCCTGGCACTCCGCGTTCCGCGGGTTCCGCTCGCTTGCTGTGTCCGAGTCGATGCAGGCGGTCGGACGTTGAACGAATGTTCGGGACAGGTCGGGCTAGAGGTCCGTTCAGGCGCCGGTGCCCGTCATCGTGATGTGCTCGAGGAACTGCGAGAAGCTGGGGGCGATGTGTTCGAGCTTCTCGGGCTCCGGTTCTTCGTGGGGCACGGAATAGACGGCCGCACCGTCTTCATCGCGCAGGTCGAATAGATAGTCCCGGCCTGAACCGTCGGTTCCGAACGCAAAAAAGCCGGCAAGGGAATCAGAGTTTCCGTAGCCGGCTTGTTTATCGAGCGTCTCTTCGATGGGCCAGATTTCGATGTACCCCGAGTCGTAGGGGACGTTGCCCTTCGCTCCGTCAGTGGCCTGCATGAAGTGCAGGTACTTGACGGGGAGGTTGTCGGGTGCCTTTGCGCGAAAGTCCCGCATCACCTCCTCTTCGGTGGGGTTCATCTTTTGCAGCCTGAACCGAGGATTGCCGAGGATCTTGTGAATGTTCATATGCCTCCTTTGGCCTGCCTTCGGGCCTGCGAGAGGCCGAACAGCAGGGGTTCGGATTCGCTCGCTTCAAAGCTACCCAGTTCACCCGCGCCCCACAATGAACGAATCGTTGCAGGCGCAGGTCAACCGCAGACGCCCCGCGAAACGGGGCGTTTCTCGACGCTCCCGGGGGGGGCGGAATGCAACAGGTCTTTCCGGTCAGTCCACGGGCACGGCGACGCGGTGGTAGCGCTCGAACTCGCGCAGAAACGACAGCCGGCGCGTGTCCTCGACCCGATCGAGATACAGAAGGCCGTCGAGATGGTCGCACTCGTGTTGTACGACGGCGGCCGAGAAATTCTCGAAGCGTTCGCTCCACGGTTCTCCGTGATAATCGAGCCCTTCGACTTCGATCTCGGCGATTCGCGGAACGACGCCGCGCAGGTCCGGCACCGAGAGACAACCCTCGACGATCTCCACGCGGCGATCGGTGAGCGGCGTGATGCGCGGGTTGACGAGCACGGTCAAGGGAAGCGACGGCGCGTCGGGGTAACGCGGATTTTCTGCCACCTCCATCACGACGACGCGCTTCGACACATGGACCTGGGGCGCCGCGAGGCCCGCTCCCTCGTATTCGCGCATCGTCTCGATCATGTCGTCGACGAACTGGCGGAAGCCCGGCGTCGTGATTTGATCGCGTGGCACCTCGGCGGCCACCTCGCGCAGCACCGGGTGTCCCATCCGAGCGACTTTCAGGATCGCCATGGCTTTCTCCTCAGCGGACGCCCCGAGCGCCTCGATCTTGCTTCGCACCATCGATTCGCGTGACATCAGCGAAACACATGCGGGGGCATTGTATCGCCGCTCCAAAGGCAGATGCAGACACGAACACGCGCGCGGCGTTTGCCCCCCTCGCCCCCCCCATGTAGATTCGGTCCGCCTGTGGCGAGAGTGGATCGCAGGGTCCCGTTCGAGTCGGAGCTTCGCGAACCCGGTCAGGTCCGGAAGGAAGCAGCCGTAGTGGGGATTCGGTTGCGAGCGATTCGGCCCTGCGGTCTTCTCTCGCGACAGGTGCAAGCGAAGGGCGACTGCGATCGTCGAACCCGGCGGGCCTTGCCCTCTCGCTTACCCCTTGTTTCCCCTCAGCCGGCCGAGACCCCCTCTTGAGTTACCAGGTCATCGCACGTAAATGGAGGCCACTGCGCTTCGACGACGTCACGGGCCAGAGCCATGTGACGACGCCGCTGCGCAACGCCATCCGCAGCGGTCGCGTGCCTCACGCCCTCGTGCTCACGGGGCCCCGCGGCGTCGGCAAAACGACGCTGGCGCGCATCCTCGCCCGCTGCCTCAACTGCGAAAAGGGGCCCACGGACGAGCCGTGCGGCACCTGCGACGCCTGCGAGGAGATCATCTCCGGACGCTCGACCGACGTACAGGAGATCGATGCGGCGAGTCGCACCGGCGTCGACGACATCCGCGAGGTGATCGAATCGATCCGCTACGCGCCGGCGCCCGGCAAGCACCGCATCTTCGTGATCGACGAAGTGCACATGCTTTCCAAAGCTGCGTTCAACGCCCTGCTCAAGACGCTGGAAGAACCACCGCCCCAGAGCCTCTTCGTCTTCGCCACGACGAACCCCGAAGCCATTCCCTTCACGGTCTTGTCACGCTGCCAGCGCTACGACCTGCGTCGCATCGCGGCACAGGAAGTCGCGCGTTGCCTCGGCGACATCGCGAAGGCCGAAGGGGTAAAGGTCTCGAAGCAGAGCCTGCTCGCCATTGCGCGCGAAGGCGACGGTTCGATGCGCGATTCCCAGACCCTGCTCGACCAGATCATCTCGTTCGGCGGAAGCGAAGTCGACGACGAAGCCGTGAGCCAGGTGCTCGACCTGATCGATCGCCGCGTACTGATCGCGATCGTGCGCGCCTGCATCGAAGGCGACGCGAAGGCGGCGCTCGACGCGTGCGCGACCGCCGCCGAGAAGGGCAGCGACCCCAAGCGCCTGAGTTCGTCGCTCGTGGCCTTGCTGCGCGATCTCGTCGTCTTGAGCATCGCACCGAACGACGCGGGCGAACTGGTCGACGCCAGTGACGAAGACCTCGAAGAGCTGAGGGCCCTGGCTGCGAGTTCGCAGACCGCTCGCCTGCGGCGCATGTTCCGCATCCTGGTGACGGAACAGGAAGATCTCGCCTGGGCACCGCAACCCTTCGCGGTACTCGAGATGGCGCTCGTGCGTCTGGCGAGCCTGCCCGAAGGCGGCGACATCGCGCAGCTGATCGGGCGTCTCGATGCCCTGGAAAAGCAGCTCGCCTCGGGCGGTGGACTCCAGGGTGGCGGCTCCGGTGGCTCACGTGGCCAGGGGGGAAGCGGCGGTTCCGGGCCTGCCCCGGGCGGTCCCGGTGGTTCGGGTAGTGGCCGCGCAGGTGGGGGCTCCGGGGGCGGCGGCGGGCGGCGGGCGATCTCGACCCCGGTCGAACCCGCTGCACTGTCGACGAGCCCGGCCGAACCGGTGCGAAGCAATGGTTCGCCCTCTCCCCACGCAAAGAACAACGAACAACCGAGCGCCGCGGTGGTCAGGCCCGAAACCAGGATCGCACCGAAGGCCGTTGCCAGCGACGACGCAGACGCCGACCCCGATACCGCCATCGCGGCCCCAGCCGCGATCGCGGACAGCGACGCCATGGCGACCCCCGAAGCCGTCCTCGATCGCTTGCGCGCCCTGTCTCGCGACGATCACCCCGCGCTGTATCGCTCTCTCGAACGCGTGCGCCTCGTCGATCGAAGCGCTGACCATCTTCGCTTCGCGGCCGGCGGTGCGTTCCACAAGAAGCGCCTCGAAGACCGGCGCGACGACCTCGACACGCTCTGCCGGCGTTTCTTCGGCAAGCCCATGCGCATCGAGGTTCAGCTCGACGAAAACATGGCAGCCAACAGCAGTGCGGCCCCCAAAACCAACGCCGCGCGAGAACAGAGCCGCCAACGCAGACACGCTGCGCTGAACCACCCCTCGATCAATCGCGCACTCAAGCTGCTGAGGGGAGAGATCATCGAGATCCAGCCCCTCGACGACAGCAACACCAACAAGACCAACGCGCCGAACCACTAGCCCGACGGACCCGAAGATGGACTTGAAGAAAATGTTGGAACAGGCCCAGGAGATGCAGGGCCGCATGGGTGCCCTGCAGGCCGAACTCGCGAACAAGCGCTTCGAAGCGTCGGCTGGCGGCGGCATGGTTACGGCCGTGGTCTCGGGAGACCTCCGGGTCGTCGAAGTCCGCATCGAACCGGGCGTCTTCGAACAGGGCGATCGCGAACTGATCGAAGACCTCACACGCGGTGCCGTGAACGCGGCGCTCACCAACGCGCAGAGTCAGGTGCAGCAGGAAGTCCAGAAACTCGGGCAGCAGGGACTCGGCGGATTGTTCGATCCGGGCGGAGGCCAGTAGTTTGTCCGGCTCTCCGGCCATGAACCGCCTGGTGGCGGCGCTGAAGCGCCTGCCCGGCATCGGCGACAAGTCGGCCACGCGGCTCACCTTCTTCTTGTTGAGCGCGCCCGATTCGCTGGCCGCCGAACTCGCCGACGCCATCGTGCGGCTGAAGCGCGAAACCGTGCTCTGCGAAGGCTGCTACGACCTCACCGACCGCTCCCCATGTCGCCTGTGCGCCGACGACCAACGCGACGACTCCCTGATCTGCGTGGTCGAAGAACCCGGCGACCTGCAGGCCGTCGAGCGCAGCGGGCAGTTCCGGGGGCGCTACCACGTACTCGGCGGCGCACTCTCCCCCCTCGAAGGCATGGGCCCCGGCCACCTGCGTATTGCCGAACTCGAGCGCCGCGTGCGCAGCGGCGGCGTGCGAGAAGTCATCTTCGCCACCAATCCGAACGCCGAGGGCGAGGCCACGGCCAACTTCATCGCCGAGCGCCTGCGCGCCAGCGGCGTCGTGCTCTCGCGCATCGCCTGCGGCATGCCGCTGGGCGGCGATCTCGAGTACGCCGACCACGTCACCGTCGGCCGCTCCCTCGAAAACCGGCACAAGCTGTCCTGAGGGCCTTCCGCTCTCTCGGCAGACCGTCCGGCTAATGACGGTCGTTCGACTTCCAGAGGGGCAGCGGGCTAGCCCCACGTCGAGCAGCGGGACGCCGATTTCTCTTGCCAGAGTGCGGAGATGTGCCGTCGCAGTAGGATGTTCATGAATAATGCGGGCTAGAGGTTCGGCCGGAAAGTCCCCCGTCGCACCGTGGGCGTGGCTGCGGCCTTCGTTCACGGCGCGCGACCGAGGCGTAGCCGTCGCTACGGCGATGGGAGCGCAACGCAGAACGA
>JASMLK010000043.1 GCA_030748735.1 Myxococcota bacterium | reverse complement strand
CGGACGACTATCGCGAGCGCTGGGTCAAGGGCGGCAACTGGACCGACAAGACCCTGCACGGCTTGTTCGACGAGTCCGTCGCCGAGGGCCCGGACGACATGGCGATCACGACGGTCGATCGCCGATACACCTTCGCAGAGTTCAAGGAACACGCCGACGCCCTCGCGGCCGGCCTGATCGGCTGTGGTGTCGAGCCGGGCGACCTGGTGAGCGTGCAACTCCCCAACTGGCCGGAGATGTGCTTTCTGCAGATCGCCCTGTCGCGCATCGGCGCGGTGATCCAGCCCCTCCACCTGGTCTTCCGCGAGCGCGAGATGCGATCGCTGCTCGACTTCTGCGAAACCGACCACGCGATCGTGCCCGAGCGCTTCGGCGACTACGACTACGCCGACGTCATGCGCGGGCTTCGCGGCGACCTGCCACGGCTCCGCTCGCTCATCATCGCCAGAGGCGAAGCCCGGGGCGAGAATGAGTTCTCCCTCGACGCGCTGATCGAAGACGGTCGCAAGCACCTCGACCGGCTCGAAGGCGTTTCACCCGGCCCCGACGACGTCTTCTATCTCAACTTCACCTCGGGCACCGAGGGCAACCCCAAGGGCTTCCTGCACACGCACAACACGCTCATCTCGCTGTTCAAGATGGCGTCGAGCGCGATGAAGAGCATGGACCCCGAGATGGTGAATCTCGCGTGTTCGCCGCTTACGCACAGTTTCGGGCACTTCAGCACGTATCAATGCGCCCTGGGGCGCATCCCGATGGTGCTGGTCGGGCGCTATCGACCGCTCGATGTCTTGAAGCTGATCGAGAGCGCGAAGGTCACGTCGATCTCGGGAACCCCGGCGCACATGATCGGCATTCTCGATCACCCGGACTTCGATGAGTACGACACCTCGAGCATCAAGAGCGCGGGCGTCGGCGGTGCGCGCAGTTCGCCCGAATTGATCGACCGGATCAAGCAGGTGTGGGGCTGCAGCTCGGGCAACACCTACGGCATGGGCGAAACCGTCATGCATACGCGCACCATGGGCTGGGATCCGGAAGAAAAGCAACGCGACACGGTCGGCAAACCCATGTTCGGCGCCGAACTCAAGATCGTCGATCCCAAGGACCGGTCCCGAGAGCTTCCCGCGAACGAAGTAGGCGAGATCTGCTTCCGCGGCCCGACGCTCTTCGTCGGCTACCACAAGCAACCCGAACTCACCGCCGCGACGCGCGACGACGAGGGTTGGTTCTATACAGGTGATCTGGGCTTCGTGGACGACGATGGCTACCTCTGCTTCGCGGGTCGCGCGAAGGAGGTCATCAACCGCGGTGGCTCGAAGATCTATCCCAAGGAAATCGAAGACCTCCTGAGCTCGTACGAACGGGTGAGTGACGTCGCCGTCGTGGGATGGCCCGACGAGCGGCTCGGCGAGACGGTCTGTGCCTACATCGTGCCGCGGGGCGAAGCCTTCGGCCTCGACGACCTCAGGACCTGGCTCGACGCACAGAAGGTCACCAAATACATGTACCCGCAGCATCTGGTGTTCATGGACGAGTTTCCCATGACGCCGACCGGCAAGGTTCGCAAAGCGAGCCTGCAGGAAGATGCGCGAGAGCGCGCCCAGGCCGAACAAGACCAAGCGAGTGGAGCCGATTCATGAGAGTAGGACTGAGCTGGGATCTCGATCGCTTCGACGACCCCGCAGCTGGTTGGAAGGAGGTCGTCTCGGAGGTCGAACAGGCCGACAAGATGGGCTTCCACAGCTTCTGGATTCACGAAGCGCGTGAACGTGCAGCGGATTGCCCCGAGCCTTCCGTTTTCTTGACTTATCTGTCCCAGCGCACGAAGAGCGGGCAGCTTCGCATCGCGGGGCGCCGGGTGACCCGGGCGCTCCCGCCGCACATTTCGGAAGAGGTCTCGGTGCTCGACACCTTCTCGCGCGGTCGCGCGGGGCTGGCCTTCGCGTCGGGGTCGAGCCAGGGCGTTCCGGCTGCGCACGTCCACGAGATGATCGAATTCGTTTCGGCATCGTGGGCGGCCGACGAGATTCGCTATCGCGGCGACTTCGTTCGCTTTCCGGCCCACACCCCCGACTCCGCACCGCGGGGCGTGAGCTATCCCGAAGACGAACCCGACTACGTGGCCCAGTGGGATTGGGGGCCGGAGACGCCGGACTTCCTGTCCATTACCCCCAAGCCTTACGTGCCCTACGCGCCACTCAACGTCGAAATCAACGACGACGAAACCCTCGAGTGGGCGGCGCAGCAGGGTGTGTCGCCGATGATCGCCGCCGACATGCCCACGGCCGAGGGGGTCGAGCGGCTCGCGCGCTATCGCGAATGCGCCGACAAGGCCGGGCGGTCTCGTCGCGAAGTCGAGGTGGTGATGGAGCGGCGCGTCGCCCTCGATGGAGAGGCCGACGATCACACCCTCGGCGGTTCACCACGCGACGTCCTGAACGCGATCCGCAAGCTGCGCGGAAAGACCGGGGTGTCGCACTTCGTGTGGCGCCGCAACGGCGCGACTCCGATGGATTTTTACCGCTTCTCTTCTGAAGTACAGGTTCTGCTGCAGGCCTAGCCCGCGCAAAGATTGGGAACGACTCGAATGGAATTCTGGACGACGAGCATCGGACTTTCGAAGATGCGCCCCATGCCGAGTTCGCTGGCGGATGGCTTCGCGAACTTCATCGAAGGCGCAAAAAAGGCCGAAGCCCTGGGCTTCGATGGCTACGGAAGTGGCGAGCACCACTTCATGTACGACGAATTCATCCCGATCCCGTTGCAGGCCATGGCCGCGGCGGCCGCGGTGACGGAAAGGGTTCGTCTTTCCACGAACGCGATGCTGCTTCCTCTATACGACCCGATGGAAGCCGCGGAAATCGCTGCGACCCTGGACGTGCTTTCGGATGGACGCGTGAGCCTCGGCCTCGGGATGGGGTACCGCCCTTACGAATTCGACGCCTTCGGCACAGCGAAGCGCACGCGCGGCGCTCGCCTGCGTGAAGCGATGGAAGTGCTCCGCCTCGCCACCAGCCAGGACACGTTCTCGTACCAGGGAAAGCACTATCAGTACGAAAACGAAAGCCTGCACCCGCGTCCGATCCAGCGCCCGATCGACATGTGGTTCTGCGGAGGTACTTCGCTCCAGGGTGCACGTCGGGCGGGCGCCGCGGGCCTTGGCTACTGGCTCGCGAACTGTCCGTTCGATCACACGGAAGCGATCGTCAAGGAATACCGCCAGGCGGGGAAGGAAGCCGGCTTCAAGGAGAGCGAACTCCGCATCGCGTCGTTCAAGGACATCTGCATCGGCAACACCATGGAAGAGGCCGAGGGGCTGCGGAAGGTCCTGATGGACAACTTCTACGACGAGCACATCCTCGGCTATGGCTATCTCGTCGATGAGAACGGAAAGAACGTCTATAACCCGTCGCGCGATCATCCACTCTACGAGCGCTTCATTCAAAGTCTCTACTGCGGCACGATCGAGATGGTGGTCGAAGAACTCGAGAAGTACGAAGAACTCGGGATGGAGATGATGTTCTTCCCATCCGCGCAGAGTGAATTGATCTCGGAGCAGATTCTTCCGGAATTCAAGTAGGACGCACGATGGATCTCGAATTCTCGGCTGAAGACGAAGAGTATCGCCAGCGCTTGCGAGCGTGGCTGAAGGAAAACGTCGGTGGGGGTGGTGATTCGCCCAACGCGGTCATGAAACAGGCCGAGGAAGACCCCGAAGCGGCGAAGGATCCCCTCGCGGGTGCGCGGGCCTGGCCGCGCCGGTTGCACGACGCGGGCTACGTGGGACTGGCCTGGCCGAAGGAATACGGCGGGCAGGATGCGTCCTTCACCCAGCAGGTGATCTGCGGTGAAGAGATGGCCAAGGTGCGAACGCCGCCCCTGATCAACACGATCGGTCTTTCGATCATCGGACCGACCCTGGTGCAGCACGGGACCGAAGAGCAGAAGAAGCGCTTCCTTCCCCGTATCCTGCGCGCAGACGATCTCTGGTGTCAGGGGTTCAGTGAACCGGAAGCGGGAAGCGACCTCGCATCGCTCCGCTGTCGCGCCGAACTCGACGGCGACGAGTTCGTGGTCAATGGCCAGAAGGTGTGGACGAGCCTCGCGTTCCTGTCGGACTGGATGTTCCTGCTCGTGCGGACGGACCCTGACGCGCCCAAGCGCGAAGGCATCAGCTACCTGCTGCTCGACATGAAGTCTCCCGGCATCGAGGTCCGCCCCCTGCGCAACGCGGCCGGTGGTCAGCACTTCAGCGAGGTCTTCTTCGACAACGTTCGGATTCCCAAGAAGAACCTGGTCGGCGAACTGAACAAGGGTTGGTCGATCGCGCGCAGTTCCCTCGACCACGAGCGCAGCGGGCTTTCGGGTGTGGTGGCTCTCGAGGAAACGCTGGGGCGGCTCTTCCGCATGGCGGGCAAGGTCGACCGCGGGCAGCAGAAGTCGGTCGAAGACCAGAGTGCCCGGCGAGCCCTTGCGCAGCATTGGATCGCGATCGAAGGGTTGCGCCACCTCGGCTATCGCACCCTGAGCGACCAGATCGCCGGCAAACCGCCCGGAGCGGGCTCGTCGGTCGGGAAGCTCTTCGCGTCCGAACTGCGGCAAGAGATGACGCGAACGGCGATGGACCTCCAGGGCCCATTCGCGCCGATCGCAAAGCGTTCGCCCCACGTGGTCGATCGCGGTCGCTGGCACGCGGCGTACTTCGACGCGCTCGCCCACTCGATCGGAGGGGGGACGAGCGAAATCATGCGCAACGTCATTGCCGAGAAGGTCCTCGGTCTACCCCGTGCCCAGGAAGACTGACCTCACGGTGGTAGTTGGATAAAGGAAGGAAGCGCGCGTTGGACTTCAACCTCAGCGAAGAACAGGAAGCCCTGCAGGACATGGCGCGCGACTTTCTGTCGGAGCGTTGGCCCCGCGAGCGCGTGCGCGAACAACTCGATGCGCGTCCCGCGCTGGTCGACGACGACGTCTGGCAGGAAATCGTCGAAATGGGTTGGCTCGGAGTGGCAGCTTCCGAAGAGGCCGGCGGGATCGGCGGCGACATCATGACAGCTGCCGTGCTTTGCCGTGAAGCCGGGCGCGGTGTTCTTCCCGGTCCGTTTCAATCCTCGCTCGTGGCGGCGATCGCCCTCGAACGAAGCGGCGACAAGGAACTCGTCTCGGGGCTGCTGAGTGAACTGATCGAGGGCAAGACCCGCGTGAGCGTGGCGATCGACGAAAGCGCCGGGCTCTATGGCGGTGCGTCGGTTGCAGCCCACGCATCCGAGAGCAGCAGCGGTTGGCTTCTCAGTGGCAGCAAGTTCCTGGTTCCCGACGCAAACGAGGCGGACGTCCTGCTGGTTGCGGCACAGACTCCCGACGGCCCCGGACTCGTCCGCGTGTCGACCGAAGCCGAGGGCGTCACGATCAACCGCATGGACCGCATGGACGGACAGTCTTGCGCCGAGGTGGTCTTCGAAAACGCGCCGGTCGAGGGCAGCGCCCTGGTCGGAGGCAAGGACCGTGGCGCATCGCTGCTTCACGATGTGTACGACATCGCGACCGTGCTGCTCGCCGCCGACCTCCTCGGTAGCGCCGAGGCGTCCCTCGAACTCACGCGCCTCTATGCGATCGAGCGCGAACAGTTCGGCAAGCCCATCGGGAGCTTCCAGGCGGTGAGTCATCGCCTCGCCAACACACTGGTCGATGTCGAGATCGGTATCAGCCTGCTCTACGGTGCGTGCCTCGCCCTCGACGAGGGCCGAGACAACGCGGGTCCGCTGGTGTCGGGCGCGAAGGCCTGGCTATCCGATGCGGCCGTGGACGCCGCGGAGACGGCCCTGCAAATTCACGGCGGCGTGGGCTTTACCTGGGAGTACGACGTTCATCTGCACATGCGACGCTCACGCTGCAACGCGGCGCTCCAGGGCGACGCGGATCATCATCGAGATCGCGTCGCGGCCTACATGAGCGAAGATTGGGTCCCGCAGATCAAGAGCTAGGAAAGAAGACGGGAGCAATGCCGAGCAGCCCCCCCGCACAGCCTCAATTCGAGCGCCTCTTCGAACCGCTCGCGGTCGGACCGATGACGGTCCCGAACCGCATTTGCGAGACGACCAACACCATTCGTGCGGCCCAGATGCCCGGGTTCGTCGACGACCCCTTCATCGCACACCACGTCGCCAAGGCGCGTGGCGGCACCGGCTGGATCGGGAGCGAGACCTTTCTCCTCAACGCGCCGCTGCCGAACGAAGCCGCGGACGAGTTCTTTCCGGGGACCGGCGCGATTCGCATTCCGCTCTTCAACATGCCGGGCTTCACCGACAGCCTGGGGAAGTTTGCCGAAGCCGTGCGCGAAACAGGCTCGGTCACCGTGTGTCAGCTGACGCAGCTGAACTTCACCATGGCGGCGTCGAGCGTGCCGATCGTCGAAGCCTACGACTGGACGCCGCACGAACTCGACGCGAATGAGATCGCGCAGTTGATCCGAACCTACGCCGACGCGGCCGCGAAGTTCGTCGAGGCGGGCGTCGACGGCATCGAGATCCACTGCGCTCACGAAACCCTTCCGCAGACCTTCTTGTCTCCCGCGCTCAATATGCGAACGGACGAATGGGGCGGCGACGCGCGCGACCGCACGCGCTTCCTGCGCGAAGTCATGCTGGCCGTGAAGGAAGTCGTCGGTGATCGCATCGCGGTCGGCATTCGCGTCAACGGACAGGAAACCCGCGAAGGTGGCTACGACCTGCTCACCCTGCGCGAAATGATGAGCTACGTGGCCGAGACCGACACCCTCGACTTCGTGAACGTCGACGTCGGGCACAGCTGGGGCGGCCCGGCCTACGTACAGCCTTCCTACTACGGGCACGCGATCTATCGCGAAGCCGGCAAGGCGCTGAAGGTCGACCTGGAAGACATTCCGATTCTCTTTTCCGGGCGCGTGAACGACCCGGGCATCGCCGAACAGCTGCTCGCCGAAGGCTGCTGCGACCTCGTGGGCATGACCCGCGCGGGTATCGCGGACCCCGAATTCGCCAACAAGGCGCGGGAAGGGCGGTTGTCGGAAATGCGCCGCTGCATCGGTTGCAACCGCTGCATCGCCAAGTCTGTCCACGACGACACACCAGACATGTTTCAGCGACCGACCTGCTCGGTGAACCCCGAAGTGGGCAACGAACTCTTCTTCGCCATGAACGACAAGCCGGCCGAGGAGAAGAAGCGCTTCGTCGTGGTCGGTGGCGGTCCGGCTGGCTGCGAAGCGGCCCGCGTCGCGGCAGGGCGTGGCCATGAAGTGATCCTGCTCGAGAAGGGCAAGCGTCTCGGCGGGCAGATCAACCTCGCGTCGGCGGCCCCGGGTCGCGACAGCTACGACGACTTCCGCATCTTCCAGGAGAACGCACTCGAACGCCTGGGCGTGGACGTGCGACTGGAAAGCGAAGCCACCTGCGACGAGGTGTTGGCGCTCGGGGCGGACGCGATTGCGTGTGCAACGGGCTCGGTACCGCGTGTGCCCGACACGCCGGGCATCGACGGCCCGAACGTGGTGCAGGGGTGGGACGTCCTGGCCGGTCGGGCTGAAGTCGGTGACCGCGTCGCCGTGGTGTCCCAGGAGGACTACTTCGAAACCCTCAATGTGGCCGACTACATCGCCGACCGGGGCAAGCACGTCGAGATCTTCCACAAGTGGATGAGCATCGGTTCGCAGATCGATCGCTATTCGATCGCTCCGGCGATGACGCGGCTGGTCGAGCACGACGTCGCGATCCACACCGGCCTGCGGCTCGCCGCGGTGTCCGACGGCAAGCTCGAGTTCCACTCGGCTTTCGGTGGGGCGCTGCGCGCGTTCGAGGGCTTCGACTCGGTGGTTCTCGTCTACGGTTCGGTGCCCGACGCGCGCCTGTACTACGAATTGAAGGAAGGTCTGGGGCAGGGCTCCGACCGTGAGCAACGAAGTGAAACTGGAACCGACCCCTCTGCGGTCCGTCTGTTTCTGGTGGGGTCGGCCTGGGTGCCGCGTTTCCTCGCCGAAGCGACCCAGCACGGCGCCCGCGTTGGCATGGAGATCTGATGAGCGTTGATCTGAAGGACTACCCGTCCATCGACATCATGAACCACATCCTCGAGATCCGGCGTGATCTGGCGGGCAACCCGTTTGCCTTCAAGGAATTCCAGCTCATGCTGCAGACCACCTTCAAGAAGCTCACGGCGAAGCCACCGGAATCGCGGGCGAAGAAGGACGGGGACGGGAAGGAAAAGAAGAAGTCGGGTGGGGGTGGCGGCCACGGCATGCTCAGCGGCCACGCCAACGCCGCCGAGTGCATCGCCGACATGGACGAACTCGGATACACCCACATCGCGGTCTGTGCGACGAAGATGTGGTCCTATCACTATCACCACGACTTCATCATGGACTACCCGATGGACCCGATCGGCGAGGCGGTCGAAGAGACCGGCGGCCGCATCGTGGGTGCCGCGAGTTACAGCCCGTTCCACATCGGCCAGAGCATCGCGGACATCGAGCGCGGGGTGAAGGAGCTGGGCTTCAAGTACGTCTGGTTCCATGGGTTGTCTTTCGGGTTGCCCCCGAACGATCGACGCTTCTACCCGCTCTACCAGAAGTGCGTCGAACTCGACATCGCGGTGGGCTTCCAGGTCGGGCACTCGGCCGAGGTGTTGCCCTCGGACTGCGGCCGCCCGATGCTGGCCGACGACGTGGCGATCGACTTCCCCGACTTGCGCATCAACCTTTCGCACACGGGTTGGCCGTGGGTCGACGAGTGGTGCTCGATGTTGTGGCGGCACCCGAATGTCTACGGCGACATCTCGGCCTACTACGCGAAGAGCCTCGACGACCGGCTGGTCAAGTTCATGGACTCGGGGCGTGGGCGCGACAAGGTGCTGTTCGGCACGAATGGCCTGGGACTCGAACGCTGCAAGCGAGAGTTCCTGGAACTGGATATCGGCGAGGACACCAAGCGCGCCGTCCTCTATGACAATGTGGCGCGCTTTCTGAAACTGGAAGACCAGGCGTAAGGGAAGGAAGAAGGTAACGACATGGCAGACCTGAGAGAAGGCGAAGTCTGGGGCGAGATCACCGACGCGAGCCTCGAACGCTTGCTCGAACGCAAGGGCTTGCCGCGCATGAAGCGCGGAACCATGCAGTCGATCACCGAAAACAAGAAGAAGGGCGAGAAGGAAAAGCCAGCACCCAAGCAGGCCTTCTTCGCCATGAGCGCGGAAACCGTGAGCCGCTACGCGCGCGGCTTTGCGGACATGAACCCGCTCTATCACAAGAAGCCCTACGCAGAGGCTTCGCCCTGGGGGCGCGTCATCTCGCCGCCTACGGTGCTCTGCTACGCCGAAACCGTGAACGGTGCTTCGGACGGCTTCCCCGGTTGCCACACGATCTGGCGCGGCGTCGAATACGACTGGAAGCGCCCGATGTTCGCGGACGAAGTCGTCAAGGGAACGACGATTCTGGAAGACGCGTACATCATCGAGGACAGCAAGTTTGCCGGCGGGCGCGCGGCCGTCCAGAACTACGCGACCAAGGTCGAGACGCTGCAGGACGAGTACATCGGCACGTACCGCACTTCGTGGCATCGCTTTTCGCGAAGCAACGCGAAGAAGGAAAGCAAGTACGCCGGCATCAAGCGGCACATGTGGACCGATGAAGAGCTCGAAAGCGTCTGGCAGGAGTATCACGACCAGAACCTGAAGAATCGCCGCGGTGGCGATCCGCTCTACTTCGAAGACGTGAACGTTGGCGATCAGGTGCCGTACATCATCAAGGGGCCGGTGACGCTCACGAGCAAGCTCGCGTTCGAGCTGGCCTTCGGTGCGATGGGTTGGTTCGTCGGTCACGAGTTGGCATTGGCGCTCTGGGAAAAGCAGCCCAATCTGCCCATCCGCAACGAAGAGAACGTTCCCGAACCGCCCGTCGCCATCCACTGGACCAACGAGCGCTGCGAGAAGTACCTCGGCATGCCGGGTGCGTACGAGGCTGGCTTCGAGCGCTTGAGCTGGTTCACCCAGTTGTTCAACAACTGGATGGGCGACCACGGCAAGCTTCGCAAGCTCGACTGCCAGTTCCGCGGCTTCCATTGGCAGGGCGACGCGTGTCGCCTGTTCGCCGAAGTGAAGGGCAAGCGCGTCGAAGGGGACGAGCACCTCGTCGATCTCGAGATCTGGACGGAGAGCCATCCGCGTGGTCAACGGACGACCGACGGCGCGGTGACGGTCGAGCTTCCGTCGAAGGCGGGGGCCTGATCGCATGGGAGCGCTTGCAGATCTTCGAGTCGTCGAATTCGGCAACAACGTGTCGGCACCGTATTGCGCGCGGTTGTTCGCGGACCTGGGTGCCGAAGTCATCAAGGTCGAAGGGCCGGGCGGGGATCCCTCGCGTGAGCAGGGGCCCTTTGGCGCGGGTGGACCGGATCCAGAAGAGAGTGGGATCTTTCACTACCTGAACGCCGGCAAGCGCGGCGTCGTCGCCGACCTCGATGACTCTGCCGACCTCGAGTTCTTTCACGGTCTGCTGGCGGGCGCCGATGTACTGGTCGAGAACAGCGCACCGGACGAGTACAAGCGCTGGGGGCTCGACGCGGCTTCTCTCACTGCGCGCCATCCCCACCTGGTCGTGGTTTCAGTTTCACCCTACGGGCGTACCGGTGAATGGGCGGATCGCCCGGGTACGGACATCACTGCGCAGGGGGCAGCCTCGCTGCCTCTCGCGCTCGGGATGCCCGACCGCGAACCGCTGCGCATTCCCTTCGAGCAGGCGGACTACCAGGGCGCGCTCCACGCATTCGCTGCGGCGCTTTGTGCGCTCTACGCGCGGCGTTCCTCGGGACGTGGCCAGGGCGTCGATGTCTCGGTCGCTCAGGTCATGGCCTACTGCGTCGGTGGCATGCATCTCGTCGGCGCGAAGGGCGGCGCCAAGTGGGGGCAGCGCAGTACATCGATGAAGGGCTCGATGTATCCCACGGGCTTCTTCGCCTGCAAGGACGGTTTCGTCTGCATCGCCTCGCAGACACCGAAGCAGTGGGAAGCGTTTCTATCACTGATGGACAACCCGAAGTGGTCGAAGGAAGGGCAGGCGGGCAACGCCGTCTATCTCGGGCTCGTCGATTCGAAGCCCGTCGACAAGCACTTCAAGACCTGGTTGATGGAGTACGACCGCGCCGAGCTGATCGAAATGGCGATGGCCGAAAACATCGTCATGGGCGTGGCGCAGAACGTCGACGAAGTGCTCGCGAGTGAGCAATTCGCCTTTCGCGAGCTCTTTGGCGAGTTCGAGGTGGGTGGCCAGGCGGTGAAGGTGCCCAAGCCCGGCTATCAGCTGCGGCGGACGCCGACGGAACTCGCTACCCGCGGCCCGAAGCGCAACGCCGATGGTGCCGACTTGCGCGCGAACCTACCCGAACCCATCGCGCTCGAAGTGACGGGGGCGCCGACCCGCGCCCTCGAAGGCGTACGCGTCCTCGACTTCGGTTGGAACTGGGCGGGCCCGATGGCGGGGCAGCTCTTCGCCGACATGGGGGCCGAGGTCATCCGCGTGGAGACCAGCAAGCGCCAGGATCTGATGCGCTTTCTCGACTACACGTCGTGGTTCTTCTGTCACAACAACCGCAGCAAGATGTCGGCGACGTTCAACCTGGGTCTTCCCGAAGGCCAGGAGCTGGTGCAGAAGCTGGCCCGTAAGTCCGACATCGTGATGGACAACTTCGCCGCCGGTGTGATGGCGAAGAACCGGCTGGCCTACGACGACCTCGCGAAGGAGAACCCCGAGATCATCGTCGTCTCGATGAGCATGGCGGGCCAGGAAGGTCCACTGCGCGGCATGCGTGGCTTCGCATCGATCGCCACCGGGTACGCGGGAACCGAGTTGATGGTCGGATATCCGGAAATCGATACTTCGACGGGGCTCCTCCCCTTTGGCCTTGGCGATACGACGATGGCGATCCAGGGCGTGATCGGTGGGCTCGCGGCGTTGCATCATCGCGCCAACACGGGCGAGGGGCAGTTCGTCGACGTCAGCCAGATGGATTCGTCGGCGTCGACTCTCGGCGAACCGATGCTCGCCCATCAGCTGAACGGCGATCGTGTCGGGCCGCAGGGCAACGGGCACACGAACTTCTGTCCGCATGGCATCTACGCCGCCGAAGGCGAAGAGCGCTGGCTCGCGCTGGCGGTGCGCACCGATGACGAATGGCAAGCGCTCTGCGGTGTGATGGGCCGGGACGACCTGGGGTCGAACGCAGACCTGGCCGGCGCAGCGCAGCGACGCGAACGTGCGGCCGAGATCAACGAAGCCATCACGAGTTGGACCTCGGGGCTCGATCGCGACGCCGCCGTCGAACAGCTCGCGGCGGCCGGTGTGCCGACTTCGGCGGTGCTCGACCTCGACGAACGCAACGAAACGGCTCACTTCGCCGGTCGCGGGCTCTGCTACCAGCACGAGTTCGACGACTTCGACCCTTGCCGCATCTACGGAACGCCGTGGTTGTTCAGCGAAACGCCGGCCGATGTGACGCGCAAGACGCCGACCCTCGGCGAGAACAACGACTATGTCTTCAAGGAATTGCTCGAACTCGGCGACGACGAGATCGCGCGGCTCGTCGAAGAGAGCGTGCTCGTCTAGGAGAGGAAGCCCCCGGTGTCGATCGATACAACCGACGAAGCGTGCACGCTGCCCGCGCTGCTGGCCCTTTCGGTCGAACAGTACGGCGACCGCACTGCGCTGATTACGCGCGACGAGCGGTACAGCTACGCCGATCTGGCCACCCGCGTAGACACCATCTCCCGAGCGCTCGTAGCACTTGGCGTGGGGAAGGGGAGCCGCGTCGGTCTCTTGATGGAGAACGGACCCGATTGGATCGCATTCGCGTTCGCGACCACCGGGCTGGGTGCTCTCTTCGTTCCGGTCAGCACCTTCTGCAAGGAAGACGATCTCGCGTACCAGCTGCGCCATGCAGAAGTGCAGCACCTGTTTCTGTCCGCGAGGTTCCTGAAGAACGACTACCTCGCCATGTTGCGAGGTGCTGCGCCCGATCTCGAAAAGGGAGAACCCGGCGCGCTGATGAGCACCTCGCTCCCCGCGTTGCGCAGCGTGGTGGTCCGAGCCGACGAAGCGATACCCACCGGGTTCGAAACGTGGAGCGACTTCGAAGCAAAGGCCTCGAGGACGCCCGAGTCGATCGTCGAAGGCCTGCGCGCCGAAGTCGATGCCGAAGACGAGTGTTATCTCCTCTATACCTCCGGCACGACCGCCCGACCGAAGGGCGTGGTTCAGGTGCACGACGCCGTCGCGCGCAATGGTCGGCGCATCGGCGCCTATCAATGCCTCGATGAGAACGACGTCGTCTGGTTCTACTATCCGCTGTTCTTCTCTGCGGGCTGCATCAACGTGATGCTCGGCACCGTGTCACACGGGGCCGCGATGATCCTGCAGCCCTCCTTCGACCCCGGGGTTGCGATCGAATTGATCGAGCGCGAACGGGCGACAGCCTGGCACCTCTGGCCGCACACGCTGAAGGAACTGACCCAGCATCCCGAGTGGAATACGCGCGACCACTCGAAGCTTCACAAGGGCACCGGCCCCTTCGACGCCTTGCAGGGTGGTCCGCCGGAAGACGGCTTCGGTGGCGTCAACATGTATGGCATGACCGAAACCTGCACGGCGTTCACCTGCACACGTGCAGACGAGCCCCTGCCGGTGCGCCTCACGACCTGCGGTGCGTTGATGCCCGACAACGAACTCAAGATCGTCGACATCGAAACCGGCGAGCCCGCGAAACCCGGCGAGCCTGGTGAGATCTGCGTCAAAGGGCCCGCGATCATGCGGCGTTACTACAAAGTCGACCCGGCCACGACCTTCGACGAAGAAGGCTACTTTCGCACGGGCGACCTCGGTCACCTCGACGATGAGGGGCGCCTGATCTTCTCCCAGCGCATCAAGGACACCATCAAGACCGGCGGCATCAACGTTGCGCCGGCGGACATCGAGAGCAAGTTGGTGACGCTACCCGGCGTGTCGGCTGCCCACGCCTTTCCGCTGCCCTCCGATGATCGCGGACAGGTGGTCGGCGCCGCCCTCGTGGTGACGAAGGGCAAGGAACCGGCGGGCGACACGATCGTCGCCCACTGCAAGGAGCACCTCTCGGGCTACAAGCGCCCCGAAGGGCTGCTGCTGATCCACGCCGATGACGTCCCGATGACGGGAAGCGGCAAGGTGCAGAAGGTCATCATGCGCGACCGGTTGGTCGAGCTGATGGAGCAGAGCGGAGAGACGATCGTTCCCTGGAGTTGAGCGAGTGCGCCAGGGCGTTGACCCGTGCAGCGCTATTCCAGCGTGATGCGGTGCCCCGCCGTGTAACCGCCGTCGACCACCAACGAAGTCCCTGTGACGAACGAAGCATCGTCCGAAGCGAGGAAGAGGGCGGCCGCAGCGATCTCTTCCGGCTCCGCGAAGCGCCCGAGCAGGTGCGCGCCCCGCAGCTTGTCGCCGATCGCCTTGAGCCCATCGACGTTCAACATCGCGGTCATCGGGGTGGCGACGCCGCCGGGACACAGGCAGTTCACCCGGATGCCCGAAGGCGAATAGTCGAGGGCCATGTTCTTCGTCATCAGCACCACCGCGCCCTTCGACGCGTTGTACGACATTTGTCCGCTGATGCCTTCGAGCCCCTCGACGCTCGCGAGATGGATGATGCTGCCGGAACCCTGCTCGAGCATGGTCGGAAGCACGTGCTTGGACGTGAGGAACGAACCCTTCACGTTGATGTCCATCACCCGCTCGAATTCGGCGACTTCCGTCAGGTGGGCCGCACCGAAACCCACGACCCCTGCGGCGTTCACCAGGGCGTCGATCCGGCCGAAGCGTTGGACGAAGCCCTCGATGGCGCCCTTGACCGCGTCTTCGTCGCGGATGTCGGCTTCGCTGAAGATCGCATCGGGCGCCTTGTCACAGACCAGAGCCCACGCATCGTCTGCGGGCTTCGCGATGTCGAGCCCGGCGATCGAAGCGCCTTCTTCCGCAAACCGCGCCGCCGTTGCTGCACCGATGCCAGAAGCGGCACCCGTAATCACTGCAACCTTCCCTTCGAGGCGTCCCATTTCGATCTCCCTGCTTGCCTTCACATGCCGCGGATATACGCGCCGTGCCTATCCAAGCTTGAACGTATTCGTCATGCCGCCATCGATGCACACATTGCTGCCGGTGATGTAGCCGCCTTCTTCGGAGGCCAGCAGCAGCAGTGCGGCGGTGGTGTCCTCGTTTTCGCAGGCGCGACCAAGGGGCAGGCCCTTCGCCATCAGGTCGACACCCGCCTCGCTATAGAGCCCCACGAAGGTCTCGGTAGCCGAAACACCGGGCGTGAGCGAGTTGACCGTAATGCCCATCGGACCGAACTCCGCGGCCATGATGCGCGTCATCGACCCGAGCGCTCCCTTCGACGTGCCATAGGCACCGACCATCACGAAGCCAAGAATGGCGGAGGGAGAAAGGATGTTGATGATTCGTCCCCAGTTGTGCTGCGCCATGATGCGCGCGCAGATCTGTGAGAAGCGGAAGGGGCCATTGACGTTCGTATCCATGACGTCGAGCCATTGTTCTTCTTCGACTGCGATCATCGGGCCGGGTGGGTAGATGCCCGCGTTGTTCACGAGGATGTCGACCTTGCCCTGCCAGTCGACCACCGCCTGGACAGCGGCTTCGACCTGCTCGCGCGATCGTTGGTCGCAGGTGATGGCGAGGGCCTTGCCGCCGCTCTTCTCGATCGCCTCGACGCATTCGTCGAGGGGCTCCTGACGCCGACCGGTGACGGCCACGGCCGCGCCGGCTTCTGCGAGCGTCTGCGCGTAGCCCAACCCGAGACCCGTACCGCCGCCCGTGACGATGGCGGTGCGACCTTCGAGGGAAATGCTCATTTCGGATCCTCCTGGGGGTGATGACGGGTGGGTGGTGTAGGGGCCAGTGATGCATCGAGACGGCGGAAACGCCCGAAACGTGCCTGGCGAGGGCGCGAATGCCCCACCGGACCCCGGCGATCATCCGCGCAATCCGAAAAACCTTAACACGTTCAGCAAATTCATTGCGTTAATATCTTTTAAGTCTGGGCCCCGGATGTTCGGGATACTTCGGGACCAGCCCTCCGGCCCGATCGCGGCGAGGCGCCACGAACGAAGGGCCCGGCAAGCGGGATTGCTACAGCGGAACAAGGCGGAACAGGATCATGGCGACGGACCTCGTGTCGCGACAAAGAGAAGAGCGACGCGAGCGAATCCTCGAGGTGGCGAGGGAGTTGATCGCCGAGCAGGGACCCGCAGCGGTCACCATGCGCGACCTCGCCGAGCGCGGGCTTGTGTCGGTTCCGACTCTCTACGTGTTGTTCGGGAGCAAGAACGAGTTGCTCTTCGCGGCGGTCGAATCGTATTTCACCGACATCGTCGACAAGGTCGAAGTGGGTGCGAGCGAGCGAGGGCTGTCGCGCATCCTGTCGCTGATCGAAACCCTGTGCCGTGAGACGCCGCGGCATGCCGAGTATGCCCGTTCGATGATCGACTTCCTCGGGACGGGGTCGGAGACGGGGGCCCTGGCGGGGCTGGTGGTCGAGCAACTCGCCGATGAGATCACCTCGGCCCTCGAGCAGATGAAGAAGAAGCGTCAGCTGGCTTCGTGGGCGGACATTCGTCCCCTGGGCGAACGCCTGGCGGGGCAGATGAACATGACGACTTTCGCGTGGGCGCGTCATCAGATCACGGACGAAGGCTTGCGGCCCGCGATGCTCTACGGCGCTTCGGTGACCCTGCTCGGTCTCGCGCGCGGGCAGGCGTCGAAGATCCTCGAAGCCCTGGTGAAAGAACACCAGGCGTTGGCCTGATACCGCCGGGCCAGGCGTCCTGGGGCAGGCTCCTAGTTGCTTCCGTTGCCGCCACCCACGGCGCGGCGATCGACGGGGCGCTCGTTGCGATACCGCACGGGCGGACGTCCTACGCGCTCCGAAAAGACGCGCGAGAAGTAGAAGCGATTCGCAAAGCCGCAGCGCTGTGCGATCTCGTCCACGCTGTAGTTCGTGCAGACGAGGAGTTCTGCGGCCCGCGCAACCCGGCGATTCTGCACATAGCGCGCCGGCGTCTGGCCCATGGCTTCACGGAAGCGCCGGATGAAGCAGGATTCACTGCTGTGCGCGATCTCGGCGAGCCGCGCGTTGTCCAGCGGCTCGTGGATGTTGCGGTCGATGAACTGCAGTACCTCGAGCAGGTCGAGCTGCCCATCGGCCACGTGGCGGACCATCGCGACCTTCTCGGAGGGCAGGTCGTCTTCGAGCGTGGCCATCGCGAGGTGGGCCAGCGATTTCACGCGACACGAAAGGGCAGGGCCGAGATGGTCGGCCTCTTCGACTTCCTTGCTGAGCGCTTCGCCGAGGGCGTCGCGGAAGGGATCGTCTTGAAGGGTCACGGGCTCGGGGAAGACCGAGTGAACCGCAGATGTGGGCCAGCCAATGACTTCGAAGTGAATGTAGAAGAGGCGAACCGGGCCGTTCAAATGCGCCTTGAATCGCAACCCTGGAGGCACGAGGGCAAAGCGGCCGGCGGGTAGCGCGTAGGTGTTCGAGTCGTACTCGAGCCACGCACCTTCGGCATCGGCTCTGCACAGACGCCACATGCTGCGAATGTGATCGGTGTCGATCCACCAATCGCCAAGAGCGAGATTGCCAGTTGAAAAGAGCCGGATGTGGAGTGAATCCGACAGGCTGGGGAGGAGTACATGCATCGTTCGGCCGCCTTCAAGAGAGCGAATATTATATAGCAGCTCGTCGTGCGATTGTTGGGTTGTCGGCGCATACGCGAGTGAAATTTCTGTTGCGCTTGTCCTGGCCGAAGCGTCCGGCGCGGGCGCAGTCGCGGTACGTGAGAAGACGAGCACTCAGGTGATCGTACTCGACACTCCGTCAAGACATCGATTCCGAACGGATACGAAACGCCTAGACGCGCAGTTGCGTCCCGAGCGCGCGTTCCTGTGGCGCTGGCTCAGCGTCCCACGAAGCGAGCTCGCGGGGCACACGTCCTAGGGCGAATCCCCAACAAGCGGGCTGCCCGATGCTGCCGATCGGATTCGATACAGGCCCGACTGAATCGCACGCGCAACACCGAACCGCGGCACGATCGCTGCGCAACAGCTGCTTCAGTGAGTGAGTGAGGTGCATCGCGTCGAGATGTTGTGAACGGAGTCATGCTATTTTCGATCGAACCCGTTGCCTCGAGCAGGTCTCGTTCGAACGGCATGGAGGGCGCGTCCGGCGTGCAAGACACGTGAGACGCGAAGGAGAAGCGATCGTGGCCAGTGCACCGGCACCAGACCCTGCAACCCCCGCAACAACGACTCCTGACGCGCTCGAAGCCGAGGTGTTCGCCGACGAAGCAGGCTCGCAGCATCGGGGCCCCGTCACTGCGCCTCCGCTGCAGGCCATCGGCCGCCCCATCCCCCCCGAGCATCGCGGCGGCTTCGTCTACCAATGGGGGCCGCAAGCCTGGATCGACATGTGGATGTCGTACTCGATGCTCGTAAAGAAGGCCGGGCTGCTCATCACCCACACCTTCATTCCGATTCTCCGCCTGGCAACCGACGGCGAGCGCATCGATCGCGAATGGGCCGAGATGAAGGCGCGGCGTGAAAAGGTTCGCCTTCTCGATTCTCCCCGTGAACGTTGGCGCAAGAACTACGGCAACTTCGTGCGCGACGCCGAGTGGGCGCTGCTCGAGTTGCGCAAGCACTTTTCCCAGGAGGAGTACGAGCAGATCGTCATCGGCACGAGTGTGTTCACCGCGCACGAATACTCCCCGAAGTTCCTCGAGATGATGAACAGCATGTCGGACACCAAGCCGCAGAAGAAGGCGGTCACCGGCGATGGGCCCTCGAAGCCCGAAGGGGTCCAGGCGCTCTTGTTCGAGATGTTCAATCCTGCCGGCTTCCTGACGGGGCCGGCGGAGATCACCGAATACGACCCGGCGAATGGCAGCGCGACGATGTACGTCCCCGAATGTGCTTGGCACATCTGCGGTGCCCAGGAAGCCCTTCCAAACCCGGATGCCCTTCCCGAGCAGGGTTGCCTGCTGATCTGCAAGGGCGCCTTCGAAGAGCTGTTCGCCGGAGAAGGCGGGGCCCTGGCGATGGACTTCGAGCCGCACCTTCCGGCGACGGATTGCACGGTCAAGATGACGTGGAAGGCTGAGTAGGACCTTGGTGGCCCGACTGCTGCAATGGCTCGATCGCTCGCAGCTCGTGAAGGCGCAAGATGAAGAGATCGAGGAGTTGCGACGGGAAATCGAGCGTCTTCGCAGCCAGAACGAGCGCATCCGTGGGTCGATGCGGCGCTGTATCACGTGCGACTATCGCGCCGAGGTGAATGCCGCGCGCTGAACCCCCTGATCATCGATCCATCGCCCCGAACGTGGCCTGCTGCCGTCGTGGTAATTCATATCAGCAGGTCAGCTTTCTGAATGGCGACCCCGATTTCGTTGGGCTAACCGACGGGACTGCTTTCCAAAACAACGGAAGAACAATGGATTGGAGGCTCTGCCGTCCAATCGCGCCGAAGCGCAAGAAGCGCAAGAAGCGCAAAAGCCAAGGAGAACACATCGTGCCGTTTCAAGCTCCCAAAGGTCTCATCGATGACGACGAATACCGGCACGCCGGACGTGAAGGTTCGGACAAGGTCCTGTTCGGAGACACGCTCTGGGTGAGCGTGGTCGACCCCGTCGCCGGGATCCACGGTGTCAACCACATGCACATCACCAACAAGGGCTACATGCGCTTCGAGGCGCTGTACGTCATCGACGGGGTTCGCCAGTACTATGGCAACAAGGTGCCGGTCAGTCTCGACCCCGATCGCGGCCCCTGGACCGATGGGCGGATGACCTACGAGGTCGTCGTGCCGTGGGAGCACATCCGCATCACGCTCCGCTGGGACAAGTTCTCCTTCGACCTCGACTTCAAGGGTCGCTTCGCACCGTTCAACTACGACAACTCACTGCCCACTGGCGACCCGATGAAGCTCTTCGATGAGTTCTACGGCGGTCACTACGAACAGGCGATGAGTTGCACGGGCACCTTCGAGATCCACCAGGGGCCGAACGCGGGCGACATTCGCAACATCGACTGTTGGAGTCATCGCGATCACACCTGGACGAGCCGCTTCGCGAAGCCGCAGGATTGGGAGGTGCAGGACGCCCACTTCGCCGCACACTTCTGGCCCTCGATTCAACTACCCGACCGCCACATCAACGTGTTCGCGCTCTACTTCCAGAACGAGAAGGACCCGATGGAACGCTCGGTGGGCGGATTCGTGTCGGACAAGGATGGCAGCCGTCCTCTGCTCAACGCGAAGGGCGAGATCGCGCCGAACGATGGCTCGCCGTCGGTTCGGGACGCCAACTTCTTCCGCTACGAATTCGAAATGCCAGACGGCGAGATCATCCACGTCAAGAGCACGAAGCATCACGGCACCATCAAGCTCTGGTTGCGTGCAGAGAACGATCTCGAAAACCGCATGGACTGCTACGAGGCCTTCTGTGACTTCGAAGTCGAAGAGACTGGCGAAGTCGGGACGGGCACTGCGGAATACAGCGTGATGCCCGTGTACCCGCAGTGGACCGCCTGAGCCGGTCGAGCGAGGTCGAAGATCGATGAGCATGTCCGAAACCGAGACGGCAAACGAAGGCGCGAACGCAAGCGGCGAGTCCGGCCCCCATCAGTACGAAACCGTGCGCTACGAGGTGCCCGCACCGGGTGTGGCGCGGGTCGTGATGGACCGCACCGACGCGCGCAACGCGCAGAACCTGCAGATGACGTACGACCTCGACGCTGCGCTGCAACGCGCTGCCGACGACGATTCGGTCAACGTCATCATCGTAGCCGGCGAGGATCCGCACTTTTCGTCGGGACATGACCTGCGTGGAGATCATGGCAAGGAAGTCGAAGACTTCCCGGTGGTCGGCATGTGGCGTGGCTATCAGAAGCCCGGTGTCGAAGGCTTGATCTCGCGCGAGTCGGAGATCTACCTCCGCATGTGCCGGCGCTGGCGCGACATCCCGAAGCCGACGATCGCCGCGGTCCAGGGCAAGTGCATTGCCGGTGGTCTGGCGGTCGCGTGGGTGTGCGATCTGATCTTCGCAAGCGAAGACTCGACGTTCTGCGACCCCGTGGTCGATCTCGGGATCTGTGGCGTCGAATACTTCGGACATCCGTGGGAAGTCGGTGTGCGGAAGGCGAAGGAGATGCTGTTCACCGGAGATCCCATCTCTGCGCAGGACGCATACCGCCTGGGCATGGTGAACCATGTCGTTCCGCGTGCCGATCTTCAGGAACGCGCGCTCGAACTCGCGGTGAAGATCGCCGCGCGTCCCGCCTTCGCGGTGAAGATGTGCAAGCAGGCCGTGAATCAGAGCCAGGACGCGCAGGGACAATGGCAGGCCATGGAGTCGGCGTTCAGCCTTCACCAGCTCTGCCACAGCCACAATGTTCAGGTGCACAAGATTCCGGTGAATCCAGCGGGGCTCTTGCCGCAGAAGAAGAAGGGGTAGGGCGCGTCGTTCGCAGATCGGGCCGTATCGTGACGGCGCGGTCTTCTCGTCTTCGAAAACCCAAGACCGGGAGTACGCATGTCGTCGGACAAGCCGCAGGACTACGAAAAGGTCTCGATGTACAACCTCGACGACGAAGGTCGCGAGGAACTGCTCAGTACCGCGATCGAGTGCATCTTCAACTGGTGCACGAAAGACGAATGGCCCATGGGTGTCGTCATGTCGTGTCTGTGGCACGACGGGCGCATGTGGCTGACCGCCGGCGGTCACCGCCATCGCATTTCGGCGGTGCGCCGCAATCCGCAGGTTTCGGTCGTCGTGACGAGTACGGGGACGGTGCTCGGGCCCGGCAAGTCGGTCACGATCAAGGGGCGCTGCAAGATCCACGAAGACCAGAAGACCAAGGACTGGTTCTATCCCGCGTTCGCGTCCCATACCAGTATCAGTCCCGACCCGAATGCCGCGAAAGCCTTCGAAGAGATGCTTGACTCACCCATCCGCGTGGTCCTCGAAGTGGTGCCCGAGAAGTTCATCACCTACGACGGCATCAAGATGGTGAAGCACACGGCCGGTGTGCTCGACGAAAGCGAGTTGGGCCCGCTCAGCGAAAGCGACACGCAGCGCCTCGAGCGCGAACTCGAAAAGCGCGGCCTCAGCTAGCCCGCGAAAGGGCGCTACTTCAGGACCCCGCGCGCTTCGAGATCAGCGATGCGTTCGGTCGGGTAACCGAGGATCTCTTCGAGCACGAGCCGGTTGTCACGCCCGAGCGTGAGGGCCCGTTCGGGGGTGCGCGCCTCGCTTCGCGAAAGCCGCAGGCGGGAGCTCTCGATCGTGGTCGTCTGATAGATGTCGTGAGCGATCTCGACGAAGTGACCGCGGTGCTGAAGCTGCGGGTCTTCGAACAGGGCCGGCGTGTCGAGCGCTACGTGGCACGGGATCCTCTTTGCCTGGAACGCGGCTTCGACTTCGCCAGCCGACCGCGTGCGCGTCCAGTCGCGCAGCGCGTTTCCGACGGCTTCCCGGTCGCTGCGGTGCTCGATCAGGTCGGGGCGCTCGATCGTTTCGCACAAGTCCCGCCACTGCCGATCGCTCCCGCATGCAATCGCGACCCACTGGTCTTCCCCCGTCGTCGGGAACATGCCGTGGGGGAAGTAGCGGTCGTCGTCATTTCCCACGGCGCCTTCGACCTGTCCGTTGATCGTCCAGTCGAGGTAGGCCGGAGCGAGGAAGTGCAGGGCTGCTTCGATCTGTGCTTGATCGATGTACTGGCCTTCACCGGTTCGCTCCCGTTGTTCGAGCGCGGCGAGGATCGCGATCGCGTTGTAGCGAGACGCGATCGCGTCCGTGTAGGCACCGAAGGGGCCCGCGGGCGGTTGGCTGGGCCAACTCGCCATCTGCTGGAAGCCGCCGAGGCTGGCCGCGAGTCGGCCGAAGCCCGTGAAGTCCTTCCAGGGGCCGGTCTGTCCCATGATGCAACTCGAAATCATGATGATGTCCGGTTTGATGGCGCGCAGCGCGTCGTACGACAGGCCGTGCTTTTCCATCACTCCGGGTGCGAACGATTCGGTGACGACATCCGCCCACCTCACGAGGTCGCGGATGATCTCGCGCCCCTCTTTGCTTTCGAGGTCGAGGGCCACACCGAGCTTGTTCGCGTTGGCGGATTGAAAGCCCGCCGCACCTTCCGGGTGTGGTTGCGTGAATTGCCAGGGTGGACTCACGCGCAAGGTGTCGAGGTGCTCCGAGGATTCGACCTTCACGACGGTGGCGCCGTAGTCGGCGATCACGCGGGTCGCCGTCGGGCCCGCGATCACCCAGAAGAGATCGAGCACCTTGATGCCGCGAAGCGGCAGGTCCCCGGGGTCGTTGCGCCTGGCTGCGCCGCGCAGAACCGCCGGTCGTCGCGTTTCTTCGTCGCGCAGCTCCGCAGCGTGTTCGTCCAACCTGGGAGGTGGGAGTCGGGTTGCGAGCGGTGTGCGGCTGAAGTCGGCGAACGGCCCCGGGTATCGCTCCCCGGCGACTTCGACCGAAAAGCCACGCGCCACGAGCTGGGGCGACTCGACGATGCCTTCGATGTCGAAGACCGGCGCAACGAGCAGCCTTCGTTCGACTGCCGCGTTCAGGGCGTCCAGGCTGGTCTTCGTGGCAAAGAACGCGTCGAGCGCTTCCTTTACCGGCTCGTAGGCGTCGCGCGGCAGCTTGCCCGCACCGATGCGAATGCCGAACGTGCCCCAGTCTTCGTTGGCCAGTGCCGCGTCGCAGCCGCCTTCTTCAGCCACCCATTCGAGCAGTCGTTTCATGAAGTGGCCGGTCGACGGCATCACCATCGGCCCGAGGGTCACCCAGCCGTCCTTCGTGCGATGACGCAGGGGGATCAAGACACCGCCGGCCTGCAATCCACCAGCGACCCGCTGGGCCGGTGCCATCTCGACGGCGGCATCGAGGGTTCGAAACATGTTCGCGAGCGTGAGCGATTGCTGGGCCGAGATGTCGACGTGTTGCCCGCGCCCGCTGCGCAGACGTTCTCGATGCGCGATGAGCGCGCCGATCGCCGCATCGCAACCCGCATGGGCATGTGCCTGGGGAACGCGGATGCGGGTTGGCGGGTCGTGGTGGTCGCCGGAGAGGTAGGCGAAACCGCTCGCGGCAACCTGGGTGAGATCGCTCGAGGCCCATCCCGCTTTGGGCCCAGTCTGCCCGAACGGACTGATCGAGACGTAGACGAGCCCCGGCTGGATGCGCTCGAGGTCTTCGTACCCGAGCCCCAGGGCTTCCATGGCGCCGGGGTGTGCACTTTCGATCAGAAAGTCGGCGCCGGCGACGAGTCGAAGGAATCGATCACGTCCTTCGGCGTCGCGAAGGTCGATGGCAACGCTGCGTTTGTTGCGCGTGTACGCGGCCCAGAAGAGTGACGCCTCGGGATCGTCTTTCCCGCTTCGACGCGGTCCGACGCGTCGCGCGCTCGAGCCCTCGGGCGGTTCGATCTGGACCACGTCCGCCCCGAGATCCGCGAGGATCTGCCCGCAGAGCAGGCCATTCTCGTCGCTGAGGTCGAGGACGCGATAAGGGGAGAGCATGCCTTTGCGAGTCTACCCCAGCGATCCGTGAGCGATGGCTGCGGTAGCCTCTTCGGATCGAACGGCGAGTGCGATCGTCGCGGAGTCGCAGGGCGTGAAGGGAAGTACGGTATGCGGTTGATCAATGGGCTGCGGGACTGGCTGAGCCAGCAACGCCAGCTCGCCGCACAGCGCCGTGAGCTGGCCAGTATGCGGGAAGAACTGGCGGGCCACCGCGAACGACACGAAAAGATGCTCGCTGGGATGCAGCGCTGCATGGGCTGCGAGTACCGCAGCACGGCGCTCCAGTTGCGCGCTGAGCGGAAGACTGACGCGTAGCCTCGATCCGGACATTGGATCCGCGGGATTTCGTACAGCCAGCGCACTTCGGTCTGATACGTTCATTCGCCCGAACCGCGCTAGCGCCGAAACCGAGAAGGTCTTCGCACGATCATGAATTTTGGCTTTACCGCAGAGCAGGACATCTTCCGCTCGGAAGTCCGTAAGTTCCTCGACAACAATGCGCCGCTGGAAGAAGTCCGGCGGATCATGGAATCCGACGAGGGCTATTCGCCGAAGCTCTGGCAAGAGATGGCGCAGATGGGGTGGCTGGGCCTCTTGATCCCCGAAGAGCACGGCGGGGTCGACCTCGGTTGGGTCGACCTGACCGTCTTGCTCGAAGAATGCGGTCGAACGCTCTTTCCTTCTCCCCTGCTCGCGTCGACGGTTGCCGCGATCGCCTTGATGGAAAACGGCAGCGCCGCACAACAAGCCCGTTGGCTGCCTTCCATCGCCGCGGGTGAGGCCATCTTCTCAGTGGCGCTCGTCGAAGCGAACGACCGGCTGAGCGAGCAAGGCGTCGAGCTCCTTGGCGAGAAGAGCCAGCAGGGAGCCGAGCTACGGGGAGAGAAGCTCTTCGTACCCGACGCCACCGCGGCCACCCACTTCGTCGTCTCGTTCCGCACGGGTGACGGGCCAGAGGGGGTTCGACTGGCCGTCGTCGAAGCGGGGGCCTCCGGACTCACGATCGAGGATCTCCCCGGCCTCGACACCACCAAGCGAATCGGTCGCGTGCGCTTCGACGGTGTTTCGGTCGATGCTGACTGCATCCTCGATGGGAGTCCAGGCTGGGCGGCGGTCGCACGGCTGCTCGATCACGCCGCGGCGGCCGTGACCGCCGAAGCCATCGGCGCGAGCGAAGGTGCCCACGCACTCATGGTCGAATACGCAAAGCAGCGCGTGCAATTCGGCTCTCTGATCGGGCGCTTCCAGGGCGTGAAGCATCCGCTGGCCGACATGTACGTCGACATCGAATCGTTCAAGTCGCTTCTCTACTACGCGGCCTGGTGCCTCGACAAGAACCCCGAAGAAGCCCCGCGCCATGTTTCGATGGCGAAGGCTCTCGCGAGTGACGCCTTCACGCGCATCGGAATCGACGGCATCGAGCTGCACGGCGCGCTCGGATACACCTGGGAGTACGACGCGCAGTTGTATCTGAAGCGATCGAAGTGGGTGAAGGCTGCGTTCGGCGGCTCCGACCATCACTACGAGCGCGTTGCCGCACTGGGAGGTCTCTAATGGACTTCGACTTGACCCCCGAAGAAGAAGCCTTCCGCAGTGACGTACGCACCTTCCTCGACGAGAACCTTCCGCCCGAAGGCGAGCGCGATGCGATGTTCCCCCTGCGTTGGTCGACCCTCGTTCGCGAGAAGGGTTGGGTGGGGTTCAGCTGGCCGAAGGAAGTGGGCGGGGGCGGCGGCACGCTCATGGAGCAGGCCATCCTCAAGGAAGAACTCGCCAATCGCCGAGCGCCAGCACTGGGCAGCTGCATCATGGGGCTCGCCTGGGTGGGGCCCGCGCTCATTCAATACGGAACGCAAGAACAGAAGGATCGCTTCATCGGGGATATCCTCGACAGCAAGTACCAATGGTGCACCGGCTATTCCGAACCCGACATCGGCAGTGACCTCGCATCGCTCCAGTGCAAGGGCGAGCGGCAGGGCGATGACTACGTCGTCAACGGCCAGAAGATCTGGACGTCGCTCGCACAGTGGGCCAAGTGGATGATCCTGTTGGTCCGCACCGACAACGCGACCGAAAAGAAGCACGACGGCATCACTTGCCTGTTGGTCGAAATGGATTCGCCGGGCATCACGGTTTCGCCGATCGCCAACATGTCGAAGCAGCCCTTCTTTGCCGAGGTCTTCTTCGACAACGTGAAGGTGCCCGTCGAAAACCTGCTCGGGAAGGAAGGGCAGGGCTGGCAGATCACCATCGGTGCGCTGGCCAATGAGCGGTCGGGGATCTCCGAGATCGCGGGCCTGCTCTGGGAACTCGACCTGCTCAAGAAGCTGGTGAAGGAAAGTAGGGTGGGCGGCAAGCCGGCTCGCGAAGACACGCGTATCCGGCGCAAGGTCGCGGAGTTCGAAACGCGCATCGCCGCGATGAAGTACAACGGCCAGCGCTACCTCACCAAGCAGATCCGCGGCGAACCGGTGGGAAGTGAAACCTCGGTGAACAAGCTCCACACCGCCCATCTCGAAAAGTACATGAGCGAGTTCGCCCTCGAACTCCAGGGAAGCTACGGCTGCCTGGCCCCGGGTTCCAAGGCGGCCCTCGAGCGCGGTCGCTGGCAGAAGGAAGCGCTCGGGTGGTGCACCGCGGTGATCGGTGGGGGCACGCCGAACATCCAGCGCAACATCATTGCCGAGCGGATCCTGGGGCTGCCGCACGACTGAGGCATCATCGCAGCATGGACACCATCACCAGCAGCCCATTGAAGAACCCTTCGGTCGCCATCCGCAGCCCTTCGACCCGGCCTCTGCGTTGCGCAACAGCGGCCGTAGCCGTGCTACGCCCACTGTCACGCGCCTTGATCCCGAGCCGAATGACTACGGCTGGCTCGGTCAGGGTTCTTCAACGGGCTGCTAGAACCAGGGTCGAGGCACGATGATCAGCGAAGCCGAGATGCAGGCGTTGGTCGGGCATTGCTTTCCGGGTGGTCACTATGAAGTCGCCCATTGGGAGAACCACCTCCTCACCGAGGCGACCGGGTGCGAACCTCTCCCCGATGGCCTGGTTCATCCGGTCCACCTCTTCCATGTCCCGATCGCAGGCGTCGGGGTATCGATTGCCGAGCTCTTTGCTCTCGCGGGTGCCGACAGTGACGCGTCCGTCACGATCGACTACTACGACTGGGAGTTCGCGGCCCCGCTGCGTGAAGATGTCAGCTATCGAATGACCGGCGGCGTGACCGAGCACGAGCGCAAGCGTATCGGTGACGGCCCCTTCGTCGACTCGCTCTCCTTCGCGATCGAGCTGTTCGATGGTGAAGCCTTCGTCGCCCGCTCGACTTTTCGCTGGCACTTCTGGAGATTCGACCCATGAGGGTGGCAGTTGGCGACGCGCTGCCGGCCTGGTCACTCGATCGCGTGTCGCCCGAGCGGATGCGTACGGTGGCCGCGATCTTGCGAGATCCGAATCCGGTGCACTGGGATCGTGCCTTCACCACGGAACGCGGGCTCGAAGGAAAGGTCGTGAACCAGAGCCCGGTCAACGTGGGCTATGTGGTCAACATGTTGCACGCGTGGGCAGGACCGGGATGTCTGCGGCGCCTGCGAGTCGAGTTTCCGGCACCGGTATTCGACGAAGATCAGGTCACGGCCGGTGGGCGCGTGAGTGCGATTACTTCCGGTGATGCGGAAACGCTTGCCGAATGCGAGGTCTGGCTCGACCGTCAGGACGGCACTCGAGCGGTCGCAGGTATCGCCTGGGTGGCCATCCCGGATCAGGCGTCGAGCAGCGCGTCGTAGTCGACCCCGTCGAGCCGTGCGAGCGTGCGCTCGAGCCACATCGCGATCAGCTCGACCCCGCGTTCGTTTCCGAGTTCGACCGTGCCGGTACTCGAGACGCGGTGCAGCACGGCGAGTAGAGCACGGTGGTAGTCGCGCAGGCAATCGTCGAACGAGTATTCGTCGATCCCGCCCGCGACCAACTCATCGTAGTAGTGGCGAACGAGGTCTCGCGCGACGTCAGCAGGGATGTCGGCGGTCAGCGCGCCACTCAAGAAGTACGCAACGTCATAGGCGCCCGGCCCGCGGCCTGCGAGTTGCCAGTCGAAGAGCACGACCGGTTCTTCTCCGCTTTCGGCTTTGGGCTTGAAGCTCACGTTGTCGAGTCGCATGTCGCCATGCAGCAAGGTTTCGGGGGACGAAACATGAAACGCCTTCAGCAGGTCGATCGCTCGCGATTCGAGCCAGCGCAGGCTTGGCTCGAGGCTGGCCGGCGAGCGGGGGCCAAGTCGTTCCCTGAAGACACCGACGTTGTCCTCGAAGATGCAATGCATGGTGCGTGGGTTGAGGTCCTGTCGGCGAAGCCAGGTTCTCTCGTCCAGGCTCGGGCTTCGCCAATACTGCACGTGCACCTTTGCGATCGCGCTCAAGATCTGCGCCGCTTCGTCGGCCGTGCAGCCCTTGACCTGGTCTCCCACACGCCCGGGTTGGAGGTCGCTGATGAGCAGGATGTACTTGCGTTGGCGCCGCGAGACGACCCAGGTCACCAGACGCATCAACAGGCGAATCAGCCACACGGGCGCCCGGTCGAGCATGGCGGCACCCTCGGCGTCCTTTTCCGAGCTGCGGCCGGCTTCCATGGCGGCGTAGTAGCTGCGCGGTGTCTCTACTGGGAGCTGCGGTGCGACGGTGTCGTAGAAGTGGATCTCCCGTTCGTACGCACCGACGAGTTCGCCGATCGAGCGGTTGTCCTTGACGGGGGTCGGGATCTTCGCGATCAGCGTCGCCGGTGCATCCGCTTCGGGCTCGTCGTACTCGAGGTGAAGCCGGCCGATGATGCCCATGAAGCCTTCGCCCTCGCCGAGGACGTCGACCTTGACCGAGGTCACCGCCGCTTTGTCGAGAACACCGCTCTCTCGCAAGGACCTGGTGAGCCAGTCGCTCGTTACTTCATCGAACGTTGTGGGGATGATCGCGTCGGACAAGGCCTGCTTCCGCTCCGCTGTGGGTTTCGGCTCGGGACGGTATCAGACGGTCTTGTCGTGTGCGTCCGTGAGGTTTTGGAATTTCGCTTCGATCCGTGTCTGATTCCTCACCGCGTGGCGCACCGAACCGGCGTGCGAGTGCGTCGCGCCGAGGCGGCTCGCCATGGCGTTCATGGTCGGTGTGCCGGCGGTACGGTCTCGTCCCTGCGATCGTGGTAGCTTTACCTGCGGCGCTGCCCATTCGGATGTCGACATCGTCGGTCTCGAATGATCGTCTCCGGAAAGAGCAGGGGGAATCGGCATGGCACCTCCCACCGACGAGTTCGGAACGGGTTGGCAACAGTGGAACCCGCAAGCGTGGGTCGACTTCATCACCATCAAGCTGATGATGGGCAAGGTCGGGGATGTGATCCCGAAGACCTACGTCCCGATCTTGCGTCTGGTCTCCGAAGACGCCGGTAAGGTGGACGACGCGTACGCCCAGGTGCTCGCCCTGCGCGAGCCGGTCCGCCTCTTCGATTCACCGCGCGAGAAATGGCGAAAGCTCTACGGCTCGTACATCCGCGAACTCGACTGGGTCTACGGTGAACTTGGGCAACACTTCAACCAGGACGAGTATCACGACCTGGTCGTCGACATCATGGCCCGCAACATGCGCGAGGCGATGGGCTCGCTTCTGCCGAGCCTCGAAAGGATGACGCGTCCCGAGGGCGCCGAAAGCAGGGCCAGAGTCGAAGCACCAGGCTCAGAGCGCAGCGGAAGCCTGAAGGGACGCTTGATCGAGAAGACCGGAGCGTTCCTGCTCAAACACGTGAGTCCGATCAGCGCGATCGTCGGTCCGGTCGACATGAAGATGAGCCGCGGCCAGATCGAGATGTACATCCCGCGTTGCTGGATGCACACCGCACCGGGCGATGGCCGCACGCAGGACCGCGCGTGCCTCGAGGGTTGCAAGGGCGCATGCGAAGCCGTCTTCAACGAGAACACTCCGCTGGCCATGCGCTTCGAGCCCGACCTGCCCGAGTACTCCTGCACGTTGATCGTCGACCTCGGACGGGGATAGGACGGGTCGCCCATCCATCGATATGCCCCCAGCGCCCACCACCAATCGAACGGCTTCGACCGCGAGGCCCTGACTTACCGAACCCTGGAGAACCCGAATGCCCACTTCGAGCGAAATCCGCGAAACCATCCACACCTACATCAAGATGATGTGCGACAGCGACATCGACGGGATCGTGTCGCTCTTTGCCGAAGATGCGACCGCGGAAGACCCGGTCGGGGGTGCGGTTCAGGAGGGGATCGAGGCGATCGGAAAGTTCTATGGCATGACCGCGCCCGCGCTTCAGGTCGAACTCAAGGGGCCGATCTGCGTTGCGGGCAACAACGCGGCCTTCCTGCTGCTCGCCCAACTCACCATGGGGGGCAACG
The DNA here is from genome assembly GCA_030748735.1 of Myxococcota bacterium. Classification (GTDB taxonomy): domain Bacteria; phylum Myxococcota_A; class UBA9160; order UBA9160; family UBA4427; genus DUBZ01. Next base: position 147,073 of record JASMLK010000043.1, on the reverse strand, counting down.
TGCAGTATCTCGATGCCACCGACGTGATGATCTTCAACGACGAAGGCCAGATCACGAGCATGCGCGCCTTCTGGGACCCGAGCGAGATGCGTGCCGAGCCCTGATGGCCGATTACGCGGACCCCAGGCGGGTTCGCGAGGAGGGCGAAGAGCGCAGCATGTCCCGAGCGAGTGATCTGCGAACACTCGACGCCGAAACGGACGTCGTCGTAATCGGTTCCGGCATCGGCGGGCTTACTTGTGCCGCGCTGCTCGCGAAGAACGGTCTTGCGGTCACCGTTTGTGAGAGCCACGTCACGCCGGGCGGCGCCGCGCACGGTTTCGAGCGCGACGGCTTTCACTTCGAATCGGGCCCGTCCTTCTTTACCGGACTCTCGGCAGAGAATTCCGCGAACCCGATGAGCATGGTGCTCGCACAACTCGACGAGCGCGTCGAAAGCGTGGCATACGACCGCTGGCACTTTCATTTTCCAGAGGGGCTCTTCGTGACCGGTTCCAACGAAGAGCGTTTCCACCGCGAACTCGCGCGCTTCGTGTCGCCGGAAGCGATGAAGGAATGGCTTCGCTTCGAAGAAGTCATGAAGCAGCCGCTCGCACCCGATCAGACGCACCAACCCTTTTCGTCGGTCGTCGACGAAATGCTCAGTGACTCCTTTCTGCGCCGGCTGTGCGACTTCGACGCGTTCTCCTTGAGCGGCATGGACGCCGGTGGGACGCCGCTTGCAGAGATGAACTTCATGTTCAAGGAACGCTTCCAATCCACGGTCGACTATCCGATCGGTGGCAGCCAGGCGATCGTCGACGCGTTGGTTCGCGGGCTCGAGAAGAACGGAGGCGTTCTCTTGTTGGGGGCCCATGTCGATGAGGTCATCGTCGAGGAAGGACGGGCCGCCGGTGTGAAGCTGCGGCGAGGGGGTTCGCTGCGCACGCGCCGTGCGGTGGTTTCGAATGCGACCGTTTGGGACACCCAGGACCTGTTTCCGCCCGGAGCGCTTCCCGCGGCCTGGTGCGAAGCCTCGGCCCAGGCGCCCCAATGCGAGAGCATTCTTCATCTCCACCTGGGGATCGATGCGAGCGGCCTGCCGGAAGACCTGCCGATCCACCACGTCGTGCTGAACAGTTGGGACGTCACGGCTCCCCAGAACATGTGCAACATCAGCATTCCCTCGACCCTCGATCCCTCACTGGCGCCGAAAGGCCATCACGTGGTGCACGCCTATACGGCGGGCAATGAACCCTACGAAGTGTGGCAGGGGCTGCACCACAAGTCGGACGCCTACATTGCACTCAAGAACGAGCGCGCCGAGGTGCTCTGGCGCGCGATGGAAAAGATCATTCCCGACGTTCGTGAGCGTGCGCGGTTGGCACTCATCGGGACCCCACTGACCCATGAGCGTTTTCTGCGGCGCAAGCGCGGGACCTATGGGGCCGCCTACCGCGCCGATCTTGGACAGGCGTTTCCCGGCCCTGCGACACCACTCGACGGCTTCTACTGTTGCGGCGACTCGAACATGCCGGGCGTTGGCGTACCCGCCGTGGCCGTAAGCGGCATGATGACGGCCGGTGCGGCAGGCGCCTGAACTCGCGGGGTTCGGTTACAGTGCCTCGAAGTTGCTTTGAAAAGGAAGAACATGGACGACTTGAATGGACGCGTTGCATTCGTGACGGGTGGCGCGTCGGGGATCGGTTTTGCATTGGCAGAGGCCTTTGCGCAAGAGGGGGCAAAGGTCGCGATCGCCGATGTGGAAGTCGAGGCGCTGAAGAAGGCCGAAGGCGCGCTGCTTTCAAAGGGCGTCGAAGCCATTGGCGTGCACTGCGACGTGTCGGACCACCGCTCGATGGTCGCGGCCGCGGATCGGGCGCTCGGTGCTTTCGGCAAGATCCATGTCCTGTGCAACAACGCAGGCGTGTCCCCGGTTGGCGCGATCGACGAAACGACCCCCGAAGACTGGAAGTGGTGCCTGGGCGTCAACCTGATGGGCGTCGTCCACGGCATCCAGGCGATCGTCCCGAAGATCAAGCAGCACGGCGAGGGTGGACACGTGGTGAACACATCGTCGATCGCGGGGCTGATGGCCTTGCCGACGTTGGGGATCTACACGGCGACCAAGTACGCGGTGGTGGGCATTTCGGAAACGCTCCGCGGAGAGCTGGCTCCCGCGAACATCGGCGTTTCGGTTCTGTGTCCGTCGTTCGTGAAGACGAGACTCCACGAGGGGCATCGCAATCGGCCGCCCGAACTCGGTAAGAGCCCCGACGAACCCAACGCGTTCATCTCCGCGATGCTCGCGAGTGCGCCGGAGCCCGCGGAGATTGCCAAGCGCGTGGTTCGCGGCATCAAGCGCGGCGACTTCTACATCCTTCCCCATGCCGACACCAAGGCCGGGTTCGAGGCGCGCGCAAACGAGATCCTCGCGGCCTTCGATCTGGACTAATGGGCGAATACACCTGCGCGCTCGATGACGTTGGTACCGAGAGCCTCCCGTTGGTCGGAGGCAAGGGAGCGAATCTCGGCGAGTTGATTCGTGCAGGGCTGCCGGTGCCTCATGCGTTCTGTGTGACGACGCGGGCCTACGTGTCGATCCTCGACCAGGGTGGACTCCACGAGCCGATCGCTTCGATGCTCGCGAGTGTCGACTACGACGACCCGGCCGAAGTCGAACGCTGCGCTGCCGGAATTCGCGAGATGATCCTCGCGGTGGAAACACCAGCGACCATCGAAGCCGAAGTTCGCGAAGCCTACGCCGCACTCGAATCGCGCTGTGGCTGCCCCATGCTGGTTTCGGTGCGTTCGTCCGCCACGGCCGAAGACCTGCCCGGCATGTCGTTCGCCGGGCAGCAGGACACCTATCTCCACATCGCGGGAATCGATGCGGTCCTTTCGCACGTGAAGCGCTGCTGGGCGTCGTTGTTCACCGCCCGTGCCGTCTCGTATCGTCACCGACAGGGCTTCGGGCATGACGATGTCCAGTTGGCGGTCGTCGTACAGGAGATGTTCCCGTCGGAAGTCGCGGGCGTGCTGTTCACCGCGGACCCGATCACGTCGAATCCGAAGCAGATGATCCTGAACGCGAGCTGGGGACTGGGCGAGGCGATCGTCTCGGGACGCGTGAACCCCGACCAATACATCCTCGACGGTGGGGACCTTTCGATCGTCGACAAGCAGATCAACGACAAGCAGCGCATGACCGCCGGCAACCGGGACGGCAACGGCAGTAGCGAAGTCGACGTGCCCGAGACGAAGCGCGCGATCGAGACGCTGCCCGATGCGACAGTCCTGGAGTTGGCCGAGATCGGAAAACGCATCGAAGCGCACTATGGCTTTCCCCAGGACATCGAGTGGGGCCATGCAGACGGTCGTTTTGCGATCCTGCAATCACGCGAGATCACCGCAGCCGACATCGACTTCCACGAAGGCATGGAGGGCTGGCAGACACCGGCGGCGTTGGCCGAACTGACCGACGAGCGCTGGGTCTGGTCACGCGCCTATTCGGACGAACTACAGACGGGGCCCTCGACACCGCTCTTCTACACCTTCGCGCAGCCCCACCGCATCAAGACGAAGTTGCTCGCGCTCGAGTACGTCGGCGTCACGGAATTCGCGGGCTACAAGGCCGAGAACTACGACGACATGCCGCTCTTCCGTTGGTACGGCGCGCGCGCCTACTACAACACCGCGATCGAAAAGGAGTGGGTCCGCATCTTCATCCCGCCGTTCGCGCGAGACGACGTCGCCTTGCTGCCCTTTCCCGAAGAAGAGCGCGAAGCAATCAAGAACATGCCCTTCGATTGGTGGGGCTTCGGCAAGATGCTCTTGAAGCTCGAAATAGAACGCCCAGAGCGCTCTCTTCTCGGCAGCACCCACTTCCTGCTCGAGAACTTCGAAGGCTGGATCGAACATGCGAACGAGGCATGGAGGGACTTTGACTTCGCAGGAACCACCCGGGTGCGAGATCTCTTCTTGAATCTCTTGAAGGGGAGGGAGGGCAATCAGCTCGACGAGAACGTCGCTCTGCCCTTCAACTTCTATCTCTACGTGTTGCCACACGCTCTGCGATCGCTTTGCGAGCTGTGGTGCGACGACCGGGACGGGGAGCTGTTCGGGGCGCTCATCGCGGGGCAACACACGCCGACGGCCGAGCAGAACACGGCGGTCTGGGAGCTTTCTCGAAAGATCGTGGCATCGCCCGCGTTGATGAAGCTCATGGAAGAAGAGGACCCTCGTAAGATCCTCGATTCACTCGAAGACAGCGAAGAGGGGCGCCGCTTCAAGGCCGACTTCGATGTCTTTCTGGCCGACTGGGGGCACCGCGGAGCGAACGAACGCGATCCCTTCCACTTTCGCTGGCGACAGAAGCCCGAAAACGTCTTCCCGACCTTGAAGCCCCTGCTTTCGCTCGGCGACGAGGATGCCCCCGATCGATTCGAGAAGCGGCTGCACGAGCGCATGCTCGAAGCCAAGCGCGAGAGTCTGCGCAAACTCCGCAAGCAGCCACTCGGGGCGCTCAAGGCCGCGGCCTTCAAGTGGGTGCTCGAACTCGTTCAGGAGTACTTCTACTACCGGGACTGGGAGCGCTTCCAGAACGACAAAGATGGCATGCACTTTCGTCCGCTACTGGAAACGGTGGGCCGCCTGCTCACCGAGCGTGAGCTCCTGAGCGACCCCGAGGACGTCTTCTTCCTGGGGATCCAGGAGGTCATGCAGGCGGACGCGGGTAACATGTCGGCGGAAGAGATCGCCGTCCGCGTGCGGGCGCGCCGCAGGGTCTATCAGAAGTACACCCACAACGAGCCACCGAAGTATCTGCGTGGGTGGGAGACCTTCGACGATGATGTCACCCCTGACGACGGGCAGGGCCTCGTGGGAACGGCTGCGAGTCGCGGGAGCTACACCGGACGTGCACGCGTCTGTCGATCCCTCGACCAGATCAGCAGAGTGGAAAAAGGCGACGTTCTGGTGACCGTGGCGACCGACCCGGCCTGGACGACCGTGTTTTCGATCGTCGGCGGCGTGGTGGTCGAGACCGGGGGCGTCGTGTCGCACGCCGTGATGATCTCACGCGAGTACGGCGTCCCCTGCGTGGCCAACCTGCGAAGCGCATGCGATTCGATTCCGGACGGCGCCATGATCACGGTCGAGGGCGGGACCGGGCGGGTCGTGATCCACGACGACGCAGACGCCCGGGAGTCGTAGCCCGAGATGTCTCTCGCCAAGTCTTTCTGTCGCCTGTGCCACGCCTTCTGCGGGATCGACGTGAAGCTGGAAGACGGTCGCCCCGTCGAAGTGCGCGGCGATCGAGCGAACCCGATGTCCGAAGGGTTCACCTGCATCAAGGGGCGTTGCCTTCCGGAGCAACACGCACACGAGGCGCGGCTGTGTCGGTCGCAGAAGCGCGAGGCGTCAGGCGACTTCGCCCCCATCGGCTTCGATGCGGCAACCGATGAAATCGCCGCAGCCCTTCGTGGGATCATCGATCGACACGGCCCGCGCGCCGTCGCGGTCTATGCGGGCACTGCGGCCTACCAGAACGCGGCTGGACTCGCGGTCGCGCGCGCATTCACTGCGGGGCTCGGCTCGCCGTCGTTCTATTCGAGCTTGACCATCGACCAGCCCGCCAAGCTCGTGGCGCCTCAACGCCACGGCACGTTCATGTCGGGCACCCAGCGCTTCGAGACCGCCGACGTATGGATGGTGATCGGATGCAACAGCCTCGTCTCGATGTACGGTGGCGTCACACGCTTTCCTTCGTTCAACCCCACCAAACGCATTCGCGAGGCCAAGGCACGCGGGCTCGACCTGATCGTCGTCGACCCGCGGAAGACCGAACTCGCGCGGATGGCTGACCTGCACCTGCAGCCGCGTCCCGGCGAAGACCCCACCCTCGTTGCGGGTATGTTGCGCGTGATCCTCGAAGAGGGGCTGCATGACGTCGACTTCTGCCAGCAGTACGCAAGCGGTGTGGACGATCTGAAGAATGCGGTCGACGAGTTCAGCCTCGACTACGTCGCCGCGAGGACCGGCGTTGCTGAAGAACAGATCGCGGAGGCTGCGCGTCGCTTCGCCCGCGGACCGCGCGGGGTCGCGAGTACGGGGACGGGCCCCAGCATGGCGCCGCATCCCAACCTCACCGAGCACCTGGTGATGGACCTGAATACGATCTGCGGTCGCTACAACCGCGAAGGGGATCCCGTCCTGAACCCCGGCACGCTGATGCCCTCGCTGCCTTCGACAATGGGCGTCATGCCGCCGCTTCGACCATTTCCCGGTGGTGAACGCTGCCGCATTCGAGGGCTCGAAACGGTGGCTGGGGAGATGCCGACCGCAGCGCTCGCAGAAGAGATCCTGACGCCGGGGGAAGGGCAGGTCCGCGCGTTGATCGTGTTCGGCGGGAACCCGATCGTGGCGTTCCCCGACCAGGCGAAGACCCTGCGCGCCCTGCGAGACCTGGAGCTGCTCGTCGTCGTGGATCCCTCGCTGTCGTCGACGGCGCAGCTCGCCGACTACGTGATTGCACCGACGCTCTGTCTCGAACGCGCCGATGTCACGCTGTTGATGGACAGCTGGTACCCCGAGGCGTATGCGATGTACACGCCAGCGGTCGCGGCGCCGCCAGCAGGGGTGATCGAAGACTGGGCATTCCTATGGGAGCTGGCACGACGCCTCGAGACGAGGATTCTCTTGCCGGGTGGCCCCCTCGACATGGCACGAAGGCCGACCACAGACGACGTGCTTCGCAACATCACGGCGCACGCGCGAATCGCTTTCGATGAACTCCGTGCGCATCCATCGGGTTCGCTGTTTCCGCCCGACGATCCGATCGCGGTTGGGCCGGGCGACCCCGCATCCCCGCATCGACTCGCGCTTGCACCCGAAATCCTGCTCGAAGAGCTTCGAGCCGTGCGTGCCGAGCCGGCCGTCGACGGTGCGGGATATCTACCGGGCGAGCAGTTCAGCCATCGCTTGATCGCGCGCCGACTGCGCGAGGTCTGCAACTCCGTGGGGCAGGACTTCCCGACGCTTCGCGCGAAGCGTCCGTACAACCCCGTGTTCATGAACCCAGAAGACCTTGCGGTGCTGGGGGTCGAGAGCGGGGATCTCGTCGAGATCGAATCCGCCGATGGTTGCATTCAGGGAATTGCCGAAGCGGCCCCCGACGTTCTGCGGGGCGTTGTCTCGATGTCGCACTCCTGGGGCGGGCTGCCGGATCCCGATGCATCACCACCCGAGCGGGCAGGCGCAACGTCGGCGCTGATCGACACCGAACGCATCTACGATCCGGTGTCGGGGATCCCGCGCATGAGCGCGATCCCGGTCAACGTGCGCCCGCTCCCGTGAGCGGCACCGAGGTTCGCTGAAACCTGCGCAGTGTTCCGCCGTCGCGACGTCGGGCGGCCGAGTTGTTGCGTGAATGCGGAATGCAAAATCCTGCACGAAGCATTCAGCGATCGTGTTCAGCATCGTGCTTCGAGCCGCTGTCGACACACTGAGTTGCTTCTGCCGTGGTTTCGTTGCTGCGGGAGCAGTGGAATCAGCCTCTCCGGCATATGGACATAACGTTGCTCGGATTGAATATGTGCGGTCGTAGTACGGTGATTCCACTGCAATGGGGATGGAGCGAAGACCTTGAGCGTTCGGCCTGCGATCGAAGTGAGTCGGACTTCCTGGCTTCATGAAGTACGACACGATCGTTTTTCCCTTTGATGGAAACTTACTTCCGTCGCGATCAGACGGGTAAATGCAATAAGCCAACAAAGTCGGGTTGTTGGCGAGAAAATGGTCGTGGCATGTGCTTTGCACGTGACTTTGTCGGGCGAGAAGAATCACTTCGCGTCTGGCAGGTCCGGACGGGAATAACTTCGGTTCTGAAGAGCCGAACCAAAGGAAACCAAGGAGAGTCACAGTGACGTTGAACAACGTTCATAGCCGACGACGAAGCTCCAGAATCATTCAGCTTGTGTCAGTCGTCATGGTGGTAGGTGCGGTCGCATTCGCGAGCGTGGCCTCGGCAGCCGTGACGCGACAGTACAACCTCGAGGGCCAAAGCGGCCTGGTGACGCCAATCTCGGGTGCATTCGATGCATTGACGGGTAAGGGGACCACGCCGACCTGGACGCCCGGCGCCTACGGTGGAGATACGGAGGCCATCACGCGAAACCAGTTGGTCGTCACGTTCACAGACGACGGTTTCGGCAACATCATTCCCGGTCCGGTCACGATCGATCAGCTCGACATGTACAACGATATTAACCAGGTGATCCCCAGCTTCATCACCGTGGGCGGCATGACTGACGCCACACTGGGTTCCGGCGCCGGCGTCCTCAACGGTTCGAATGCCGTTCCCGGCCCCATCGCGCTGTCGGGCGAGTTTCACAACGAACTCTCCTGCACCGAGAGCACCGCGGGCAACTGCGTCGGCGTCGGGCTTCCGGCACCGGGTCCGCCGGTCGTCACGCACCTCACGTCCCCGACGGGCGCGCTCACGATCGACGCCGCCGGTTTCGCGCCTGGCCCGCCGGCCTCGCTCGAGATGCAGTTCTCGGCCGACTTCAACACCGTGACGTTCGAGATCACGATCGATCAGTCTGCCGGTCGCCAGTACTACAACTTCGTGGGCAGCGCGCAGGGCGCCAACGTCGTTCCGACGCTCGGCGAATGGGGCATGATCGCATTCGGTTTGTTGCTCCTCGGCTCGATGATCGTGGCCGTACAGCGCCGCCAGTCGATGACCTTCGCCTAGGCGATTCGACCAGCACCCATTGACCGGGCGGACGTCTCCCAGCGTCTCCTTCGACAGCCCCAGAGGCTCCGCCCGGTTGGTGACTTTCAGCCGCACCCGATTCAGTATCGGGTGCGGCTGAACCGTTTCAGGAGCAGAGAATCAAGTGAAGCGCGCGTTCTTCTTCGATCTGGGCGGCACGCTGTTCAGCAACCTGATGATCCCCCGCGTCAATGGGGAGACGATCATCGAAGCGGGGCAACGGCTCGGCGTCGAGGGAGGCTTCGAGAAAGTCGGGCTCGCGTATGTGACCGCTGCACGCGAAGTCAACGACCTGTACATGCGCCGCGACTACTACTCTCACCGAGATCACTTCTACGACACCTACCGGGCTTTCGCGAAGCGATTCGGTCAGGAAGCCGACGAAGCGTTTCTGACCTGGTTCTACGAAGCGCAGCGCGAGGCGATGCACTCGGGCATCACGCTCCGCGAAGACTGCGTGAGCACGCTCACGGCACTGCGCGAAAACGGGAAGATCCTCTCGATCGTCTCGAACATCGACGACGACTACCTCGACGGTTGGCTCATACGCCTCGACCTGGCGGTGCTATTCGATCATTGGATCAGCTCGGAGGCGGCGCAGTCGTGCAAACCCCATCACAGGATCTTCGAGCGGGCCCTCGAGCAGGCGGGTTGTGTGGCGGGGGAAGTGGTCTTCGTGGGGGATTCGCGCATCCACGACATTCAGGGCGCGCGCGCCCTCGGCATGACGACGGTCCTGCTCGATGAGAAGGGGGCGAGTAGCCACCTCGACGACATCGACTTCGAAGCCGAGCCCGACTACGTCATCAGCACGCTGTCCGAACTCCTCGACCTCGACGAGGCACGACCCCAGGGTGGCTAGGTCGCGCCCAGGGTCGGAAAGCGGAACCCGACCCATTCCTCGCTCTGCTCCCAGAGCTTGCGGGCCAGGGCTTCGTCGCGGGCGACTGCACTGCATTCCTTGACGTCGCAGCGGTCGTAGTAGAGCCCCGATTCGTTCGCGACTTGGGGTGACGACGCGCAGTGGATCGAGGGAACGGCCCCGTCCTCGACCGAGAGCATGAAGAGCTTTGCGATCGCGGTGATGGGTCTCGGAAAGCGCCGCCATACCTCGGTCGCCACGACACCGGGATGCAGCGCGTAGGTGTTGACCCCGGTGCCCTCCAGCCGCCGCGCGAGTTCGTTGCTGAAGAGCACGTTGGCGAGCTTCGACGCGTAGTATTCGTCGGCCCCACTCTGTGACTTCGTCGTCTGCTGTACTGCTTCGAAGTCGATCCCGTCGATACGTTCATGGCCGACGCTCGAAACGATGACGACACGAGCCGGCGCCGACTGTGCGAGTCGCTCGAGCAGCAAGCCCGTCAGCAGAAAGGGGCCGAGGTGGTTGGTCCCGAAGGCCAGCTCGAAGCCCGAAGGCGTCATGCCGCGCTGCACCCCGATGCCGGCGTTGTTGATCAGGACATGAAGGGGCAGGTTGCGGGCGAGGAAGTCTTCTGCGCAGCGTCTGACCGAATCGAAGTCGCCGAGTTCGAGGGCCAGGCATTCCACGTTGGGGTTGCCCGTCTGCTCGCGAATCTCGTCGACGATCGGTTGGCCCTTCGCCACCGTGCGGCTCGTGATGAAGACCCGCATCTCCTTCGCTGCGAGTTCGTGCGCCGTCACCTTGCCGATGCCGGAGTTTCCTCCGGTCAGCAGAACGACGCGGTCCTTCAGGTCGGCCTCGGTTGAACTCGTCATGGGGTTCCCGTCCTTCACACTGCTGGTTGACCATTCGGTAGCGCGTTTACGCGTCGGGAGGGATGCTGGCGAGGATCTCCGCGCTCTCGTCGAGTGCGGCCGTGTCATAGGCGCGCACCCGCAATCGATGCGCGGTATCGGGGTCGATGCCCGCGATGTGACAGGCGACTTCGACGAAGTTCGCCCACGCGCTCGTCGCCTCCCGATCGCGTGCGATTCGTTCGTCCGTGTATCGCAGCCAGACGTCCCTGAGGTTCTCGATCAGCTCGATCTCGGGAGGAGGCGATGCCGCCGCTTCAGCACCGCTGTCATCCGGCAGCAGCGTTGGCGTGGCCGTGGCGTCGCATGCGATTCGTCGACCGAGGCTTTTGAACGCCTCGAGGTCCCCCGGGTGGATGCGTGTGGCGGTGAGCAGACCGCGCCGGTCACCCGGGTCGAGTTCTTCGAGCGACTCGACCAGCGACGACGCGCGGGACGCGACTCGTTCGAGTCGCGCTGGGTTGGCTTCGGGTTCCGGGGGCGAGTCGATCGCCTCGGGTGCCTGCGCCGCGGGGCGCAAGTAGAGATCGATTGCGGCGTGAACCTCGAGCACGACCGTCTCGTGCCCGTCTTCTCCATGCTCGGGGCGTCGCACCAGAAAGCGTTCGACCGATGCCCTGATCGCCTTCCTCGCCGCCTGAGGAGGGTTCTTGTCGCGCTCTGCGTTCGGTTCGGTGGGTTGCGATCGCGACGTCACGCGGGAGTCTCCGTGTCGGTTGTATTGGATAACGATCAGAACGAGATCGATATCGGGGAAGGTGAAGCGACCTGCATTCTAGTTCAATCGAGGGCCGCGCTGTGTCGTGCGTTTCGTATCGTCTCCGCTCACAGAAAGCGAGGATGAACCGATGTCAGAAGTGTCCGATGCCGCAGCTACGCGGGGCAAACCACAGCGTGTGCTCGTCGCTGGCTCGACCGGTTACCTCGGCAAGTTCGTCACCCTCGAATTCAAGCGTCGCGGCTACTGGGTGCGGGCGTTGACGCGCAGTGTGGAAAGGCTCGAAGAGGCGGGGCCCTTCACGGCCCCCGGCGTTCCGCGCGACGCGATCGACGACGTGTACGTCGGCGAGGCCACGAAACCCGAAACGCTAGAGGGGCTTCTCGATGGTGGCATCGACGTCGTCTTCTCTTCGATCGGCATCTCGCGTCAACGCGACGGTCTGAGCTTCGAACAGGTCGACTACCAGGCCAACCGCAACCTGATCGATCTGTGCGTTCGCCACGGTGTGCGCAAGTTCGTCTACGTGTCGATGCTGGGCGCAGAGCAGATCGCGCATCTCGCGATCACCGAGGCTCACGAGCGGATCGTGCGCGACCTCGAAGCGTCGGGGCTCGAGTACGCGATCGTGCGTCCCTCCGGCTATTTTTCGGACATGGGGGTGATGCTCGACATGGCGAAGCGCGGCCGCATCTACCTGGTGGGCGACGGAACCAACCGCTTCAGCCCGATTCACGGCCAGGATCTCGGGGCGGTGTGCGTCGATGCTGCCGAGGGCAGTGAGAAGGTCGTCGAAGCCGGCGGTCCCGAGACGCTCACCCAACGCGAGGTCGCCGGCATTGCGTTCGACGTCGCCGGAAAGCCCATCAAGGTGACCGTCATTCCGCTCTGGCTCGCGTACGGCCTCGCGCGTTTCATCGGTAAGCTCAACAAGCAGTTCGGCGATCTCGCCGAGTTCATCGTGACGGCCGGCGAGGTCGACGGCGTTGGCCCGCCGCGCGGCAAGACGACGCTGCGAAGCTACTTCGAAGAATTGGCCTGACGATCCACGCGACCCCGGAGGAGCGAGTGATGCAGGAATACATCGACGCCTACATGCGCATGCAGGGCCGCATCCACATCTTCCTGTCCCGTGTCCCGGTCGTGGGAGAACCGCTGGCGCGCGCGCTCAGTTGGTTCATGGCGATCTTTCCCTGGCTGGGTGGCGTGCGGCGGACCAACTCGATCGCCGAGACGAAGCAGCACCTCGTCGACTCGGGCGAGCAGATGGGCTTTCCCTTCCAGTTTTCGGAGATCGAAGGCAACGAGTTCATACTCGAACTGCCGCACTGTCCGTACGGGTTCACGAGCGACGAGCATCAACGTGCGTGCGACACTGCGATGGACATGGATCGGATCCTGCTGCGCCGCTGCGGCGCCGAGCTAACGATCACCGAGACGATCCCGGAAGGTCATGGGCGTTGTCAGATGCGGATCCGCCAGGGCTGAGCGGGCTGCGGGAGGGGGGATGGAAGGGCGCGCGGGTCGTGTAGCTGTCCCTGCGATGGTGGCGCTCGTCGTCGTTGTGATCGGTTATGGCTACTCGGCGGGCCAGGGTTGGTTCGGTGTGCGCCAGACCGCGGGCGAGATCGTTCGCTCTTCGCGCGACCCGGAGCAGGTGCTCGAGCATCGCTCGCACCAGGAGGCCGCGCGCGAAACCGTTGGCGTCCGTGCCGACAAACAGATCGTCTTCGGCGACCTCCACGTTCATACCACCTACTCCTTCGACGCCTTCAGCATCAGTCTCCCGATGTACCAGGGTGAGGGGGCGCATCCCCCGGCCGACGCCTGCGACTTTGCGCGCTTCTGTTCGGGGCTCGACTTCTGGTCGATCAACGACCACGCCGAAGGGCTGACCCCGCAGCAGTGGAGCGAAACGAAAGAGACCGTTCGCCAGTGTAACGACGTCGCGGGAGATCCAGCGTCGCCCGACCTCGTGACGTTTCTGGGCTGGGAGTGGACGCAGATCGGCACGACACCGGACGACCACTACGGGCACAAGAACGTGGTCCTCCTCGGCACAGCCGAGGATGAGGTGCCCGCGCGCCCGATCTCTTCGCGGCAACAGCTCTTCCCCGGCGGTCGCAATCCCTACAACGCATGGATGAGGCTGTTCTTGATCGCCAGTGCGGCGGGAGGGCAGGGGCGGCAGCCCTACCACGACTTCGCGCGTTTTCTCGAAGACCGCGAGCAGGTCCCGACGTGCGAAGTGGGCGTCGACGTTCGGGAGCTGCCTTCGAACTGTCAGGAAAGTGCGGCCACACCTCGCGAGCTCTTCGCTCGCATGGATGCCTGGGCGTTTCCGTACTTCGTGATTCCCCATGGCAATACCTGGGGCTTCTACACGCCGCCCGGCACGACATGGGACAAGCAGCTGCGCGAGCACCGCGACCCGGATGAGCACGAATACCTGATCGAGGTCTTCTCGGGACACGGCAACATCGAGGAGTATCGCCCCTGGCGTTCCGTCGAGATGGACGGGGGGAGCAACGAAGTCTGTCCCGAGCCCACGCCCGGATTCATGGCCGAGTGCTGGCGGGCGGGTGAAATCATCGCCACCCGTTGTGCAGCCACGGGTGAGAGCGAAGAGGAATGCGCGGCGCGCGCAGCTGAAGCGCGTCGAAATCACCTGGCCGCCGGCCATGCGGGGCATCTCACCGTGCCGGGGAGCGAGGTCGAAGACTGGCTCGACGCGGGACAGTGCCGCGACTGCTACATGCCGGCCTACAACCATCGCCCGGGTGGCTCGGTGCAATACGCACTCGCACTTCGAGACTTCTCGGGTGCCGGCGGCGACGACGGTGAGGGCGACCCCAAGCGTTTCCGCTTCGGGCTGATCGGTTCGAGCGATGTCCACACCGCGAGGCCTGGGACCGGGTACAAGGAAGTGCAGCGCCGCCGCATGACGGACGCGGGGCTCGGCAATCTCGGCCCACCCCGCGAGTTGTTCGCGCAGGAGCCCGGCCCCCACTCGGTGCCGATCGAAGAGGTGGGGATCGCGAGTCCCTACTTCGAGCGCTTTGCTTCCTTCTTCGGCGCAGGCGGTCTCGTCGCGGCACACAGTGAAGGTCGCGATCGCCAATCGATCTGGAACGCGCTCGAGCGAAAGGAAGTCTATGCGACGAGTGGCGATCGGATCCTGCTCTGGTTCGATCTCGTCGAGGCGAACACCGGTGACGGCGACGCAGGCGCTTCGCTGCGCGTCCCGATGGGATCGTCAGTCGTGCGGCAAGAGCCTCCTTCCTTCGAAGTGCGTGCGGTCGGGGCCTTCGAACAAGAGCCCGGCTGCCCGCCTGACTCCATGGACAAGCTCGGGGCTGCGCGCCTCGAACGACTGTGCGGTGGCGAGTGCTACCACCCGTCGGACCAGCGAAAGCGGATCGATCGCATCGAAGTCGTTCGGATCCGACCCCAGCAATACGCAGGAGAGCCGATCGAGGGGCTCGTCGAAGACCCCTGGCGGGTTCTCCCGTGCCCGGAAACTCGCGAAGGCTGCACGGTGCGCTTCTCCGACCCCGACTTCGCAAGCGCCGCAAGGGACGCGGTCTACTACGTGCGCGCCATCGAAAGCGCGAGTCAGACGATGAACGGCGCACAACTTCGCTGTGTCGAGGACGAGGCCGGGCGCTGCATCGAAGTGCGCCCCTGCCGCGCCTCCGAGCCCACGGCCTATGACGACGATTGCACTGCGCCCGCCGAAGAGCGGGCGTGGTCATCGCCGATCTTCGTCGACTACGGCGCTGCAACGTAGTCTTCCTGGTACAGCGAGCGGAGGAGAAAACCCCATGGCCGACCTCGAGATCCCCAACTTCCCGATGTTGCTGATGGAGCCACTGATGGCCGTGCCAGAGGCTTCGCGCGTGGGCTTCCTCGCACGCCTCGAAAGGTCTGCGGCCGATCGTTACCGCGAATGGGCGGCGGAGTTGGACGAGCACGCCGACTGGCTCACGCAATGCGCCGACCGCGAAGACGAGATCGCAACCCGTGCTGAGAAGATGTTCCCCGTACTGCCCGAACACGAAGACATCGTGAAGGCGTCGCTCGGGGCGGCGCGGAAGCTCTACGCGAGTGCCTTCGAGGGGGTCAACCTCGAAGATCGCATCTTCATTCAGGCCCACGCCGAACGGCAGGGATCACTCGCCTGGGTGGGGTTCGCGAGTCAACACGAAGACGAGACGATCAAGCAGCAGTTCATGCAGCTTGCCGCACTCGAAGTGGCCAGTGCAGACCAGGTCGACGGGGCCCTCGGGCGAGATTCGTCGCAGTAGCGCATTCGCAGGAACGGCAGCGTGCTCAGTCTCGTTCGTTCGGGGCGGGCATGCTGCTCGCGGTGAAGCGCTCGACGAACTCACTCACTTCGCGCAGTCGGAACGACACGACGGTCCAGATCACGAACGGCACCATGTAGTACAAGGTCGACCAGCGGGTGATCTTCGAGAGCGCGAACACCAGGGCGTGCCACGGTGCGTAGAGGAAGGGCAGGGGGCCGAAGAGCCAGTGCCCCTCCTGGCTCAGGTACAGGGGGTAGACCTGCAGCGCCGGGATCAACGCCGTGAACCACGTCACGGCCAATGCGCCCCAGAACGCCGCGATCGCACGTCGCTTCCAGGCCAACGGCGTGGCCAGGATCAAGCACAGCGTGAGGGTGAGTGGTGCGTAGCCCGAATAGCGGCTGCTGCGGTCCGAGACGAACTCGCGCTCGGCCGGTGCGTTCCTCCCCGTGCCCGGTTCGCCCGGCAGGCGGCAGATGATCTGCGTGTCGAGGACCGGGCCGTTCGGGGCGCCCAGTGCCATGCGGGCCGGGCGTACGGACACCCGCTTTTCGCGATCACCGAGGTGGATGATGGTCTGCACGGTCGAGCGGTAGAACGCGCCGTAGGGCTCGGCCACGCTCGACCAGAGCGCGATCGAGGCGGCGTACAGCATCGCGAACACGACGACGAAGCGGGCGATGTCGCTAGGTCGGAACACGTGCGGACCGACCGGACGCCCACCAGAGCCACAGGCAGAACAGCACCACGCCGAACAGGATGTAGAGCGCCTGCCATACGTCGACGTGCATCACGTGGAAGTAGTCCGGGTAGTAGACGCCCACCAGAAAGAGGCTCACGATCCTCACGAGATTGAAGGCCGCGAGTATGGGTAGGCAGATCAATAGCGCGGGTAGCTTCAGCAAGACCGGCGCGGGAAACGCGCCCAGTGCCGCGAGGAACAAGGCCATCGGAGGGAGGCCGTCGCAGCCGCGGGCGATCGTCACGTTGAAGCGGCTCGAGCTGATGTGCGGCCCGTCGACGATGACCTTCTGCCCAAGGGCATTGAGGATGTCGCCCGAAAGGTCCGCGTTGATCACGAGGTAGGGGGCGAAGACGTGCTCCTGATACGATTCCGTCGTGCCCCAGAGATAGAACGAGCCGAAGATCAGCAGAAAGACCGCGATCATCTTCACGAGTACACGACTCGAACCCGCGCCCGGGCCTGTTGCTGCGGCGTTCCCTTCCGTCGCGGCATCGTTGTTGGCGGCGGCTGCGGGGCCGCCCGCGTTTCGATCCGATTCCGGCATCACGCAGCGAGTGTATCAGGCACAGAAGGTGGAGCTATCCGACGCTCGGACGGACAACTCATGATTTCGCTTCCCGTTGTATCCATCCCGAAGCGACGCGTGCAACGCGACGGCAGATCGGCGCTGCGAGACTTCCGACGAGCGCCGCTCGTTCGCGTTCGCGCGTCGACCTCTTGGCGGTGCAACAGGCCGGTAGCTAGGCTCGGCGTTACGCCATGAAGGACATCCGCGCAATCTTCTTCGATCTGGGGGGCACGCTCTTCAGCAATCGCGGCATACCGAAGGTCAGCATGCCCGTCCTCGAAGACGCGGCAGGGCGGCTCGGGCTTTCGGGAGGCATCGCGAGCATCGGCCGTCAGTACGTCGACGCAACGCAGGCCGTCAACAAGCGGTACGTCGATCGCCCCTTCTACCTGCATCGAGACCTCTTTTACGAAACCAGCGACCACATGCAGACCATGCTGGATCGGGAACCTTCATCGGACTTCAACGAGTGGTTCTACCAGGCGCAGCGCGAGGCGATGGTCACTCGGATTCGCTTGCGACGAGACTGCCTCGACACGCTCGAGCACCTGCGCTCGCGCGACTTCGCGCTGTGTGTGGTTTCGAACATCGACAACGACTACCTCGAACCCATGATGAAGAACCTGGAACTCGACCGTCACTTCGATCACTGGATCAGTTCCGAGTCGGCACGATCGTGCAAACCGGACCGCAGGATCTTCGAGCATGCGTTGGTCACGATGGAACGCGCACCCGAGGAGGTGCTCTTCGTGGGAGATTCGCGCGTGCACGACGTTCAGGGCTCTCGCCGGGTTGGCATCCGGTCGGTGATGATTTCCGAAGAAGGCGGCGTCAGTCACTACGACGACGAAACCTTCGAGGCCGAGCCCGATCACACGATCGGCAAACTCTCCGTGTTGGTGGATCTGCTGGCACCCTGAGTGTGCGCCAGGTGCCGAACCACCGATCAACGCAACGAAGCAAAGGACGGAAGGCGAAATGAAGAGTCTCGAAGGAAAGATCGCGGTGGTGACCGGTGCCAGCCGAGGAATCGGCAAGGGGATCGCACTCGAGCTGGGTGCTGCGGGTGCAACCGTGTACCTGACGGGCCGGACCGTCGTCGAAGGCAGCGCGGAATTCCCCGGTACGATCGGCGCCACCGCAGAAGAAGTGACGAAGCTCGGCGGCGAGGGAATCGCGATCCAGTGCGACCACTCGAAGGACGAAGAGATCATCGCTCTGTTCAAGCGCGTGAAGGAAGAACAGGGACGCATCGATATCCTCGTCAACAACGTCTTCACCGCGCCGAAGGACCCTATCCTCCAGGGCGGTGGGTTCTGGACCTACCCGATCGAGATCTGGGACGAGCTGATTCACGTAGGTTGCCGTGGCCACTACGTCGCGAGCCACGAAGCCGTCCCGATCATGATCGACCAGGGCGAAGGGCTCGTCGTCAACATCTCGTCGTTCGCCGGCGCGGCCTATGCGTTCAACCTGGCCTATGGCGTGGGCAAGGCAGCGGTCGACCGCATGGCCAAGGACATGGCATTCGAACTGCGGGATCACAACGTGACCTGCGTGTCGCTCTACCCGGGTTGGGTGAAGACCGAGCACATCCTGCAGCGCGAGAAGGAAGGCAAGCTTCCCGCGAGCATCGAGAACGCGGAGTCGCCCCGGTTTACAGGGCGCGCAGTCGTTGCCATCGCGAGCGATCCCGATCGCATGGAGAAGAGCGGGCAGGTGCTGATCGTGAACGAACTCGGTCGCGAGTATGGCTTCACCGATGTCGACGGCCGGCAGCCGGGTACGCTGCCCGAACAGATGGGGCTCGTGCCGCCGGAGTCCTGATGCCGGTGCGCCCTGCGCTCAGGCGTCGAACTCGAGGTAGAGCTTCTTCAGCCCACGCGCGATGAACATCGGGTTGTGGGTGAAGTCGTTCTTCCCTTCGGCGAAGCGCGGGTTCTCAAGGCGGTCGAGCAGCACGTCGAGCGCGACAGTCGACTCGAGGCGCGCGAGACCTGCACCGATGCAGTAGTGGTTGCCGTGGCCGAAGGCCAGGTGCTCGCGAACGTTGTCACGTCGCGGATCGATCCGGTCGGGTTCCGGGAACTTGTTCGGATCGCGGTTCGCCGCACCGAGCATGACGCCGATCTTCGTCGCGGGCGGAATGGTGACCCCTGCGATCTCGGTTTCGCGCGTGGTCACGCGAAACTGGTTCTGGACCGGCGATGCGAGACGAATGATCTCCTCGATCACCTCGGGGATGAGGTTCCGGTCGTTTCGGACTTCTTCGAGCAGGTCGGGCTGCTCGATCAGGTAACGCTGAGTTGCCGCGATCGACGAGGTCGTGGTTTCGTTTCCGGCCAGCATGAATTGTTGCAGGATGCTCGTCATCTCGGCGGGATTCAGGGGGCGTTCGTCTGCGAGCTTCGCGCGCAGCAACACGCCGAGCATGTCGTCTTGCGGGTCGGTGCGATAGTCCTCGATCCGCTGGGTGAAGTACTCCTGGCACTCGATGATCTCTCTTGCGCACTCGACGCTGCGTTCGTCCGAAGCGAGCCCGCCGATGAATTCGAGAAACGCGTCCGACCATCGCTTGAAATCCCCGATCTGCGAATGTGGCACCCCCAGTTGCTCCGCAATGATGGTCAGCGGAAGTGGCGCCGCGAACTCGTGAACCAGCTCGACTTCGCCCGCATCGATGAAGTCGTCGACCAACCGGTGAGCTAGCTCGGTTATGTGGTCGCGAATCTTCTCGACCCGCCGTGGCGTAAACGCTCGGCTCACCAACGATCGATACTTCCCGTGTTCAGGCGGATCGGCGGTGATCAGCGTGTTCGCGGGTGGAAGCCCTTGTGCGATGATCGCGATGGCTTCCGGCGCAGGCGGTCGCGTCATCGCTCCGACTGAAGACGAAAACGTCTGCGGGTCGCGCAAGATCGCGATCACGTCGTCGTAGCGACTGACGAGGAACGCCCCGATGTTCGCATCCCAATGAACGGGCGACTCTTCATGGAGAAAACGATATAGATCGTACGGGTTCTCGATGCTCTCGGGAGAAAGTGCTTCGACCGTCTCTGACTGCATGGTGGCCCTCCAAGAGAGTCGTATGATGACGACGGCCGGAAAACGGAGCAAGGATTTCGTTGTATCGGCCACAACCGGATTCGTGTCCGAATCCAGATTCAGGAGTGTCTGAAGATGATTTCACTCGTGCTCGCAACGCTCTTCTTCGTTGGAATTCATCTCTTCGTTTCGGGAACGAAGCTGCGAGACGCGATCACCGATCGCATCGGCGAACTTCCCTACATGGGCTTGTTCGCCGTCGCGTCGCTCGTCGGAATGATCTGGATGTGTTCGGCCTACTCGGACGCCCCCTCGATCGAACTCTGGGGCGACCTCCCCGGTGCCCCCTTGTTCGCGCTGGTCGGGACCTTCGTGGGGTTCGTCCTTGCAGTGCTCGGGTTCACGACGCCAAGTCCGACGGCCGCAGGCGGTGAAGCGCTGCTCGACAGCGATGATCCCTGCAAAGGCATCCTTCGCGTTACGCGCCACCCCGCGATGTGGGGGATCGCGATCTGGGCGTTCGTCCACATTCCGGCCAATGGCGATGCCGCTTCTCTGGTGTTCTTCGCCGGGCTTTGTGGGCTCGCTTTGTCGGGCCCCGGCGCAATCGATCGCAAGCGCGCGCGCAAACTCGGCGACAGGTGGGAGCGCTTTGCAGCGGTGACTTCGAACGTTCCCTTTGGTGCGATCCGTGACGGACGCAACCAACTCGTATTCGGCGAGTTGGGCATGTGGCGGCTTGTCGCGTCCGTTGTCGTTTGGGCTGGCTTCCTGGCGTCGCACGATGCGCTCTTCGACGTCGCTCCATTTGCATTCTGAGTGCAAGACGCGCAGGCTCCACGAACCTCAGCGCCAGCGAAATCGGAGATCACAGTGAGCGACCCCTTTTCGACGAACAACCCATACCTGCAGGGCAACTTCGCGCCGTGGCTCGAAGAGGAGGATCACCCGGATCTTCCCGTCAAAGGGGAGCTGCCTGAAACGCTTCGCGGCAGCTACTACCGCAATGGTTCGAACCCTCCGTATGCGCCGGGCGCGAACTATCACTGGTTCTTCGGCGACGGCATGATCCAGGCGTTTCACTTCGATGAAGGGCGGTGCAGCCACTTGAATCGCTGGGTGCGCACCGAGCGATACGAAGCGCAGCGCAAGTACGAAGCGGGGATCTTCGGGGGCATCGGTCCCGAAGCCTCACCGGACCCGCGAGCCGAGGGCCATAGCCCGAACGCTTCGAACACCCACGTGCTCTGGCACGCGGGTCGACTGCTCTCGCTCTGGGAAGCCGGGCCTCCCTATGAGGTGGACCCGATTACCCTCGAGACCCGCGGCATCCACGACTACGGCGGTGCGTTCTATCGGGAGCGATTCGGGGGGCGCAATCCCGACATCATGACCGCGCACCCGAAGATCGACCCCGATACCGGCGAATGGATTGGCTTCGGTTACAGCCCGCTCGAGCCCTGGCTCGTCTATCACGCGGTGGGTCGCGACGGCGCACTCACGCGGAGCTTCGAACTCGAAGCCCCGTTCCCGAGCATGATGCACGACTTCATCGTGTCTGCCGACTACGCGGTCTTTCCGATCTTTCCGGCGGTCTTCGACTTCGGTGTGATGGCGGACACCGGACTTCCCCTTTCATGGGAGCCCGAGCGCGGCACCCATGTCGGAGTCCTGCCTCGCGATGGCACCGCCGAGGACATGGTCTGGTTCGATCACGAGGCCTGCTATTGCTTTCATACGGTCAACGCGCACGTCGAAGGCTCGAAGTTGATCGCCGAACTCTTCACCACGCCCGGTGCACCGCTCTACCAGGGGCCGGGGGCGCAGCCGCCCAGGCTCAAGCGTTGGACCCTCGACCTCGAAAAGGGCGGGCTGAAGCAGGAAGATCTCGACGATGCCCCGGCCGAGTTCGGCGTCATCGATCCGCGCCATGCTGGCAAGGCGTACCGTCACATCTTCACGATGGGCAGCGTCGACTACCCGAATATGAAGGGGCAGCCCGAGGGCTTCGACAGCATCTTCCACTACGACCTGAAGACGGGGCGACGCGAGGCGCACCGGTTGCCCAACGGTGACTGCGCGGGCGAGCCCTGCTTCGTCCCCCGATCGCGCGACGCCGAAGAGGGCGATGGCCACGTGCTCTCGATCGTCTACCGGCGCGACGAGAACCGCAGTGATCTGATCGTCGTCGACACCCAGGACTTCACGGGTGAACCGGCTGCGATCGTCCAAATGCCGCACCGCATTCCCTTTGGCTTCCACGGAAGCTGGCGGCCTGCGGGTGGGGCAGGTCGATAGGCCTGATTCTCAGCAGGGTAGTTGCTGACGTTCCTAGACGAGCTTGGAAACGACCTCGTCCCCGAAGCGCTCGAGCCCATCGATCGGGTCGCCTCCGCCCGCAACGACCACGAGCGGTACAACGAGCCGATCGACGCCGGCTTCCTCGTATTGTGGAACCACGTCGACGGTCTCGAGCTGTGGCACCCACATCGTCGACACCTCGACGCTGGCCCGTTCGCGCCCCACTTCGCGACAGGCCTCGTCGAGTGGCGCCATCATCTCCCGAAGCGAGGCGAGATTCGAGGCCGGGGCATACCAGCCTCGACCGAAGCGGGCGACGCGGTCGAAGATCTTTCCCTTCGAGCCGCCGATCACGAGCGGGAACGGTTTCTGGACGGGAAGCGGGTAGCTCTTGAAACCACTCCAGTCGAGGAAGTCGCTCTGGTGTTCCACGACATCACCCGACCAGACCTTCTGCATCGCCTCGGCGTAGTCGTCGTGACGTGCGCCCCGGCGTTCGAACGGAACGCCCATCGCCTTGAATTCCTCCGCGAGCCAGCCAATGCCGACACCCAACATGAAGCGTCCGTTCGACATGAAGTCGAGACTCGCGGCCTGCTTCGCGAGCGACAGAGGGTTGGTCTGCGGGAGGATGTTGACCCCGGTGCCGAGTCGGAGCGTGGTCGTCGCGGCCGCAATGGCGGAAAGCGTGATGAGGGGGTCGACCATGTTGGTTTCGGGTGTGGCCGCCATCTTGCCGTCGGCGGTGTAGGGGTAGGCAGATTCGTACTCGATCGGGACCATGACGTGCTCGAAGGTCCAGATGGACTCGAGGCCAATCTCTTCCGCCCTTTGTGCGAAGCGAATGATCTGGTCAGCGTTCTGCGCGCCGATGTTGATCCCGATGATGCCGATCTTCATGCCGCTCTCCCGTCGATGGCAGGTGATGCAAGGTACGCGACCGATCAGCGAAGTCCGCGAAAGAAGACGCGAACGAAGCCCCTCAATCGGCGGCGGAAGGTCGCGACGTCTGGCGCACCCGGTTTCAGACCTACCGCGCCGAGTCGAAGTAGTTCGGCCGCCGCCGCAGCAGAAAGCCCCGATGCCGCCAGATCGATTTCGCCGTTGCGTGCCGCCGCGCGGAGTGCCGTCGCGAGCAGCCTTTCGAATCGCCGGGACGAGGCCGCCGCCACGTCACCACACAGGCGGTTGCTCTCGTCGTAGATCTCGCCGCCGTGGGCGGACCCGGTGACGACCTCCTGAAAGGGGCCGATTCGGGCGAAGAGTGCCGCTTCGACTCTGGACGCGAGATCCCCCGCATGCTTCAGCTCTGCTTCCGCGCTCCCCAGCGACTGTTCGTGCAACGAACCCGCGACGCTGCGGAAGACCTCTTCTTTGTTCTGAAAGTACGTGTAGATAGAAGCACGAGAGATGCCCGCTTCACGGGCGATGTCCTCGAGGGAGGTCCTGCGAAAGCCGTAGCGGCTGAATGCGTGAAACGCGGCCTCGAGGATCGCTTCTCGTTTCCTGGGTTCCGTCGATCCGGGCATGTATCTCAGATTGACAAAATAGAGCCAAAACGTCAATCTGACGCATCCCCCCAACCGGGGTGCCGCTGGTTGCGTCGCGACGGCTCTGGGCCGACACATGCACGACACCACGAGGGCACCCGGAACAGGAGTCTCCCATGAGCAACGAACGAGCCCTCGCCGGTCAAACCGCCGTGGTCACTGGAAGCAGCAGCGGAATTGGCCGCGCCATCGCCGAACAACTCGGCGCGGCGGGGGCGCATGTCTTTCTTTCGGGTCGCACGCCGGCCTCGATGGAAGAGTCGAAGAAGAAGATCGAAGCGTCGGGCGGCAAGGCGTCGATCGTCACTGTCGATGTGCGCGACGTCGCGCAGGTTCGTGGGCTGGTGGAAAGCGCCGTGGGTGAAACGGGTCGCCTCGACATCATGGTCAACAACGCGGGGCTGGAATACCCGGGTTCGATCATGGCCGGCGATCCCGAGGACTGGCGGGAAATGTTCGACACCAACGTGCTCGCGGTACTCGTCGGTTGTCAGGCGGCGGTCAAGGCCATGCGTGACTGCGGTGCCGAGGGGAAGATCGTGAACATCTCCTCGGTCGCGTCTCAACGCGGCGATTCCGGCGTCTATGGCGCGACCAAACACGCCGTCAACGTGATCTCGGCCTCGCTTCGCAACGAAGTCGAAGAAGACACGATCCGCGTCACCAACGTGATGCCCGGGGCCATCGCGACGAACTTCGCCCGCAACTTCGACGCCGGCTTCAAGGCAGGTGTGCTCAAGATGGCCGGGCTCGACATCGAAGTGGGGAAGGGTGAGCGGCTGCCAGAGGAAGTGCTCCAAGCCGTTTCGAGTCAGGTGAAGGAACGCTTCGGCGACCCCGCCCACATCGCCGACGCCGTGCTCTACGTGGTGAAACAACCGATCGAGGTGAACATCGCCGACATCACGGTGCGACCGCCGAAGGCGTTGAACCTGGCGCACTGAGGGGTGTGGCTGGGGTGGTTGCGAATCTGTGCTAGTTCGCATGCATGGGGGAAGCATCCGGCCGCATGCCTCGATCGAACGGTTCGCCAACCGCCGCATCCGAAGGCGGTGGTGCGATTTCGCTTCGGCGCAAGTCGCTGTTCGCCTTCGTCGTTCTGGTTTCGGTCTGGGCGTTTGCCGAGGGTGCAGCGCGGCTATGGCTCGCGGTCGACGAAAGCGACCGCTGGACCGCGCTGGGTGATGTGCTGGTCGCCGCAGGCTTCGAGCAACTCCAGACGATCCTCGAACCCGACGAGCAGCGCTTCTGGCGTGCTCGCCCCGACCTCGACACGCAGCGATTGACGGGGAGCCTTGGGAACTCACGTCCGATCGCATTCACGGTGTCGACGAATGAGCTCGGGCACCGAGCGATGTCCCGTGTGCCGGACGCGACCCAGGACGTCTTGTTCCTGGGCGACTCCTGCACCTTCGGCGTGGGTGTCGAAGGTGACGAGACCTTCGCCGCGTTGCTACAGGGCCGATTCGCGCGAGCACGGTCGATCAACGCAGCCGTTCCCGGATACACCGCGTATCAGGGGCGCGTGACCCTCGAAACCCTGCACTTCGATCGCCCGCCGAGTGCGGTCGTCGTCTCTTTCATGTTCAACGACGACCTGCCATGGGATGGCCGCAGCGACCTCGAACACGCCAGGGATCGCGCACGCTTCGACAACTGGCTGCTGCGACATTCGAGCCTGGTGCAGATGCTGGTGGCGCTACGCGGGCCCGGTGCGGCGCTCGAACCCGGCACGGCACATCGTCGACCCCGGCTCAACGACGCCGAGTACGCGTCGGAGTTGGGGCAGATCGTCGATCACGCTCGAAGCCTCGGTGCAGAGGTCATTCTCATGGCCTGGCCGATCGCGCGTCAGATGGCGAACGACCGCGTGACGCGCAAGCAGATCGTGATGAGCAGGGTGGCGAAGGCGAAAGGTGTTCCCTTCGTCGACCTCATCCCGCACTTTCGCAAGCAAGAGGCCCCCATGTTCGTCGACGCCGTGCATGCAAACGTGGCCGGCAACCGACTCGTTGCCGACCTGCTCGAACCCGAGATCCGCGGCCTCCTCAGCCGCTGATTTTGGGCAAGGGCGTGGCGTTCGTGAGCGGACGCTTCGAGCAGTCCCTCCTTGTCGGAAGTGCCCTTCCTGGTATTGTCACTGGTCGTGCCAATATCAGTTGATGGTCGTGTGACCGGGAGGCGGTCGAAATGAGCACCCGTATTCGGTTGGGAATCAGCGTCATGGCTGCGATCCTCGTGGTCGCAACGATCGCGTACGTGAATCGCATCGATATCGCGCTCTACCTGATCGGGAAGGCGGTGCAGCACCGGGTCCCCGTCGAGCCCAACCGCGAAGTCACCTGGTCCACGGGCAGTGATCCGAAGGGACGGCCCACCGGAGAGCGGCCCCCCAACATCGTCTTGATCCTGGCGGATGACCTGGGCTGGAACGACGTCACCTTCGGCGGTGGCGGTGTCGCGGGCGGCACGGTCCCCACGCCGAACATCGATTCGATTGCGGCAGAAGGCGTGCACTTCAGCAACGGGTACGCGGCGAACGGCACCTGCGCGCCTTCACGCGCGGCTCTCATGTCGGGACGTTACGGCACGCGCTTCGGCTTCGAGTTCACACCGACCCCTCCGGGCATGATGCAGATCGTCCCTCGGCTCAGTACGACGACGACCCGACTTCGCGAGCCAATCATCTACGAAGATGTCGAAACGGTGCCCTACGAAGAAATGGGCATGCCGCCTTCGGAAATCACCATCGCCGAACTCCTGGCGGGGCAGGGCTATCACACGGCCCACATTGGCAAGTGGCACCTCGGCCGCACGAACGGCATGGCGCCACACGAGCAGGGCTTCAAGGAGAGCCTGCTCATGGCGAGCGGCATGTACCTGCCCGAAGACCATCCTGACGTCGTGAATTCGAAGCAGGACTTCGACCCGATCGATCGCTTTCTCTGGTCGGCGCTTCGCTTCGCTGCGCAGTTCAACGGCGGCGTGAATTTCGAGCCGGCCCGCTACCTCACCGACTACTACACCGACGAAGCGGTGAAGGTGATCGAAGCGAACAAGGATCGCCCCTTCTTCCTCTACCTCGCTCACTGGGCGCCCCACACGCCATTGCAGGCAGCGAGGGAAGACTACGAAGCGCTTTCGCACATCGAGAGTCACCGCGAGCGTGTCTACGCCGCGATGATCCGCAGCCTCGATCGAGGTGTGGGGCGGGTGCTCGAGGCGCTGGAGCAGAACGGGCTCGAAGACAACACACTCGTCATGTTCACCTCGGACAACGGCGGTGCCGGCTACATCGGCCTACCCGAAGTGAACAGCCCCTTTCGCGGTTGGAAGATCTCGCTCTTCGAAGGGGGCATCCATGTTCCGTTCTACGCGAAGTGGCCCGCGCGCATCGCGCCGGGGAGCGAAGTGAAGGAGCCAGTCCACCACTTCGACATGTACGCGACTGCAGCTGCAGCGGGCGGTGCTGCGCTGCCGACCGATCGCAAGGTCGACGGCGTCGATCTGCTGCCCTTCGTCACGGGCGAGGCGACGGGCGTGCCCCACCGCACGCTCTTCTGGCGAAGTGGCACTTCGCAATCGGCTCTGGTCGATGGCTGGAAGCTCAACGTGAGCGATCCACCCGGGCGTGCCTGGCTCTTCGACATGAAGACCGATCCGACCGAACGGCGAGACCTTGCAAGCGAGCGCCCGGACAAGCTCGAAGAGTTGAAGCTCGCACTCGCGGCCCACAACGCCGAACAGCCACCGCCCGCCTGGCCAGCACAGATTTCGACGGCCACGAACCTCGACAAAGACCTGACACAGCCCGAAGAGCCGGGCGACGAGTACATCTACTGGTCGAACTAATTGGCTGAACGCGTCGCCTGGAGACGGGCGGGCCGGGTGCGCGTCTCTCGGCTGCATCGCCGTTCAGCGATGGCCGCCCCCGAGCAGCACGACGGTCCCCTTCGCAGACACCCCTCGTTGAATTTCGAGTCGCTCCCCAGCGCGCGCACCCCGTGAAGTCGAAGCCGCGCATGGTTCATACCAGACCGTCGAGGTGCGAAGGCCACCTCCCTGGATTCCCTGTCCCGCCCATTCCAGTTCTGTTGCGAGCCGGGTCAGGGCCCGCTGGTCGCGCATGTCCACCTGCGCCTTCGCGTGGCGGAGCTTTGCGAGATAGGACGCGGCCGCCGCCTCCATGAAGGGCTTCTCTCGCAGTCGCACGCCGTGGCTTTCGCCGCGAGCGCGTTTCCATGAAGCGGCGAGGGCGCGATCGAGTACGTCGGCGATGTAGTGCGCTTGTTCGACGTTCGCTCTGGTGCCGGTGACTTCGAGACCTTCGCGCGTCTGTACCGGGTAGACGAAGTACTCGGTCAAGATGTCAGCGATGGCACTCACGCGTGGACTGCTTCGTTTGCAGGGGATCACGACTGCGACGCAGTACTCGGTTTCGTCCGCGCCATGGGCACCGCCGAGGGCGGCGGCCGCATCGAGGTTGTGTCGGACCATCAGCTCGTTGGCGCGCAACAGGGCGAGTTCGGCTTCGTGTTCGTTGTCGCTCTTCGCGAGTGCGAGCAGGCGTTGGATCTTCGCGATCGCAGCCTCGTTCGCGAGTTCTCCCTCGATTGCGTCGTTTTCGCTGGTGACATCGCAGCTCGCTCGGCGCGCGGCGTCCGGCACGCCGTAGCGATCGCAGGTCGCCTGGAACTGCGGACCGTGGGTGCGCGTGTCGAGGCCGCTCTCGTGGAAGGCGATGTAGGTGAAGTAGTGGGCGAGCTCGTGGCGCAGCAGGTCCTTGAGCACGCGATCCTTCGCGGTGTACATCAGGCGCTTGTGCACCGCGATCGTGCAGCCTTCGGCGTCGAAGTAACCGAGTCGGTCCTTGTCATCGATGGCGACGAGTCGGATCGGCCAGGTCCAGCCGTCGAGCGTTTCGAAGCGCGTTCGTCCGACCTTCACCCCGAATTCGTCCCGAAGCAGGGGCCGAATCATCGCGTCGAGTCGCGCGAGGAAACTCTCGATGCTGGCGGAAAAGACACGCACGATCAGTCGAACTCCAGATGCGCGCGGAAGCATGGAGCGGTCGCGTCCGTGACGCAAACAGAACGCTCTTTTGTTTGGTGCCCCGGTGGCGGTCGAGAACCCATTCTTGGTTAGCCTCACGAGGTGCGGATCTGTCTGCTCACCTACCAAGAGCTCGATACGGAGCCATTTCCGGAAGACGACTACCCGTGTGACCCACGGCCGTTTCTTCCGGAAGCCGACTGGCACCTCGAACCTCTCGAAGCGGGGCGGGCAGCGGTCGAGCGGGTCGAAGAGATGATCGCCAAGGACTTCGACGTCTATTTCAATCTCTGCGATGGCGACGGCAAGAGCTTCCCCGGCATCGAGGTCGTACGCACCCTCGAAAAGCACGGGGTTCCCTTTACCGGGCCGACATCGGGTTTCTTCGATCCCACGCGAAGGCAGATGAAGGACGCGTGTCGTCGCGCCGGAATCGCGGCGCCGAAGGACGTCGTCGTGCGGCATGAACGCGATGTCGACAAGGTGCTCGAGAAGCTCCGCTTCCCGATCATCGTGAAGTGCTATGCGGGGTTCGCGAGCATCGACCTGAGTCGGCAGTCGCGTGTGCAGACCGAGGCGGGCCTGCGGCGCCAGGTGCGCAAGATGCTCTCGCGTCATCCCGCTGCGCTCGTCGAAGAGTTCATCGAAGGCGACGAGTGCACGGTGCTCATCGCCGAGACCCCGGGCCAGCCGCGGAAGCCAACCACCTATGTCCCGGTGCAGTACACCTTTCCCAAGGGCGAAACCTTCAAGCACGAAAAACTGAAGTGGTTCGAACACGCGGGGCTCGGTGCCGCCCCGGTTCCGGATCCAGCGCTCGACGCGAGACTGCGCGACGAGGCCACGCGCTTCTTCCTCGAGCTGGGTGGCACCGGCTTTGCGCGCACGGATGTGCGCGTGGACGCCACGGGGACGCCGTACACCCTCGAAATCAACCCGTTGCCGGGCATCTACTTCGAGAAGAAGGACTGGGGTGGTGCCGACCTGTGTCTGTTCTTCGATCCGGCCGGGCACACGGGGTTCACGCGCCAATTGGTCGACGTCGCGCTCACGCGAGGCCGGCGAAACGAACGGCGACGCGCGAGGCGTTGACCGGCTGAGCCGTTGCGCGAGCGGTGCGGATGCGGCTTTTCTGCGCGATGTTCGAGTTCCACTCCCAAACTCGAAGGCGAACATCGTGGAAATCATCGACGCCTGGTGTCAGCACCCGACAGCTCGGCACATCTCCGACCCGATCTTCGATTCGTTGCGGCGTTGGAACCGCGAGGAGGCGCCGGATCCCGACGCAGAGATTCCCGTTTCGTTGACCCTGGGGTCCATGGACGCCGGCGGCGTTTCGAAGGCGCTGATCAGTGCCTGGGTGGCCCCGCGAAACGTCATGATCTCGAACGACGAGGTGGCTTCCTTCGTCGAAGCGTCGGATGGCCGCCTGGTCGGCGTGGGGTCGGTCGACATCTCGCGCCCCATGGAAGCCGTCGCCGAAATCTGTCGCTGCGTAGACGAACTCGGCTTCAAGGCGATTCGCGTTCTGCCCTGGCTATGGGAAGTGCCGCCGACCGACCGCAGGTTCTATCCCGTGTACGTCGCCTGCTGCGACCTCGGCGTGCCGTTCTGCACGCAGATCGGTCACACGGGCCCGCTGATGGATTCGGAAGTAGGGCGCCCCATCTACCTCGACCGGGTCGCCCTGGATTTCCCCGAGCTCACGATCGTCGGTGGTCATATTGGCTATCCGTGGACCGATGAAGCCATCGCGGTTGCGACGAAGCACGAAAACGTCTTCATCGACACGTCCGCCTACACCGTGCGCCGCTATCCCGCGCAGTTCGTCGACTACATGAAGCACAACGGAAAGAAGAAGGTCCTCTTCGGCACCAACTTCCCGATGATCCCGCACGCCAAGGCCCTGGCCGGCCTCGACGATCTCGGGCTCGACGAAGAGGGTGCGTCGCTGTTTCTCGCCGGCAACGCGAAGCGGGTATTCGGCCTGGAATCATGAGGAGTTTCGATGATTTGCGGTGTCGCTTCGCCTTGGGGGCTCAGTAGAGATCGTAATTCTGGACTGGCGTCTGACTTTAGACTAAGGTCTGGGAATGCCGAAGCCCCCGCCCCGTTCCCCCGCTCCCAAAGGAGAAGTCCTCGGCCGTCGGGAGCGCAAGAAACTCGACACCCGAGCGCGCATCCTGCGAAGCGCGGGGCGCCTGTTCGCCCGCAAGGGTTTCGATGCGACGCCGGTCGAAGAGATCGCCGAAGCTGCTGACGTCTCGCGCGCGACGCTCTTCACCTACTTCAACGGCAAGGCCGCGCTGGTCGCAGAACTCGGCGACCTGATGACCGACTCGTTCGTGGCGGACATCGAAGCGGTTCGCGCGCAGGACGTTTCGACGGTCGAGAAGTTCGCCGCCTTCTTCGAAATCTCGGTCGAACGCCTCGAGGCGCGAACTGCGTTTTCGAAGGCGCTCATCTTCGAAACGGTCGGCCGGCGCCGCGACCTCGCGGAACGCAAGAGCCGCACGGTGCGGATGCATTCAGCCTTCGCCGATCTGCTTCGCGACGGTGTCGCGAATGGCGACACGCGCTGCGACATCGAAGTCGCTCTGATAGCTGAAGTCGTCGCCGGTGCCTACCTCGAAATCCTGCTCACGTGGGTGACCGACCCCGACAAGGTCCTGCGCGAAATGCTCGAAGGCTTTGCCGCGCTCCTCGAATCGATGCTTGCCCAGGAGGCGACCCAATGAGTGTCCAGCAGAAGATCGCCGCCGGCCTGATGCTGCTTTCGGGGATCACGCATCCCGCTCAGCTTCTCTTCTACGAGAACACGCCCGAAGTCCGTGAACCTGCCCTCGCGGGCATGATCTTCTTTCCGATCGGGCTCTTCCTGTTGACCCGCTTCCGTCTCGCCCTGGTCGTCGCGATCGTGATTCCCCTGCTCGGCGGCACGGGGGCGGTGCAGCGCATCCTGACCGCGAATCCGACGGCCTTCAGCTACTTCCACGCGGCGATCGACTTCGTCGTGATCGGTCTGTGCATCACGGCCCTCGCGAAGTCGTGGCGTGTCCCCACCGCGTAACCGAGAGGACCCCCATGGCAGATTCGAACGAAGTCAAGAAGCTCACGCCCGGCCAACAGAAGATGATCCGTTGGTTCACGCGCCACTATTCGCGTGCGAACGTCTGGCTCTATCGCAAGACCGACGGGCGTTGGGGCGGCCGCTTCCAGGGCGGGGCCCCGGTGATGTTGGTGACGATGCGCGGACGTAAGACGGGGCTCGAGCGTACGGCGCCACTGATCCACATCCCGCACGGCGAAGGCATCTTGCTCGTCGCTTCCCAGGGTGGCCTCGCGAAGAACCCCACCTGGTACGGCAACGTCGTTGCGAACCCGGAGATCAGCGTGCAGGTGGGCGCGTCGCATCGCAAGATGATCGCGCGAGAAGTCGACGATGCGCGCAAGGCCGCGTTGTGGCCAACCATCTGCAACGTTCATCCCGACTTCGACGTCTATCAGCAGCGAACGGACCGGAACATTCCGGTCTTCGAGTGCCTCCCCCTGTGAAGGTCGCGAAGATCGCTGTTGCGGTGAGCGTGATCCTGCTGCTTGGGGCCGCCGGTTTCGTGGGGTATGGGTTGCGGGACGCACCGGGACGAGACGCGATCGGTACACCCGGTCGCGCGCAGTCCGGTGCCGCGGAAATCACCTTCTACACCAATGGGCCGGTGCAGGGGGTGAGCGTCGTGCTCATCCCGAGCTACAGCCGTCCGGCATCCGACTTCAACGAGCTGGTCGTCGCGTTGAACAGCGCGGGCATGCGCACGATTGCCGTGCAGCCGCGAGGAATCGGCGCATCCACGCTCCCGTTTCGCGACGTCACCTACCACACCTTTGCGAACGACGTGATCGCGGTTCTCGATGCCGTCGGAGTGACGGCGCCCGTTCACGTGATCGGTCACGCATATGGCAACCGGGTGGCGCGGACCGTGGCTTCGGATCATCCCGACCGCGTCGGCCGACTCGTGCTACTCGCCGCTGGCGGCGCTCGCCCCACGCCACCCGAAACCAGCGCTTCCATCACGAAGGCCTTGTTTCGCTGGGCGTCGGAGGAAGAGCGCAGGCAGGCGGTTCACCACGCATTCTTCGCAAAGGGAAGCGACGTTCCCGAGAGTTGGATGCGCGGTTGGCACCCGCTCGCGGGCATCGCACAAGCGCGTGCGATGGCGCAGACACCACTCGCTGAATGGACGGCCGGGGGGCGGGCGCCGATTCTGGTGCTCGAGCCGGCAGAAGACGCCGCCGCCGCAGGTGGAGGCGAGCTGCTGCGCGAAGCGCATCCCGAAAGAGTGCGTGTCGTCATGGTCGAAGGGGCGGGGCATGCGCTGCTCCCCGAACGTCCCGAGTTCGTGGCGCGCGAAGTCATCCGTTTTCTGGTCGGGTCGTCATGAGTCTTCGCTGGCTCTCCGTCGTCGCGTCCACGATCGTGTTCGCGGACGCTTCGGTCGTCGTTGCACAAGAAACCAAAGCACCGGCCGATGTCGATCACGCCCGGATCGTGCATGCCGATCGCGAACCGGGTGAATGGCTGAGTCACGGACGTACCTACGGCGAGCAACGCTTCAGCCCGCTCGAAGACGTCCACACGGGCAACGTGGCGGAACTCGGACTCGCCTGGGCCTTCGACTTCCCGGACAAGCGCGGTCTCGAAGCGACTCCCATCGTGGTCGATGGTGTGATGTACGTGAGCGGCGGCTGGAGTCGTGTCTTCGCCCTCGACGCGAAGACGGGGCGCGAACTCTGGCGCCACGACCCCGCGGTTCCGGGCCAGACCGCTCGCGCCGCTTGTTGCGACGTGGTCAACCGCGGAGTCGCAGTCTGGAAGGGGCGCGTATACGTCGGAACCCTCGATGGGCGCCTGGTTGCGCTCGACGCGCGCGATGGGAAGGTGGTCTGGGAAGTCGTCACCGTCGATCAGTCGCTCCCGTACACGATCACGGGTGCGCCGAGAATCGTGAAGGGACGTGTACTCATCGGCAACGGTGGCGCCGAATACGGAGTGCGCGGCTACCTCTCTGCCTACGACGCAGAAACCGGTGAACTCGACTGGCGCTTCTACACCGTCCCCGGCAATCCGGCGAAGGGCTTCGAGTCCGATGCCATGCGCATGGCGGCCGAAACCTGGTCGGGGCAGTGGTGGCGGCTCGGCGGGGGCGGCACGGTCTGGGATTCGCTCGCCTATGACCCCGAACTCGACCTGCTCTACGTCGGCGTCGGCAACGGGAGCCCGTGGAACCGAAGGCTGCGAAGCCCCGGTGGTGGCGACAATCTCTTCCTGTCTTCGATCGTCGCCCTGCGGCCAGAAACCGGCGAATACGTCTGGCACTACCAGGTGGTGCCCGCAGAAACGTGGGACTACACGGCCACCCAGCACATGATCCTCGCGGACATCGAATGGGAGGGGCGCGTTCGAAAGGTGCTCATGCAAGCACCCAAGAGCGGCTTCTTCATGATCATCGACCGCGAAACGGGCGCGTTCATCTCTGCCGAGTCCTTCGCCGAAGTCACCTGGGCAAGTCACTACGACGCGGCGACGGGACGTCCCGTCGAAGTCGAAGGGCAGGACTATGCCGAGGGACGCGCGACCGTAAGACCCACGAGCGGCGGCGCCCACAACTGGCAACCCATGGCCTATCACCCCGGAACCGGCTTGGTCTATCTGCCTGTGATGGAGGCGCTCTTCGTCTTCGAAGACGTCGAAGCCATCGACATCGAGCCGGGGCTTCGCAATCGGGGCATCAAGGACGCCGAAGACCCGCCGGGCGACGCCCACTTCTATTCGCGCCTGCAGAAGCGCCTGGTGGCGGGGCACCTGCTCGCGTGGGACCCGCGAAAGCAGGAAGAAGCATGGCGGGCGCCGCAAGGGATTGGATGGAACGGGGGGCTGCTCGCGACGGCCGGAGACCTCGTCTTTCAAGGAGGCGGCGACGGCTTCTTCCGCGCGCGTCGTGCAGACGACGGCAAGCTGTTGTGGAGCTTC
This sequence comes from Myxococcota bacterium, assembly GCA_030748735.1. GTDB lineage: Bacteria > Myxococcota_A > UBA9160 > UBA9160 > UBA4427 > DUBZ01. The sequence goes on along the minus strand of JASMLK010000043.1, from coordinate 112,222 downwards.
CCGGCCCAGTCCGGCGTGATCGCGACGCCGATCACGTATTCGGTCGACGGCAAGCAGTACGTCACCGTGCTCGCAGGGTGGGGTGGCTCGTTTGGCTTGATGTCGGGAATCGCGCGGCCCCCCGGCCCGAAGAACGGTCGCGTGCTGACCTTTGCGCTGGATGGCGAAGCGGAGCTCCCGCCTGTACCGGCCCCCGCGGAGATTCCCGAACCGCCACCGCCGCTGGATGTGCCGGAGAGCGAGATCGAACGAGGAGGCGCCCTCTACGCGCGGTACTGCGCCTTCTGCCACGGCACGGGTGTCGTGAGCGGTGGGACCGTGCCCGACTTGCGTCGGTTACCCGGAAACTTCCACCGCAACTTCGACGCCATCGTTCGCCTGGGCGTCATGCGGAACTACGGCATGCCGAGCTTCGGCGATGTGCTCGACGAAGACGACGTGCAGGCCATTCACGCCTTCGTGATCGATGAAGCCCACGCAGACGCGAAGCATCGCAACGCACCCGCGTGGTGGAACGCGATCCTCGACTTCTTCTACGACGTGATCGTATGGCTCATGATGGTGCTTCTCGAGCCATCGGTGCACAGCGCATAGCCCGGCTTGCCGCGATTCAGTCCGCGAACACCGGCGGGCGACCTTCTTTGCGTGCGCGGGTCGCTTCTTCGAAGTTCTTCGTCGTGAGGCGCACGAAGAGCTGCAGATGCGATTCGAGTTCGATGGCGGCCCGCACGCTGTTGGTTTCGAGCCCGGCCCACATGGCGCGCTTGGTGAGCTGCACGCCCTGGGTGCTCCAACCGTTGATCTGCGAGGCTACAGCGAGTGCTTCGTTCATCAGGTCGTCGTCGGGGACGGTGCGGGAGACCAGGCCGATTTCGGCGGCTTCCGCTGCGGTCAGATCGCGCCCCGAGAGCATCAGCTCGAAGGCCCGCGAAGAGCCGATCGCGCGAGGCAGCAGGAAGCTCATGCCGAGTTCGACCGCGGTCAGGCCGTTGTTGATGCCCGCCGCGCGGAAGTAGGCCGATTCGGCCGCGATGCGAACGTCGGCGCCCAGGGTGAGGCACATCCCGCCACCGATCGCCGCGCCGTTGATCGCGCAGATCACGGGCTGGGGCATGCGCTGCAGGGCGGGCACGAGGTCGGCGAGGATCGTCATCGAGCGCGTCGCGATGCGCGTGAGCGTCATGCCCTCGATGTTGGGCGGTGGCTCGGTTTCCTGGGTGTCGGCTCCGGCACAGAAACCGCGGCCCGTTCCGGTGAGGATCACGCAGTGGGTGTCGTTGTCGGCCGCGACCTCTTCGATCGCATCGTGGAGGGGGCCCACCATTTCGAACGCCATCGAGTTCATGCGCTCGGGGCGATTCATCCGGATGACGGTCGTATTGGCGATGGGTTTTTCGACGATCACGTAGGACACGAGGCTCTCCTGCTGAGATGGGCGCGAAGGTCGCGGGACGCTGATGCTCAGATCGTCTTGCTGAACATCGGCTTTTCGGCCTGGTGTTGCGCGGGAAGGTAGGCGTCGAAGCACATCGCGAGGTTGCGCAGCAGCATGCTGCCGGTCGGTGTCACGGCCAGGCTTCCGTCGTCGGCGACATCGAGGAGTTCATCCTCGACGAAGCCGGTGGTGGCGGCGAGCTCGGAGGCGAAGTCAGTCTTGAAGTCGCGCCCGAACTGCTCGCGGTACTGCGTGGCGCGAACCGCGCCGCCACACATGATCGCCTCGATGACCCACGCGCGACGCTCGTCGTCTTCGCTCAGCGTATGGCCTCGGAAGGTGGCGAGGCCGTGCTCGGCGATCGCGTTTTTCCATTCATCGAGGCCGCGCAGCGACTGGGCGAAGCAACCTCCAACCATGCTGATGGCGCTCGGGCCGAGCGCGACGAGGTCGCCGGGTGCGCGCGTCGTGTAGCCCATGAAGTTGCGCCGGAGTTCGCCGCGGGCCGCCGCGATGCCCAGGGTGTCGTCACGCTTTGCGAAGTGGTCCATCCCGATGTGCACGTAGTCGTTGGCGACGAAGCGCCGCATCGCGTGGAGCATGATGCGCAGCTTCTCGTCCCCGCTCGGTAGATCCATGCGCTCGAAGCCGCGCTGCTGCTTCGCGATCCACGTAACGTGGGCGTAGGAATAGAGTGCGACGCGGTCGGGAGCCAGCTCGAAGACATGGTCGAGGGTTGCGTCGAAGCCCTTCACGTCCTGATGGGGCAGGCCGTAGATCAGGTCGAAGTTCACACTTTCGAAGCCCTGGCTTCGCGCGTAGTTCGTGAGCGCCGTCACCTGCTCCGGCGGTTGGATGCGATGGACCGCCTTCTGGACCTTCGGGTCGAAGTCCTGCACGCCGAGCGAGATCCTGCGAAAGCCGCAGCGCCGCAGCGTGTCGATGTGGGCTTCGGTGGTGACGCGAGGGTCGACTTCGATCGAGAGCTCCGCGTCGTCGGTTCGGCCAAAGGCGCGGTCGAGCCCGCTGATCAGGCTTTCGAGTTGACCCGGGTCGAGGTGCGTGGGGGTGCCGCCGCCGAGGTGGAGTTCGCCGATACGCATGCCGTCGGGCAGGTGTCCTTGCACGGCGGCGACTTCGCGCTCGATCGTTTCGAGGTAACGCACGGGCAGTGCTTCGTTGCGGGTGATGACGCGATTGCACGCGCAGTAGTGACAGAGTTCGTTGCAGAAGGGGATGTGGACGTACATCGCGAGGCCCGCGTCGGGCGGTGCGGTGGCGCGTCCCAATGCGCTCGCGAAGTCGTCGGGCCCGAAGTCCTCACGCCAGACCGGCACCGTCGGATAGCTGGTATAACGCGGCCCGGCGAGTTCGTACCGCGGGAGCAGGGCTTCGAGGCGCTCGAAGTCCGGAGGGGTCGCGGTTGCGTGTTCGTTGGATGTCGGCGGCGCTGTCATTCGGGCCTCTGGGGTTCGCGGTTGGCGGTCGGGCCGCCGGGCTTCAGTTTGCCGGCGCAGGGTACTCCAGGGGTGCTGATTCGGGCCTGAACCGTCACGATCCGCGCAATGTACATTAAACTGCAAGAATGCATCGACCTGCCAGGAGCCGTGCCATGTCCGCCGCCGCCGAAAGCCTCGACTTCCGCCTCGACTCCGAGGAGCTGAAGAAGAACCCGTGGGAATTGCTTCGCCGCCTGCGCAAGGAAGACCCCGTCCACTACGTCGAGTCGATGGACCTGTGGTTGGTGACGCGATACGACGACATCTACGAGCTCTTCAACGACCCGCGCGTCACCGGTGATCGCCGGGTCTGGGAGCACTACCAGCGCCCGAAGGAAGGCTCGTTCTTTCGCTGGGTGGACGACTACGGGTTGATGGCGGTGGATCGTCAGACCCAGGCGAAGCAGCGCCACCTGATCGGTGGCGGGCTGACGCCGCGGGGCGTTCGGGGTATCGACCAGAAGATCCACGACGTGGTCCAGCACTTCGCCAAGCCGCTTCACGGACGAACCGGCGTCGTCGACATCATGAAGGAATTCACCACGCCGATTCCCGTCGTCGTCGTGGGGCACATCACCGGCGTCACGGCCCCGGGCGTCGACGATGCGAAGTTCAGCCAGCTCGCCCAGGAAGTGATTCGCGGCTTCTTCACCTTCGTCAACGATGAGGTGCGCGAGCGGGCCGATCGCAACTACGAACTGCTTTCGGCCTGGGTGCGCGAGACCATCGAAGCCCGACGGCGGGAGCCGAAGGACGATCTCATCAGCTACCTGCTCGCAGCCCAGGAGGGCGACTTCAAGCTCGATGACGACGGCATCGTGGCGCAGGTGAGCGCCATGCTCGCCGCCGGTACGGAGACGACTTCGAGTGGCGGCATGCTGTGCCTTACGACGCTGCTCGATCACCCCGAGACCCTCGAGCGCGTTCGCGCCGACCGTTCCCTCGTTCCCCAGACCGTTCTCGAGGTGCTTCGCTACGCCTTCGGGGGCCTCGGTGGCACCCAGCGCTACGCCCTCGACGACTTCGAGTACCACGGCCGCAAGATCACCAGGGGCAAGGCGATGATGCTGAGCGGGGGCGGTGCAAGTCACGACCCGGCCGTCTACGACGACCCGGACACCTTCGACATCGATCGCGACAACTCGAATCTCCTCACCTTCGGTCGCGGTCAGCACTACTGCCTGGGCGCAAACCTCGCGAAGGCCGAACTTGGTGCCATCGTGGACGCGGCCCTCGACTTCCTGCCGCCCGGCGCGAAGGTGTTGAGGGATCAGGCCGAGACGGAGAGCCTTGGCATCTTCAATCGCAACAAGACCTGCCCCGTCGATTTCGGAGACGGGAGCTAGCCCGCCCACGCCTCCCCGGTTTCTCCGCTTCGCACCAGCGACCAGCGGGTAAGCAACGGGCCGACGGCTTCGAACACGATGGTCCCCGCCACCGTGGCGGTGAGGATCGCACTCCCGTGCTCGGGTATGCGTTGCGACGCCACGAGCGCCATCCCGATCGCGATCCCCGCCTGGGGGAGCAGGGCGGGGCCGATCGCGTGGAGCGATACGCCACCATTGCTCGTTCGCGCACCGAGCCAGCCCCCCAGCCAGCGTCCCGCCGTGCGAAGTACCACATAGGCGACGGTGAGCCATGCCGCTCTTCCGAGCGCATCGACCTGTACCGACGCACCCGAGAGCACGAAGAAGAGCACCATGAACGGCCACTCGATGCCTTCGATCGCGCGAAACGGGCGCGTGTGGTGACGCGCGAGGTTCGCCACGACCACGCCCATGGTCATCGCGGATAGCAAGTGCGAAACACCGAGCGAAACCGCGATCCCGCTGCACAGCAGGACGGCCCCGAGTGCTTCGGCCTGGGTGGGCTCGCCTTCACGAATGCGCCCCGTCAGCAGCGCCATCGGAACGCCGATCGCGCACCCCAGCAGGATGGCACCGCCGAGTTCGAGCAGGCCTTCGAGGGCGATCGCCGATGCCATGTCGGGTTGCACCTGCCCGACGACCAACACCATCGCCATCCCGAGCGCGACGATCCCCCACGCGTCATCGACTGCCACGATCCCGAGCAAGGTCGAGGGCCAGGGGACCGACACTCACCCCGAGCAGTAGCAGCAGTGTGACTCGCGGCAGGCGGGTCCGGCGTCCGAGCAGGTCGGCCGCGAGCCCCGCGAGAAAGATCGATCCGAGTGTGATGAGGGTGGTTGCAAGCGGATCGCCGTTCATCGATCGGTTCGCCTCTTCCTGGGTATCGAACGCCTACGAGCAGCATCCGCACGTATCCGCACGTCGATCGGGTCGGCAACTACGCTGGACTCAATAGAGCACCTTTGCTTCGCGAAGCGCGCGCACGTCCTCGAGCGAATAGCCGAGCAACTCGGTGAGTACGCTTTCGGTGTCCGCCCCGAGCTCCAGGACGCGCACATCCTGCAGTGTGTTCGCCGTCATGCCGCGGCCCCCGCTATTCCGGCAACCCCAACACGCGCTTCGCGATTACGTTGAGCTGGATCTCGTTGGTGCCGCCCCAGATCGAGTCTGCCCTGGTGATGAGCCACTTGCGGGTGCGTTCGAGCTGGTTGGCTTCGAAGCCAGCGCCTTCCCAGCCGAGGCCCTGGGTGCCGGCGGCGTCCATCGCGATGTCCTGCTCGTTCTTCACCATGTTGGCCCAGCGGAACTTGCCGATCGACGAGATGTCGCGGTTGATCTGCCCCGCGCGCGCTTCTTCGGCGGCGCGGCGCATGGTGAGGCCGAGACAGCGCTTGTCGATTTCTTGCGCGGCCAGCCGCTCGCGAATCGTCGGGTCGGCGAGGACACCGTCTTCCATGCCCACTTCACGCTTCACGAAGTCGACGATGGTCTCTTTCGCTGAGCCACCGATACCGCCGTCGCTCGAGCCATCGGTGCTGCGTTCGTGCTGCAGCAGCTTCTTCGCAACGGTCCAGCCCCCGTTGGCCGGGCCGACGAGGTCGTCGACGCTCCCACGCGCCCCGTCGAAGAACACCTGGGAAAAGTGCGCGGTCCCATCGATCAGTTGCAGCGGCGCGACTTCGACACCGGGCTGGTTCATCGGGAACAGGACGAAGCTGATGCCTTCGTGCTTGGGCGCGTCGAAGTCGGTGCGCACCAGGCAGAAGATCCAGTCGGCGCGATCAGCACCGGTGGTCCAGATCTTCTGACCCGTGATCACGAACTCGTCGCCGTCGCGCTCGGCGCGGCATTGCAGGCTCGCGAGGTCCGACCCCGAGCCCGGCTCGCTGAAGCCCTGGCACCAGCGGATGCTGTGCTTCGAAATCGGAATCAGGTGCTTCTTCTTCTGTTCTTCGGTGCCGTACTCGAGCAGGGTGGGCCCGAGCATGCTGGTGCCGAAGGAACTGATGATCGGCGCGCGCACGGCCTTGAGTTCCGCGCGCAGCGCTGCGGTCGCCTTGCGGTCGAGCCCACCACCGCCGTATTCGGTTGGCCAGTCGGGTGTGATCCAGCCGCGGTCGGCGAGTGCCTTGACCCAGGGGCCGAGCAGTTCCCCGGGAATGTCCATGCGGTTGCCGACGCGCAGTTCCTGCGGGCAGTGCTCCGCGATGAAGGCGCGGACTTCTTCCTTGAACGCTTCGAGGTCAGCCATGATGGTGTCTCCTAATAGCCCTGCAGCGAAGCGAAGCGTCGCTGGTGGTAGGTGGCGTCGCCGAGACTCACCTCGGCGGCTTTGAGTCGTTTGAAGAAGAGGCCGATGTCTTCTTCGTCCGTCATGCCCGTGCCGCCGTGCATCTGGATCGCTTCGGCGCCGATCAGGCGGGCGGCCTTCGAGCACTGCGCCTTGGCGGCGCTCACGGCCTGGGGCGCGTCGTCGCGGCCTTCGTCGACCGCCGACAATGCGTCGAGCATGATCGATCGCGCGAATTCGAGCTCGGCGAACATCTCACCGGCGCGGTGCTTCAAGGCCTGGAATGTGCCGATCTTCACGCCGAACTGTTCGCGGTCCTTGAGGTAGGCGAGGGTGCGTTCGAAGGCCTCCTCGGTGGTTCCGAGCATCTCGGCTGCGAGGGCGGCGGTGGCCTGGTCGAGCACGCTGTCGAGCAGGTCCGCGTTGCCGAGCAACCGATCCGCACCGACCTCGACGCCTTCGAGCTTCACGTGCGCCGCGTTGCGCCCGTCGATCATGCTGGTGCGTTCGATCGAAACGCCGGCGGCGTTCGCGTCGACGAGCAAGAGCGCGAGGCCATCGCGGTCTCCCGCGCTTCCACTCGTTCGGGCGACTACGACGATCTGGTCCGCCACATGGCCGTCGAGCACGTAGCGCTTGGTGCCGTCGATCGTGTAGCTGCCGCCGCTCTCCTTCGCGGTCGTCAGGGTCGCGTAGGGGGCGAAGCGTCCGCTCTCTTCGAGGGCCATGGCGAGCAGACGATCTCCCGTAGCGAGCGCGGGCAGCACGTCCTTCTGCAGGGCTTCGTTCCCGCTCAGGCGAACGGCGTTGCCACCGAGCAGCACGCTCGAAAGCAACGGCTCGGGTGCGAGTACCCGGCCGCATTCGAGCAGCACGACACCGAGTTCGGCGAGTCCCATCTCGCTGCCGCCGTGTTCTTCGGAAAGCAGGATGCCCACCCAGCCGAGGTCGGCCATTTCCTTCCAGAGGGCGCGGGTGAAGCCGGTGGCGTCGTTCTCATCGCGCAGGTCGCGCATTCGTTTCACCGGGGAGTTGTCTGCGAGAAAGGTCTGGGCCGTTTCGCGCAGGAGGAGTTGGTCTTCACTGAGGGTCAGGGCCATGGGGCTTCTTCTTCCTTATATGTGTCCTGCCTGTCGTGCCTCGGCCGTGCGAGGGGCCGCCGCCTACATGCCGAGTTGTTTGGCGAGATAGTGGAGCATGGTTTCGTTGCTGCCGCCGCCGATCGCGGCGAGTCGCGAGTCGACGAAGGCGCGGCCGGCCATCGACTCCTTCATGTAGCCATAGCCGCCGTGCAGCTGCATGCACTCGGTGGCGACTTTCATGCTGACGCGCACCGAAAAGACCTTGGCGGCGGTCGTGAGCTTCGTGGCGTCGACGCCCGCGCACATCTGCTTCACGACGGCGTCGTTGAGTGCCCGGGCGGCCTGCAGCTCGACCCACAGATCTGCGAGCTTGAACTGCGTATTCTGCATCTTGGCCAGTGGTCGGCCGAAGAGCTGGCGTTCTTCGCACCAGCGCTTGGTTTCTTCCCAAAGCACTTCCGAACCGGCGAGCCCCGTGATGCAGGCGACGAGACGCTCGTCCTGGAATTGCATCATTTGCTGCTGAAACCCACGGCCGATGTCGCCGATCGTGTTGGCGACCGGGACGCGCACGTCCTCGAAGTGGATCTGGCCCGTGTCCGAGCCCCACATGCCGATCTTGTCGAGCAGGTCGACGCGAACGCCGGGCAGGTTGTTGGGGACGATGATCTGCGAGTAGCCGCCATAGCCTGCGTCGGGGTCGGTGACCGCCAACAGGCAGAACCAGTCGGCGATCCTGGCGTTGGTGATGTAGGTCTTGGTGCCGTTGATCACCCATTCGTCACCGTCCCGCACGGCGCGCGTCTTCACACCGGCGACGTCCGAACCCGCATCGGGTTCGGTGACAGCGATTGCCGAGATGCTTTCGCCTGCGATCGCCGGTGCGAGGTACTCACGCTTTAGCTCGGGGGTACCGAACTGTGCGAGGGAGGGCGTCGCCATTTCGGTGTGCACGCTGATCGACATGCAAACGCCCGCGTTGTCGCAGCGGCCGAGTTCGTCGTGCATCACCGCCGAAAACGACCAATCGAGTTCCGAGCCGCCGTATTCGGCCTCGTAGCGCAGGCCGAGCAGGCCGAGGTCCCCCATCTTCTTGAACAGCGCTTTGTCGGGGCAGCCGGCGGCGTCGAACTCGCGGGCGCGGGGCTTCAGGACTTCTCCGGTGAACTTGCGCACCGTGTCGCGGAAGGCTTCGTGTTCGGGCGTGGCGTAGAGGTCGTTTTCCATCTTCTACCTTCTTTCGCGGTGCGCGGGCGGAACCAGATTGTTGGGTGTGCTCGCGTTTCGCGGGCATGGTCGATGCCGGCGCCGAATCGGGGTGCCGGGGGGCGGAGGGCTGCGTGGGGTCCCTTCCCTGAGCGGTGCGGTCCCCTATCGTTATCGCTGCCGACGCAGCGGGTCAACCAACGCCGCTGTTTTGCCAGCAGCACACCGCGGCGAAACGACCCGCAGTCGGTGCGGCCCACAGGCGCAACCCCACGAAAAGAACGTAAAGAGAGGAGCAAGACGGTGGAATTCGATCTGATGACCGGTGGTCTCACCTGGAAGAAGAGCGCGGCCCTCGCGCGGGACCTCGAGAACGCGGGGTTCTCCGGGATGCTCTTTACCGAAGCCGGTTCGGTGCCGTGGATGATGATCGCCGCCGCGGCCACCGCCGCCGAAAAGCTCCACTTCGCCACGGGCATCGCCGTCGCGTTCCCGCGCAGCCCGATGATCTCTGCACAGGTGGCCTGGGAGCTCGCCATGAACACCGGCGGTCGCTTTCGTCTCGGTCTGGGGAGTCAGGTGAGGGGGCACATCAAGCGGCGCTACAGCGCGACCTGGGACAAGCCCGCCAAGCAGATGCGCGACTACGTCGGCGCCTTCAAGGCGTGCATTCGCGCCTTCCGCGGCGAAGAGAAGCTTCACCACGAGGGCCCCTACTACAACCTCAGTCTGTTGCCCGGGCAGTGGGCTCCGGCCCGACACGACTTCGAAGATGTGAAGGTCGACATCTCCGCGGTAGGCCCGCTGATGTGCAAGGTCGCGGGTGAACTCTGCGACGGCGTGCACGTGCATCCCCTGCACTCGATGCATTACATCGAAAACCGCCTGCTCCCGTCGCTCGCCGAAGGGGCCGAGAAGTCGGGTCGCAGCGTCGACGACATCGACCTCCACATTCCGGTCTTTGCAATCGTGGGCGACACGCCCGAAGAGCGTCAGCGCATGGTGGACGTGACCCGCACGCAGATCGCCTTCTACGGCTCGACGCCGAACTATCACTTCCAGTTCGACGACCTCGGCTACCAGGGCATGACGCCGAAGCTCACCGCGATGATGAAGGCGGGAGACCTCGGCGGGATGGGCGCGGCCATCACCGACGAGATCCTCGACCACTTTGCGCTGGTCGCGCGCTGGGACGACATGGCCGACGCCATCATCAAGCGATACGGAGGCAAGGCGTCGCGCGTGATCAGCTATCTCGCCATGGGCGACATCACCGACAACCCGAAGAACCTCGCTCGCTGGGGTGAGATCTCGAAGGCCGTGCGCGCCGCGTAACGGCGGGCGTTCACATCTGGCGAGTCAGCGAAGTCAACGAAGAAGGAGCCGCTGTGTCTGAAGATGATGGTTACGTCCCTCCGAAGGTCTGGACCTGGGACAAAGAAAGTGGGGGGAGGTTCGCGAACATCAATCGCCCCATCGCGGGTCCCACCCACGACAAGGACCTGCCCGTCGGTGAGCACCCGATCCAGCTCTATTCGCTGGCGACGCCGAACGGGGTGAAGGTCACGGTCATGCTCGAAGAGCTGCTGGCGCAGGGCCACAAAGAAGTCGAATACGACGCCTATCTGGTGAACATCAATGAGGGCGTTCAGTTCAGCAGTGGCTTCGTCGACGCGAACCCGAACTCGAAGATCCCTGCGATGGTCGACCACAGCACGTCGCCGCCGACGCGGGTGTTCGAGTCGGGGGCGATCTTGTTCTACCTGGCCGAGAAGTGTGGCGGCACCTTTCTTCCCGAAGACCCTTCGGCGCGTGCCGAGTGCATGTCGTGGCTCTTCTGGCAGATGGCGAGCACGCCCTTCCTGGGCGGCGGCTTCGGGCACTTCTACGCCTACGCACCCGAGAAGTACGAGTACCCGATCAATCGCTACGCGATGGAAGTGAAGCGACAGCTCGACGTGCTCGACCGAAACCTCGCCGAACGCGAATACCTGGTTGGCGACGAGTACACGATCGCCGACATGGCGACATATCCCTGGTACGGCGCGTTGACGCTCGGTGTGCTCTACGGCGCGGCCGAGTTCCTCGACGTGAAGTCGTACGAAAACGTCTTGCGCTGGACGCAGCAGATCCACGAGCGGCCCGCGGTCGCGCGCGGACGTCGCGTCAATCGCATGTGGGGCCCGGAAGAGGAGCAGGTCCCCGAGCGCCATAGCGCGGCCGACCTCGACTGATCGAGCCGGGTAGCCGCATGGGGCCGCTACGTGTCGAAGCGCCCGCCGTAGAGTTGTGGCGCCGACACGCGCTGCGGATGCAGGGTGATGATCACGCGCTCGGCATCGGGTGGGTCGATGTCGTCCGGCGGTTCGCTGCCAGCGCCGTCCATGAACTGGGCGCGGAAGAAGCTGCGATCGGGGTCGTCGGCGATCGTCGCTTTGCCGCGGATCTCGATGTAGTCCATCGGATTGCTGGCCGACTGCACGCAGAAGGCGACGCGGGGGTCCGCTCGCAGGTTGCGCACCTTGAATCGATTCCCGAGCGTCGAGATGCGCACGCGTTCCCCATCGAAGAGAAAGCCCACCGGGTTCGTCGAGAGCATGCCGTCGGGACGCAGCGTGGTGAGGAAGCCGAAGTGCTGCTCGCGGAGCAGTTCGTGATGGGCTTCGGGGATGGCGACCTCTTTCTTCTCGGTCATTTCGACGTTCCTCCCGGCTCGCGTCGGCGTTCCTTTCAGCGGACGTCCCAGAGGCTACGCTCGTCCGACAACATGCGGTAGGGGCGCGCAGACTGCATTGCGCTGCCATCTTGCGGCCTTCTTCCCGGCATTCACCCGGAAGGGCCGAGTCGGGGCCGACGCCGACCTCACGCTCTTCGATCCCGAAACCGTGCTCGACCGCGCCACCTATGGAAATCCGTTCCAGGCGTCGGCGGGGATCCACACCGTCGTGGTCGATGGACAGGTCGCGGTGGATGGCGGTGAACTGGTCGAAGACGTCTTTGCGGGCAAGCGGGTCGACGTCGCGCGGAGCAGGTAGCGCTGCGATTCGCACCACATGGGTCCGATGTTCGAGAGCGTGGCGTTTCGGGGCGGGCGTGTGTCAGTCTTCGTGAACCGAATCGACTCTCCGGTTCCCGGCGACTGAAAGGCAACTGCTCATGTCCTCGACCCGGCCTTCCTCACAAGACACCGACCCAGCCGCGACCGAAGGCGTTGATCCCTTCCGAGACACCGCACCGCCTGAGTTCGCCGCCGTGCGCAAGGGGGAAGGTCTCGATTGGGCGCGGATCGCCGACTATCTGCGTGCGAATCTGCCCGCCGACCTCGACATCGAGGGCGACTTCGAGGTCCTGCAGTTCCCCAACGGTGCCGCCAACCTCACCTACCTCATTCGTTTCGGCGAACGCGAACTCGTACTCCGCCGGCCACCCTTCGGAACCATTGCACCGGGCGCCCACGACATGAAGCGCGAGTTCAAGGTGCTCTCGCGCTTGTGGCGGGCCTTCGACCGCGCACCGCGCGCCTATCTCCTCTGCGACGATCCCGAAGTGGCCGGCGCCGACTTCTTCGTGATGGAACGAAAGCGGGGCGAAGTGATTCGCGGCGTGATTCCCGAAAACATGCGCCCCCACTCCGAAGTCGGACGTCGCGTCGGGATCGCCCTCGTCGAGGCGATGGCGGACTTCCACTGCGTCGATCCCGAGGCCTGCGATCTGGGCGACCTCGGCAAACCCGATGGCTTCGTCGAGCGGCAGGTGAAGGGGTGGAAGAAGCGTTGGGACCTCGTGGCCGAGCCGACTCACGACGAAGCCATGAACGCGGCGCACGCGCGGCTCGAAGCGTCGACGCCTGCACCGCAGCGCGTGTCTTTCGTGCACAACGACTTGAAGCTCGACAACTGCATGTTCGATCCCGCCGACCCCGATTGCGTGATCGCGATCTTCGACTGGGACATGACGACTCTCGGCGATCCGTTGATCGATCTCGGCACCTTGCTCAATTACTGGCCCGAGGCGGACGAAGGCCCGGGTGGACGCATCGGTCACATGGGGATGGAACGCATGGGCCTCCCCAAGCGCGCTGAAGTCACCTCGATCTACGGCGAACGTGCGGGCCTCGATGTGAGTCACGCGAAGTGGTACGAGGCGTTTGCGCTGTGGAAGACGGCCGTCGTCGGGCAGCAGCTGTACTACCGCTGGAAGCAGGGGGATAGCCAGGACGAACGCATGCAGGCGATGGGTGCGAGTGTCGGCCTGCTCGCTGCGTCAGCCGGACGATTGCTCGACGAACTCGGCGCCTGAGCGTCGGACGCGACGGGGGACTTTCCGGCCGGACCTCTTGCCAGAGCACGAATCTGCACCGTCTCGCTACGGATGTTCATGAATAATGCGGGCTAGCCCGCTGCGGGTTCGTCGCGCGCGATCACGACCGTCCGGAAGCGATCCTCGTGGGCGCTGGAGGGGGCGCCTTGCTCGGGGTAGGGCGGTGCAGCGGGGTCCCCCTGCGCTCCGACTTCGAGCCAGCGGTCGCTTCCGTCGCGATGTGGGACATGCACGATCCACTGGAGCGGCAGGCTTCCTTCGGGACGCTCGCGAAAGTTGCGTCCCCGGATGTCGCTGGCGTGGTCGGCTAGAACAGCCACGCCCGCCAGGACATGACAGCGCGCGTCGGGACGGAATCGCCGGCGAAACGCCGCGAAATTTCTGTGCCGATTCGAGCAACTTGACGCACCGTTGGCGACCGCGGAAGATTACCGGCGCTCGCAGCGCCTCCCCGAACCGCGCTTCGACCCACGTGCAAGACCGCGACCTCACGCCAAGGAGTCCCCAATGAGCGAAGCCACGATGGATCCGTCTGAAGTCGCAGCCCTCGAACAGGCCGCACGCGAATTCGATCGCAGCCGGATGAAGCAGATCGGCAGCTACCACTTCGCCATGGTGTTCGGCGCACTGACCCTCTGGGGTGCCGCCCAGACGTGGGCGCAGGTCACGGGGTCGAGCCTCGCGCAGATCGTCGCCGTCGCGAACGCGTTCGTCGCGGCCTACGTGATTTCGTCGACGGTTCACGAATGGGGTCACTTCACCGGCGCGCGCATGAGTGGGGCGGTGTCGCCGGTGCTCGAAGAGCCACGACGGCACTTCTTCATGTTCGATTTCGCGATGGACCAGAACGACTTGCGTCAGTTCACCTGGATGAGTTGGGGCGGGATCCTGGCGCCGTGGGTCGCCGTGCTGCTGGCCCTGATCTTCGTGCCGCTCGGCACGTTGAGTGGCGCGGTTCTCGTCTCGGCGCTGATCGCGAAATCCGTCGCGGCCGGCGTGTTCGAAGTGCCGATCGTGAACGCCGCGGGGGCGAGTGGTGACCCGGGTGGCGAACTCGGCAAGGCGACGATGGGCGGTGCGCTTCCACGTGCCGCCAGGAAGGGAAAGATCGTCGGGTTGGTCGTCTTCGTGCTGATCTGGTTGATCGCGTAAGCGACGTCAGACCTTCGATTCGAACGCGATGCCGCGGTAGTCGTCTTCCGCCACCTCGCCGAGCATCGCGGCGTTCACGGCGGTTGGGTCGCGGCCTTGATGGACGATCTGCTGGGTGAAGCCCAGCACCTTGCGAAGCGGCCCGGTGTGACGGCGAAGCTCGAAGTGAAGTATCGAGATGCGACGCCCCTCGACGAGGAGTTGCGTCTCGAAGCATGGGTGCACGAGGAACGCGAGCGCCGCACGATCATCCACGGCACCTGTCACACGCGCGACCGGCTGACCGTGGAGGCTACGGGCCTTTTCATCGCCGTCGATTTCGAAGCGATGCACAGCCGCATGCGCGAGCGCTGGACTCCCCGCCCGCTCCCGTCGCCGAGGTTCGAAGAGACTGCCGTGAAGATCACCCTCGACATCCAGGACGCCCCCTTCGAATCGAGCATGACGGAAACCCGGATGGGGATGCTGCTGCCGCCCTGGGCGCTCGAGCTGCTGAAAGCGCGCATCAATCCGACGAATTTCGTGCCTGTGGTCACGCAGTCGAAGGTCTATGATCCCGGCGCTGCCGCTTCAGCGGGCTTCCTCGACGAGATCGTCGCGGAGGGGGAAGCCATCCAGAAGGCGCTCGAAGCCGCAGCCGGTTTTGCCGCATTGCCCGAGAAGGCGTATGGGGCGAACAAGCTCTGCACCCGCACGACGGGGATCGAGGTCATGAAGGCCGATCTCGGGCTCTAGATGACGCGGCGGTCGAGTCGCTGTCCGCAACTTCCTATTTACACGAACAGAAACCAGGTCGATTCAGGAGAACCACCCCATGCGCGAAGCAGTCATCGTTTCTACCGCCCGCACCGGACTCGCAAAGAGTCATCGCGGCGGCTTCAACAACACCACCGGTGTGGCCATCGCGGGTCACGCCGTGAAGCACTCGATCGAGCGCGCCGGCGTCGAGCCGGGTGAGGTCGACGAGGTCGTGATGGGTTGCGGTACGCCCCAGGGCACGACCGGCAACAACATCGGTCGCCTCGCCGCCGTCAAGGCGGGTTGCCCGATCGAAACCACGGGCTTCGTGGTGAGCCGCCACTGTTCGAGTGGTCTCAATGCCATCGCGACCGCCGCGGGCCGCATCATCGTAGACGGCGAACAGATCGTCGTGGGCGCCGGCGTCGAATCGATCACCCATAGCCTCGGCGGCACGGGCTTCACCCTGCAGGTCGACAAGCCGCTGGCCGAGCAGTACCCGGGCCTGTGGATGCCGATGATCGAAACCGCCGACATCGTGGCCGAGCGCTACAACGTGAGCCGCGAGTACCAGGACGAGTACTCGCTGCAAAGCCAGCAGCGCACGGCGGCCGCCCAGGAAAACGGTCTCTTCAAGGACGAGATCGTTCCGATGGACACGACGATGATCGTCAAGGACAAGGAAACGGGTGAAACGTCGGAAGTCGACTACACGGTCGACCGTGACGAGTGCAATCGCCCGACCACCACCCTCGAAGGTCTCGCCAGGCTCAAGCCCGTGCGCGGAGAAGACAAGTGGATCACCGCGGGCAACGCATCGCAGCTGTCTGACGGCGCAGCCTCTACGGTGTTGATGGAAGCGGGCGAAGCCAAGAAGCGCGGCATCGAGCCGCTCGGCGCCTTCCGCGGTTTCGCGGTGGCAGGTTGTGAGCCCGACGAAATGGGCATCGGTCCGATCTACGCAGTGCCGAAGCTCTTGAAGCGCCAGGGCCTGTCGGTCGACGACATCGATCTGTGGGAACTCAACGAAGCCTTCGCGAGCCAGTGCCTCTACAGCCGCGACCAACTCGGCATCGATCCCGAAAAGTACAACGTGAACGGCGGCTCGATTTCGATCGGCCACCCCTTCGGCATGACGGGCGCACGCTGCGTCGGCCACTTGCTGCTCGAAGGCAAGCGCCGCAACGCCAGGTGGGGCGTGGTCACGATGTGCATCGGCGGCGGCCAGGGTGCAGCCGGGCTGTTCGAGATCTTCTAGTCGGATCTCTCGCCAGGTAGATGCAAAGCTGTTCGGAGCGAAGGCGCTGGAGAACCGGCGCCTTCGCCCCGATCTCAGACGTTGCGCACGAACGGCAACCGCTTCACGCGCTCACCCGTGAGCCTGCGCCACGCGTTGGCAACCGCAGGCGCGATCGGCGGAACACCGGGTTCGCCCACACCGCTCGGGTCTTCGTTCGATGCGATGATCGCGACATGGACTTCGGGCATGTCGTCGATGCGCAGGCTGCGGTAGCGATCGAAGCTGCCCTCGCGTACGAGCCCGCCGGGTTCGAGGTTGATCTCACTGTAGAGTGCGGCGCCCAGGCCGAAGCCGATACCACCCTCCATCTGCGCGCGAATCACGTTGGGGTTGACCGCGACGTCGCAACCGACGGCGCAGTGCACGCGTGAAACGCGAGGCCTGCGTACCGGCGTTTCGACCGCGTCGACTTCGACGATCTCCGCCACCACGGTGCCGAACGACTCGTGGACCACGACCCCGAAGGCGCTTCCCTCGGCGGGTCTGCGTCCCCAGCCCGCGATGGCCTGGTCCCAACCGAGAAGCGTGCCGTCGAATTACATCGCGCCTCGCAACCGGTGCACGACCATCGGCCGGTAGTAGCCGCCGCGGATGTCATCGTCGCGGGTCCACAGGGGCTTCGTCGGGCGCCGATCCGCAGGCTCGCCCGGTCGGGCGGCGAAGACGTGGGCGATTTCGTTCGGGAAGTGGCTGTCGTGCTGCGAGCGTCGACCGAAGCTGCCGCCCGCCATCAGGACTTCGAGGCGTACCTCGTCGAGTGGCAGATTGCAGCGGCAGAGGTTGTCCCGTATGGCGTCGTGGCTCTCGTCTTCACCGCAACTCGTCGCGCAACACCCAGAGCAGGGGGACGTCGTCTGCAACGTCGAGATCGTGGATCTCACCGTTGACGTTCAACTTCATGCGGGCCTCCTGGGAATGGGAGCGGGAATCTATCCCTGTCGAGGGCGAAGTCGAAAGAGATACGCCTCTTCCACGCTCGGGTTGCGTGGCGGGTTGCCGTACTTCTCTTCGTAGACCGCGCTGAAGCGATCGAACTCGGCCTGGTCTTCGACGCGTGCGGCGTTGAGCTCGTAGACGGTTTCGCCGATGCGTACGCGAACCCGCGGGTCGGCTTCCATGTTTTCGATCCAGGTCGCGTGGCTCGCACCGGCATGGACGTAGAGCACGTTGCCGAGACCGATGGCCCAGATGTTGACCGAATAGGGATCGCCGGGATTGGTTTCGAGCTGGATCGTGTCGGTGTCGGCCGTGAACCCCCAGTCGGTGGGGGCGGTGGCGATGCGCCCTTCGAGTGCGCCACCCGGGAAGAGCACGAACGGGCCACTGCAGGCCACGGTGAGTGCGCCGAGCACGACGATGAGGCGGGTCGGTGTCTTCGACGACATGATGTTCCTCTCGCTGGTGAGGCGGGGAGGGTCGTGGATCGAGGCTGCGGCGTCACCTGCCCGCCGGGCGAATCTGGCGGGTCAGTGACGAGGCCCTGGTCCTGGCCGCGGCATGCGGGGGCGGTTGCGAAAGTCGGGCGCACGCGGTCGCTCGATCGGCGGGCGCTCGGGCGGGTCCGGGCGCGAGAGCCGCTCGACGCCATCGCGCTCGATCGGCGGGCGGCGTGGATCTCGATGACGGTCGCGGTGACGCGCACCAGCGTCGCCCCGCGCTTCGATGGGGTCGTTTGCGTCGGGCAGTTCCGCCGTGCGCGCCGCGCCGATTTCATTGCGGTCGGGGCGCTCCATCTGCAGGCGCGGCGATCGAATGCGGTCGAGTTCGCGAACGCGCAGCCGGCCCGAGTCGTAGCGCAGTGCGCGGATGCGCACCCGTGCACCCACCGCGGGAAGGTTCGCGGGATCCTCCGGTTCGAAGCGCACGCTGCCGACTTCGATCGCGTCTGCATCGGCTCGCACGACATAGCCCTCGACATCGAGGTCCTTCACCTCGCTTGCGAAAGCATCGGCTGCGACGGGCGGTGTGGTGCCGTTGCTCCATTCACCGCGCGCGGCTTCGACGCGACTGGCCACGACCGAACCGTCGGGGTGCCACAAGCCGCTTACCGCGACGCGTGAGCCCGGCTCGAGCATCCTGGTGTCGATGCTGGCCCCTTCGGCCAGGCGGACCTCGACGTCAGCGATGCGCACGCCGCTCTGGTCGGCGACATCCATGCGCCCGACCACCGCGTACTTCACCTCGATGCCTTCGGCGACGTCGTTTCGCGCGAGCACCTGCACGACCTGTCCCACCGCGAGGTCGTCGGTCGATCCCGCGATGCCGGCGACGCTCACGGGAACGTCGTCGGCGTAGCGGATGCGGCGTCCATTGAGGCAGATGCTTCCGAAGCCCGTGACCGTGCCGTAGAGGCCGGAACCGCCGATGCCGTCGTCGTCCCCGCCGCCGTTGCGACCGGAGCCCCCGATGCCGTCGTCGCTGCCCGTATTGAGCCTGACTCTTTCGAGTTCCGGGCAGGCCGCCCACGCGCTCGTGGCCGAACCCGTCATCGCAACGAGCAGGATCAACAGCTGCACGGCGAGTGATCGTCCGATGCCGTGCGCAGACGGTCGCTTCGCGTAGCGAACCGCGCGCGCTCGATTTGCTTGATACCGCCTAGTCATCCCGTCCGTCCGACGCCTGGTCTTCTTCGTCTCGCGGCGCCTCTTCTTCGTAGAAGTAGACCCCGAAATTGATGCGACGGCGCTCGCCGCCCGAAGGGCTTTTCTGCTTGATCGTCCGCGCGCGGTCGTTGACCCGAACGAGGGCCTCCTGGCCGGCTTCCCGGGCCAGGCGAGACAGATCGGCAACGCTTTCGGCGGGCAGGGAATGGTAGGAGGCGCTCCGTTCGAGGAAGGGCGGGTCGTCGCTGTCGAGGTTCGCGAAGGCCGCGTTCATATGGTCGCGCACGTTGCGCCCGATGAAGTGCGCCTTTTCGTCGAAGCCCTTGGCGGGGACGAAACCCGCGCTGCGCAGGTGAACGCGGTCGTCGTCGCCGCAGTCGACCAGGCCGAGGCGCAGCCATTCGTCGAGGACCGATCGGGGGTGAAGGTCGACGCTCACCGAGCGCACGAGTTCGTGGAACGAAGCTGCGCCGGGTTCGGGTGCTTCGCGCGGAAGCACGCGGGGCTTCCCGTCGGCGTCGAGCCACGGTGCTTCCCCCATCCACCGCGCAACGATCTGCGCGCCCAGGGTGATCGAATAGGGCGGCCCGCCTTCGACGGCGTCTTGTTCGCGAATGCGTTTGGCTTCGCGGCGATGGATGCCGGTGAGCAGGCTCAAGCGGCTCAGCGTTACGCGTTTGTCGTCGAGTCGGAAGTCCGCTTCTGCGACTTCGATGTAGAGAGGGACTTCAGGAGACTCGACAGATAGCCGTGGTGGATCTGATGGCGGATCAGGAAGCGCACCAGCGGACGCAAGATCGCGCGCAGCGCGACGAGGACGGTCCTCGGTGGCTCGGTCTGATGCGAGGTGTCGTGGTTGGGGTCGGTCATGGCGTTCGTGCTGGTGGTCTGGCCCGCCCTAGCGATTGGTTGGCCGGAAGGTGATCGTCATCCCGAAGCCGTAGTCGGGACTACCGTCGGTCAGTCCCGCAAGCGCGTACGGACCCAGGGACCATACGGAATCGAGTTTGAAACTCGCGAATCCCACGACATCGTGTCCGTCGTCGACTCCGCTCGAACTGGCCTGCGACCAGTCGTACGAAGCACCGAGGCTGAAGCCGTCCGTCACGCGGTAGCTCGTGCCGATCGACGAGTAGAAGCGGTCGTCCAGGCGGTCGACGTAGAACTTGCGACCGAACCGACCGAAGGGCGAAATCGCGCCGATGCGCTTGAACGCGTCGACCTGCAGAGAAAAGGACCATTCGCCGCTGCCGAGGGAGTCGTTGGATTCAGTCGGCGCTGAGACCCGGGTCGAAAGCTCGAACCAGGGTAGATAGTGGTGGAAGGGGCTCACGAACCAACCCATGCGCGCGGACATCTGGCCGAAGCCCGAAAGCGCATCGGTTTCCAGGGTCTCCCGGCCGTCCCCATCGATCGCAATGGCCGAGAGGTGGATCGACGATTGCGCCCAGCGATCCAGGTCGGGTCGCAGAGAAGCGTCGCGCTTTGTGTTGAGTCTCGGCCGGGCAGGGTGAACCGCTGGACACCGAAACGCGCTCGAAGAAGGCGCGAATTCCGGCGGGCACAATTGTCGGTCCACCTCTCGCTTGGCGTGCAGCTCGGCGGGCCGCTGGAGTCAGTCGTCACGCATGTCGGCGAAGAGTTCGAGGGTCATCTCTCGAATCCACTGATGACCCGGGTCGCGATCCATTCGCTGGTGCCACGCGAGGTGGAGGTTGAAGCCAGGTGTCGGGAACGGCGGCTCGAAGATGCGCAGCCCCAGACCACTCGCGAAGGGCTCGATGGACGTGCGCGGCGCCGAGCAGATCAGATCCGTACCCGCGACCACATAGGGCGCCATCGCGAGGTTCTCGACCGTACAGGCCACCCGGCGCGCAAGTCCCTGCTCGCCAAGGATCGACTCGATGGTGAAGGGGCGGTCGACTGGCGAGTCGGATTCAGCAGCCAGATGCCCTTCCGCGAGATAGCGCCGCAGGGTGAGTCGCCTACGGATTCGCGGATGGTCTCGCCGCGCGACGCACACCATGGCGTCCCGATAGAGCAGCGCCAGGCGGATGTCCTCGGGCGGAGCGTCGAAGCGCCCGATCGCGAGGTCGAGTTGACCGGAAGCGAGCCCCGCGAAGGCCGTTGGGTTGGAGCGAAGGGGAAAGGTCGAAACCTCGACGCCACCCGCCGACTCGCCGATTCGCGCGAGGAGCCGAGGCAGCACCACCGGCTGGGTGGTGTCGGCGGCCGAGAGCTTGAATTCGCGCGACGCGGTTGCCGGGTCGAACGGGGCCGGCCCCTCGAGTGTGCGCCGCACTGCTTCGAGGGCGGCGGCCAGCGGCGTCGTGATCTCGATGGCCCGAGGGGTCGGGACCATGGCGTGTCCGTGCCGGACCAACAGCGGGTCGTTCAACAGGTCGCGCAGACGCGCGAGGGCGCGACTCATGGCCGGCTGGCTGAGGCCGACCGCTGCCGCGGCCCGGGTGACGCTGCGCTCGCGGAGCAGGGCGTCCAGCGCCACGAGGAGGTTGAGATCGATTCCTGCTAAATGCGTTTGGTGCATGTACAAGATATCTAACATGCATTGGATTCATTCGCACGGAAGTCGTAGAACTTGTTGAACGCACGGATCCCCCCGCGCACCGGTTCGGACGAACCCCGCACGTCGGTTCCCCGGCACGAGCGCCCGACCGCGAAGGTCATGGAGAAAGACTGATGTCGACGCGCCGACAACTCACCCACGAAATCGAACAGGCACCGCAGGGCGCCAAGGTTGCGGCGTTCTTCGATGTCGACCGCACGTTGCTCGCCGGCTTTTCCGCCGCGGGTTTCATGAAGGACCGCTTCTCCAACGAAGGCTTTTCGCTTCGCGACATGCTCGGGGCGGCGGCGGGGACCTGGAAGTTCGGTTCCGGACAGACGAGCTTCCCGAGCTTCCTGGAAGACACCTCCACCAACCTCGTTGGACTGAGTGAAGACGAGCTGTTGGCCCAGGGAGAGCGCGTCTTCGCCGATCATCTCGTGACCGACATCTATCCCGAGTCGCGGGCGCTGGTCGAGGCGCATCAGCGGCAGGGGCACACGGTGGCGATCGTTTCGTCGGCAACGCACTTCCAGATCGACGCGCTGGCGCGAGAACTCGGCATCGAGCACGTGCTGTGCACCGAACTCGAATTCGAAGACGGCAAGTTCACCGGCAAGGTGCAGCGTCCCGCCTGTTGGCAGGAAGGCAAGGCGCGGGCCGCGTCGGAGTTTGCGCGCGAGCACGATGTCGATCTCGAAGAAAGCTACTTCTACACCGACAGCCACGACGATATCTCGCTCCTCGACGCAGTCGGCAAACCGCGGCTGGTGAATCCCGACCGCGAACTGGCGAGCGTGGGGTCACGCCGCGGTTGGCCCGTCTATCAGTTCCACAGCCGAGGTACGCCGGGGCGGCGCGAGATCGCGGGGCTCCTTGGCGCACTCGGTTCGCTGGGTCCGGCGGCGATGGTGGGCATTCCGGCGGCGATCGCGAGCGGCAGTGTTCGCAAGGGCGCGGACATGATGCTCAACACCTATTCCGAACTCGCGATGACGGCGACGGGCGTCGAACTCAACGTCGAGGGCGAGCACAACCTCTGGTCCCACCGCCCTGCGGTATTCATCTTCAATCATCAAAGCGGTCTCGATTCGATGTTGATGGCGCGCCTTACCAAGCGCGATGTCGTTGGCGTGGCGAAGAAGGAACTCGAAGACGCCCCCATCGTTGGTCCACTGATGAAAGCGGCCGGCGTCGTGTTCGTGGATCGCGGCGACCGCAACAAGGCCATCGAAGCCCTGCAGCCCGCGGTCGAAGCGATGCAGAAGGGGCTGTCCGTGGTGGTTGCGCCCGAGGGCACGCGGAGCGCGACCCGGAAGCTCGGTCGCTTCAAGAAGGGCGCCTTCCACATGGCGATGGCTGCGGGCGTGCCGATCGTTCCCGTGGTGATCAAGAACGCGCTCGATGCGCTTCCCCGTGACGGGGTGGTGATTCGTTCGGCTACCGTCGACATCGTGGTTCACGAGCCGATCCCCACCGAAGGCTGGCGCAGCGAAGACCTCGACGATCACATCGCCGAGATCGAAGACCTCTACCGGAAGACGCTCGAAGCCTAGAGAGGTGTTGCCATGAGCGCGCTCGACTTCACGGCGCACGTTCGCAAGTCGGCCATCAGCAACTTCGTGACCAATCTGGTCATCAATGGTGCCCTGGCCTGGTGGCTCTTGAGCGGCAACGCGTCGCTTTCGGCGTGGGGGGAGGCCGCGTATGGGCCCGACCTGCTGATCACCGGCTTCCTGCTCTGCGCGATCGTCGCGGCGATCGTGATGGAATTGAGCCGAAGGCAGGCGACGCGTGGGGAGCTGGCGGTGGCGGCCGAGCAGTGGCCCGCCCTCGCTTCTGCATCCGCGCGAAACCGCTGGGGGCTCTGCGCGCTTGCGGGTGCGGCCGGAGCACTGGCGAGCCTCGTCTTTGCGCTCGCGTGTGCTTCGCTCGTCGCGTCACTCAGCGTGCCCGCGTACGCGGGGATCAAGGGCGTGTGGGCGGGCGTGCTCGCCGCGGCCGTCGTCGTGCCGGCCACGGTGCTCGGTGCCGTGCGAGGCATGGCCACGCCCGCGCCGACTTCTCGCTAAGCTCCGCGGCCATCACCTACCGGCGCCCGGGAGAAAGGGAGACCCACGCGATGATCAAGCTCTACGGCATCAGGATGAGCAACTACTACAGCCTCACCAAGGCGCTCTTGATCGAGAAGGGTGCGGAGTTCGAAGAGGTGAAGGCGCCGCCGTCCCAGGACGAGGACTATCTCGCGCGCTCGCCGATGGGCAAGATGCCTTCGATCGAAGTCGACGGTCGCTATCTCTCCGAGTCGCTCGCGGTCTTCCACTACCTCGAAAACAAGTACCCCGAACCCGCGCTGCTGCCGGCCGACCCCTTCGAAGCCGCGAAGGCCCTGGAAATCGCCTACCACGTGAAGCTCCACGTCGAACTGGTCGCACGGCGTTGCCTGCCCGAGCTGCTCTTCAATAAGCCGGTGAGCGACGAAACCAAAGAACAGGTGCGAGACGAACTCGGAAAGGGGATGAAGGCGTTGGCGCGCCTGCTCGTATGTGACCCCTACGCTGCGGGTAGCGATCTCACCATCGCTGACTTCTACGTCTTCTACAGCATGGGGCTCGCGAGCATGCTGGCGAAGAACGTGGCCGGCGTGGACATCCTGGCCGATCAGCCGGACCTCGCCGCGCTGCTCGGACGACTCGCCGAGCACCCGAGCATCGCACGCGTGTCGGCGGAACAGGCGGGCTGAGGCTCGGCGCGCCGTTCTGATGCGCATGCCGAGGTGCGCGGGAATCAACGCCCGCCGAGCTTCCTGGCCTTCGCAATGGCCTCTGCCAGCGAGAGCTTCGTCACGGTCGGGAGCGGCGGTGCCGTGTCGCGCTCGCCTACCCAGCGAAAGGTCATGAAGCCGCGGCGATGGCCTGCGGTTTCGAGAAAGTTCGGGTGGTCGGTCGGGGCGTGGGCGATCAGGAAGCGGACCTTGCCGTCCGGGTCGATCGTCACGTTGTCGTGGGTGCGTGAAGTCTGGCGCACGGCGTAGTCGACGGATTCGTGCCAGGGGTTTTCGATCGCGAGGTTCCAGAAGCGCACGTCGAGGGGGTCGACTTCGACGATCAGCGCTTCGCCTTCGTCGATGCCGTAGGTGCCGATCACGTAGAGATTGTCGGTGCTGCTGATGTCGGCGCCGAAGTCGTCACTGTTGCGCAAGGCAAAGACGTTCGGGGGTTCGTTGATCGAAGGCGAGACGTAGCGATGAAGGCGGCCGATGCCGTTCATCGCCATGAGTGCTCCGCGAATCCCTCCGGCGACCTCGGCATCAGTCGATGGCGGGAGCGGTGCGCCCGCCGGGCGTCCGACGACTTCGATTTCGTAGGTGGCCAACTTTTCGGTCGCGCGATCGCCGATGTACTGCCGAACCAACATGGTGCCGTAACGCGGTTCGGTCTTGATCCAGTTGCCGGGGCCCTTTGGCTTTTCGCCCGAAAGCCAGAGGGTGAAGTTGCCGTTCGCATCGAGCGTGAGGTCGCGCTCGTTGACGTAGCCCACCGACCGCTGGCGTCCGTTCGCTTCCCGTACGAGTGCCGTAAAGGAAAGGTGGTCGATGCTGCCGCGGTTGCCGGTGATCTTGTAGGTGAAGCGCCCGTCCCAGACGACGTTGTCGTACTCGGCGTCCGGGTTGTCGCCACCGATCTTGCGTCGGCGGTCGTCCATGCGCGCGAAGTGGGGGGCGATCGGGTAGCCCTCGCCGGTGACCTCCTGACTCATCGCCACCGTGCGAAGCAGGAACCGCATGCCCTCGGCTGCTTCGCGCTCGCTGGTCGCGTCCTCGAGAATCACCTGCTTCATCTCTGCGAGGGTGCCCATGAAGGTGTCGAAGGCCTTCACGCTTTCGAGTTGACTGAAGTCGGACTTCGCAGGTTCCTTCGCGAAGGCAACGGACGCGGTGAGCCCGAGGGTGAGAAGAACGATCGAAAGGGCGAACTTGAACCGTGCGGGCATGGTCACCTCCGTCATGTGTTTCGGGTTACGCCGACGCAAAACTGGTCGACGTCTTGGAGCGGGCGGGCAGGGTAGCGCCGGCGCGTCGCTCCGATTGAGAACGCGAGCCCGTCAGAATTGCGCCGTCGATGTCGGCAGCCCGAACACGCGGCGCCCCAACGGCTCGAGGGTGCGCGGCGCGATCATGCCGTGGGTGCTCGCGACGTGGGCGTCGCGAAAGATCTGTTGCGGGCGATTGCTACGATAGACCGCGGCGCCCTCGACCGCGTGAAAGCAGAGGTCGATGGCTTCGAGTGCACGCGTCGCGCGTCATCGCGTGGAGGTAACTTCGGGCCTGGCCGACGCTGGCCCTCGCTCGAGCGAGGGCGGCCTGGATCGGCGCGCGTTCGGCGATCGTCTTCGGCGAACCCATCGAGCGCTTGTCTGCGAGCACGCAGACTTCGTCGATCGCGTGTTCGGCGAGCTCGAACATCACCGCGGAGACGCCGGTCGCGAGGGCACCGAAGAGGGGGTGAGTGGTTGACGCGAAGCCGACCGGGGCGACGATTCCGCGCGATCATCAGAAGCGGTACTGCAGGCCGAACTTCATCTCGACGACGTCGGTGTCCACGATGCCGCCCGCAGTGAAGAGGTAACCGACGCCTCCCACGAGCGATACGTGTTCGTTGAGATATACGTCGACACCGGCACCAACGCGCATGACACCACCCGTGTCGGCGAGCGTGTAGCCGTCGGGTCCCTCGCGTTCGAAGCGTCCGACGCCAGCCCCTGCGAGTATCCAGGGTTGCACTATCGCGTCGAGTGGATAGAGCTTCAGGTTCGCGGTTGCGTTGAGATGACTGAAGTCGATCCCCGTCCCCTCGATTTCGAAGCCCTCGAGATAGGAAAGCTGCCCCTCGACGCCGACGTGGCGGTGGATGCGCGATCCCGCCCAGGCATCGAAGCCGAAGCCCTGGTCGAAGTCGTCGCCGGGGATGGTGTTGTCGAACTGTTCGACCCCGATCGAGAACGCCCCCCCGATGTACGGACCGAGGAGGTCCAACGCCGAGTCGCGCCGATCGTGTCGGTCTCGGTGGGCCAGTCGGCGCTGGCGTTCTTCCTGCCACGCGCGGTCTTCTTCGCCGTCGCGGTGGCTCGCCTGGGCGGCGAAGGCCGTTGTGAGCGACAGCACAGATACGGCAAGGGGAATGGCGATATTGAACGCACTGAAGAAACGCGCGAATCGACGTTGACGCATGGCGATCTCCCTCTCTCTGGATGGGGCGCAGGTTTTCGACGTACTGCTGAGCCAATGAGCGGGATTGGCGACATGGGGTAGACGTCGCCGGGTCGAAGGGATTCATCGCACGGGTGACTTCGAGCCAGGGTGTGCGAGGCGCCGGACAGGAAATGCCGCGAACCGAAGGGACGGTTGAATTTCGTGGTGGCCATCCGCGTCGCGAATCCGGTCACGCACGGGATTCTCGATAGCGATGCCTTGTGGGGGGGCGGTCGAACTCCCCGTACTCCACCGTTGTTACAACGGGAATTCCGCGCTCGAGCCCTCCGGTTGGGGCTGCTAGCCCCTCGTTCGATTCGGCGTGGCGCGATTGCGCCATGGCGTATAGGCTTCCGCACCTGCCCACCCGATTTTTTAGTGCAGCGAGGGTGACGGCAGGCCGATCGCAGGTCAGCGAGACCGGAGATCGGAGCTCGGAGATCGACGCCGAGGGAGCAGGGCGCTGGGTAACGCGGACGACTTCGTCCTTCCCACGAGCCCCGCTCATCATCGATGGGTCCATCGGCGCACGCGGTAAGCGACACGGGTATCGCCGCAGACCTCGCCCTTGCGAAGCGTCTACCGGGGATGCTCCATCACCGACAGGTCCGTGATTCGGTTGGAATCCGATCGCGGCCGACACGAACAACGAAGAACACCAGAGGGATCCATAGGACGATGAGTCTGTGACGGCCCGCGCCAAGTCGGCAGCCAGCAAGGCAGCCGCTTCCCCCGCCAAGAAGGCGGCAGCGAAGAAAACGCCCGCGAAGAAGAAGGCGGCAAGCAAGAAGTCGCCGGCCAGGAAGAAGGCGGCCGCCTCGGCGTCGGACGCTGACGCTTCGGCTGCCGAGACTTCGGCGAAAGCTTCACCGGCCCCGAAGAAGGCCGCTGCCAAGAAGAAGGCGGCCACCCGAAAGGCCGCGCCCAGGAAGAAGGCGGCGCGCAAGGCGGCAGCCAGGTCGACCGCGGAGGACGCCCCCGCGGCACCCGCGGTTGAAGTGTCGACTTCCGCAACTGCGGCCATCGAATCGCCGCGCGAAACTACTGCGGCGGAGCCGCGTTCCCCTGCGCCTCGCAAGGCGACGGCCCGCAAGATGTCCGCCCGCAAGACGTCCTCGCGGCGTCGTGGCAGCTCGAACGGCGACGACGAAACCCGGGCGGGCAATGGCGAGGCTGCGGTCGCAGCCGAGGCTCCGAAACGCGCTCGCGGCGGCTCGAAGCGAAAGGTCGACGCCGATGCTTTCGACGAAGCCATGTCGCTTCGCGAAGAAGTCTGGGCCGAAGTCGCAGCCGAAAGCTCTGGCGGTGGCGCGCAAGCGAAAGCCCAGAACAGACAAGTTGGCGAATCGACGAACGGTGAAGCGGACGGGGATCGCCCGCCCGGATCTGGGCGTCGCAACCGACGCTCACGCCGCCGCCGCGGTCGACGCAGGGGACGGGGACGTCGCGGGCCGCGCGAAGGCCAGGAAGGTGGAGAAGGCGCGGGCGAACAGGATCGGGCCGCGGGTGGAGAAGGGCGCCCCGCGGCGGGTGGCGAGCGCAGCAACCGAAACGATCGCAACAATCACGACCGCAACAATCACGATCGCAACAACAGGGGCCGCAAGCGCGCCGCATCCCGAAAGGCTGCGGCCAGGGAAAACAAACCCAAGCCCGCGCCGGCCAAGGAACCCGAGCCGATCGAGTACGTGCAGCCGACCAACATCGAAGAGGCAGCACGCGCCCTCGGCATCACGAAGCTCCATCCCGAGCAGGAAGCCGCGATCCAGCACGTGATGGGGGGCGGCGACGCGCTGGTCGTCCTGCCAACCGGCTTCGGCAAGAGTGCCTGCTATCAGCTGCCTTCGATGTTGTTGCCTCAGCCGGTGGTGGTGATCTCACCGCTGCTCGCGCTGATCGAAGATCAGGTCAACAACATGCAGCGGCGCGGCATCCCCGTCGTGCGTTTCGATGGCACGGTGCGGGGCAACGCGCGCAAGGCTGCGGTGGCCCGGATCATCGAGGGTGGGCCGCTGCTCGTGATGACCACGCCGGAAACCCTGGCGGGTGACGAGCTGCTGGCGGCGCTGGCGCAGAGCGGTATCTCGCTGTTCACCGTCGACGAAGCGCACTGCGCTTCCGAATGGGGGCACGACTTCCGTCCCGCCTACCTGCGCCTGGGCACCCTGCTCGAACGTTATGGACGTCCACCGGTGTTGGCCGTCACGGCGACGGCGACCGAACCCGTTCGCGAAGACCTCGTGCGCATACTCGACCTGCGCAGCCCGCTCGAAATCGTGGCGTCGCCCCACCGCGCGAACCTCGGCTTCGAGGTGATCGAGTGCGGGGGCGAGTTCCGCTTGCGGGCGCTCGGTCGCCTGGTGCTGCGCCTGCGACGTCCCGGCATCGTCTACTGCTCGACGACCAAGGACGTCGACATGGTGTACGGCGCGCTCAAGAAGATGGGCATACCCGTCAACCGCTACCACGGCGGCATGAACGGCAGCGAACGCCGCGCGCAGCAGGAAGACTTCATGAAGCGCGGCAAGCGCAACGTGATGATCGCGACGAGCGCCTTCGGCCTCGGCATCGACAAGCAGGACTTCCGCTACGTCGTCCACTTCCAGACGCCGGCTTCGATGGAGCAATACGTTCAGGAGGCGGGCCGCGTCGGTCGCGACGGTAAGCGCGCCCACTGCATCCTGCTCCACAACGAAATGGATCGGAACATCCACGAGTTTCTGCTCAGCCAGAGCCGCGTGAACCCGGTGCAGTTGTTCCAGGTCGCCAACGGGATCGCGGCCTTTCTCGACGAGGGGCGTGAGCCCGACATCATCAACCTCGCGGCGTCTTCTCGGGTGGCACAGCGCGTGACCGCCGCGGTGGTCGCGATGTTCGAGTCGGCGGGCCTGGTCCACGTGGGCAAGGACAAGGAAATCGAGGCGCTGGTTTCGCGGCAGGAATTGATCGACCACGCCAAGCGCTTGCGCGAGCAGCTGCGAACCCTGCGCAAGCAGGACAACGTCCGCCTCGACGCGATCGACAGCTATGCAATTGCCGAACGTTGTCGCGGCGAGCTGCTTGGTGAGTACTTCGGCATTCCCATCGAAGAGGAATGCGGCATCTGCGACGTCTGTCGTCGCGCGCCGGCGCGCCCGGTCACCTTCTTCGACCCGATCCGCAAGAAGCGCGCCAGCAAGAAGAAGCGCGGCTCGCGCAAGAAGAAGGGCCGGCGCAAGAAGTCGCGCGGCCGCCGGCGTCGAGGCGCGAAGCCGAAGACCAGTCCCTCGACCTGATTGCGCGGTGTTAGGCTGGGGGACGAGAAGGAGTCTCCCCATGGCCTACGAATTCGAGCACCTGGGCGTCGCGCTGGAAGATGACGTGGCTTTCGCGACGATCGCGAACCCGCCCGTGAACGTGATCACCATCCCGGTCTTCACGGACCTGTTGCACTTCGCACAGCAGGTCGCTGCCGATGACGATGTGCGCGTGGTCGTGCTGCGCAGCGACGACCCCGACTTCTTCATCGCCCACTTCGACGTCGAGGCGATCATGGGGTTCCCCGCCGACAGCCCGGCTGAACGCGGGAAGAGCGTCGACGAAAACGGCTTCCACGTCCTGTGCGAACTCTTCCGCACCATGCCCAAAGCGACCATTGCCGAGATCAATGCTCGAGTCGGGGGCGGGGGAAGCGAGTTGGCTTCGTCGTGCGACATGCGTTTCGGCGCGCTCGGCAAGACGGTGATCAGCCAACCCGAAGTGGCGATCGGCATCCTGCCCGGCGGCTCCGGCACCCAGCGACTGCCGCGCCTGATCGGGCGGGGACGCGCGCTGGAAGTCATCCTCGGTTGTGATGATCTCGACGCCGAAACCGCCGAACGCTGGGGCTATCTCAACCGTGCACTCGCACCCGACGAACTGCGCCCGTACGTCACGCGCCTCGCTCGGCGTATCGCGAGCTTCCCGCCTCGCGCGGTCGCCGACGCGAAAGCCGCGACGCTCCGGGCCGAACCGTCCTGGGATGAGGGGTTGATCGAAGAGGCGTATCTCTTTCAGGGGCTGCTCCGCACGCCCGAAGCCCAGCAACGTATGCGCACGTTCATGGAGCGCGGCGGCCAGACGCGTGAAGTCGAGCTTCGCATCGCAGACCTGTGCCTCGAAGTGGCGGACGGCTAGCCTTTCGCCCGTATGCAGGCACGTCTTCCCACGATCGACTTCTCCGCTGCCGAGCCGCGTTGGTTACCCGCCCACGGGCCGATCGGACACCTGTTGAACGGCGCCTCGATCCTGTTGCCGTACCTCGAGCCGTACCTGATTCGCGTGATGAAACTCGCGCGTCCTGATGTGGCCGAACGCGCGCCGCAGTTGCTCGAAGACGTCGACATCTTCAATCAGCAGGAAGCCAATCACTTCAAGGTGCACGCCACATACAATGAGGTCCTGCGCGCCCGATACCCCGGGCTCGAGGTCTTCGAGGAAGAGATCAAGCAGGACTATCGCGACTTCATCGCCAACCGGTCGCTCGGCTGGAACCTCGCCTATTGCGAGGGCTTCGAGTGCATGGGGCTCGTGCTGGCGGAATTCTTCCTGCAGGAAATCGACGACTGGCTCGAGCCGGCGGACCCCGCCGTGGCCGAACTATGGCAGTGGCATCTGGCCGAAGAGTTCGAGCATCGCGCCGTGGCGCACGACGTGCTCGATGCGCTGCATCCGGGCTGGTGGCACCGCGTGCGTGTCTACGTCGAAACCCAGCGGCACCTGTTCGGCTTCACGCAGCGCGTGGCCGAGCATTTCATGGCGCTCGACCGCGAGCGGGGTGAGGTCGCAGTGGATGCGGAGATCGAAGCCCGCGAACGCGTCAACCAACGCCGGATCACGCGCTTCTTCTTGCCGCGCATGTTCCGCATCCTGCTTCCGTTCTACTCCCCGCATTCGCGCCCGATGCAGGAGCCCGTCCGCCGTCGCCTTGCGCAGTACGAGGCGTAGCGGCGCGGCCCTCCGCAGCGACGGCCCCAAGAGAAAACCGGGGCCTGGCACGAGACCAGACCCCGGTTCGGGTATTGCAGTGCGCGGAGTGGCGAACTAGTCGCCCGCTTCCTTCGTCGTCTTCACGATCACCGCGGCGACCTTGTACGGGTCGGCGTTCGATGCGGGGCGGCGGTCTTCGAGGCGGCCCTTCCAGCCGTCTTCGACCGTGCCGACCGGGATGCGAATCGACGCACCGCGATCAGAAACGCCGAAGCTGAACTGATCGATCGACTGCGTTTCGTGAGCACCGGTGAGGCGCTGCTCGTTGTCGGCGCCATAGACCGCGATGTGACGGTCGATGTTCTTGCCGAACTGCTCACAGATCTTGTTGAAGAGATCTTCGCTTCCGAGTTCTCGCATCGGAGCGTTCGAGAAGTTGGCGTGCATGCCCGAGCCGTTCCAGTCGGTGTGACCGAGCGGCTTGGGGTGCCACTCGACGGCGTGGCCGTGGCTTTCGGCAACGCGCTCGAGCAGGTAGCGGGCGACCCAGGTCTCGTCACCGGCGCGCTTGGCGCCCTTGGCGAACACCTGGAATTCCCACTGACCGGCGGCCACTTCGGCGTTGATGCCTTCGACGTTGATGCCGGCATCGAGGCACATGTCGAGGTGCTCTTCGATGATCGTGCGGCCGTATGCGTTGTTGCCGCCCACCGAGCAGTAGTAGGGGCCCTGCGGGCGCGGGAAACCGGCGCGCGGGAAGCCCGGCGGTCGATCGGTGTCCGGATCCCACAGGAAGTATTCCTGCTCGAAGCCGAACCAGAAGTCGTCGTCGTCTTCGATCGTGGCGCGGCCGTTGGTGTCGTGGGGCGTACCGTCGGCGTTGAGCACCTCGGTCATCACGAGGTAGGCGTCGCGGCGGCCCGGGTCGTGGAAGATCGCGATCGGCTTGAGCAGGCAGTCCGAATCGCTGCCGTCGGCCTGTTCGGTCGAGCTGCCATCGAACGACCACATGGGGCAGTCTTCGAGGTTGCCCGAGAAGTCTTCCCGGATCATCGTCTTGCTGCGCAGGCTCTGCGTGGGCGCGTAGCCGTCGAGCCAGATGTACTCCAACTTGCTTTTCGTCACTGTGCTTGCTCCTGTTGCTCCGGCGGAATCGGGGGGGTGGAAGAATCGGTCGCGCCTCGTACCCGCTGCAACACCCGTGCCGGATTCGCCCACCCCTCAGTGCCGTCTTGTGCTCAAGACTGCCCACATCCTGGGCGATTCGGGAAGAATGCTGCACAGATTCGAGGCAAGCTGCCCGGACCTCTAGCGCGACCACCCCTGTTCCATGATGTGGATCAGCTCTTCACAGCCCCGCGGCCGTTCCTCCCGGTCCTTGGCGAGGCAGCGCATGGCGAGGTCTTCGAGCGGGGCCGGGATCTTCACGTTGGTCAGGGTCGAGGGTTTCGGCGGCGTGACGTTTAGGATCTGATCCCTCATCTGGCTGACGGTCTCGCCCTCGAAGGGGTGCCGGCGAGCCAGCACCTCGTATAGGACGACGCCCAGGCTGAAGATGTCGCTCCTGTAGTCGATGTCCGGATCCGAGCGGGCCTGTTCCGGAGACATGTACTCGATCGTTCCGTCGAGCTTCCCCGCGCCGGTGAGCGATGTGACGGGGTCGTCTTTCGCGGCTTCGACGGCCGCGGCGTCGGGGGTGGGTTCCTGGTCGGTGCTGTCTACACGCCAGACCTTGGCGAGGCCCCAGTCCAGCAGCAGCACTTCGTTGAAGGGGCCGATCAGAACGTTTTCGGGCTTGATGTCGCGGTGGACCACCCGATGGCTGTGCGCGTAGCGCAGCGCGTGCGCGACCTGGATCAGCACATCGACGAGCTGAACCAGGTCGTAGCGATCGCGGTACTCCTCGTCGAACAGCTCGCGCAGGGTGTAGCCGTGCACCAGCTTCATCGTGAAGTAGAGATGCCCCTTCTGGTCGCGGCTCACTTCATAGATGGGCACGGTGTTGGGATGCTGGAGCGAAGCCGTGACCCGCGCCTCGCGCAGCAGCCGCATCTGTTCCACCGGGTCGTCCGCAAATTCGGGACGCAGCTTCTTGTGACAGATCACCCGCCCGAGATGACGGTCCTTGCACGACGAGATGATCGCCTTGCCGCTCTTGGCGATCGTCTTGAAGTACGCGTAGCGCGTGTTCTGGAAGATCTTCTCGGGAAGGGGACGATCCGTCTCCTCCAGGTATATGGAGTCGTAGTCGTCCTGGGGCGGCTCGGGAAATCGAGGCATTCCGCTATCCGATCAGGGAGCGCTCATTTCGAAGAAGCAGATCTTGTTGCCGTCGAGGTCTCGTACGTAGGCGCCGTAGAAGACCGGCATGCGTTCGCCGGGTGGGCCGTCGTCGGTGGCACCGAGTTCGATCGCTTTGTTGTAGAGCTTGTCGACGCCTTCGCGTGAACCACCGGGGATCGCGATCATCCAGCCGTTTCCCCGATGGTGCGGCTGTTCGTCGTAGGGAATGCAGATCGCCAGCATCGACTGGCCCATCTCGGTGCCATAGAATTTGATGCGGTCCATGCCAAAGAGTTGCTTTGCGCCGATCTCCGCAAGCAGTGTGTCGTAGAACGCGCAGGCGCGGTCCATGTCGCTGGTACCGATCGTGGTGTAGCCGAGCATGCTGGATTCCTCTCGTTCGTCGATTCGTGCGATCGTCGTGTCGTGATCACTTTGGTTGCAGGTTTCGAGCACGGGCCGGCGGAGCATAACAAAGGGCGGGGCGGTGCCCGTTCTGGCCTCCTAGACTGGAGCGGCGAATCGACTCACATGGACCGCCAATACGACCACGGTGCCGGTGCGTCCGTTGGCGTGATGGGAGAAGGAACCGTGCAGCGTGCACCCGCGGAGGAGGTGGCCTCCGAATACCTGTTTTCCACCGCGTCGATCGAAGACCCGTTTCCGTTCTATGCCACCCTTCGGCGTGATCGACCGCTCGCGCGGATCGGTGACAGCGGCGTGCACACGGTTGCGACCTGGGATCTCATCGAAGAAGCCCTTGGGCGTCAGGACGACTTCTCGGCGAATCTCACCGGTGTGCTGATGCGCGGTGACGACGGCGCGCCGACCACGTTTGCGTTCCCCGGTGTGGGCGCGAATCAGGTGATCGCGACTGCGGACGAACCCGATCACGCAGTTCACCGCTCGCTCGTACAGCCGAAGCTCTCGCCGCGACGAATCGCGGGCCTCGAAGATGCGCTTCGCGGCTGGACATCCGAATCGCTCGAACCGTGGCTTCGAACTCGCGGCGGCGACTTCGTACCCGTTGCGGAGATCATTCCCGCCCACGTGGTGGCCCATCTGCTGGGCCTTCCGGGCGAAGACGTCGGTCGCTTTCGAACCTGGGCCATGATGGGGGGTGACATCCTGGCCGGCGATGTCGGGCAGGAGCGGCTCGTGAGTCTCGCGCAAGAGACCGGAAACATGGCGGACTATCTGGCTGAGCACCTCGACCGCCAGATGGTGGCCGTGGGAGATGGCGCAAGCGAGACGAACGATGAACCGCTCCTTCGCGCGCTCGCGCGCGGCGTCGCCGACGGTCGGCTCGACCGACTGCAGGCCGTCGGGATCTCGGTCGTGATGTTCGGTGCCGCCGGCGAGTCGACAGCGGCGCTGCTCGGTTCGTGCGTGCGGCGCCTTGCCGAAGACCAGGGCCTGCAACGAACCTTGCGCGCGGACCGGGCACTGATTCCGCGATTCGTCGAGGAAGTCGTTCGCCTCGAGCCCCCGTTCAAGTTCCACTACCGCGTCGTGCGGCGTGCGTGCGAACTCGGCGGGTTCGCCCTCGAAGAAGGCGACCGACTGATGCTGCTGTGGGCTTCGGCGAATCGTGACGCTGCCGTCTTCGACGATGGCGACAGCCTCCGCCTCGATCGCAAGTATCCCCGGCATCACATGAGCTTCGGGCGCGGCGCGCATTTCTGCGTCGGGGCGAGGCTCGCGCGACTCGAAGCGCGCGTCGTCATCGAAGCGCTGCTCGACGGGACCAGGGCGTTGCGGGTCGGGGCCGATCCGGGTCGTGCCGCAGGAGAAGCCCGGCGCGCGGTCGAGTACTCGCCGAGCATCTTCGTGCGTCGCCTCGACCACCTCTTTCTCGAGGCCGAGCTCGCGTAACCGTGCACCGCCTGGCCGCGCGCCGCTTTGCCGCGCATCACTTGCCGGTGGAGCCTCGTGGGGGGCTTGTTACCTTGCCCTGAGCTGAACCGGGTTGGGGTGAATCGTCGTGACGCGCTCTCGGCAATGGATCAACGTTGTGGTATTCGCCGTGGGTGGGCTTGCGGGCGCGGGTCTCGCGACCTGGCTCATGTCCGCGAGCGAATCGAGTGCGCCGGCGCACTCGCGCGATGGGGCAGAGGTCGTCGTCTCCGCTTCGGTTCGTGAGGATTCGCTCGCCGAGCTCCCTTCCGCACGTCCCCGTCCGACCGTCGCGGCGTCCGCGGGCGAAGAGAATGACGGTGCTGCGGGTACCGACACGATCCCCGATACCGAGCTTCCCCTGCGTCTGCTCGGGACCCTGGTCGCAGACCCCGCGAGTCTTTCACAGGCCGTCGTCCTCGACGTCGAAGAGGTTCGCCACATGGTCTTGCGGGAAGGCGATGCACTCGCCCGTCATCCCGAGGTGACGATCCACGCAATCGAACAACGCCGCATCCTGCTCGCCACCGAACGGGGACTCGAAAAACTCTGGCTGTCGCGAGGTGAGGGGCTTCCGGGTGTCGCATCGGGGAGCGACGAGATGGAGTTCGAGCCCGTGGTGCGGCGCGAGCGCGCACTGCGATCTACGGCCGAGCTCCGGAGAAACCGCTCGGCCAACGTGAGCCCCGAGGTGATCGACGCGATGAACCAGTTGGCGGCCCACCTCGCGAACGACCTCGAGCCGTTGTACGACGCGAGTGGCCGGATCGAAGGGGTGCGGGCCGTGTCGATTTCCGACGAGGGGTTCCTCGAGCAGGCGGGAATCGGTCGCGACGAGGTGATCCGCGGGATCAACGGCATCGAGATCACGACAGTGGACGGTGCGTCGCGCGTGCTGCGTGATCTCGCGAGCTGCGAACCCGTGACGGGAATGGTCGCGGGACCGATGGGCGATCGCGAAGTCGAGATCGACGCGGGGTTGTTGAAACAGTTTGGCTGCGTGGAAACGCACTGAAGCGCGGGGCAGGGCGACGATGGCTTCACAAGGAATGCGAATTGGCGTGGTCGGTGGCTCCGGCCTGCTCGTCGGCTTCGGCTTGACCTTGCTCTTCGGCGGTGGCGGGATGGGGCCAGAGCGCAGTGGGTCGCCACCGCCCGTTTCTTCTGCTCCCCCGATCGCTGGATACGAAGCCGCGAGTTCTGGCCCTGCGATGGAACGAAGACTGCCGTCCGAGGCCGATGAAGCGCTCGACGCCCAGACCGAAAGCGAATGGCAGACAGCCCCGGTCGAAGAATTCAAACGCGCACTCTACGAACTCGACATCGATTCGGTCGATCGCCTCGAAGAACTCGAAGCCTTCGTCGCGATCGGCGACACGGACCCTCGGGCCTTCTGGGACACGGACTGGACCGGCATCGACGATTGGAAGGAACGCCCCGACGACTTCCGCCTCGAACGCACCGACGACGGCAGTCTGGTCTTCGTTCCCGGTGAAGAGACCCGCCGCGCCTACACCTTCTTCGAAACCATGAACGAGTACGCGTACGACGAAGCCACCGGCGAATTCGTCTACGAAACCGACTTCTACGGCAAGCCCATCACCAACATCGTGAAATTCCTGCGCGAAGACGTGATGGTGATGATGGTCGTGAGCGGGCAGAAGGTGGACATGAACCTCTACGAGCTGTCGGGTTCCGGGACCGGCCGCTAGCGCGACAGGAAGGGAAGGGTGCGTGGCGACGAGCCCGAATGCGCAACTCACATTCACGAAACTCGTGGTCGATGACCTCGACGCGATGGCCGATTTCTACTGCACGGTCTTCGGGCTTCACCCGGTGATGCGCGAACGCCTCGAAAAGGGCATCGGAGGTGAGCCGATCGAACAGATCTCCCTTTCGCAAGACCCCGCCCTGCCTTACGGCCCATTGACCCTGCTGAAGTACGAGGGACGGCCCGCTCCACCGATCGACGAAATGATCCTCGGCTTCACGACCAACGATCTGCCGCCCCTGCTCGACCGCGTGAAGCAAGCTGGGGGCTCACTGTGCAGCGACGTGAGGGAAAACCCGGCCCACAAGATCCGCGTGGCGTTTGCACGCGACCCAGAGGGGCATCTGTGCGAAATCGTCGAGATGCAGTCGTGATCCCAGCGTCGAACAGGTTCAGGCTGCCGGCGACTTCGCGGCGGCCGCCTTCAGCAGGGCCTCGAATTCCTCTTCGGTGAATTCGATCAGCGCGTGCAGATCGGGGAACAGATCCCAGTCGGCGTTGAAACCCCAGTGGAGTCCCTTGTCGTAGGTGAAGAGCGCGACGGCAATCATGTGCACGACCGGCGCAACGGGATAGATCTCCAGCATCTTCGCGCCCAGCAGGTAGACGGGCACCCGGGGCCCGGGCACGTTGCTGATGTAGACGTTCACCAGCTGCAGGCGGTCGCGCACCAACCTGGCCGCCTCGGCCATGAGGCTCGGAAACAACCGGTCGCTGAGTTCGCCGACGAGACCTTCCTCGTCGCTCACGCCGCGCTTTTCCGCCGAGCTTTTGATCTCGCGGGTGGTCTCGATCACCTTCTCGATGCGCCTGGTGGAGTCTTCTTCGTCGACGGGAAGCGCGGCGAAGAGCGTGGTGATGTGGTTGCCGATGTCGGTTTCCCCGTTCTTGTCGCGAACGTTCATCGGGATCGACGTGCGGAAGTCGAGGTCGCTGGTGTCCACGCCGCGTTGGCGCAGGAAGCGCCCGAAGGCACCCGCTGCGCAGGCCAGCACGACGTCATTGAGCGTGCCACCGAAGGCGCGCTTGATCTGAAGCGCGCCCTGGATATCGAGGTGCAACCAGTCGACGCGCCGGTATGGGCCTGTCGCCTCATCGATCGGAGTGGGGGACGAACCCGTGCCCATCGAGCTGACCGCTTCGATCAAGTTGGACCCGCCATCGCGCAAGGTTTCGAGCGATTCGATCGGACTCGTGATCGCGCGCCAACCCGCGGTTGCGAGGGACCACGGCGCCGAGAGCCGCCGCCCGACTTCGTTCCGGAAGAGCGCGAGATCCGACGGCACGTGGCGTGGTATCCACTCCGTCAGCTTGGGATCGGCTGCTTTGGGATCGGGGCTCAGGATCTGTGTCAACAACTCGACGCCGCCCACACCGTCCACCATGCAGTGGTGCGCTTTCACGATCAGCGCGAACCGGTTGTCCTCGAGCCCTTCGACGACCCAGACTTCCCACAGCGGCTTGTGTGGGTCGAGCTTCTGGGACATGACACGCCCAGTGAGTCGCTTGATCTTGCGGAGGCTGCCCGGGTGGGGCAGCGCGGTATGGCGAACGTGAAAGAAGAGATTGAACTGGCGGTCGTCCACCCAGACGGGCCGGTCGAAGACGGGGATGTGCACGAGCTTCTGACGAAAGCGCGGAATGTGGATCGTCGCGGCGTCGATCGCGTCGCGCACGCGATCGATCTCGAAGTCGCCATCCGCATTGATCAGCGGCGCGGCGTCGAAGATCGCCACCGCGCCCACGTGCATGTGGGTGTTCTCGTCGTCGAGAGCCAGCATGACTTCGTCGGTGCTGCTGAGACGGTCGAAGTGTTCGTAGGGCATTCGCGTGATCTCCGTTTTCCGGCCCCGGGGGCTCGCGCCTGCAGGTGTCGACATTTCACAGCCCGAACGAGGACTTGGCAAGAGACCGATCGCCCCAGTCTCGCTGCGGTGCCGGTGGGTTCGCGAGTCGTGGCGGCGACTCGGCAACCGCATCGTGAGGCGAGCCCAGGGGCGTCTGCGAGGAGCGAGCGGTCCGGCTCGGAACGACGCCGACGGTCCAGCGCACACAGGAGACCAGGCTGTGAACACGTCCGAGATCGAACACCCCAAACCTTCCGTCGCGATCCTGCGACTGAACCGTCCCCAGAGCCTCAACGCGCTCTCATGGGAGCTCGTCGAGGAGTTGCACACCGCGCTCGACGAGATCGACCGCAACAACCAGTGCCGCGTGGTCGTGTTGACGGGGGCGGCCTTGCCCTGGCACTCGGTTGCGACCTCCGCGTCGCCGCGCGCGCGGCGAAGCTCTGTGTTCAGTTCATTCGCGTTGGCGTTTCGGGTTGCGACATCGGAACGAGCTACCTGCTACCGCGTTTGATCGGCGCATCGCGCGCGCACGACCTGATCATGTCCGCGCGCTCCCTCGATGCCGAGGAGGCCGAGCGATACGGCATCGTCACCCGCATCGCACCGGACGAAGAGATCCTGGGCACTGCGCTCGAACTCGCGGATGAACTCTGCGAGTTCACGCCTTTCGGTCTCTTCGCCACCAAGCAGGTGATGTGGGCCAACCTGGACATTCCGAATCTCGAAGCGGCGATCCAACTCGAGAACCGCAACCAGATCATGGCGAGCACGTCGGGTGAGACGGAAGAAGTCGCGCGAGCCTTCTTCGAAAAACGCAGACCTCGCTGGAACGAGAGTGACTAGGAGTCCGGGACCAGGATGTCCCATCGATTCGAAAGGGACTCCGAGTCCACTTCTACAACGCGTTGACGCATAGAATTATGAAATGAGCGATCGATCGATTCTTTCTTGACTTGTTTCGAGCGCGGCCTTTAGCCTGAATCACACGAAAGCGTCGGTGCGATTGGGGGACCGGCGTGCTGCCCGGCTGCGGAGTATCGAAAGCTCCGTCGCGGGCTCCAAACCGAATCACCGTCCTTGCGGTGATTCACGGAATGAAGGGGTGCCGAGCGTGAAATTCAGCGTGAACGTCCAGGCAAAGCAGGTGAAGTTGGTAACGAGTTTGCTGGTCACGATGGCGACGACCAGCGTCGGCTGCAGTTGGGATTTCAACAATCCCCGGCCGAATGAACGGGACGTCCAGATCGTTGGAGACAGCGTCTTCGATCTTTCGGGCGACATCCACAGCGTGCTTCATGGGCTCTCGGGCAAGAAGTACAAGGATCGCTCGGTTTCTGGCGCGAAGATCGCGGCCATCGATCGCCAGCTTGCCCGGGCCGAAAACCGGTCGTCCCTCGAGACGGTGATCGCGGACGGCGGCGCCAACGACATTTTGCAAAGTTCGACCGACTGCGATTCGGACCCGCTCACCAGCGCTTGTCTGAACCTGGTCGACTACGTCGCGGATGTGCAGTGGAACATGATCAACGACATGTACGTCGGCCCGTCGGATGATCACGTCTGGCTCGGCTACTACCACGTGAAGGCGCCCGAAGCCGAGAAGAACGAGGCCATCGACTACGTGCACGATGCCCTCTACCCCGACATGTTCGACCTGACGCCCTACGGCGGCTCGTACTATTCGGGCAGCGTTGCGGGCTATGGCACGTTCTACGGGAGCACGCTCGGCGCGTTCAACCTCGCCGTGATGGATCCGCGCGGCTCCATCGTGCCGAGTGACCTCAAGAGCGACGGCATTCACCCCACCTACAGTGGCTCGGTGAAGCTCGGAAACCTGATCTGGGGAACCATGGTCGACCAGAACATGTATCGCTAGTTCCGCAAGGGAAATGAATGAAGGAAGGCCCCGAGCAACGTGGTGTTGCTCGGGGCCTTTTCTTTGTGCGCGTCCTTGCCCGCGCCTATTCGATCCTTCCCTCGATCCGGATCTTGAATTCGGGTCGTTCGGGGTGGTCGGTCTGCACGAAGAGCACGTCCTGATAGGGGCCCGGCTTCTTGCGCGTGTTGCGGACATCGATCGCATAGGCGAGCTGGCCTTCGTGCTCGGTCTTTCGCACTTCGTGTTCGATCCAGACCCCCTTACGCGTCTTGATGCCGGTAATCGAAAACGGATAGTCGGCGTTCGGAACGACGAGGCAGGTTTCCTGGATCGACTCGCTGGCACTTCCCTTCAGCCACAGGCGATAGGGATCGAGGGCTGCGAATTCGCGGATCTCGAGCTCGACGTCGATCGCGAGCTGTGAGGGAGCGGCTGCGTTCGTGTCGGCTTGAATGGTGCCCTCGAGGGTCTGGCCTCCCCAGGCGTCGGTGGGGATCACGAAGGCGATCGACCCGGTTTCTCCCGCACCGATGATCTTCGTCCACCCGTTGAGCATGCAGCCCGAGCAGACCTGCAGGTTTTCGAGGGTCCAGGGGGTGTCGCTGTCGTTTACGATCTTGACTTCGTGGTGAACGACGTCGCCCTGCAACACGGGGTCGAGTACGGCCTTGCCGCGTCCGCCGCGAACGAGGCTTTCCCCAACGACCGTGCGGGGGGGGTGTCCGTTGTAGATGCTGAAGGGTTTCAGCGCCTGTGGGGCGGCGATCTGCGCGTGAACCGAGGCGGCGACGAGAACGACGATGGAAGCTGGCAACAAGCGGAACGCGAGGGAGCGGAGCAAGGGCATCTGCATCATGGTGCCGATTCTACCGCTCGATGTCTGCGGGTCGCGAGCAGAACGAAGCGGTGATCAGCCGAGCAGGAAGCCGACCGGCGGGTTCGTGAGCGACGGAACGGCGAAGCGATCGATGTTGGGCAGGACGCTCGTGAGGTCGCCCGGGGTCACCCCGAACCACATCGCCACGAGCAGACGGCCCGATTCTTCCGCGTGCCTTCCGTCCGGGCCCGGTCTCACGAGCCCGCGAGGGAGGAGCAGCAATCAGGGGTGCGCCGCGCGAGACCGTCGGCGATTTGCGCGGTGCTGTCGCGGAGACGACAGTTGCCACGCACCCCTGCGTGAACACGCTAGGCGCGAGCAAGGCACTTACGCGTTGCTAGAGAAAGGGCACTCGAATGGAGAATTGGGTCGGGATCTTCACCTTGATCATTTCCGCCATGGTCATCAATCTGGTCGTCGCGTTCGTGGTCTTGCGAGTTCTGGCGAGTGCGGTGGGCGTGTCGCCCCTGGCCAACACGGCGAAAGAAGCGCT
Organism: Myxococcota bacterium; assembly: GCA_030748735.1. Classification (GTDB taxonomy): domain Bacteria; phylum Myxococcota_A; class UBA9160; order UBA9160; family UBA4427; genus DUBZ01. Next base: position 69,414 of record JASMLK010000043.1, on the reverse strand, counting down.
CCATGTCCTGGTCACGATTGTCCCGGTCGCGGGTGTCGCGGGTGCACCGTTCATCATCGTGCCGTTCATCGGCCCGCTTTTCGGCTTCTTCGTTTCCTGCTGTGTCGCGCCGATGATGCTGGCCCCACGCTACGAGATCAGTCAGGGAGAGGCCGCGAAGATCATCCTCCCCACGGTCGCTGCCATTTACGTCACGACCGCGTTGATCCTCTGGTTCGGGATCCCCATGGTGATCTAGCGATCGCGCACCTTCTTTTCTCATGCGGCACACTCTGGAGTCGACGCCTGTTTCGAGCGTTGGCATCCGGAGGTGACCGATGAAGCGTCGCGAGACCGCCCTGATCACGGGAGCCTCGGCGGGTATCGGCTATGTGCTCTCCGAGCGTCTTGCTGGGGAGGGTTTCGACCTCGTCGTCGTGGCCCGGCGCCTGCTTCCGGCGATGATCGCCCGACGGCCCGGACTGAGGTTCGGTCTGCGTTGAGTGACGCGCTTCGCGCGCTCTCGGGACGATCAGGGCAATGCGTTCGCGGCGAACTGTGCGCCGTCGGCTTCGCTGCTGCGGAGTTCGTCGTACGCAGAAATCCAGGCGAGCTGGGCGACGGGGCCGGCGATCAAGATCCCGACGCCGAGAGCGATGAATCCGGCCAGGTGCAACCCAATGGACACGATCGCGAGAACGAAGAGCTGTCCCTTGTAGCCGTTGGTGAGATCCCAGGCTCCCCTCAACGCTTCGATCGCGCCGACATCGTCGTCTTCCATCACGAGCAGAAAGGCCGGCCAGAGGCCCAGGGCGATGATCACACCCGGGACGATCAACAGGACAATGCCCACGACCACCGCGACCATGTAGATGAGGAAGACCAGGAAGAGGCGCTCGAACTTCTGGAACCCGGCAAAGACGTCCGAAAAGGTCACCGTGTCGTCGCCGCGGAGGAGTCGCAGCATGGCGTAGTCGTACCCGCCCTGGATCGGCCCCGAAACGAGAAGGACGACGAGCGCGAGTAGCGATTCGATGAGGCTGGCTTCATCGCCTCCACCCGCACCCCCACTGTCGAAGAAGAAGAACACGAGCCACATCGCGATCGCGATTCCCGGACGTCGTTGGAAGGTCTCCCACGCTTCGCTGAGCAGTGATGAAATCGAGAGATCCGCTTCGGTCATCGAGGTTCCTTTCGAGGGGTGCCAGGAGACGTCCGCCGGTCACTGTTCATCGCGGGCCCCCTTGGTGACGCATTATTGCACGCGGCGGCGGAAGGATGCGAGCGGAGCGACGGGAGTGGGGCGGCCGCCCCGCCCACACCGCGATCGGTGTCCGGTTTTCGAATAGGAGTGCGGTCGTGCCACGTTGCTCGCTAGCTTGGTCGTTTGGCGCCACGAGCGCGCCACGAATCAGCTACCGGGGAGACACCATGATGTTCGATTTGACGGGACGGACGGCGATTGTGACCGGAGCGGGGCAGGGTGTTGGCGCGGGCATCGCGGAGGCGCTTGCGAGCCAGGGCGCCGCGGTCGCGGTCAATGATCTCTACGAAGAGCGCGCTGCACACACGGTCGAGGCCATCGAGTCCGCAGGCGGGCAAGCGAGCGCTGCCGCCTTCGACGTCTGTGACTACGCCTCGGTGAAGGAAGGGTTCGCGAGGATCGAAGCCAACCTCGGCCCCGTCGACATCCTCATCAACAACGCCGGGGTCCCACCGGGCATGGGGGTGAAGCCGTTTCGCGAAACGTCACCCGACGAATGGCGTCCCTACATCGACCTCAACATCTACGGTGTGATGAACTGTTGCCATGTCGCGATCGATGGCATGTCCGAGCGCGGGCGTGGTCGCGTCGTGACGATCTCGTCGGGTGCGGGAACGGTGGGCATTGCGCTGGGCATTGCGCCCTATGGCGCGGGCAAGGGCGGTGGCATCGCCTTCATGCGCCACTTCGCGATGGAAGTCGCCAAGAACGGCATCACGGCCAACACCGTGGCCATTGGCTTGATCGACAATCACGCCGACCCGAGCGTCACCGAGCACATGGCGAAGACCGTGCCCGTCGGCGTACTCGGGCAGCCTGACGACATCGCCGCGGTGGTGATCTACCTGGCTTCCGACGAAGCGGCCTGGATGACCGGTCAGACCATCCAACTCAATGGCGGCAACGTCACCACCTGATCGTCCAGGCTTCGCTTCAAGTCTGCCGCGCGACGAACGCGACCGCGGCCACGAGGAGCAGGCCACCGATCGGTACGAGCACGATACCGAGCCCGGGGTCGGGCGGGATCACCCAGAGCCCACCGAGGAAGAAGCCGCCGGGAAGCGCGACCATCGCGCCACGCAGGCACAGACTCGCCGTTTCGAGACGCGCTGCGGGTTCGAGTTGCGGCCAGATCGCGCCGAAGGCGATGTGGATCAATGCCACGAGCGCTCCGTGGGCATGGGCCAGGGTCCACATCAGCCGTCGCGGCTCGGTTTCGTCCGAGAGATAGAAACCGAAGCGCAGGGCGTGAAACATCTCGAGCGCGAAGCCGAGCACGATGAAGACCAGCAGTGCGTAGCAGCCGAAGCGGATGTGCTGCCGGCCCTGCGCTGTGTGTCGCTCAGCAACGCCAGCGTTGGCGTCGTCGTCGTTGTGTGCCTCGGGTTTCGTCATTCGATCAGCGCGAGCGGTCGTGTGTCGCGTCCCTTTGCGAGTTGGATCCAGGCCTGTCGATCGAAGCGGCCAGATGGAAGGAGGAGAGGGCCGGGAAGCACGGAGCCGTGCGTGCTCGCTGCCCAACGCGCCTGGATGCGTTGTCGCGCCTGCGACCCCAGCTTTCCGCCCGCTTCGACGAGGTCGGCCGAGAATTCGTTCGCGCCCGGCTGGGCGCGCAGCGAGCGTACGGCGAGGATGCGCACGGCGGCGTAGTGATCGGTGAGCAGTTCGGCGAGATAGGGTGCCGCCCATTCGCGTCCGGACGCTTGCAAAGCCGGCTCCCAACCCAGGTACCACGCCGTGAGTGCGCGCACCCCTGCATCTCCGGTTGCGACCATGCGGGGGCCGGAGGGAACCTCGCCGTAGGGACCGAGGGAGGGGAGCGGCTCCGTGCCGTAGTCACGCTCGAGATGCTTCTGTGTCCAGGCGAGGCTGCGGTCGAGATGGCAAGCATTGCAGGCGTTGGGCCGCCCCGTTTCGAGTTCGGTCGCGACACTGGGGTTGGTCACGCGATGGCTGCGGATGGCCTTGAGCAGTCCGTAGGTGGTGTACGGGTTGTGGCAGTTCATGCAGCGGCTGCCCTCGGAGTCGGCCGCGTGTTTGGTGTGTGCCGTGATGTCGGCATCGAATCGTGAATGACACTGCGTGCACGCGGCATCACCCCGCATCCCTTCGGCCAGTTGATCGTCGGTGCTTTCGTACTGATGAAGGGAGTGACAGCTCAAGCACGAATACTCCCCGCCATCGAAGCAGGGCGTGTTCGCGACGTCATTCATTTCACGCCCGGCGACGCGGACGCTGCCGTCGGCCCAGAAACGATCGCGCGGAAAACGTCCGTTTTCGGCGCGGGCCATTTCGGCGACGATCTTCTTCTGCAACGGGTCGTCGCTGTTGGGGCGGATCAGGACCCGGCCGTCGGCTTCGAATTCGTCGCCGGGGAGGTATTCGTTCCAGTGTCCGAGCCTGGTGTCTTTCTTGGGGTACGACGAGATCGAATGGCAGTGGCCGCAGACCTGTGAGGCGCGGCGCGCGTCGAGGCGCTCAGGGTTCGTGACCGTGGGGTCTTCTTCTCCGCGTTGCAGGTAGCGCCGCAACGGCGACCGGTTGGCTTCGACGTGTTCGCGCGAGGGCCCGTGACACGATTCACACGAGATTCCGAACTCCACGACATCGGGTTCGGATGGTGCGCCGTCCTTGAACTGCGGCTGCCCCGCCGTGGCGTGGCATTCGATGCAGACGTCATTCCACAACACTTCACCGAAGTGGTCGGAAGGGGGCGACAGGAATGCCTGGTTGCGCTCGACCCAGCGCCCCTCTTCGATGAGATAGGTAAATGGAAGGTGGAAGATCTCCCGCCCCTGCCCACCCCACACCCACACCACCTGCTGGTTGTGGGAGCCGGTCGTCATGACGACGCGCGACTCGCGATCCGGCACGCCCGGGCGCGCGCCACGCAGGGTGACCCAGAATTCGTCCCCCCTTCGGCTCAGCAGGTACCGCTCGCGACGCGGCCGGTCGCCCGTGCGGCGCGCGGGCACCATTCGCGTGAGCTCGACGTCGTCGAAGTCCCCCAGCACCGACTCCGGCGAGGCGGCCTGCGTCATCTTGCGGTGATACGAATCGTGCCAGGCGCGATAGGCGTCTGGGTGGCAGGCCTGGCAGTCTCGGGAGGTCGCAAAGGCCGGGTCCTCGCGCTGGTTCGGCGCGACGGCCGCGGCCACCAGTCTGGAGCGCTCGTCCGCGTAGGGCCCCTGGTCCCAGGCGAGGATACGCGCCACGCCGATCAGCGGGATCAGCATCAAGGCGAAGGTCGCCAGTCCAGATTCCAGTCGTCGCCGCATGCGGGCGGCCCCGAAGCTGCGTCCGGGCGGGACCGGCGCTGCTTTCCCCCAAGCTTCCTTCCATCCTATGCTGCGCACGATTCGGAAGTCCATGACGAAATCGTCACCAGACACGGCTCAGGTCGACGAGAGCCTGCGGTTGCGCAACAGTTGCGCCCCTTGTCTGCGAAACGCCCGAATTTCGGTGCGTTTCCGATCGTGCCCCGCCGGGCCACGCGCGCCCCACGGTGCATGGCGACTGGACAGCACAGGGCTGGAAAGACCCAGACCAAAACAGGAGACCCTCGAAATGATCCAGGAAGGGGAGAAGATTCCCGACGTCACGCTCAAGGCGACGAACATGACCGACGTGACGACCCAGCAGCTCTTCGGGGGCAAGAAGGTCGTCTTGTTCGCCGTACCCGGCGCCTTTACTCCGACCTGCTCGGAACAACACCTGCCCGGCTACATCGAGAAGGCCGGCGAGATCAAGGCCAAGGGTGTCGATGACATCGTTTGCGTTTCGGTCAACGACGCCTTCGTGATGGGAGCCTGGGGAAAGGAACGCGGTGCGGGTGAAGCGGTCACCATGATCGCCGACGGTAACGGTGCACTCGCCAAGGCCCTCGGCCTCGACTTCGACGGCAGTGGTATCGGCTTCGGTGTGCGCTCCCAGCGCTACGCCGCGATCGTAGAAGACGGAGTGGTGACCAAACTCGCTGTCGAAGAGCCCATGAAGTTCGACGTGAGCAGCGCCGACGCGATCCTCGCGGTTCTCTAGCCCGTTTCGACAGCGATTCACGCGCCCCACATCGCGAGCCCAGCGCGCAGCGCCGCTGCGCATCACGCAAGGAGCAAAGAACCATGGCCAACGAACAATTCGGACCCCTCGCTGCACTGATCGGAACCTGGGAAGGCGACCAGGGACTGGATGTTTCGTATTCCTACGAGAAGAAGGCTGTCATCGAGACGCCGTACCGCGAAACCGCGACGTTCAACATCATTGGCGACGTCACCAACGGCGACCAGACGCTCTGGGTGATCGACTACACGACTTCTGCAATCCCGATCGGCGAAGACGAAGTCTTCCACACCGAGTTGGGCTACTGGCTCTGGGACGCGGCGCGCGGCGAGGTGATGCGGTGCTTCATGGTGCCCCGCGGCTCGACGATCCTCGCCGGCGGTAACTGCGCCGCCGATGCCACGAGCTTCCAGATGTCGGCCAGGCAGGGTGACAACGCTTTCGGCGTACTGTCGAACCCCTACCTGCTCGAGAAGGCCGTCTGCACGGAGTACAACCTCTCGTGCACGATCGAAGACGGCGTCTGGAGCTACGAAGAAGACACCGTGCTCCAGATGGCGGCGACCGGCGGTACGGTCCACCACACGGACAAGAACACCCTGCGCAAGGTCGGCTGAACATTGGTACAAGGCGACGACAACCAGGAACGTGAGCTGCAGGGGGCAGGCTCGTCGCAAGAGGCCGGCGGCGCGTCGTTCTCGGGTTGGACGGCCTTTTCGATCGGGCTCTTTCTGTTCAGCAGCCTCGTCGGCTTTGCCTTCTATATCTCCAACCTCGCGCCGCCAGCGCTTCCCGACTTCGGGAAGGCGGCGACGCTGCTCCCCACTCCGCGCCCGGTCGAACCGTTCGAGTTGACCGACCATCGCGACGAGCGCTTCGACCGCGACCGACTGCTCGGAACCTGGAGCCTCTTCTTTTTCGGCTACACCTACTGTCCCGACATCTGCCCCACGACGTTGCAGGCGCTGAAGACGGTGAACGCGCACTGGGAGACGGCGTCTGCGCTTGCTGCTTCGGCAGCGGAAGAGGCCCCCGCGCCACCGCAGGTCGTCTTCGTTTCGGTCGATCCGGACCGGGATTCACCAGCGCGCATTGGTGAATACATCGCGCACTTCGATGACTCCTTCGTGGGCGCAACGGGAACCGTGGAGCAACTCGAAACGTTCACGCGCAGCGTCGGCGTATTCTATTCGAAGGTGGAACCCGCGGAGGGCATCGAGGCCCTGGAGACCGAAGGATCGGCGCCCGGCTATCTGGTTGCCCATTCGTCGAAGCTCTATCTCGTGGATCCGCAGGGACGTCTGCGCGCGGTACTCGACGATCCGCACGACCCTGCCGAGTTCGCCGACATGGTTACGGAGATCCAGCAGTTCGAGCACCGTTCATAGGGCGCGATCTGTCGCCCATGAAGGCGGCCGGTCGTGTGGTACCGGGCGGGGAGGGGGATTCATGCCTGAACGCGTCGAAGCCATGTTGGTTGCGGGCGGCCGTTACCACGACATCGACTACGCGCGCATCGAATTGTTGAAGCTGCTGGCCGAGCATCCACAGGTGCGAACGCGCGTGTCCGCGGACTACGGCGATTGCGACGCGCTGGCCGACTGCCGGTTCCTCGTGACCTACACCTGCGACCTGCGTCCTGACCCCGCTCAGCAGCAGGCGTTGCACGATTTCGTCGCAGGGGGTGGGCGCTGGCTCGCGCTCCACGGCACGAATTCGGTGCTCGACTTCACGCGCGATGGCGTCGAGGCCCCGCGTTCGATCGACAAGCTGGCCTTCACTCTCGGCAGTCAATTCATCGCCCATCCTCCGATTCAGCCCTACACCGTCGAGTCCGCCGCCCCCGACCATCCGCTGGTGAGCGGTGTCGAAGCATTCGAAACGGACGACGAACTCTATCTGTGCGCGTACCACGAGCGCGAGAAACTCATTCCCCTGCTAGACACCCACTACGCCGGTCGGGCCGAAGGGTTCAAGGAAGTCGACTGGACTGACGCCGACCGCCACCTCGTGATGTACCTGCGGCCCCTGGGAAAGGGAGCGGTCCTCTACAACACCCTCGGGCACTGTCGCGGCCACTACGACATGAAGCCCGTGATGGATTACTACCCGCAGATCGAGCGCTGCTCGTGGGAGCTTCCCGAGTACCACGAGCTGCTGCGCCGCGGGCTGCGCTGGTGCCTCGGCGAAATCGACTGAGGCGGCTCAGCCGCCTTTCGCCGGTGCAGTGTCGTCGAGCAGGCCACCGACGAGGCGGTCGATCAAGGCTTGCGGTGCCAGCCGCTTGATTACGCTCAGGGGCTTCGCGCGATCGAGGGGGACGCGCAGGGGCTTGCGATCCATGTGGATCACGCGCTCGACTTCTTTCGCGACGCGTTCGGGGGTGAGCTTGCTGGCCGCCGTATCCTTTGCCATGCGTTCCACCATGCGATGGCTGGGCGAGTCGGGGGCCGTGTTCTCGACCGTGTGGAGGTGCGCGCCGGTTGCGGGACGGTCCATCGCCATGGCGACTGGCTGCATGATGACCACGTCGATCCCGCTGCCGCGCAACTCGTGGTAGAGCGCTTCGGTCAGCGCTTCGAGGGCGAACTTCGCCGACGTGTAGGCGCTCATGTAGGGCACTGCGAGCAGACCCCCGAGTGAACTCATGGTGATGATCGCGCCGGCCCCTCGTTCGCGCATTGCGGGCAGCACGGCCTGGTAGAGGGCGAGGGCGCCGAAGACGTTCGTGTCGTAGAGCGCGCGGACTTCGTCGACGGTCTGCTCTTCGACTGCGCCGATCATCATTTCATTCGTGCAATTGATGAGCACGTCGATGCGACCTTCGCGCTCGAGGAGTTCGCCTACGCATGCCGTGGGGCTCTCTGCTTCGGTGACATCGAGTCGCAGCAGGGGGAAGGAGAGGTCCGCCCGATGCGCGTCGGGGGATCGGGAAGTGCCGTAGACCGTCATGCCCGCCGCAGCGAGATGCTCGCCGAGTACTCGCCCGAAGCCGCCCGTGGCCCCTGGAATCAGTATCACCATGTCCCACTCTCCTTCGTCGTCCTGTCGCATGGCAAATTATGCACTTGCATAATCCGGTTGTCCACTCGTATAATCTCGGGCGATCGGAGGATCGGATGCCGCGAGCCCGAAGTCAGCCTGCTGGAGCCACACGAGACGAGATCGTCGTGGCCGCGCTCGGCGCCTTCAGCGAAAAGGGCTTCGAAGGTGCTTCCACCCGCGCCATCGCGGGGCGGGCCGGAGTGAATCATGGGCTCATTCCCTACTACTTCGGCAGCAAGGAAAAGCTCTGGCAGGCCGCGGTCAATCTTGCCTTCGAGGAACTCGAAGCCAACATCGAGGCGGTGACTGGCGAAGAGGGCCTCGGGAAGCGCGAGCGTGCGGCCCGCATGATTCGCGCCTACGTGCGCTTCATTGCGCGCCGTCCCGAATTCGTTCACCTGATGAACGAAGAAGGCAAGCGGCGCGGCCCGCGTATGCGCTGGTTGGTCGATCGGCACGTGAAGCCCCTCTACCACGCGGTGACGCGCCTGCTCGAGGGCGCGCGGGCAGGCGGGGGTGGGGTGCTCGACATCGAGCCAATCCACTTCTTCTACATCCTCGCCGGAGCGTCCGGCCTCTTCTTTCACCAGGCCGAGGAGTGCAAGCGGGTGACGGGCGTCGATCCGTTTTCGGAAGACGTCGTCGAAGCCCACGCGGCTGCCGTCGAACAGCTGCTCCTCGGCCCCAAACCCCACGAGGACGGATCCACATGAAGACATTGGGTGACTACGAAGCGGTGATCGTGGGCTACGGGCCCGTCGGTGCGTACTGTGCGCTGCAATTCGGCCATGCGGGGCTTCGCGTCGCCATCGTCGATCGCACCAGTGAGATCATGCAGATTCCCCGTGCGGTGGGGCTGGATGGCGAGGCGATGCGCGGCATGCAGCGCCTCGGCTTTGCCGACGCCGTCGAACCGATTCTGCAGCCCCCTCGTGCACGAGACGAGGTGTGCTTCGCCGATTCGAAGCGCAACGTGCTCTTCGGCCAGGACATCGGTGCCACCGGTGCATTGGGTTGGCGCGATCTGGCGTTCTTCGATCAACCCCAGCTCGAAGCCGTGTTGCGTACACGGGTCGACGAGCACTCGGGGATCGATGTCTTCAACGGCTTCGAGGTGACGGGGCTCGATCTTCGCGACGACGGCGTCGGTGTGAGCGGCGAGCACGAGGGGGAGCGCGCGTCGCTGGAGGCTGCCTGGGTGATCGGCTGCGACGGTGCGTCGAGCTTCGTTCGCCGTGCGATCGGCAGCGAATGGAAGAGCCTCGGCTACGACCGGGACTGGCTCGTGGTCGACATCGAGATGAGGACCGAGGCGCAACTTCCCGAAGCGGTCATGCAGGTGTGTGATCCGAAGCGACTCACCACCTACGTCTGCTGTCGCGACCCGTACCGTCGTTGGGAATTCCAACTCAACCCCGGCGAGTCGCGCGAACACTTCCAGCAGCCGGAGACGATCGCTTCGCTGCTCGACGACTGGCTGCCCCGTGATCACTACAGCCTGCGTCGCGCGGCGGTCTACCAGTTCCACGCTGCGGTGGCGTCGCAATGGCGCAGCGGCCGGGTGCTCCTCGCGGGCGACGCCGCGCATCAGACGCCGCCTTTCCTGGGGCAGGGACTCAACAGTGGCTTCCGTGACGCCGTGTCGTTGGGGTGGAAGCTGCCGCTGGTGCATTCGGGGCTGTGTGATGCGGCGTTGCTCGACCGCTATCAGGAAGAACGCTCCCCGCATTCTTCGGACCTCGTAGATCGCGCCGTGGGGGTCGGTCAGTTGATGGAGACGCTTGCCGCCCGGGAGGCGGGGCTTCCCGACCCGTACACCGCGGCCGAGGTGCGTGCATCACCGACCGATGGTCAGCTCATCCCGCCGCTTCGCGCCGGTGTGCTGCTCGACGAGCAGGTCGGTCGCTATGCGTCGGTGGGGCTCCACATGTTCCAGCCCCGCGTGTCCGTCGACAGCGGCGAGCCGCAGCGCTTCGACGAGTTGTTGGGAGGCGGCTTTGCCGTCGTGGGCCGCACCCCGGTGGACTGCAGCATGGGTGACGCCGCCAGGGCGGCCTTCGGGCGGCTCTCGGGTCGCACCGTGTCCCTCGATACCTGCAAGATCCTCGACGACAAGGTCGACCGACTCTTCGAGGAACATCCCGCGGTGTTGTTGCGCCCCGATCGTCAGGTCTTCGGTGTGGTGGACGCGGAGCACAGCCTCGACGACCTGGTCCTGTCGCTCGCGCGCAAGGTGCACCTCGCTAGCTAGCGCATCTCGGGGTTCGGCTCGGCGTACTCGGTTGCGGGATCACCCGCGATGCGCGTGTGGACGACGACGCGCGGTTCGTCTCGCTTGTAGGGGCGTGCGCGATGCAGCAAGCAGCGGTTGTCCCAGACGACGAGATCGCCGACGTCCCAGTCGTGGGTGAGCACGCGCGGCGCTTGGCATGCGTTTTCGAGGAGTTCTTCGAGCAGCGTTTCGCTTTCCTCTTTGCTGAGGCCCGGGATCCCATACGCGTGTCGCCCGATGAAGAGCGACTTGCGCCCAGTCACGGGGTGCACCTTTACCAGCGGCCGTAGCGGGGCACCGTCTCCATGAAAACCGTAGAGCGAACCTTCCTGGGCATCGTGTCCGATCTTTGCCTGGGAGTGATAGAGCGAGTGGTAGGCGGACAGGTCGGCGATGCGCTCGCGCGTGGCGTCGTCGAGGGCTTCGTAGGCCGCGCGCATGTCCGCCCATTCCGTTCCGCCTCCTTCGCTCGGCACGACGTGCGCCGATAGCACGGAGGCCTTGGCGGCCAGTGCCACATAGGAACTGTCGGTGTGCCAGCCCTCGTTGCCGCGGAGTACGCGCGTGTAGGTTTCGTCTTCGTCGAGCAGTGTTCCGTCGCCGCGCTGGTTGCTGAGGGGGACGCTCTTCATCGACTGCTTCGGGTCGAGGTACAAGATTTCGCCGAAGCGTTCGCCGAAGGCCGCCTGTTCGTCGGGGTCGAGCTTCTGCGCGGGGAAGACGAGCATCGCGTATTCGTGAAAGGCGTCTTCGATCGCCTGCCACGACGCAGCGTCGAGGTTGCGCAGGTCGACGTCAGTGACGACGGCGCCGAAGCTCGCGTCGCAGGGGCGGATCGTGGGCGGCATGGCGGGGGTCCTCGCGTTGGTTTCGCGGGGCATCGTACCGGCAAGCCGAGACGACTGCGGGTGGTTCTTGTTCGCGGGGCTCCGGCCTTCCGGCGGGCGGGGCAGGGGAGAAAACGATTGAAAACGGCAGGTTGTACGATTCTTGGCCGTCGAGGGCTCGTCTCGAGGACCTGCTGATTGCGTGTGGGCGCATTATTGCAGTCGTCTGCAAAATCGATACAGTGGTTCCCATGCCGACCTCCGGACCCCCCGGCGAGACCCCCAACCGCTTCGAACGGCGCCGCCAGCAGAACCGCGCAGCCCTGCTCGATGCCGCCATCGAGTTGTTCCAGGGGCAGGGGGTACGTGACACGAAGGTCGAGGACATCTGCGCCCGGGCCGACGTTGCGCCGCGCACGTTCTTCAATCATTTCGAGACGCGCGAGCACCTCTACGAAGCAATCGCCCGGCAGCGGGCCGTTCAGCTCGCGGCGCTCCTCGACGGCGCGTGTGAAGACCCCGCGCCACTCGACCAACGACTTCCCGCGTTGTTCGCGGCGATCGGCCAGTACCTCGACGAGCGTCCGCGCTATCGCGAACTCGTTGGTGTCATGCTGCGCCTCGGTGTCGAGGGTGGCAGCGAGATCACGCGCACGCGCGCCATCGGGCAGGCGGCCAGGCACTTCATCGAAAACGGTGTGACCCGCGGCGAGATCGGCGACCGGCACGCACCCGAAGTGTTGGCCGAGATTCTGGTTGGTGCGCTGAATGCAGCACTTTCCAACTGGAGCGCGAGCGAAGACTACTCACTCGCACGCAACCTCGAGCCGTCGGCTCGCGCGTTGTGCGACTTGCTTTCAGCTGGCGTTGCGACGCCAGGCACGACTTCACATTCGAGCGGTGACGACGGAGCACAGTAGGCGGTCCGTTCGTACGAACGCCTCATCAAGGAGCCCCCACCATGGCGCGTGAAAAGAACCTCGACTGTTTCATGAACGATCCGATCGAGTACTTCGATGCTTCGATCACGAAGATGCACACGATCCCTCGCGAAGAATTGGAGGCGCTCCAGCGCGAGGGGATGCGCAAGCGTTTCGCCTACCACCGCGAAACCATCCAGATGGTGAAGAACCTCGCCGATCGCCTCGACATCAAGAAAGTGCGCGAGTTCGACGACATCGCACCCCTGCTGTTCGCCCACACGGCGTTCAAGTCGTACCCCGCTGCGCTCCTCGACAACAAGCGCTTCGACTTGATGACCCAGTGGCTGCAGAAGCAGACGCCCCATGACCTGTCGAAGGTGGACTGCACGGGCTGCGACAGCATCGAAGAGTGGATCGATCTGCTCGACGAGCATTCGGAGCTGCGTCCGATTACGTCGTCGGGGACGACGGGCACGATCTCGATCATCCCGAAGGACAAGGACGGTGGCTATTACACGATGAAGGTGTGGCGGCTCTTCTTGTTCCAGCGTTTCGGCGTGGAGCCCCGCCCGGAAGACGTCAACCCGGTGGTCGATGTCATTTGGCCCAACTACGCCCGGGGCAAGCTGGGGCACCTGCGGATGGTCGACCTGCTGAAGCGCGAGTTCACTGGCGGCGACGAGAACCGCTTTCACGCGCTCTATTCCGATGCGATCTCGACGGATCTCATGTTCCTCGCGAGCAAGCTGCGTGCAGCCGCAACTCGGGGCGAGCTCGACCGGGTGAAGATCGACCCGAAGCTCCTCGCGCGAAAGGAGGAGTTCGAGGCCATGGAAGCGCGACGCCCCGAAGAGATGAAGGCCTTCTTTGCGCGCATGACGAGCGAACTCGCGGGTAAGCGCATCTTCATGACGGGCACCTACGCGCTCATCTACGAACTTGCCGTTGCGGGCCTGGAACAAGGCTTGAAGCACGTCTTTGCGCCGGACTCGGCGATCCTGGTTGGCGGTGGATTGAAGGGCCACGTGTTGCCCGACAACTACATGGATGTCATCGAGGACTTCCTGGGTGTCGATCGCATCCAGGAGGGCTACGGCATGAGCGAGATCAGTGCGATGCACTGGGCCTGCGACGATGGCCGCTACCACGTGCAGCCCTGGGTGATTCCGATCCTGCTCGACCCCGAAACGAGCGAGCCCCTGCCGCGAAGCGGACGGCAGACGGGCCGCGCCGCCTTCTATGACCTGTTCAACACGAGCCACTGGGGCGGGATCATCTCGGGCGACGAGATCACGATCGACTGGGACACCCCCTGCACCTGTGGTCTGCCCAGCGTTGCCATCGAACACGACATCATGCGCTACAGCGAGAAGGAGGGTGTCGAAGACGATCGCATCACCTGCAATGCGACCCAGCAAGTGCAGCAGGAAGCGGTCAACTTCATGAAGGAGTACGAGGGATGAGCGCCTTTCGCGTACCCATGGTCTTGCGCGGTGAGGTGATCGAGGACGATTGGGTCACCTTCGGAGCCCGGCAGGGAAAGGAGGGTTTCGAGGCCCCCGATCCAGCGAAGTATGTCGACCGGCTGCCCCTCGAAAGTCCGATGGCGCTCGCGGATCTCTACGAGATTTCCCTCGACGAGATCCTCGACGTGCTCGAAGCCCTGGGCCAGGCGCTGGACTTCGAGAAGAACCCCCACATCCAGCAGGCGTACGAAGCGGGCCTCGTCGCGGCGAACTATCCCGCGTCGATGCTGAAGAACAGCTACACGACGCTGCCCTACGCCTTCGATCGGGAAAGCCTTCGCGAACTCGCCGAAGCGCGGATCGGTATCGATCATCTCGAGGGGTGGGTTCCGCGCACCTTGCGCGATGGCCGCGAGGTGCGAGTGCGCGCATTCGGTGCCCGCACGCTTCACGTGCCCGCTGGCAACGGCGGGCTCGTTTCGGCGATCACGATCATCCGCAACGCAATCACGCGCAGCGACGCCATCGTGAAGGCACCGTCGAACGATCCCATGACCGCGGTTGCGATCGCGCGAACGCTCGCCGAAGTCGCGCCGAATCATCCGCTGACGAAACACCTTGCGGTGGCGTACTGGAAGGGTGGGGACAGCACGGTCGAGGATCGCCTCTATCGGCCCGAGTACGTAGAGAAGATCGTGGCCTGGGGCGGCTTCGCTTCGGTGAAGCACGTGACGCAGTACATCCAGCCGGGCCTCGAGATGATCGCACTCGACCCCAAACGCAGCGCCACGATCATTGGCCCCGAAGCGTTCGAGAGCGACGAGGTGCTCGACGAAGTGGCCTTGCGGGCAGCGGTCGATATCGGAATCGCAAACCAGGAGGCGTGTGCGAGTGCCCGCGTGATCTATGTGCTCTGTGGCACGGACGCATCGGGTATCGAGCGTGCCAATCGGCTCGGCGAACGAGTCTACGAAAAGCTCGTCACGCTCCCGTCTCACATGTCGACCAAGCCCAAGACCTTCGATCGCGATCTTCGCGACCACATCGAGGGCTCTCGCATGACCGAAGACTGGTATCGGGTGATCGGCGGCGAGGACGACGAGGGCGCGATCATCGTTTCGCAGTTCGACGAAGCGGTCGACTACGCCCCCGCGCTATCGGGTCGGGTGGCCAACATCGTGCCCGTAGACAACATCAAGAAGGTGACGGACGCGGTCAACGCCTACACCCAGACGGTGGGGATCTATCCGGAAAGCCTGAAGCGCGAGCTGCGCAACCAACTGCCGCTCTTCGGGGCGCAGCGGCTGACCTCCCTCGGCTACGCGTGCCACGTCACGAGCAGCATGCCGCAGGACGGCATCGAGCCACTGCGTCGTATGTGCAAGTGGATCGTTGACGAGGAGTGCGACCCGGAGAAGGTCTTTCCGCTTTGGAGGGCACCGGCGCTCTAGCCTGTAATCGTGTCACTCTGCCTCGTGTTTCGAAGTCGAGGTGTACGTCGTGAGGCGGGTGCGCGACCTGCGCGCGTCGGCTGCTCGACCCGGGCTAGACTCGCACCTTCTCTGCGAAGGAGGTGACAGTCACGATGCGCAGCGAACTATGTGATCTGTTCGGGATCGATGTTCCGATCTTCGCCTTCACACACTGTCGCGATGTCGTCGTCGAGGTGAGCAAGGCGGGTGGCTTTGGTGTGCTCGGTGCGGTGGGTTTTACGCCGCGGCAACTCGAGATCGAGTTGCAGTGGATCGATGAGCGAATCGGCGATCGGCCCTACGGCGTCGACACCATCATTCCCAATAAGTACGAAGGTGAGGGGGAGACCGACGCGGCGAAGCTCGAAACCGCCCTGCGCGCCGCGGTCCCGCAAGCCCACTACGACTTCTCGGACCGGGTACTAGCAGAACATGGCGTGCCGGAGTTTCCTGAAGAAGAGAAGGGTCGCGAGCTACTCGGCTGGACCCACGCCACAGCATTGCCGCAGGTGGAGATCGCCCTGGCGCATGAAAAAGTGCAACTCATCGCCAATGCGCTCGGCACGCCGCCCCCCGATGTCATCCAGAGTGTTCACGCGTGTGGGCGCAAGGTTGCGGCGCTGTGCGGAAACGCCCATCACGCTCTCCGCCACAAGGAGGCAGGCGTCGACATCATCATTGCCCAGGGGCACGAAGGTGGCGGGCATACGGGCGAGATCGCGAGCATGGTGCTGTGGCCGGAAGTCGTCGACGCGGTTGCGCCGACACCGGTGCTTGCCGCCGGGGGTGTTGGCTCGGGGCGCCAGATCGCAGCCGCAATGGCGCTCGGCGCGGCGGGAACCTGGAGCGGTACGCGATGGCTTACGGTCAAGGAAGCGGCCGGTGCTCTGGCGCAGAAGGAGTCCTATCTAGCGGCAACCAGTCGAGACACCGTCCGCACGCGATCCATTTCTGGCAAGCCTGCCCGAATCCTGCGCAACGACTGGACCGAAGCATGGGATCGCCCTGACGCCCCCGATCCCCTCCCGATGCCGCTACAGGGTCTGGTCTCCATCGACATGATGCGACGAACGATGCGCTATCCCGACCAGGCTCAGGCCGTCGCCTTCAACCCGGCGGGCCAGGTGATCGGAATGCTCAATCAGGTGCAGTCGGTGCGCGCAGTGATGTCAGATCTCATCGACGATTTCCACGAAGCCGTTGAACGGCTTCAAGAGTCGGCAGCTCAGCCCGGCTGAGCGGGCAGGGCGGCACGCGCGGCAACCCATGACTAGAGCGGCTACCGCGGGTTCGCGTTTTCGTTCTGGGTGCTCGCGATCGTTCCAAGGGTGGGTGCGCTGTGTCATGCTCGACGCCCCGTAAGATCTCGAACCCCGCAACTCCTGGAGCCTCCTTCATGAGCAACATTCTCGATTCCTTTCGCCTCGATGGGCAGGTGGCGATCGTCACCGGTTCGGGGCGCGGTATTGGCGCCGGTACCGCACTCGCATATGCCGATGCGGGTGCTGACGTCGTGGTGTCGGCACGCACTCTGAGTCAGCTCGAAGCGACCGCCGAGAAGATCCGCGCAAAGGGAAGGCGTGCGCTCGTCGTTCCTTGCGATGTCCTCGATGCCGAACAACGCGAGAACCTCGTGGCCAAGACGCTCGACGAGTTCGGTCGCGTCGACATCCTGGTGAACAACGCCGGCGGCTGGCCTCCCAAGGCCACCCTCGACACCACGGAGTCGGAGTTCGACGCCTGCTTTCGCTTCAACGTGACCACCGCACTCGCGATGACGCGCCTGTGTGTGCCCAAGATGGTCGAAACCGTGGGGCAGGGAGCGATCGTCAACATCTCCTCGGTGGCGGGGCGCTTCAACTCGCGGGGCTTTGCGGCCTATGGCGTCGCGAAGTCGGCGCTCTCCTTCCTGACCAAGAATCTCGCCCAGGACTTCGCGCCGAAGGTTCGCGTGAACGGCATCGCGGTGGGATCGGTTCTGACCGAAGCGCTCGAGGGGTTCATGACCGACGAGTTCGAGGCCCAGATGCTCGCGAAGACGCCGATGAAGCGATTGGGCAAGGTGGAAGACATCGCCGCGTGCGCGCTCTATCTCGCCTCGCCGGCCGCGAGCTACGTGACCGGTGAGATCTACGGCGTGAACGGCGGGCTGACCCAGCTCAATATCGACATGCCGGCAGTGTTCGAATAGCGATCGCGGAATTCAGCGGAAGGGAAGAACATGTCGAATCACGTATCAGGCAAGGTCGTCGTCGTCACCGGTGCGGCTGGGGGCTTCGGGCGCCTCGTTTCGCAGAAGGCCGCAGCTCTCGGAGCAATGGTGGTTGCCGCCGATGTCAACGAAGCCGAACTCGATGTCACGCTGAAGTCCATCACCGGAGCGGGTGGACAGGCCATCTCGGTCGTCACGGATGTGACGGATCGCGCGCAGATGAAGCAACTGGCCGCTGCTGCGGTCGAGAGCTTCGGTGCGATCGACGTCATGGTGAACAACGCCGGCACGATGCCGCTCGCCTTCTACGCCGACCACGAGATCGCCGCCGACGCGTGGGAACGCTGCATCGACATCAACTTCAAGGGCGTGCTCAACGGGATCATGGCGGTGCACGACCAGATGATCGAGCAGGGCCGTGGACACATCGTCAATCTCTCGTCGATTTATGGCAACTATCCGGTGTCCGGGGCAGCGGTCTACGGTGCGACGAAGGCTGCGGTGAATTTCCTGTCCGAATCTCTGCGCCAGGAAAGCCACGGGCGAATCAAGGTGACGACGATTCGACCTACGGGGGTTCCCATGACGGGCCTCGGCGCAGGGGTGCTGAACCCCGCGGCCGTGGGCGGGATCCTCGGCGCGGGGGAGGCCGAGTTCATGGCGACCTTCGAAAAGATGCTCAGCGAGAGCCCGCCGCCCGGCCTCGGTGATGAGGAAGACATCCGCTACTTCTCGCTTTCCCCGGAGCTGCTCGCGGACCAGATCGTGTACGCGATCAACCAGCCGTGGGGCGTTTCGATCAGCGACGTCACCGTGCGCGCATCGGGCGACAGCTACAAGATGTAGCGGGCCCGCTCGGGGCGGACTGCTAACCCGTCGCAATCACGGTAAATGCCTCGCGCGGGAAGTGGACCACGACTTCCCCGGCGCGCTCTCCCTCGCGGCGAATCGCAATGTCGTGTACGCCCGATGCGGCGAGTTGCCCGGTCACGTTGCCCGAGCCGTACTCGTCGTCGATCACGATGACCGGCGTGCCCAGCGACATGCCGTCCGGCAGAACGGGTTCGCCTTCGAAAGCAGCCGGTTCGGCGTCGCGTGCGACCGCGATCGCGTCCGTGGCCTCCATCGGTGTGCTCTTGCCGTGACCGATCGCGCGCACGCGTTCGAGCCAGGCGCGCACGCACGGCGTGTCTTCGAGCAGTGCAGCCGTTCGCGGATGGATCCCCATCATGTTGATGGTGTGGAAGGCGGACAGATCGGCGCCGCAAACCTCGCTGCCGAACACGAAGTCACGCCCGTCTCCAAACTGGTCTTCGAGTCTCGTCAGGTTGGAGCGAAGCTGCGCGAGTTTCGTCGGCACGATGAGCTTCGTCTGCGCGAAGTCGGTGCCAGGTGGCGCCATGTTCTGTTGGCGATCTTCGATGAAGTCTTCCGGGAAGATGCCGCCGATTCCGATGCAGCTGAGGATCAGCATCATGAACGATGTTTCGGCCCAGCGCGAAAAGGCGATCTCTTCGGTTTCACGACCGGGCGGTGAGAGCGGCGGGTCGGGTTGTAGCTGGTCGAGCACCCGGGTGATCAGGTGCGTGTCGCAGTAGATGTCGGCCCCGATCTGCAGCACGGGAACGCGCCGATAGCCCCCAGTCAGCTCGAAGTGGTCGGGCTTCGGAAGCACGATCGGGGTCTGCACCGATCGCCATGGCAGCCCTTTCAACCCGAGGGCGAGGCGAATCTTTTCCGCGTAGGGCGACATGTCGTAGTGGTGCAGGATCAGTTCGCTCATGACGGGAACCTCGGGTTGGATGGGGAATGCGTCTCAGCTGGGTCGCCATCGTACGGCGAGGCGATTCGCAATTGCGACGTCGCTACAGCAACCGCGTGTCGTGCCCCTTCCAGTACTCGTCCTTGAGCAAGCGCTTGTACAACTTGCCCGTCGGATGCCGCGGAAGCTCTTCGCGGAAGTCGACGCTGCGCGGGCACTTCACGTCGGCCAGATGCTCCCGGCAGTATTCGATGAGCTCGCGCTCGAGGGTGTCACCGGCTTCGGCCATGTCGACAGGCTGAACCACGGCCTTCACTTCTTCGCCGAAGTCGGTGTTCGGGACACCGAAGACTGCAACGTCGTGCACCTTGGGATGTACGGTGAGGACGTTCTCGGTTTCCTGCGGGTAGATGTTGACCCCGCCGCTGATGATCATGTTGGCTTTGCGGTCGGTCAAGTAGAGGAAACCGTCTTCGTCGAGCTTGCCGATGTCACCCAGCGTGCTCCAACTGCCGAGCATCGCGCCCTTCGTCTTCTCCGGGTCGTTGTGGTATTCGAACGTCTGAAGCGACGTACCTTCGAAGTAGACGGTGCCTTCTTCTCCGGTGGAGACCTCTTCGCCATCGTCGTTCACGATGTGCACCGTGCAGTTGATCGGCTTGCCCACGCTGCCGGGGTGCGCCAGCCAGTCGGCCGGGTTGCAGTAGACGAAGCCATTGCCCTCGGTTCCGGCGTAGTACTCGTGAATGACTTCGCCCCACCAATCGAACATCTGTCGTTTGATGCCGACGGGGCAGGGGGCTGCGGCATGTACCGCGAACGTGAGACTCGAAACGTCGTACCGCGCGCGCGTTTCTTCCGGCAGCTTCAGCATGCGGACGAACATCGTCGGTACCCATTGGCTGTGGGTCGCGCGGTATTTTTCGATGGCTGCAAGTGCGCCTTCCGCGTCGAAGCGTTCCATCACCACGACCGTTGCCCCAATGCGGTGGAACGAGGCGCAGTAGCGCAGAGGGGCCGAGTGGTAGAGCGGGGCCGGGGAGAGATACGTGCTCTCGTCACTCGCGCCGAAGAGGAACTTCACCATCATCATGAGAGGTTCACCCTCTCCGAGCGGGGCGTCCGGCAGGCCAGGCTTCACGCCCTTGGGACGGCCCGTGGTGCCCGACGAATAGAGCATCGGCACAGCTTCTCTGCGGTTGGGAAGCGCTTCGTCGGGGTGCCTGGCGATCGCGTCTTCGAATGAATCGAAACCATCGAGCGCACCGCCGACGCTGAGCTTCACGTCCAGCCCGTTCAGTGCGTCTCCGAGACCGGCAACACTCTCGGCCATGTAGGGGCTCGTGATGAACGCCTTGCTCCCACTGTCTTCGATGATGTACGCGATTTCTTCGGTCGTGAGGCGCGAACTGACCGCGGTGTAGTAGAGCCCCGCATAGTGGGCGCCCCACATGATGGGCAGGAATTCTGGGCGGTTTTCCATGCAGAAGGCCATGTGATCGCCGGGCTCGAGGCCGGCCGCACGAAACAACTGAGACAAGCGGTTCGCAATTTCGTCGAGTTCGCCATAGGTCACGACCTGGCCGGATTCCGCCATGATGACGGCGGGCTTGTCGGGGTTCGTTGCGGCGAACGTACCGGGGTAGTTGTCGTTGGCTTCGCTCATGAGGGCTCCTTGCGATGACGTTGGGCCTGACGGGTTCGGGGCGTCCGAGACGCGCCGTGCGGGCGGGCTATCCTCGTTCAATCCGCGACGGAGGGCAAACCCAGCTGGCCCATCGCGTCATTTTTCACGATTCACCCCGAGGACCTCCCAGCATGAATGCAGATCAGATCGTTCGCGATTTCTGTGCGGCCTGGAGCCGAGCCGACGTCGAAGCCATCATGGACGCCTTCACCGAAGACGCCGTCTACCACAATATCCCGATGCCGGCGTGCAAGGGGAAGGAAGACATCCGGAAGTTCATCTCCGGGATGTTTGCCGGGATGTGCAAGAGCATCGACTTCGAGATCAAGACGCAGGTCGTGAGCGGCAACATCGTGATGAACGAGCGAATCGACGTCCTCCACATGAACGAAAAGACCGTCGAGCTCCCCGTCTGCGGTGTCTTCGAACTCACCGACGACGGCAAGATCAGCGGCTGGCGCGACTACTTCGACGCCGCACAATTCGCCGGCGGCTGATTCGTCGCATGCGCCCGATCCTCGACCGCCTCGCCCAGCCGTTCGTGGTGTTCGTCGAGCGCTTCGACCCCGACGCATTCGTATTCGCGATCGGGCTCACCTTCGTCACTTTCAGGCTTCGCAGCAGGGCTTCATGAAGAATCCGGACTAGAGGCGGCAAGCGCAGCGCCTCTCTCGCGGCGCCCCGAAGACTCGCGTTTGACTCCGAATGATGTAGCGACACGCGAGCGTTCTGCTCCGTTGGTTAGACTGCCGCGCGGCAATCCATCCTGAACCGCAGATCCAGGAGAAGCCCATGCAGATTCGACCTCGACGAAATCGAACGGCGCGACAAGTACAAGACCTGGGACGTGCCGGACGGTAGGGGTGGAACCACCTGGCGCTGGACGCGCGACCCGGCCTCGGTGCGCATCACCCTGGTCAACGGGGTGGCGACCTTTGAGGGCGGCAAGTCGACCGGTGCCCGCCCCGGCGCAATCGTGACGCCGCGCGACGGCGCCTGACGCTCGCAAGAAACCGATCCGCAATCACTCCGAGGGCCCCGATCCCATGAAATTCGTGATCTCTGCCATGTTTCAGCCACCCCAGGATCTCGTTCCCCTCGCCAAGGCGGCGGACGAGGCGGGCTACGAAGCGATCTCGTTCTCCGATCACGTCGTCTATCCGGAGACCCTCGACACGCCATACCCCTATACCGAGGACGGTTCACGGCGCTACGACGAGAACACCGACTTCCCCGACGCCTGGGTGGTCGCGGGTGCACTCTCGTCCGTGACGACGCGCCTGCGTTTCACCACCAACGTCTTCGTGCTGCCGATGCGCAACCCCTTTGCGGCGGCCAAGACGGTGGCGACCGCGGCCGCGATGTCGAACGACCGCGTCACGATGACCGTTGGCGTGGGCTGGTCGAACGTCGAGTTCGAACTCATGGGCCAGGAGTTCCGCCGCCGTGGTGCTCGCGCCGACGAGATGATCGAGGTGATGAAGAAGCTCTGGAGTGGCGAAATGGTGGACCACGAGGGTGAGTTCTATCGCTTCGACCGCTTGAAGCTCACCCCACCGTTCCCCAGCAAGCCGGTTCCGATCTGGGTGGGGGGCATTTCGGATCTCGCGCTCAAACGCGCTGCGAAAAACGACGGCTGGCTGTCGGATCTACAGACCACGGACGAGATCCTGGAGTGCATCGCCAAGGTGCACCGCTTTCGCGGCGAACTCGGTCGCGAAGGTCACTTCGACGTGATGGCCAGCGCGAGTGACGCCGCAGGCATCGAAGGCTACGAACGTCTTCGCGACGGCGGAGTGAGCCACATCCTCACCATGCCCTGGGCGTTCTATCACGGCATGACGGACGATCTCGAAAAGAAGATCGATGGGCTGCAGCGCTTCAGCGAGGACGTGATCGCGAAGATGAATTGAGGGGCGAGCGCGGGCTGGCGTTGTGCCATTGCCGCTTCGCGATGCCGCTACTCCGCGATCCCCGACCAGCTGTCCTTCGCGCGTGGCCCCGCGGCCGGGAACACGTCCACCGGAATGCCGGTGAGATGCGCCATGCCCGCAATCCGCTCGATGGCATCGGGTCCATCGGCGGCGAGCAGGTTGACGTTCACGCCGGCGGTCTTGCTGGCCACCGAAAGATCGCCGGCGTGCTGGTGTCCCCAACCGTGAGGCATGGCCACGGTGCCGGGCATCAAGTCGGAGAGAGTGCGCACGGGAATGCGCACGGTCGCGGTCGCCGACCGCACGTCCGCGAGGCCACCGTTTTCGAGGCCTGCCTTGCGCGCATCTTCGGGGTGCATGTAGAGGTGATTGGTGTTGCGTTCGCCGCTCACGAACTCTTCGATGTTATGGGTCCACGAATTGTGGGTTTCGTGGGTGCGCTTGGTGATCAGGCGCAAGCGGTTGTCGGAGAGTTCCCGCTCGAAGGCCGTTTCGAGTTCGCCGGCGGCTTCCATCAAGATGTCGGGTGACAGGTCGACCTTCTTGTCTTCGGTCACGATCCGCTCACCGAGGTAGTTGCCGCCGCGCACGGGTGGTCGCGCGACCCCGTTCGGCGATTCGAGGAGCTTCTTGTAGCTCCCCACCCGGCCGAGTCGAAGCAGGAGGCTCAAGATCCATTCCTGTGGAATGCCGGGCAAGCCTCCCTTGCCGCTCCGCTTGCGGGTATCGAAACGCCGCGTGCCTTCGAAGAGCTTCTGGACGATCGATGAGCCGAAGATCGGGCTGCCACACGCCTTGGCGAGTTCGACGTAGATGCTTGGTTCGTCTCGCTGTTCGCCCCGCGGTGCATGTACGGCTTCGGTGGCCTGCAAATAGGGACGCGACTGCATGCCCATCAAGAGCGGAAAGGCGAACAGGATGTCGGGGCGCTCGAAGGGCGTCGTGCAGGGCAGGATGTAGTGTGCGAGTGAGCCGGTTTCGTTGCGGTAGATATCGAGGGTCACGAGCAGTTCGAGTTCGCCGAAGGCTTTGGCGAGTCGGCCGCTGTTGGCCATCGTGATGAGCGGGTTGCCGCCGGTCACGAAGAGCGCGCGCAACTGGCGATCGCCCGGGGTCAAGATCTCGTCGGCCATCACGCCGCCGGGGAAGGCGTCGTTCACGGCACGGAAGCCACCGATGCGGCTCGTCTTGTCGTCCATGAACATGCCCGAGCGAACGCCGAAGCGCGCGAAGTCGACGATGCCTTCGCCCATCAACGTGCCACCGGGCCGATCGAGATTGCCCGTCACCGCATTGATCACTTCCTGCAACCAGAAGCACAGAGAGCCGCGCGTACCCATGTTGACGCCGGTCGAGCTGTAGAGTGCTGCGCCGTTGGCAGCGAGATAGGCGTCGACCATCTCGCGCAGGGTTTCGGCGGGGATCCGCGTCACGCGCTCGGTACGCTCGGGTGTCCACTCACGCACCAACGCTTCGACGGCTTCGAAGCCCTTCATGTGCTGCGCCACGCGGGCGCGATCGACCCCGCCGCGTTCGATCACGACGTTCAAGAAGGAGAGATAGAAGAAAACGTCGGTGTCGGGTTTGATGAAGACGTGTTCGCCCGCGATCTTCGCGGTTTCCGTTCGCCGCGGGTCCACCACGATCACGCGCCCACCGCGACCCTGGATTTCGCGCAGCCGCTTCACCGGGTTCGGGACCTGGAGAAAGCTCCACTTCGAAACCACGGGGTTGGCACCG
Source organism: Myxococcota bacterium (assembly GCA_030748735.1). Lineage (GTDB taxonomy): Bacteria > Myxococcota_A > UBA9160 > UBA9160 > UBA4427 > DUBZ01. The sequence continues at coordinate 44,772 of JASMLK010000043.1, read as the reverse complement.
ACGATGATCAGGCATTCGGTGCGATCGACGTCGGGGTAGGGCTGCGAAAAGGGAAAGCCGTAGACCTGGTGCGCGACCGCAAACTTGTTTGCGCAGTCCTGCGTCGCCGGCGCATACATGCTCTTCGAACCGAGTCCCTGCATGAAACCCTGGGCGAAGAGCGGGTGCAGCATGCTGAAGCCGGCCGCCGTGCCGACGTACATGCCGATCGAATCCGCACCGTGGTCACCGCGAAGCTTCGCGACCTTGGCTCCGATCTCACCGAGCGCCTGCGCCCACGAGATGCGTTCCCAGCGATCGCCCACCCGCTTTTCCGGGTACTCGAGCCGATCGGGCGAGTCGTAGAGCTTGTGCTGATGGAGCCCCTTCAAACAAGCGAAACCGCCCGTGGCGACGTGCTGCTCGTTCGGGCGAATGTCGCGGATGCGTTCACCGGAGTCCGTGCGTTCGACTTCGACCTCGAGTCCGCAGAGCGATTCGCAGATGCGGCAGAAGGTGTCGCGGGTCTGTGTGTCGGGAGAGCCGGGCATGGCGGGATCCTGGGGGACTTCGCGGCGCGGCGTGGCGCTCGCGGGAAAGGCCGAAGCGAAGCCGGAGCGTACCACTGTTCTCAGCAGCCGCGGAGCACGTGTCCGGGCAGCGCGCCGGTGGGCTTGCCGTCTTGCATGGTGACCTCACCGTTCATCAGCGCTGCGACATGGGGGCCGGAACGCGAGCCTGTGCGCCATCGTCGAAGCGGGGGCCTGCGCGTTAGTCTTGGCCGCTCTCAACGGAACCCGAGCCAGCCTGGAGAACGATCGATTCATGAGTGCCGATGTAGACGACCCCGTACGCGCATCTCTCGAGCGCTTCGTGGGAAAGCCCCTGGGGCCGCCCGAAGAGGGGGGCGAACCGCGCCTCGCGCCCGAAGCCGTGAACGGACCGATGATCCGCCACTGGGTCGACGCCTTCGACGACCGCAACCCGGTGTACGAGAACGAAACCACCGCCTCGGAGGGACGCTTCGGTGGCGTCGTAGCGCCGCCCGCAATGCTGCAGACCTGGACCATGCCGCGCCCCAAGATCCAGGGCATCGAAGCGCGCGGCGGCGCCCCCGACGACATGACTTTCGATAACCCGGTGAGCGCACTCGACGAAGCCGGCTACGTCGGCGCGCTGGCGACCAACTCCGAACTCGAGTTCGAGCGCTACCTGAAACCGGGTGACCACCTTCGTTCGATCAACGTCATCGAATCGATTTCAGACCAGAAGATGACCGGTCTCGGCAAGGGCTACTTCGTGACCTGGGTGACGACCTACACCGATCAAGACGGCGAAGTCGTCGGACGGCAGCTGTTCCGCGTCTTGAAGTTCGACCCGTCGACCATCCCGGGCCTGGGAGGTGATACGAAATGAGTGCAGCACAGACCTCACCGCGCGGTGCCGACATCGCGGTCGGCGCGGCACTTCCCGATTGGGAACTCAACGTGACCCCAACCGTCGTCGTTGCGGGGGCCATCGCATCGCGCGACTTCATGCCGGTGCATCACAGTCGCGACTATGCGACCGCGCAGGGCGCACCCGACATCTTCCTCAACATCTTGAGCACCAATGGCTATGTCTCGCGCTTCATCACCGACTGGGCGGGACCCGAAGCCATGGTGCGCAAGATCGCCATTCGCCTCGGAGGCCCCGCGATCCCCGGCCAACCCCTTCGCTTCAGCGGTGAGGTCACCGACCGTCGCGAAGACGGCGACGAATTCGTCTTCGACGTCGCAATCCGCGCCGCCAACGATCTCGGCGACCATGCCACGGGGACGGTGACGTTGAATCTTCCCCGCTGAACGCACGCGAGCGGTGGGTCGAAAACGAAAAGGGCCCCCGCGCATTGCGCGGAGGCCCGGTCCCGACCTCGTAGGTCGGGTTCGTCTCTGGCCACTGCAAAGCTCAGCTCGCAGGGCCACGCCGTGATCAGTCTTCGCTGACCATGACGAGGTTGTAGAACGCGTCGGCGTCGCCGGGGCTCTGGCCGATGCAGAGCAGCATGTTCTTGCCCGAATCACCCACGTCGGTCGCCGTCATGCAGTAGAGCGGTCGTGCCGGGTCGGGGCTCACGGTGAGCGTTCCCGTGAACCAGCCGTTGGCCGAGGTCGAGCCGACCATGTTCACGTTCGTGACGGAGATCGTCCCCACGCCGGAGCCCGGGGTTGCGTCTTCGAGAGCCTCGTCATCGACCTGGTAGATCGTCGCCGCCGTGCCGCCCGCGTTCATCGTCATGCTCAGTGCGAAGCTCGAGTCGTCGGTCTTGTCAGCGGGTTGCGCCGGTTGTTCTCACAACCGGTGCTCACGATCAGTTCGGATTCGGCGCCGGCGTCGTCGGGCCGCTGGCCGGGAGGACCGGCATCGCGATGTAGGCCTCGTCGACTTCACCCGTGAGCGCTTCGAGGAAGGTGCGGATCGAAGCGTTCTGCTCGGGTGTGAGCGTCTTGGCGAGCTGGTGCTCGGCCATGATCGAAACGGCTTGTTCGAGGCTTCCCACCGACCCGTCATGGAAGTAGGGCCCGGTCTCCGCGATGTTGCGCAGGGACGGCACCTTGAACACGAAGCGGTCGGATTCATTTCCCGTCACGTCGAAGCGTCCCTGGTCGTTCGTGGGGTAGGGCTTCATCGCACCGAGCTTCTGATAGAGCGTGCCGCCGAAGGTCGAACCCATGTGGCATGTCGGGCAGCCGGTCTGGATGAAGAGCTCGAGGCCGTCGAGCTCGGCAGACGAGAGTGCGTTGGGGTCCCCTTCGACGAAGGCATCGAAGCGGCCCGGTGTCATCAGGCGTCGTTCGAACGCGCCGATGGCGCGTGCCATGTTGGCGTACGTAAGCGCTGGCTCCTCGCCGGGAAAGGCCTGTGGAAACTGTTCGACGTAGCCGGGGATCGACTTCAAGACCGTCAGCACGGCGGCTTCGCTCGGCATCGCCATTTCGATCGGGTTGAGCACGGGGCCCTGGGCCTGGGCTTCGACGTCGGGAGCGCGACCATCCCAGAACTGCGCGACATGGCCGGCTGCGTTGTAGACCGTCGGCGAATTGCGTCCCCCGCGCTGGCCGCGGTGACCGGGCGAGGTGGGCTCGCTGTCCTGGCCGAAGTTGTCGAGCAGGTGGCAGCTGTTGCACGCGATGTCGTGGTTCTTGGAAAGGCGCTCGTCGTAGTAGAGCTGTCGGCCGAGGTCGATCTTGGCGTCCGTCAGGCCGTTGGCCGGGTTGCTGATCTGGCTGGGCAGGGCCCCGAAGATCGCCGCGGCCTGATGGCGCAGGGCGTCGACGTCAGCAGCGCTGCGTGCCTTCGCCGTCAGGCTCGAGAGCCCCATCCCGTCATTGGCGCACGCGCTGACGAGACCGAGAGCGAGCCCGGTGAGAAGCACGATCGAGAGAACGCGGAGTGCGAGGGTTTCGCGTGCAGAAGCCTTGGTGTTCATCGGTACCTTTCCATGAAGCCACGGTCGATTCGATCCTTCAGCCACATGGCGGCGCGTCCTTCGTAGACGACGCCCCACTTGGTACCGATCGCCGTGCCATTGCCGAGATTGAGAAGCGATAGAAAATCGCGCTGCGGAATGTAGTCGCGCAGCTCGTGTCCGCGCAATCGAGCGCGCAGGTTGTCGTCGAGGATCGGGGTCGCGCGCACGGCGTAGACCCCGGCCTTCGCGAGCCCGGGTAGGCTGGCGCAATCCCCCACGGCGAAGACGTGGTCGTGCCCTTCGACTTCGAGGGTCGGCCGGATGCGAACGAAGCCGCGATCGTCGCAGGGAAGCTTCGACGCAGCGGGCAGAGGGTGTGCCGCCGGCCCGGTCACCCAGACGACACCCTGGCTCGGTAACGTTTCGCCTGCGTCGAGTTCGACCGCGTCCTCGCGCACCGCGACCACGCGGGTGCCCGTTCGCAGCCCGATGCCACGGCGTGCGAGAGCGCGGGTCACGCGGTCACGCACGCGCGGGTGTGCACTGGTGAGGACGTGTTCGTCCGACGAAACGATTTCGACCGCAGGGGATGCCGAGGCGTCGCGTTTCGCGCTGCCGGCGAGGCGTGCATCGATGCAGAAGGCGAGCTCCACACCCGCCGCTCCACCGCCGACCACGTGGAGTGGGACGCCTGCCCCCTGCGCGGCTGCGCGTGCGATCCAGTCGTCGATCTCGGCGATCAGTCGACCGATCGGCCGTGAGGCCAGGGCGAAGTCGCGTACGCCCGGTGCGTCGAGTCCGACCACCGTCGAGCCGACGTCGATCGAGGCGAGATCGAAGTCGATGCGTTCGCCGCCTTCGCTCGTGATGACACGCGCTTCGGCGTCGGCATCAACCACGGCCTCGCGGACGAACCTCGCACCGGCCCGCGAGCAGACGGCCGCGAGGTCGATTTCGACTTCCTGCTTGCGGTACTGCCCGGCGACCACGCCCGGCACCATGCCTGAATAGACCGGTCGGGGGTTGGCATCGCAGACCACGAGTTCCACGTCGTCGACCGACGCATCTGCCCAACGCCGAATGAATTCGACGTGGGCATGCCCTCCGCCCACGAGTACGAGACGACGTCCCATCAGCCCTCGCTCAATGACCCTGGTCAGGCTCCTGGCCGAGCGCACGCAGCGCGATGTCGCCCAGGAGTTCGATGCGTTCGGTCAAGTGTCCGTTGATGGGGAGGTCGACCGTGACGCCGTCGATTCCGTACGTGCGTGCCTGCTCGAGCTTTTCTCCGACCGTGTCGGGGTCGCCATAGATCAGCGTCTTTCGAACCATGTCTGTCACCGCGTCGTTCCAGCCCTTGGTCGTGGCGATGGTTGCGAGGTCGGCTTCGAGCTCTTCCATCGTCGGTGCGACCGCCACCATGACGAGCTTGGTGACCTGGATCTCCGAGCGGTCGCGTCCCAGGCGTTCGCAATGGGCGGCGAGGGCTTCGAGCTTGCGTGGGATGTCTTCGATCGTCCCGGTGAGATTCGATTCGTCGGCGTACTGGGCGACCATGCGAAGCGTCTTCTTTTCGCCTTGCCCGCCGATCATGATCGGGATCTTCGAAACCGGCGGCGGTGAGTTCGCTGCGGCGGTGGCGTCGTAGTACTTGCCCTCGAATGTGGGACGTTCGTTTCGCAGCATCGGGCAGATGATCTGGAGGGCCTCTTCGAGTCGCTCGAAACGGTCGCCAAAGGTTCCGAAGGGAAAGCCCAGGTCGACGTGTTCCTTTTCGAACCAACCACAGCCGATCCCCAACGTCGCGCGACCGGCCGAAACGTGGTCGAGGGTCGTGATCGTCTTCGCGAGCAGCGCCGGGTTCCGGTAGGTGTTGCCCGTGACGAGGGCCGACAGGCGCACGTTCTGCGTGTGTTGCGCGAGCGCCGCGAGCATCGTGTAACACTCGAACATGGGTTCGTCGTACGCGCCGATGCCCGGTAGTTGATAGAAGTGATCCATCACCATCACGCGGTCGTAGCCCGCCGCCTCGGCGGCCTTCGCTTGCGCGACGACCTTGTCGTAGATTTCGTGAGGCGCGGTGCCGGGATAGGTGAAGTTGGGGATCTGGTAACCGAGTCTCGTCATGGGGGCTCCAGGGGGCAGGTGGCTGCCGTGGCGCGGGCAGCAGCGGACGTTAGCGATTCGCCCCACTTCAGCTAATAGACCCTTGCTCTCGATTGCTGAAAACCCCGCTTCTCCGACCCCACTCTGGAGTCCCCATGCGCAAGTTGCTCGTTGCCAACCGCGGTGAGATCGCCATTCGCATCTGTCGCGCGGCCGCCGAACTCGGGATCGAAACCGTTGCGATTGCACCCGACGACGACGCGTCGTGTCTGCATGCCCGCCGCGCCGATGCCTGGCAGCGACTCGAAGGGCAGGGGGCAGCGGCGTACCTCGATGTCGAGCAGATCGTTGCGCTGGCCGTGCGCGAGGGCTGTGACGCTGTTCATCCCGGCTATGGCTTTCTTTCCGAAAACGCCACCTTCGCGTCGCGCTGCGGTGAAGCGGGCGTCGTTTTCGTCGGGCCGACACCCGACCAGCTGTCGCTGCTCGGTGACAAGTTGGCTGCGCGTGCCCTGGCCAAGGAGTGCGGCGTCGAGATCCTCCCCGGCACGACCGAAGCCGCGACTCCCGAACAGGCCAAGGCGATGTTCGACGAGTATGGAGGGGAGCTTCGCGTCGTCATCAAGGCCGTGGCCGGCGGCGGTGGCCGCGGCATGCGGGTCGTCGATTCCGCTTCGGCCGTCGATGCCGCCTTCGAGCGTTGCGCGAAGGAGGCCGAGGCCTTCTTCGGTTCGCCCGACCTCTACCTCGAACGTTTCGTCGACGACGCGCGGCACCTCGAAGTGCAGATCTTCGGCGACGGGAAGGGCGGGATCGTCGATCTCGGTGAGCGCGAATGCTCTCTACAACGACAGAACCAGAAGGTCGTCGAACAGGCACCTTCGTTCGGTCTCGACCCGTTCGTTCGCGAAGCCGTCATCGCCGCCGCCCGCAAGATGGCGGAGCACGTTTCGTATCAGAGTCTCGGCACGTTCGAGTTCCTTCACGACCGCGCGCACGGGCAGACGACCTTCATGGAGGCGAACCCGCGCCTGCAGGTCGAGCACACCGTGACCGAAATGGTGACGGGCGTCGATCTCGTTCAAGCCCAGCTGCGCCTCGCTTCGGGGGAAAGCCTCGAAGCTCTCGGCCTCGCGACGGCGCCCGCCCCGCGCGGCCACGCGATCCAACTGCGCATCAACACGGAAAAGATGACCGACAAGGGCACGGCGCTACCAGCGGGCGGCACGCTCGAGGGTTTCGTGGCCCCGACGGGGCCCGGTGTCCGGCTCGACTCCCACGGCTACGCGGGCTTCGCCACCAGCCCCTTCTACGATTCATTGCTCGCGAAGCTCATCGTCCACACGCCGGGCGACCATCGCGCTGCCGTACGCAAGGCCCGCGCCGCGCTGCGCGAACTCGAAACACCGGGTGTCGCGACGAACGCCCCCTTCCTCGAAGCGTTGCTCGGGGACGAAGCCGTCGAAGCCAATGATGTGAGCACCGGCTACATCGGGGCGAACGCAGCGCGGCTGAACGCGGCCGTCCGCGCGCAAGCCGAAAGCAACGCTTCCGGTGAGGCCGCCGCGATCGCAGGCGTCAAGGTCGATGCCGCGGACCCGCTTGCCGTGTTGAAGCACGGCGCGGACGACCTCGCAGGCGCCAGGCCCGACGCCGCCGCCGACCAGATCGAGGGTGCGATCCCCGCTCCGATCCAGGGCACGATCGTAAGCATCGACGTCGAAGTCGGCACCGCAGTGGCGGCCGGGGCACCGGTCGTCGTGATGGAAGCCATGAAGATGGAGCACGTGATCCGCGCCGATGTCGCGGGTACGGTGCGCGAAGTGAGGGTGCGTGTCGGCGACGCCGTGTACGAAGGCGCGCCGCTGCTCGTCGTCGAGCCCGGCGATGTCGATGTCGCGCACGCCGTCGAAGCCGAAGACATCGACCTCGACGAACTTCGCGGAGACTTGCAGGAAGTGGTCGACGCCCACGCTTACGGGCTCGACGAGAACCGTTCCGAAGCTGCAGCAAAGCGTCACGCGAAGGGGCACCGAACCGCGCGCGAGAACGTCGCCGACCTGATCGACGAAGGCAGCCTGCGCGAATACGGAGCGCTCACGCTTGCGGCGCAGCGCCGACGCCGCGAGGTGGAGGACCTCAAGCAGAACACCCCGGGCGACGGCATGGTGGCCGGGATCGCGAGCATCAACGGCGATCGTTTCAGCGGCCATGCTTCTCGCGCCGTCGTGCTCGCGTACGACTACAGCGTGCTCGCGGGAACCCAGGGGATGTACAACCACCTGAAGAAGGACCGCATGCTCGAGATCGCCAAGGAGCAGCGCCTGCCGGTCGTGCTCTACGGCGAAGGGGGTGGGGGCCGCCCAGGCGACACCGACGCTCCCGGCGGCAGCGGCCTCAACTGTCTCGCCTTTCAGTACATGGCCGAGTTGAGCGGCCTGGTGCCGCTGGTCGGCATCACCAATGGCTATTGCTTCGCGGGAAACGCGGTCCTGCTCGGGACCTGTGACGTCGTGATCGCGACCCGCGGCTCGAACATCGGTGTCGGCGGGCCGGCCATGATCGAAGGTGGTGGCCTGGGTGTGTTCCATCCGTCGCAAGTCGGTCCGATGGACGTGCAGGTGCCCAACGGCGTGGTCGACATCGCGGTCGAAGACGAAGCCGAAGCGACAGCGGTGGCCAAGCAGTACCTCGCCTACTTCCAGGGAGACATCGAACCGGGGGCCGTGCCCGATCAACGCCTGCTGCGTTCGGTCATCCCCGAGAACCGGCTGCGCATCTACGACGTGCGCAAGGTGATCGACACCCTGGTGGACGAAGGCTCGGTGCTCGAAATCCGTCGTCACTTCGGGCACGGCATCGTGACCTCGCTCGCTCGCATCGAGGGACGATCGATCGGCATCGTGGCCAACAATCCCCATCACCTCGCCGGTGCGGTCGATCGCGACGGGGCCGACAAGGCGTCGCGTTTCATGCAGCTGTGCGACGCGTTCGACATCCCGCTGCTCTTCCTGTGTGACACGCCCGGCATCATGGTCGGCCCGGAGGCCGAGAAGGAAGCCACAGTGCGTCACGCCGCGCGCATGTTCGTGAACGCGACCAGCCTCACCGTGCCTTTCTTCATGATCGTCATGCGCAAGGGCTACGGCCTCGGTGCGCAGGCCATGGCGGGGGGGAGCTTCCAGAATCCGATGTTCTCGGTTTCGTGGCCCACTGGGGAGTTCGGGGGTATGGGGCTCGAGGGCGCGGTCAAGCTCGGGTTCCGCAAGGAGCTCGAGGCCGAAACCGATCCCGGCAAGCGCCAGGAACTCTACGAAAAGATGGTCGCTCGCATGTACGATGTCGGGAAGGCGGTGAACTACGCGCCGTTCTTCGAAATCGACGACGTGATCGATCCCGCCGAGAGCCGCGACTGGATCCTCGCCGGACTCGACAGCGCGCCGCCGCCGGCCCCGCGCACGGGCAAGAAGCGCCCCTGTATCGATACCTGGTGAACGAAGCGGGTGCCCCTGCGGTCAGAGGACTTTCAGTTCGCGGTCGCCGCTGACCAGACGGATGTTCTCGAAGCGGCAGGCGCCGCGCTGACGGGCGAATACGCTGTTGGCGATCAGCCAGATGCCCACGATGCGTTTCGCTTCGGGCGCATGGGCCGCGAGGTGTTCGGCGTGATCGACGTAGAGGTCGCGCCCTTCGCTCTGCAGCGCGCCGAGTCCCGCTTCGCCCTTGCGTACCACGACGTGGTATTCGCGGTGCTTCCAGTTGGGTAGCGGGCACACGTAGCCGGTTTCGGGCTCGAGCGCGGTGCTCCAGTAGTAGGTGATGTCCCAGCCGTGATCGAATTCGACGGCGATGCTCAGGTAGTCGTGGCTGGGGAGCGTGTCTTCACGTGCGGTCCCCGGGAGCGCGTCGACCTGCCAATCCCATTCGAGCCTGCAGCCCGGTGCGAACGGGAAGTCGACCGGTTTCTGCAGGATGCCGACATCGCCTTCGACTTCACAGTCGATCGCGCCTGCGCCGTGGGCGCGATACATCTCGCCTTCGCCGAGATGCCATAGGTAGTGCCAGCCTTCCGGCGGGCGTCCCGCGCCCGAAAGGCGTTCGAGCTCGCCAGACGCGAGGGCATCGGGGTCCCCTGCTGCGACCAGCGCTTCGAGCCCATCGCGAGCCGAGCCGTTCCATTCGACGATGGCGATCCGCGTTTCACCCGACACCCCGCGATAGACGCGGTCGTCTTGCAGACGTTCGCCCTCGCGTGTCGACCAGTCGTTCGGGAAGCAGTTGCCCAGGAAGAGCCGGCCCGTTTCCTCAGCTTCGAAGCTCTGGCTCGCACGGGACGATGAGCGCACGCTTCCCGTAGCGCCGACCCGCGTCCAGATCTGGTTCTTCGGTGTGACCCAGATGTCGAGAGCCTTCGACGCGTAGACGCGTCCTGCGCAGAAGATCGTGACCTCGTGGCCGGCTTGCAGGTCGATGCCCGTATCGCGCCAGGGGGGCTCGGTTGCGGGCAGTGTGATCCATTCGCAGCGCGCGACGTGTTCGCGTTCCACGCCAGCGAGTGCCTCGTCGAAGCGGGCCCGAAAGGCGTCGAGGTCCGGAGCCGGTTCGACTTCGCCGTGCAGGCGGCGACGCAGGGTCCGGCCAACGAGGCCGAGGGCGACGGTGATGTCGGTTGCGATGCCGGCCATGTCGTCGAGTCTATCACCCGGCGCGGAACTCGCGTTGAAAGCAAGCTGGCCCGGGCGCGTTACGCTCTTGCGCTTCGCATTCGATCGGAGGGGTCTCGATGCCCAGTAGAACCGCCGGTGTTGTGCTCGCGTTCACAGCCGCGCTCATCGTTTCATCTGCGCCGCACACGTCGACCGCGGCCGAACGCCCGTTTGCCGTGACTGAAGAGCGTGAGGCGTGTGCCGACCACGATCCGCTGAAGCAACCGTTCTTCGGGGACACGCACATCCATACCGCCTATTCGTTCGACGCCAACTCCCAGAACACGCGCAACGAGCCCGACGATGCGTACCGCTTTGCCAAGGGCGAGCGGATGGGCATCCAGCCCTACGACGACGACGGCAACCCCGAGCGCTTCATTCAACTCGACCGGCCACTCGACTTCGTTGCGCTTTCGGATCACGCGGCGCTGCTCGGTGAAGTCGACCTCTGCACTACGCGAGGCACCTGGACCTATTGGCACCCCGTCTGTATCGCCCACCGCAACAGCCGGACGGCGTCGGTGCTGCTGTTCGGAGGCAGGGCCCTGGGCTTCCGCACCCGTTGGGGGTTTTGCGGTGAAGACGCCGAGTACTGTCTCGATCGCGCGAGCAGTGTGTGGCAGGAGATCGCGCGCGCGGCCGAAGACGCGTACGACCGAACGAACGCGTGCAGCTTCACGAGTTTCGTCGGTTACGAATGGACCGCGAGCCTGGACGAAGGCAAGAACCTCCACCGCAACGTGGTGTTCCGCAACAAGAACGTGCCCCGGCTCCCGACGAGTTGGATCGAAACGCCATCGGCCTGGGATCTCTGGGATCACCTCGACCGGGATTGCCTCGAAGCCGACAACGGATGCGACGTGCTCACGATTCCCCACAACTCGAACATCAGCGGTGGTCTGATGTTTCGCTCTGCGAAGATCGAAGAATCGGCCGAACCGCATCCCGAGGTCGACGCCGCCGAAGCGCGACGGCGTGCCCGCATGGAACCCATCATCGAAATCATGCAGCACAAGGGTTCTTCGGAATGTGATGTGGTTGCCGGCTTCACGAACGACGAGACGTGCGATTTCGAAACCCTCGCCTACGACAGCTTCGGGGGTGGGCGTCCCAACCTGCTCATGGGCGAGGCCCGGCTACCCGATGCAAACAACTTCGTTCGCTGGGCCTTGAGCGAAGGGCTTCGTCAGCAGAAGGGGTTGGGCGCGAACGGGCTGAAGTACGGGATCATCGCCTCGACCGATACTCACATCGCGGCCCCCGGGCTCACGGCCGAAGATGCGAAGCACCCCGGCCACGGTGGCTACGGAAAGGGTGGGGGGGCTTCGACGCCCGAAGATTTCGCCGATGACATCGAGTTCGGCCCCGGTGGTCTCGCCGTGGTGTGGGCCGAAGAGAACAGTCGTGACGCCATCTTCGAAGCCATGCTTCGGCGTGAGACCTACGGCACGAGTGGCACCCGCCCCATCGTGCGTTTCTTCGGCGGCTGGGACTATCCGGAAGGTCTCTGCGGTCGCAGTGACCTCGTCGCCACCGGCTACGCGTCTGGTGTCCCGATGGGTGGCGACCTCCCTGCAAGACCCGAGAGTGCGGCAGCACCGAACTTCGTCGTTTCGGCAGTTCGCGATGCGGGCTCGAAGACCGTGGTTGGCATGCCACTCCAGCGCGTGCAGATCGTGAAGGGCTGGCTCGAAGGCGACGAACACCGCGAAGCGATCTACGACATCGCGGGTGGCGACAACGGCGCGAGTGTCGACCTCGCGACCTGCGAGCCGCAGGGGCAGGGGGCCGACCAGCTCTGCAGCGTCTGGCGTGACCCCGACTTCGACGCCAACCAGCACGCCTGGTACTACGCCCGGGTCTTCGAAAACCCGTCGTGCCGCTGGAGTCAGTACACCTGCAACGCAGCGGGCGTCGACTGCAGCGACCCGTCGACCGTGCCCGAGGGCCTGGCGGCCTGCTGCAGCGAAAGCCACAAGGGAGAGATCCAGGAACGCGCCTGGACCTCACCGATCTGGTACACCCCGTAGCGCGGTATGGGACAGCAGCTCAGCGATCGGTGACGAGGCGCGGGTAGTGCTCCGCCCACGGGCTCGCCTGCTCGAACTCGTAGGCGATTTCGAGTAGCCGTCGTTCCATCCCGAAGGGCGCAGCGACGTGGACCGCGCGCGGAAGGCCGTCCGCGCTCACCCCGACCGGGAGTGACATGGCGGGGGTCCCCATGGCGTTCTGATAGGGCGTGAAGCTCGCGATCGGGCGCAGGGTTTCGAAGACCTCGTCGAATACGTCCGTAGGGTTCAGGGTGCCGAGTGGGAGTGGTGGCCGGGTGAGCACGGGTGAGAGCAGGAGGTCGTGGTTCGCGAACACGGCTTCGGCGAGCGCAGTAGAGCGGCGCAAGCGCATGATGGCGCCCGGTGCCCGCAGCAGGTTGCGACCGAAGAAGCGCGCCATGCCTCGCGTCCAGTCGTCGACTTCCTTGAAACGAAAGCCGCGCCCCATGACCAGGCGGCCCACGAGGCGAAGTGCGAAGGGCGTGTATCCCCAGAACAGGAAGAAGTCGTGGATCAACGGGGCGGGGAAGGGGTTGTCGATCTCCTCGACCTTGTGTCCCTGGGAGGCGAGTGTGTTTGCGGCGTCGACGACGGCTTGAACGACGTCCGGTTCGCAGACCTCGCCCTCGGGCCCGCGGGTGAAGAAGCCGATGCGAAGTCTTTCGCGCGATGGCCCTTCGACGCGGCCGATCGCGGGAAGGGATGTGGGGTGCAACTTCTCTGCTGCTTCATAGAACGCGGCAGTGTCGCGCACGCTGCGCGTGAGTACGCCCTGCGAAATGATGTCGACGGGAACGAGTTCGCCGCCTTCGAGCCCGGGCAGCCGCCCGCGCGAGGACTTGAGGCCGACGAGCCCGCAGTACGCGGCGGGGATGCGGATCGAGCCGCCGCCATCGTTGCCGTGCGAAATGGGCAACGCACCCGAAGCGACCAGCGCGCCCGCGCCACCGGACGATCCGCCCGGCGGGTGGGCTTCGTTCCACGGGTTGCGCGTCGGGCCGGTGAGCAGTGGTTCCGTCGTTCCCGTAAGACCGAACTCGGGCATCGTGGTCTTGCCGAGGAGCACGAAGCCCATCGGGCGCAGGATCCGCTCGACGAAGGGGGATGACTTCGCTGCGGGGGCCTTCGGCATTGCGTGTGAACCCATGCGCGTGGGCAGGCCTGCGACGTGATCGGTGTCCTTCACGAACATGGGAACGCCCGCGAAGGGGCCTTCCAACGGACCTCGCGCATGGGCGCGGGCCGCTTCGAAGTTGTCGGTCACCACAGCGTTGAGGCGCGGGTTCACTGTTTCGGTCGCCTGGATCGCGTGATCCACGACGACGTCTGCGGAGACGTCACCCGAGGCGATGGCGTGTGCCAGCGCAACCGCGTCGCGGTCGAGGTAATCGTCGAGTTTCATCGAATGGGCCCCTCGTTCGTTCCGGCCGCGCGGAGCACATGCGAGCGGAACACAGCAGATGATAAGTCAACCCACGGCCCCTCGAAGCGGGGTCGGGGCCCGTGCTACCCCTCCGCAATGGAAAACGCATCTCTGCTGCCTGACGACGCTGACCTCGACCTCATTCACGCCCGAAACTACGAAGCGCGCGTCTATCAGGTTTCAGACGGCGAGCTGCTCGCACTTCGAGCGCGGGGGATCGGCTCGACTGGGCGTGGACCGCGTGATCTTCGGTTCGGACTGGCCCCACATCGAGGGTATGCCCGAACCCCTCGACTACCTCGCCGACCTCGAGAAGTTCTCGGCGGACGAAGTCCGCAAGATCATGCGTGAAAACGTGATGGAGCTGAACGAGCGCCGACCCCTCTGAGTCGTGTGCGCCCCTACATGCGCGCCTACAAGGGGTGAACGCGAACGGGCAGCTCGTGGTAGCCCTTCACGAAGCCCGAGCGCACGCGTACCGGCGGGCCGACGACCTCGACCTTGCTGAAGCGCTTCATGATCTCTTCCCAGAGCACGCGCACCTGCATCTCGGCGATGCGGCTGCCCATGCAGAAGTGAACGCCCCAGCCAAACGATAGGTGCTGGCTCGCGTTTTCGCGGTCGATCAGGAATTCGTTGGCGCGCGGGATCGCGTCTTCGTCGCGATTGGCGGAGACGTACCACATCACCACCTTGTCTCCCTTCTTGATCGTCTTGCCGCGCAGCTCGGTGTCCTGGGTGGCGGTCCTGCGCATGTGGGCCAACGGCGTCTGCCAACGGATGATCTCACTCACCATGTTGGGGATGATGCTCGGGTCGGCTCGCAGCTTGTCGTACTGATCCGGGTTTTCGTTCAGGGCCAGAACACCGCCCGTAATCGAATTGCGCGTCGTGTCGTTGCCGCCGACGATCAGCAGGATCAACGTGCCGAGATAGGTGGTCGGGTCGAGGTCCTGGGTGGCGTCGCTGTTGGACAGGGCCGTGATGAAGTCGAGGCTCTCGGTGCGATTGCCGCGTCGTTCGTTCCAGAGCCTGGTGAACGTGTCGAGGCATTCGCGCATGGCCGCGTTTCGATCCTCGATGGTCTTTCCCATTTCGGCGAGTTGTTCGTCGCCGGCGGTCGCCATGTCGGACCAGTACGTCAGCTTGCGCCGTTCGTCCCAGGGGAAGTCGAACATGGTGGCGAGCATGCCGGTCGTGAGTTCGATCGATACACGGTCGACCCAGTTGAACGTCTCACCGACCGGGAGACCGTCGAGGATCTCGATCACGCGTTCGCGCACGATCGGCTCGAGGAACTTCAGGTTGCGCGGGGACGAAACGGGTTGAACGACTTTGCGGTGCGCCGTGTGGCGGGGGCCGTCCATCGAGATGAAGCCCGCATTCTGGACCTCCGATTCGGGGTTCGGGTCGGCGACCGTGATGGCGGGCATGGACGAGAAGATCTCGGGGTTCTTCTCCACGTAGACGATGTCGTCGTACTTCGTGACCGACCAATACGGTCCGAACTCACTCTCGGCGCAGTAGTGCACGGGGTCTTCGTTGCGAAGCCGCTCGAAATACGGCCAGTGGGTGTCGGTCACCCAGAGCTCGCTGTCCGTCACGTCGATCCTATCGAGGGGGATCGACGCGGGATCCGCAGTGGACTGGTTCAGGGAGGCAGCGGGGTTGGCCTGGGCAGATTCGCTCATGGGGTTCCTTTCGATTGGCGCGGAAGGCGAAATCTACGCCGGCCGACGCGCCGCGTCGACGCGAATTTGCCAGCTCGACGGTGGTTCGGGAAGGCGCGCGACTCGCGTCCGGTTGGTTAGAATCGAGGGCCGCTCACCGCCAGGATCCGCTCCGCCGAGGTCGCGAGGCCCGCAGCGGATGAGCAAGACCGCGACGCAACGAAACAGAACTGATCGTCATCAATCGTACCAGCTCAAGAGGGCTCCGAATCATGACCATGCAACGTACCCCCCTTCTGCTTCACCGTCTGACCGACCGCGGTGCCAGGGTTTCCCCAGACGTCGAAGTCGTGACGACCGGCGCCGACGGTTCGCACAAGCAGAGCCTCGCGCAGACCCGCGCGCGGGCCTGCCAACTCGCCCACGCGCTCGCGGCCGAAGGCGTGAACCCGGGTGATCGCGTCGCGAGCTTCGCCTGGAACAACCACTACCACCTCGAGATGTATCAGGGCGTTCCTTCGATGGGTGCGGTGCTCCACACGCTCAACCTTCGGCTCTCGCCGGGCGAGCTCGAGTACATCGTGAACCACGCCGAGGACGCGATCATCATCGCGGACCAGGACGTGCTGCCGCTGCTCGAACCCCTCGTCGGGAAGATCCCGACGGTGAAGCGCGTCGTGGTCTGTCGTGAACCGGGTGCGGGGGACTGGTCGACATCACTGCCAGGCGCCGTCGACTACGACGAGTTCATCTCGGGGCATCCCACCGACTACGAATGGCCCGAACTCGACGAAAACGCGCCCATGGGCCTGTGTTACACGAGCGGTACGACGGGCAAGCCGAAGGGTGTGATGTACACGCACCGCAGCACCTATCTGCATACGATTGCGCAGGCGATGACCGATGCACTGGCGCTTTCGGCGGCGGACTGTGCGCAGGAAGTGGTTCCCATGTTCCACGCGATGAGCTGGGGCATGCCTTTCACTTCACTGATGGTGGGTGCCAAGCAGGTTCTGCCCCACAAGTACATGACCCCCGAAGCGTTGCTCGATGCGATGGCGGAAGAGGGCGTCACGATCTCGGCCGGTGTGCCGACGATCTGGCAGGGCGCGGTCGGCGCGATCACCGCCGAACCGAAGCGTTGGGATCTTTCCAAGCTCAATCGCGTGACCTGCGGTGGCTCGGCGCCCCCGCCGTCGCTCATCCAATGGTTCTGGGACAACCTCGACTGCGAAATGATCCAGGGCTGGGGCATGACGGAAACGAACCCGCTGGCGACGGTTTCGCGCCGTGTCGCCAAGCGTTCCCACCTCACCGCCCTCGACGAAGAACGCGCGGCCAACCAATGCAAAGCCGGGCTCGCGATTCCGGGGCTCGACATCGAGATCTTCGACGAGGAATGGAACGCACTGCCCCACGACGGCAAGAGCGTCGGCGAGGTGTGCATTCGCGGGCCGTGGATCTGTTCGGAGTACTACAACGACCCGCAGCCCGACAAGTTCCACGACGAATGGCTGATCACGGGCGATGTCGGGATGATCGATCCCGAGGAGTACTTGATCCTCACCGACCGTTCGAAGGACCTGATCAAGAGCGGTGGCGAGTGGATCAGCTCGATCGATCTCGAAAACCACATCTGTGCACTCGATGGCATCGCACAGGCGGCGGTGGTGGCTGCGCCTCATCCGAAGTGGGATGAGCGGCCGATCGCGTTGGTGATCAAGGCCGCGGGGCAGGATCCGACGCCCGATGAAATCCTGAAGCACTGCGAGTCGCGCTTTGCGAAGTGGCAGCTTCCCGACGAGATCCTCTTCCGCGACGAGATCCCGCTGACCTCGACGGGCAAGATCGACAAGAAGACGATCCGCGCGCACCTCGATGGTGAGGGTTATCAACTGCCCGATCTACGGGGGTGAGTGCGGGGCCTCGTGGTCGATGCGCCCAACAAACCGGCGTGTGGAAGCTCGAGGGCAAGATCGCGGCCGAGTCCTGCATCGTGAGTTAGCTTCCGGGAACGCCTTTGCCATAGACATTGATTGCGCGGTTGAAGGGTGCCTTGCGTTCGGTGTCGTACTGAGAGGGCGAGAACGCGGTGTCGTCCCAGAGCAGCGTCGCGCCTTCGTAGGGCAGCTCCTTTCGGACGCGCGCTGCGTCGTCCGTGCTGAGGGCGGCGAATCGTTCACGCAGTCGTTCGAGACACCAGACGCGGTATCGCGAAACCGGCAGTGCCCGATACGGGCACCCCTGGATCTCCGCGTCGAAGTGCTCGACGTCACGGGTGTACGCGGCCGCATTCTCCCGCAGTTGCACGAGATGGGTTTCGCACACTTCCCGCATCAACGGCTCGAGGTCTGCGGGGAAGCTGGTGGGAAAGACCGGCTCGCGATCCGCATCGCGTGTGTTCCACATGCGCGCCACCCACTCGTACACCTCCGGCGCACGCTCGCGCATGATCTCTTCAGGCGTCGGGTCCTGGCCGAAGTGGCGGAACATCGGGCCCATCATTCCGATGTCCGCGATGCTCGAAAAATCGCCCAGGAGGTAGGGGCGTTTGCGAAGCACGCCGACCATCGCGTCGAGGGCGCGGAAGTAACCCTGCTCGACGTGCTCGCGCGTTTCGTTCGTTACCCCATCGTTCTTCACGAACCCGCCGAACTGTCGCTTCTTCACGCGGTGGAGCTTCAGGAAACGCGGTGCCCGAACATGCGTGGCGATCTCGTCGACGATCTTTCGTGAGAGCAGCGCGCGGTCGTGCTCGTAGCTCCAGCGGTAGTGCATCGCCGAGCGCCAGAGGTATTCGTCGGCGTAGTCCTCGATGAGCCAGGCGACAAACGCCACCGCGGGATCGCTCGGAAGGATCGTCGGCTGCGGATGGATGGACTCGATGGTTTCGATGATCGGTGTCGTGTCGGTCGCCCAACGCCCGTCCGGAAATACGAGTGCCGGCACCTGCGAGGTCCCCACCTCTGCGACGACCTTCCGGATGTTCGGGTGCAGGGGGAGGTGTTCGTAGGCAAGCCCCTTCTGGTGGAGATACGTCTCCAACTTGCCGCAGAAGTACGACACCTTGACGCCATATACGGTGAATCCAGCCGCCATCGAATGCTCCTGTTCGGGTGATGCTAGAGCAACTCAGGCGCGGTGTGTTGCTTCAGGGGGCGAGGTGGCAGATCGAAAAGTCGTCGATCTCGCCTTCGGCTGCGACTGTGCGCCCGACCAGCTTCTACTCGTCGACTTCGAGTTCGAGATAATGAAACACGCTCTGCGAGAACTCGGTGAAGTCTTCTTCGCCGGTCGCTCGAAGCGAGGTGCCGCCTCCGCCGGAAACGACGTAGACGATCCCGTTGATCACTCTGGGTCGTTGATGGTCGTGGTCGTGGCCCGCGAGAACCAGGTCGACGCAGTGCTGTTCGAACAGGCCGACGAAGGCATCGCGCGTGCGCATGTGGGAATCGTGGGCACCGGCCGAGTAGGGAGGGTGATGCAGGGCCTCGATGATCCAGCGGGCGTCCGCTTGCTCGTGAAAGCGGTGAACGAAGCGCGTCAGGCTTTGCCCTGCACGTAGAAGTAGTCGAAGCCGCGGAAGCTCGGGTTGCGGCGTACTCGTGACCGCCGCTGCCGAGCGCGAGGGAGCCGAAGCGGTCGACCCGCGCAAGCTGCGCCACTACGCCAAGGACCTGGCGGACTGGGCGCGCTACTGCGGCATCGAAATCGGGAGCCCGCCCGTGTTTCCCGTGAATAGCGTGAAGGCGATGCGCGGTTGTTCGTTCGCCGAAGAGCAGGGGAAGCTGCCCGCGTATGCACGCGCCGTCTTCGAGGCGTACTGGGGGCGGTTGCTCGACATCTCGCAGGACGACGTGATGCGAAACGTCGTCGAGAGCGTGGGGCTCGACGCCGGCGCATGGTTCGAACACATCTCGCAGCAGACCACCAAGGATTGGCTGCGCGCCAACACCGAAGAACTCATCGAGCGTGGTGGCTTCGGTTCGCCAACGATGTTCGTCGACGGCGACGACATGTACTTCGGCAACGACAGGCTACCCCTGGTCGCGGCAGCACTGCGCCGGTAGCGGTGGTGACGGGACGCGCGTTACTGCGCGAGTGACTCATACGCCGCGCGAACGATCCGCACGCCGCGCGGGTCGCCCATCAAGTCCGCTTCCATGCGGTTCATCGCGTAGGCGATCGAAACCCGCTGGTCGAAGTCGATCACCGCGAGCGAGCCTCCCCAACCGCCCCAGAAGCAGGCTCGCTTGCTCGGGCTGATGGGGTAGGAGGGATCGCTGATCCCGAACCCCATGCCGTAGACGAAGTCGATCCCCATCACGAGATCCTTGCCCCGGATCTGCTCTTCGATGGCGCGCAGCACACCGGCTTCGCTCATCAAGCGCACGCCGTCGACCTCTCCACCGCAGGCCATCGCGGAGTGGATGCGCGCGACTGCACGCGCATTGCCGATGCCCCCGGCCGCGGGAATCTCTGCGGCGCGCCACGCGCGCGTGCGCGGTTCGGTGCCGTCGATCTTCGGCCCCCGAAACGTCCTGGCGAGCACGGATCTCTGGTCGAGTGCGCCGTCACCGAGTTGAGCGGTTGGCGGCACGAGTTCGGCCACACGATCGTCGTGCTTCGGGTCGAGACCGATGTGGAAGTCGGCGTCGAGCGGTTCGGCGATCTCTTCGCGGAAGAAGGTGCCGATGCTCTTGCCCGCAACACGGCGCACGATCTCGCCCTGCAAGAAGCCCTGGGTCACTGCGTGGTAACCCGACCGGGTTCCCGGTTCCCACCACGGCGCCTGTCGCGCCAGCCGGTCGACGAGGTCGTCCCAGTCGTAGAGATCCGCCGGCGTCGGTTCGTCGAAGCCGGAAAGCCCGGCGCTGTGACTCATCACGTGGGAAACACGGATGTCGGCTTTGCCGTTCTGCGCGAACTCGGGCCAGTACTTCGAAACCGGTGCGTGCAGGTCGACTTCGCCGCGATCGGCGAGCAGCAACACGCTCATGGCGGCCATGGTCTTCGTCGTCGAGTAGACGTTGACGATCGTGTCCTCTGCCCAGGGGCGTCCGTTCGGATCCGCCTGGCCGGCCCACAGGTCGACGACGGTTTCGCCGTCCTTCGTGATCGCGACGCTGGCTCCGGCTTCGAGTTCTTCGGCGAAGTTCTTCGCGAACGCGTCGCGCACCGGCTCGAAGCCGGGAGCGCAGGTTCCGTGGATCTCGGTCATGGGAACTCCGGTCGGGAGAAGTGGGTGGCTGCGGATGCTAACGCCGCCTCAGCGCCCGGAGAGAGCGCCGGGAGCCAAGAAAAACGTCCGGGTTCGAAAAAAGGGGTTGATTCATTCGATATTTCGACGATAATGGAAATATGGAAAAGCAAACAGCCATCTCCGTTCTCGCTGCACTCGCCCAGGAAACCCGTCTCGACGTCTTTCGCCTGCTCGTCCAGGCGGGGGAGGGAGGGATGAGCGCTGGGGCCATCGCGGATGCCCTCGGCGTGCCGGCCGCGACGCTTTCCTTCCACCTGAAGGAACTCAAGGCCTGCGGCGCCATCGACTGTGAGCGCGAGGGCCGGACCCTGATCTACGCGCCCCACTTCGAAACGATGACCGGACTGCTCGCCTTTCTCACCGAAAACTGCTGCGCCGGGCAGGGGGACTGCGCGACGGATGTCTGTTCCAGCTAGTCGACCCCAGATCCCAAGGAGAACCCCATGAGACTGCAACTCGCCCTCAATGTGAAGAACCTCGACCGCGCCGTCGAATTCTATTCGAAGATGTTCGGCGCCGAAGTCAACAAGCGAAAGCCGGGCTACGCGAACTTCGCCATCGAAGAGCCGCCGCTCAAGCTCGTCTTGTTCGAAGTGCCAGAAGCCGAAGAACGGCTGAACCATCTCGGCGTCGAGGTCTTCGAAGACGAGCAGGTCGGCACGGCGATCGAGCGTCTCCGCGCCGCCGAGATGGACACCCTCATCGAAGACGAAACCACCTGCTGCTACGCGAAGGCGAACAAGGTCTGGGTGCACGAACCCGACGGCATGCGGTGGGAGTGGTACAAGGTGCTCGCCGACTCCGAGACCTTCGGTGCCGAACCCCAGTTCGAGACCGACGCCTGCTGCGCCGACTCCGAACCCGAGGCCAAAGAGGGCGCCTGCTGCGCCTAGCGCACTGCTCGCCCCGTGAACGGAGACGCCCCCCTGATGAGCCCCGAAGTCCTGCGCGAAGAACTCGACGTGCCCTCCAACTGGCGGGGGTCGGACCTGGCCCGAACCGATGATTGGGTCCACCGCCTCACCCCCGACCGCGCGGCGGCCGGGGCGTTGAAGCGACTTGCGAGTCAGCCGATCTAGAGGTCCGGCCGGTACCAGATCGGCGAGGTGTAGGCGCGTTCCTGGATCCACCACGGGCCCTGGATCCTGGTCGCGTCCTGCATGAGCGCAAGCGCATCGAAGACCGAATGCCGCGGCGTCGGGATCTCGAGCACACGCACGTAATAGAAGGCGGCTTGCGCCGGGTCGAATTCCGGGTCGCGGAACAGAGTGCTGAGCTGGGTGCTGCCGATCGTGTTCGTGTAGTCGCCTGTTTCGGGGTCGACGGTGTTGCCGACCGCGACGAACGAACCGTTCGCATCTCGCTCACGCCCCTCGGCGGCCGCGACATCGTAGACGCGTTCGTGTGTCACGCCCTGATCGTCGATCCAGCCCTTGACCACCTGCACGCGATCGAGGTTTGCGCCCTTGGGGTCCTTGGCGACCTCGACCATGAACTGCGGGTTTGCTCCCTGGGGTGCGGCGCTGAGTTCGCCGCCCATCGGGACGACACCGCCGTTGTCGGCGGAGGAGGGTGCGGCCTGGTCGCCATCCGCCGCGAGCTTCCATCCTCCAAAGACCCGAACCGCGATCCGCGGCCCCGTCGTCGCGTAGACCTCACGCCGACGAAACGCTTCGAGGATCTCTTCGCGCGTATTCTCTTCGGCCCACACGGCCGCCAGCCCGGACGCCGACATCGACCAACCGTTGGCCCCTCGCTTGTTGATGCCCGCGATCTGCTTGTTCTCGGGGACCGAGTCACGCGCGAGTTTGCCCCAGAAGTTGGGCTCTTCGGCAGAAGGCACACCGGTGTGCGCATCGGTCGAACCGATCAAGCCGAAGCGATAGGGGTTGAAGCCGATGCGTTCTTCGATCGCCAGACCGAGCCGCAACGCCGAGCGGATGTAGTCACCGGGCTGCGGGTCGTAGGGCGGCGGGTCGTTCTGGATGTAGTGGGGATAGGTTTCGAAGTCGGCGAACGGATCGTCCGGTGAAACGCTCGGATGGGTTTCCGAATCGCCCTTGATCTGCGTGACCTCGACCACCGGTTCCCAGCGCAGCCGCTGTTCGGCCTTTTCTTTCGTGAAGGGTTCTCCGCGCAGGGTCTTGTCCTGGAACATGTACCCCTTGGAGATGTTCGAGTTGTGCGGGATCGCGACGAACTGGGCGCCCGTTTCGTCCGTGGTCTCGTCGAGCCAGGCCCACAGGTCTTCCGGGTACTGACTGTCCGCCGAACTGTGCGGGAAGAACGTCGACGCCACGTCCGCCCCTGCGCTCGTGAACACCACGCGGTGCAGGTTCGCGCCGCCGGGGATCGAACTCCATTCCCAACCGATCAGCGTCGTGAAGCGGCCGGGGTCGTTGTGGCGGTCGGCCGTTTCGATCGCTTCCGCCCAGACGCGTTTCGAGATCTCGAACGAAGCGGGGATTGCGGGTTCGAGCTGAGTGGCCGCCGCTTCTTCCACCGAAGCCTGCTTTGGCAGCAGCGAGGCAAAGGCCTCGCGGCCCTTGTCGCTGTCCATCACATCGCTGATCCAGTAGTCGATGTAGTGCGCCTTCAACCAGTCGAAGATGCCGAGGTCCTCTTTGGGAATCCCCGTTTCGTTGATCGTGCGAATCACGCCCAGATACTCGGCGTGATCGGCGATCACGAGAAAGTCGAGCGGTGTGTCGATCTGCACGCGCGCGCGATGGAAGGGGTGAATGACCGGGTAGCCCTTGGCATAGCGATACGCGACGTCGGGCGAAGCCGTCATGTTGCGGTTCAAGTAGGCGTCGAACGAGTTGTTCGTGTGGAGATGGGTGTCGCCCCAGAACAGCTGCTTCTCGGCCGCTTGTACCTGGGACGCAGCGAACAGCGCTGCCAACAATGCTGCCAACAACAACGCTGCACCGGCCGCCGAGGGGGGCCGGGTGCGACGAGGGGATGCCATGGTGAACCTCCGATCCGTCCGGCGTGTGCAGGACGCTGCAATCAGCTGTGGGTGAAGATGCCCTGATCGAACACGACGACGTCGTCCTGGTTCTTCGTCTGGAACAGGACGCGATCGCCTTCTGCCCACATCGAGATCGCGAGTTCGTCACCCGGCATCACCGGCTTCGAAAAGCGGCCGCCCATCGACTTGAAGCGCGCAGGGTCCGAGCCGCACAAGGTGTGGAGTAGCGCGCGACCGGTGAAGCCGTAGGTGCAGAGCCCGTGAAGGATCGGCCGGTCGAAGCCGCCCATCTTGGCGAACGACGGGTCCGAATGGAGCGGGTTGCGATCGCCCGACAGGCGGTAGGTGAGCGCCTGGTCGATGCGGGTCTGGTAGCGGACGACGTGGTCGGGGTCGCGACCGGGCAGCTTGAAGTCGCTGGCCGGCCCACGACTTCCACCAAAGCCGCCTTCGCCGCGCAGGAATGCCGTCATCGTCACCTTGAACAGCGGCTTGCCCGTCGCGAGGTTCACGGCTTCGGACACGAGGTCCACCGACGCGCCCGAGCCCTTGTCCCAGATCCCGCCGACTTCGCCGCTGCTCTCGATTTCGCCGTCGGGCGGGATCTCGTCGAACAACTCGATCTTCTGTGCGCCGTGCAACATCAAAGCGGGATTGAAACTGCCGACCTTGTCGAAGGGAACGCCGCCGCCGCCGAGCACCACGGCCATCGTCGGGAGTACGCGCTGCGGCGTGTCGGCCGTGTTCTCGGTCGTGAAGGCCAATTCGTCGCAGCCCGCGCCGACACCGATCGCATAGAGCAACGCATCCTTCGACGTCCAGCTCTTCCGCTGGGGTTCACCGCGCATTCCGACTGCATCGGGGTTGATGGGCATGGGGGCTCCTCTTGTATGGGTGGAAATGAATGGGGATCGACTATTTCACGATCCGGTACAGCACACAACCGCGGGCGTAGACGCGGCCGTCGCTCGCGCTCGCCACCTCGACGTCGGTCCAGTAGATCTCGTCATCGTTGTCGATGTTGCGGCCGTACGCCACGAGGTCCGTTGCCGGAGCCGGGGCGAGGTTCTGGATCTGCATCGACGCGGTGGACGCCTTGAAGGGGCCCACGCCGCTCTTCGCCCACGACGCCATGGCCCCGGCGGTGTCTAGCAATGCGAGCACCGCGCCTTCGTGCATGTGCCCCGCTTCGTCGAGGTTGCCTTCGATCGGTGGCATGGTGAGGCGTGACGTTCCACCCGTCATGTGTTCCACGGAAATCCCGCGATTGCCGATGAAGGGGATCTGCCCGATGTGAGGGCCCATGCTGCCGGGGTCCGACTGCCCGTCGTCACCCGCGCTCGTGTAGCTGGCGTGCTCGGGCTTTCCCATCCGGCCGCGTACGGTGCTCGTCACCTTGGCGATCGCCTTGCCTTCGCGGGTCGCGATGTCGACTTCTACGAAGCAGAGTTCGCGCCCTTTGCGGAGCAACTTCGCATCGATGACGACTTCTTCGGCCTTCGCGGCGGCCAGGTAGTTCACCTGGAGTTGGGCGTTGTGATAGGGAGCGCCCTCGTCGCCGAGGTTGGCGCGCGCGATCGCCTGGCCCGCGATGGCGCCGAGTGAAGCCGCGCAACCGCCGTGGAGCACCTGGCCGGGATTCGAATTCTCGTCCTGGTAGGGCATGACGAGGCGTGCGCCGGCGGGGTCGAGTGCTTCGACCTTCACGCCGAGAAAGCGGCTGTACGGTGAGGTTTCGATCCAGTTGCGAATATCGTCGGTCACTTGCTCGCATCCTTTTCTCTCGGGCTCGTCGTCCCGAACGCATCCCCTGCCGACGAGCAGGTGGACGCGGGGTGGGCCGGAGCGGAATGGGTAGACGAATTCGAGCCGGTGCGCCGCTCGGAATCATGCGGGGCGAGGGGCCAGAAAGTCAGCCGGCTTCGCGCGGCTAGCTGACTTCTTCGTCGGCTTTTTCGTCGACTTCGAGGAAGCGAACGAATTCTTCTGCGGTGACCGCCTGGCTGATCAGGAACCCCTGGATCTCGCGGCAGCCACGCTCGACGAGCTGTCGAGCCTCGTCCTCGGTCTCGACGCCTTCGGCCACGACGCCAAGCCCGAGACTGTCCGCCATCGCGATGATCGCATTGCTGATGCCAGCACCCTGGCCGCCCCGACCGATGTCCGAGACGAAGCTGCGGTCGATCTTGATGCGGTCGACGGGATAGCGGTGCAGGTACGAGATCGAGGAGAAGCCCGTACCGAAATCATCGACCACCAGCCCAACACCCAGGTTGGCCAAGCGTCGGAAGGTTTCGACGGTGGTGGCTCCTTCTTGCAGGAGTGCGGTTTCGGTGATCTCGAGATCGAGCAGGCCCGGGTCGATGCCGGTTCGTTCGATGACTTGCTGCACGGCATCCGACCAGTCGGCTTCGGCGAACTGAATGCGCTCGGGTCGAATCAGTCGATCATCAGCGCCGGATACAACGGTGGCGAAAGCCAGTGGACCATGAAGGTCACCACGGGTCCGGGCAATGTGAGCTTCCACCGCTACGACGGTTCGTTCCACGGAGCGGAGACGCCTTCGACGCTGGCGGTTGGCGAATGGGCCCACGTTGCGGGTGTCTATGACGGCGCGAACTGGCGCATCTACGTCGATGGCGAATTCGAGGCGACCTACGCGGATGTCACGGGCATTACGGGCACGCCGCAGCACGTCTATATCGGGGCGATCACGTCACCCTTCGAAGACATCCAGAACTTCGACGGACGCATTCGCGATGTCCGCGTCTACGAGCGCGAACCCGACGAAGACGAGATCACCGTTGTCAGTGGCGGCAGCTTGAACGAGCCGCCGGTCGCGGATCCGCTCTCGATCAGTGTCGATGAAGATGGCGCGGTGGCGATCAGCCTTGGTGGAACGGACCCGGATGGTGGCGATGCGGTCGAAAAGTTCCGGATCGATTCGCTCCCGAGCGGGTCGGCCGGCGTACTGACCCTGGATGGGAACCCTGAGCCGTTTCAACTCGCCACCGCTCTCGCCGTGATGTCACGCGCGTGTCGGCGCGCTCCGTGCCCCGCCTGGCGCTCCGCTGCGCGCTGGCGTTCGCGAAACGGCGGGTGTTCCGGCGACCCCGAATGCGGTTCAATCGCTCTTCGATCGTGAAGCGTGACACGCGCGCCTTCGCGAACGCGATGAATCGCCAATGCGGAAGGGGTGCGGGGATGACGATCGACCGGCGGGACTTCATGAAGACGGGCTTCGCAGGAGCGGGGCTCGGAGCGCTTGTTTCATCGGGGCTCACGACCG
Source organism: Myxococcota bacterium (assembly GCA_030748735.1). GTDB lineage: Bacteria > Myxococcota_A > UBA9160 > UBA9160 > UBA4427 > DUBZ01. The sequence goes on along the minus strand of JASMLK010000043.1, from coordinate 17,860 downwards.
GCCTGCTTGCGGGGACGGCCTCAGCCGACGCACACGGCGCGTCCTCCCTGGCCGGCACAGAGGCGTCCGAACAGGCGCTCGCCGACCTGCGCGCCGTGTTGGCAAGAATCGACGCGGGCTTCGCCGATCCGGTCTGGCGGATTTCGACGCCGGGCGACCTCGCCGATGCCCGGCGCAGCGTGATGCACGCGTTACAGCACGCCCTCGAGATCTTCCTCGAAGGCGACCGCGCGCGACCCAACTTCAAACGATTCGTCACGCCCGAAAAGAAGCTTCTCGGCGACAATCCCGACGCGATCTACCACCACGCCTGGGTCGACGCCGAACACAGCTATCGGATTCGCGGGAACCTTGCCGACGCGACCTACACATCATTCACGGTCGAACGCGGAACGGCCGAGGGCGGCATGTCCACGGGCGTCGGTGCAACCCTCAACGACACCCAATTCGAAACGGACGCGGACGGCAACTTCGAGATCATCGTCAGCGCGAAGAAGCAGCCCGGCAACTGGCTCGAACTCGCCCCCGACGCGGGCAGCATCAGTACGCGCCACTACTACGAACGCGAAGTGGGTGTTGCGGCCGACCGGATGCACCACATCCCCCTCGTGATCGAGCCGCTGAAGGCGCTCCCGCCGCCGAAGCGGGCGGGCGATGCGGAGTTGGCTGCGGCGCTCGGCCGGGTGGGGCGCTTTCTCGAAACGACGATCCAACCGTTCGGTGGCGGCACGATGCCGAAGTACGTGTCGCGCGTTCCGAATCAGTTCCCGCAGCCCAGTCGCCAGAGTCACGACAACACCGACACGGGCTATGCCGCCGTCGACAATGTCTATTCGATGGCGCCTTTCGTGGTCAAGCCGGGTGAAGCCCTGGTCGTGCGCGGACGCTTCCCGAAGTGTCGCTTCGCGAGCGTGGTTCTCTGGAACCGCTATCTGCAGACACTCGACTACGCCAACCGACGAACGTCCCTCAATCGCAAACAGACCAGGCTCGAACGCGACGGGAGTTTCAAGATCGTGATCGCCGATCGCGATCCCGGTGTGCCGAACTGGATCGACACCGAGGGCCGACCCTTCGGCATGGTGTTCTGGCGTTTCCTCCTGCCGGAAGAAGACATCGCGCCCCTCGTGACGAACGTGGTGCCGATCGGAGACGCCGCAGAGCTGGACCTGGATGCCGCTCTGTTCAGCGCTCATCCGCGAGCAGGCGGGCTCGCGTCGCGGTGACATCGAACGGGCCGAGTTCACGCGCACGGGCGACTTCGCTCGCGCGGTAACGCGTGAACTGCGGCGCGGCTTCGCTGCTGCGGTAGGTCTCGAGCAGCCAGTTCATCAGCGAGGCCAGGGCTTCGTTGGACAGCGGCGCCTGGGAGACCCCGGGGACGCGCAGCACGAATTCGCGCCCCTCGTCGCTGCCGAGAAAGCGCGGCACCAGGTCGACGAGGGTCGGGACCCCAGCGCTCGGGCGCTCACCGCCGTCTGCGCCGTGACATCCCTGGCACTGCAGCATGTAGTCGAGGCGCGGGTCTCCCTGGCTGTCGTCGCCGTACGCAACCGTCGCGAACAAGAAGTTGAGCAACAAGAGAGAGGGCAGGGCGGTGCGCATCAGGGGTCGCTCACCACCGCGTCTTCTTCGAGAGCGGTTCCGATGACCACGGCGACCGAGCACACATACGATGTGTTGGGCGTGCCCAGGCACCAGTGGATCTCGTTGTTCTTTTGCGGCCAGTACTCGGGTGCTTCGCGTTCGTTGCGATTGCAGAAGCACCGCTTGCAGCCCTGCTTGCCACAGCAGTCGTTGTACGAGATCACGTAGTGCTTGCCGTCGGCGGGGTTCTCGCAGGTGCCGACCCAGGTGACGGGTGACATCAGGCTGCCGGGCGGGCAGGCGTTCGCGGAGCCGCCACAGCAGGCGCACAAGAACCCGTCGATGCCGCAGTAGCGCCAGTAGTCGCAGCTGCGCGGATTGCCGGGGTCTTCCTCGGGGTTGTCGGAGGTCGTCGGCGGGACGCCCTTGCCGTCGGGGACCTGCGCTGCCGCACGGGCAACGGGAAGCAACGGAACACTGGCCGCGCCCACCAACATCGTGCCCGCGCGCGCCAGGATGCCTCGGCGGGAAGTGCGCTGGGCGAACGCGCGAACGACCTGGTCACTGATCCGATCGAACGGGTTCATTGCGCGTTCTCCTTGGTTGCGTCAACGAGGCTGAGCGCGTTACCCGGTTGCGCGACGGGTTCGAATTCGAGCGCGGCTTGTCCGTACTCGACCATTTCTCGCAGGAACTTGCCGCTGATCGCGTCGTAGACTTCGAGCCGGGTGGCTTCGGTCTTGATGTCGGCCCCGAAGGCTGTGAGCACGGGCGCGTCGTCGGGCGTGACGTTGATCGACATCACGACGCCGCGACTCTTGATGCGCCGCACCCGTTCTTTGCTTCGAATGTCATAGACCCAGACTTCCGGTCCCGGAAAGTCGTGATCGCCCTTGCTCTCGCTCCAGAAGATCGGGTGCATGATCACGTAGAGCTCGCCGCGCGCTTCGTGGGTCGCGGCGAGCTGCATGCCGCCGGGCAGCCACGGCCCCGCCTTTCCCATCGTGAACAGCGCCTGGATGATGTTGGCGGGCTTCTTGTCGTGATCGACCAGCGCCCAGGGCGATTCGAAGCGGGGTGATTCGCCCGAAAGGTCGACGGGATAGACGTCGCCCGAATAGCTGACGAAGTACCAGGTGTCCCCGATCGCGGCCGCGTTCGTCTTCAGGTGATCGACCTGGGGATCGAAGAACGGTTTGCTGCGTTCCTGCGCGCGCAGCTTGCCGGCTTCGCCGAAGTGATAGGTCTGAAGACTGCCGTCGCCACAGAGCATCGACACGCCGCGCTCGCCGGTGGGGTAGACCAGATGGCAGCCCGGCGTGTCGACATCCATCACGTGCTCCCTGCGCTCGAGGTCGACGACCGACAGCGAAGTTGCGGGGGTGTAGTTGTAGACGACGAGGAAGCGCGAATCGCGCAGCAGGGTCGAGCGCCGGAGCGAGGCCATCAGTGCGCGCTTGCCCGAAGGAAGTTCGATGCGGCCCTGGCTCGCATAGTCGGTGGTGTCGAAGATGGTGACGAAGTCGTGACGATCGCCGTCGACGAGGTACTCGTATGAAGTGCTCGTGACGTAGATCTCCTTGCCGTCCGGTGCGATGTCGAGGGTGGGCATCTGCCCCGCGGACACGTGGGCGAGGTAGTCCGTCGTGTCGGCGTCCATCAACACGTAGCGCCCGTTGAAGGTGCCGAGCTCGAAGTCGAGGTAGTAGCTCCAGTGGTCGCCGGGCGGCCCCACCGAAAGGGAGCGGCCGAGTTCTTCCGCGGCGAGTTCCGCTCTTGCGAGCAGGGGAAACGCGGAGGTGCACGCAACAGCCAGAGCAAGGCTCATGCACATCGTGCGGCCGGGTCTTGTCGACATGGTTTCCTTCCCTCCCAGGAACTCGCCCTGCGATTCAGTGGTCGGTTCGAAGTTGGATGCGTGTTTCGCGCTCCGCCCACTCCTGGATCGAACCGACGCCGAGCGCCATGGCTTCGAGCAGGCTTTCGAGATGTTCGCGGCTGTTCACCAGTCCACGGGCACGGAGGGTGCCTTCGTGATCGATCAGTGCGGCGAAGGGCAGCTTGCTCACGCCGTATGCGATCCCGAGTTCAGTCGAGAGGACGTAAGGCAGCGCCTCGAGACCCTTCTGCTGGACGAACGCTTCGTGGTCGCCGCGTGCCCCATCGCTGGCGAGGACGACATCCAGTCGCTCGGCTTCGTGTCGTGCCAGCGACTGCAGCGCCGGCAGGATCGAGTCGCAGACCGGGCAATCGGGTGAAAGGAAGAAGAGCAGCGTCGCGCGTTCGTCGCTGCGCGCGGCCGCGATTTCGATCCGCTTGCCTCCGAGTGTGTCGACGGTGAGCCTGGGAGCGGCTTCGCCGACCTTCGCGCCTTCCTGCACGGCCAGCGCACCGGCGGGTGCGACGCGCTCGACCAGTACGCCCACTTGTCGAACCAGTGCGAGGATCACGAAACCCATCACGGCAACCACGACCCAGAGCACGATGTTCGAGATCAGCAGCGCTTCGTTCATCGGTCGGCCTCACCCAGCCGCGTGCGTGCGGCGCCGGTTGCGAGGCCGTCGATCGCGACCGCGAGGGTGAGCAGGGTGCTCGCTGCGAGCAGCACGGTGAACCCGTCGAGCAGACCGAGCGGCCGCGCCGCAACGGGCAGCGAGGCGGTCACGGCAAAGACGAAGTAGAAGCCGTTGCGAACCACGAGCCACTCGTGCAGACCGCTCTGCGCAAGCGGCCCCGCGCAACCGCAGTCGATTTCGCGGCGACCGCGAGCGAGGTTCCACGCAATGGCGCCGCTGTAGAGCAACAACAACACGGCGCACGCGCGCGCGGCCCAGACATGGGATGCGGAAGGCAGCAGGGTGACCAACATGACGCTTTCGGCGGCGATCAGCGCCCCCGAAACCGGGGTGACCCAGCTTGCCGCAACGAGCTCGTAGTCCGAAACCGTCGCGCGAAACGACACCGGGTCGCGGAGCTTGCCGTAGACCGACCGCGCGAACAGGCCCAGCAGGAAGATGCGAAGGCCGAGGCTCAACGCCGGGTCGATGAACGCGTCTTGCACCGCGGGTCGCTCCTTCCCCTGGTTTGGATGGACACGAAGATGACAGGTGGCGGAGCGAAGAGCAATGCGTTCCGGCGAGCCCGAGACGGGGGAACTACGCGAATCCCGGCGGTCGCCGTTGCGACCATGGATGCGCGATCTCCAACTGACGAGCGAGGCGGAACAACGTGCCTTCGTCGCCAGGGCGTCCGACGAACATCGTGCCGATCGGCATTCCTGCGTCGTTCCAGACGAGCGGAACGTTCATCGCCGGCTGGCCGCTCACGTTGTAGGCGATCGTGTAGCCCGCCATCGACGTGGCGGCGTTGGCGAAGCTCTCGCTCGAGGTGTTCGGGTTGAGCACGCCGATCTTCGGCGGCGGCGCAGCCAGTGTGGGCGACAGCACCATGTCGACGTGCTGCTGGTGGGCGACGATCTTGCGAGCGAGGGTGTAGAGGTTCTGGCGTTCGACTTCGAAGTCGATCGCGCTGTACTCGTTCGACTGCTGGTAGGCGCCCCAATTCTGAGGTTCGAGATCGTCGGGGGTGGCCTTGCGTCCGAGTTCCTCTTCACGCCTGTGCACTGCGATGGCGATCCCCGCGCCCCGCAAGACCTCGAACGCACGCCAGAGGCTCTCGCCCGGTATCGGCGGCGGGGCGATTTCGACGATCTCGTGGCCGAGCGCCTCGCAGCGTTTCGCTACGTCTTCGGCGGCCCGAACGCAGTCGGCGTGGGTCTCGACCGGGAGAGCGGCCTCGCGTTGGAGTCCAATGCGCAGATGTCCAGGGTCGCGCCCGACTTCCTCGAGGTAGGGCCTCGGTGGCGGCGGAGCGATATAGGGGTCGCCCAGTAGCGGCGTCGACGTCAGGTCGAGGAGTAACGCACTGTCGCGCACGCTGCGCGACACGACGTGGTTGATCCCGACGCCCGCGCTCTTGTCGAAGACGGTGTCGCTCGTCGGGACCCTGCCGCGAGAGGGTTTCAAACCGAAGATGCCATTGCAGGAGGCCGGGATGCGGATCGAGCCGCCGCCGTCGCTTGCATGGGCGACCGGTACGATGCCGGTTGCGACGGCCACCGCCGAACCGCCTGACGAACCCCCGGCGCTGTGCTCGGGCGACCAGGGGTTTCGGGTGTCGCCGTGAAGCAGCGATTCGGTCGATGAACTCGAGCCAAACTCGGGGCTCGCCGTCTTGCCGAAGATCACGAGCCCAGCCGCTTCATAGCGTGCGGCCAGGGTGTTCGATTGCTGCGCACGTGCGTCGGCGAACAAGCGCGAGCCGTTCGTGGTGACGGTTCCTTCGAGCGAGATCCACAGGTCCTTCAAGAGGAAGGGGACGCCGCCGAGCGGGCCGTCTGGCACGCCGCGTTGCGCGCGCGCGCGTGCATGATCGAAGTCCCGTACCACGATGGCGTTGAGCTTGGGGTCGACCATCTCGGCCCGGTCGATTGCCCATTCGAGGGCTTCACTCGCAGAGATTTCACCGCGCGCGATGAGCCGCGCGAGATCCATCGCGTCGAAGCGCGTGTACTCGTGTTCCGATGCGGCGCGTGACGAAAGGGGAAACGACGCACAGCCCGAAATCGCTGTGCCACCGGCGAGGGCGAGGCTGGACTGAACGAAGTTCCTTCGGCGGATCGGCACCTTTTACTCCTGTGGGTTCGTGTGGTCGGGGGCCTTCGAGGATCAGGCGGTCACCGCGCCTGCTTCGCGCAAGGCTTGCTGCGCTTCCTGGGATAGGCCGAGTTCGTTCAAGATCGCTTGGGACTGTTCGCCGTAGAGAGGCGGTGCCGCGGTGGTCGTGGTGGCTGTCCCCGAAAAGCGCACGGCTGCACGCGCGCGCCGATAGCGGCCGTACACCGGGTGCTCGCCTTCGACGATGCCTTCGTTGTGTGTGATCTGCGGGTCTACGAAGACCTGTTCGTGATCCAGCACAGGTGCGGCGGGGATCTCGTGTTCGACGAGTCGTCGATAGGCCTCTTCGGTGGTGAACTCTGCGAGACCACTTTGCATGGCCTCGGCGCGCGCGCTTTCCTGCGCTTCGTCGAGCATCGAGCGACCGCGTTGTTTCGGGTCGTCGGCAATGTCGTCGCGTCCTACGGCGCGAAGACCGGCGCGCATCTGGTCCGCCGTGCCCATCCACAGGATGATCTGCCCGTCTTTCGTCGCCATCAGCTGGTAGCGCTCGCCAGGGACGACGAAGTTCTCGACGTCGTCGCCGACGAGTGAGTGTCGCAACATGCCGTCGGGCCAGAAGAAGGAAAGGCCGGCGTCGAGCATCGCGATCCGCACGTGCTGACCGCCGGCACCGCGCTCGCGCGCGAGCAACGCGGCAGTGATGCCCTGTGCGAGCGAATACGAAGTGGCCTTGTCGACGACGGCGTTGCGTACGAGATCGGGAATCGGGATCTCGGGGTTCACCTGCGACGCGACATAGCCGGTGAGCGATTGAAAGATCGGGTCGTAGCCTCGCCGGTCTGCGTAGGGCCCCGACTCGCCATAGCCGCTGATCGAGGCATAGATGATGTCGGGATTGATCTCTCGCAGGTCCTGCTCGCCGACCCCGAGCCTTTCGGCTGCACCGGGTCGCCAGTTCTGCACCACCACGTCAGCCGTGCGGACCAACTGATAGAAGAGTTCGAGGCCCTGTTCGTGCTTGAGGTCGATGCCGATCGAGCGCTTGCCGTGATTGCAGTTGGCGAAGAGCGCAGCCATGCCGGCGCGGTAGTTCGCGAGCTGTCGACTCTCTTCGCCGTGGCCCGGCGGTTCGACCTTGATCACGTCTGCGCCCTGATCGGCGAGCACCATCGCGGTGAGCGGACCGGAGATGACTTCACTGATGTCGATGACGCGAAAGCCGTCGAGGGGACCGGGCATGGGGGATCTCCAACTCTCGATCAGTATTGAAACAGCCGCGGCTGCGCGACACGAGGCGCACCAACGTAGTCGATCGGGCGGGCCCTGCCTGCTCGCTCCACAGCGAAGCAGGGGGCAGGCGGACCTCTAGGAGGAGCTGCCCTCACCGTTCTGGGGCGCCGTCTTGGCGAGCATGGCCTGGAGCGAACGGCCGAGTCGCCCCTCCGCGTCGGCGAGGTCGACTTCGGCGACGCCGATCCCCTCGTGGTCGGTCAGCAGCGCATGGCGAAAGCCGAACCACTCACCAACCGGCGGGCGCTCCCAATAGATGGTCGTGTCCACGTTGATCATCGGCACGCGCCAGGCATCCACGTCGACGATCTGTTGTCGCAGGAGGGAATGGCCCGAAAGGCCGAAGGTGAGATCCGCCACCGCGGCCGAACGCTGCAGTGGCGTCATGGGTACACCTTCGAGGAAGTCGAGCGGTGTCGTGATCCAGGCCGCCGCTCCGTGTTCGTCCGCGCCCATGCGGACGTCGAAACTCCAGTGGAAGCCCGGTGGATACTTGTCGCGCATCGCCTTCGGCATGAACTCCTCGGGCTCGGCACCGGCGAGGTCGAGGGGCGGGGCCGGCGTGTGGGTCCAACTTCGCGGCGCCCCTTCGCTCGGCGCGAGCAGCACGGCGCTCGCGGTGCTGATCGTCTCGCCCGAATCGGGTAGGGAGAGCGCTGCATCGACGACCGCGATCCGCCTGCTCTTGCGAACGAATCGTCTCGAAAGTTCGAGTGGCACTTGAGGTACGGGGCGAAACAGGTCGACGGTCAGCCGGACCGGTCGAAGCCCCGCTTCACTCGCCGCTTCCTGGGCTGCGGTGGCGAACAGGGCGTTGATGGGACCACCGTGTTGGAAGCCCGCGCTCCATGGGCTTCCGGTCCACTCGGTCGGCGCGAACACGTCGCCTTCGCGCACGTAGATGAAGTCGCTCAAGGTCGGTTATCCAAAGAGCAGGTCGAAGGCCTGCTTCGAATCCCAGTATTCCTGCATGTGACAGACCTTGCCGTCGCGCAGCTTCACCAGGAAGAGATAGTCGTTGATGTAGTCGCGCCCCGTCTTCGTCTTGCACTTCATGGTGAATTGATAGACGACGTGATCGTCTTCGGCGTCGAGGTAGCGCTGCTGATCGTAGGAAAGCGTTTCCGGGACGTAGCCCGTGTCGCTGTCCTTGCCGCTGTCGGCGACGTTCTTGACGGCCACCCAGCCCACGTGTTCGACGCTGCTTTCGTTGCCGGGGATCGGCATCGAGCGAGTCGTGACCCAGGTGACGTCTTCGGTGCAGACCGAACGGGCCAGGTCGGGGTTGGTCCAGAGGTTTTCGAAGAGCGTCTGTACGGCTTCTTTGTTCTTCATCATTACGAGCCTTCCGCGCCTCCGGGTGCGAAACCATTCCACCCCACGACCTGCTCGATCGGTTCGCGATGGGCAGGCTTGAAGTCGGTGCCAAGGGTGTAGGCTATGGGGAAGAGGCCGACCTGCATGTAGATCTCATGCGGGACGCCGAGCAACTCGGCGAGCTCGCGTTCGCGCCAGAGATGGGCAGTGGTCCACGCACTGCCCAGCCCCCGCGTGCGTAGTGCGAGCATGAAACTCCAGACGGCCTGGATCACTGAACCCCACTGCGACGCCTGATAGAAGACGTGCCCCGGGCCACCGTCGCCGTCGGTGCGTCCGGGGATCAGGGGGAGCAGCAAAGCGGGGAGGCGATGGAAGTTCTCGCGCAGGTGCATGGTCGACGTTTCGATCCGGTCTGCGCCTTCCACGCCTGCGCCCGGGTAGCCCGCTTCGTCGAAGGTCGAGATGTAGTCGTCCATACCGCCGCGATAGAGGTCGGCGACCCTGGCGATCAGTGCCGGGTCGTCGATCACGATCCAACGCCAGCTGTTCATGTTACCGCCGTTGGGTGCTTGCAGGGCGATACGCAGGCAGTCTTCGATCGTCTTGCGTTCGACCTTGCGGTCGTAGTCGAGGCGCTTGCGAACCGCGCGGGTGGTGGTGAGGACTTCGTCGGGGCTGAGATCGAGCAGGCTCATGGGTTGCTCCAGGGCAATGTCGGCGCGCTGTTCGCGTGCCGTCACGCGAGTGGGCGCGAATCGACAGAGTGCTAAACCCAGAGGGTCCTGCCAGACCCTCGTACTGGAGTCCCCGGACCATGGATCTCGTTCTCTACGGCGCCCCTCTTTCTCCTTTCGTTCGCAAGGCCGACGTCGTCTTGCGCGAGAAGGGAATCGACTTCGAAATCGAAAACGTCCCGATGCCGATTCCGGACTGGTTCAGGGAAATCAACCCCGCCGGTCGCATGCCGGCACTGCGCGACCGCGACGTGAGCGCGGAAGGCCCGCAGGGGGTGATCCCCGATTCGTCCGCGATCTGTGCGTTCGCCGAGCGCGCCGTACCCGAGCCCGCGCTCTATCCCAAGGACGCGTTTTCCTACGGCCGTGCGCTCTGGTATGAGGAGTTCGCCGACACCGACTTCGCAGGCACCATGGGGATGGGCCTTTTCCGTCCGATCGCGTTTCCGATGTTCATGAAGCAGGAACCCGACCTCGACACCGCGCGCAAGACCTTGAAGGAAACGCTTCCGCGCTTCCTCGACTACTTCGAGGTCGAACTCGGTTCGAACGATTACCTGGTCGACAACACCTTTTCGATCGCCGACATCGCGGTCGCGAATCAGCTCATCAACTGCGAACTCGTGGCGGGCCGCAAGAGCTTTCTGGCCTGGCCAGGGCTCAACGGTCTCGTCGACAGGGTTTCGGAGCGGCCGTCGTATCGACCGAACCTCACCATCTGCAAGAAAGTGATCAAAGAGCCGGCGGATCTTGCATAGAGGGATAGGCTCGAGCGAGGTCATCCGTTCAACCCGGGAGATATTGCCATGTGCGGTTTCGTGGGAGGTATGCTCGAGCGCGCGGTCGATGATGCGAGGCTCGATGCGTCACTCGAGGCGATCCATCACCGCGGTCCGGATTCACGTGGCAAGTGGGTCGCTCCCGACGGCCGCTGGTTCCTGGGGCACACGCGCCTTTCGATCATCGGCCTCGACAACGGTGCGCAGCCGATGTCGAACGCGTCGGGTGACGTGCAGATGGTCGTGAACGGTGAGTTCTACGGCTACCGCGGCATCCGCGAGGAACTGAAGTCGCAGGGCTACGTCTTCCAGACGGATTCCGACAGCGAGATCGCCCTTCACCTCTACCACCGTGACGGCATGCACCTCGGCAAGCATCTGCGCGGTGAGTTCGCGGCGGTGATCGCTGACCGCAAGAACCGCCTGATGTTCGCGATCCGCGATCGCTTCGGCATCAAGCCGCTCTTCTACACGGTGCACGAAGGCGGCATCTACTTCGCGTCGGAGATCAAGTCGCTGCTCGCGCTGGGTGTTCCCGCGCGCTGGAACTACGAGGCCGTGCAGCAAGAGGCCTACATGTTCCGGCCTCAATCGCGTTCGCTCTTCGACGGCATCTATACCGTGCCGCCCGGGCACTATGCGGTCGCCCACCGCGGCGAGGTGTCGACCTATCCCTATTGGGACCAGGAATTCCCGACCGCAGAAGAACTCGCCCGCGACGATCGCACCGACGAGGAAGTCGTCGACGGTTTTCGCGAGGCCCTGGGCGATGCGGTGCGCGAGCGCCTGGTGGCCGACGTCGAGGTGGCGTCGTACCTGAGCGGTGGCATCGATTCGTGTTCGGTGTTGGGACTGGCGCAGCAGATGATGGATCGCCCGATCCGGGCCTACACCCTCTGCTTCGACGACGACCTCTTCGACGAGTCACAGCTGGCCAGAGAACAGGCCGAGTTTTGCGGTTCCACCTTCCATCCGGTGCCGGTGACGAGCCGCGATCTCGCGGACGCCTACAGCGATGCGGTCTGGCATTCGGAAACACCTTTCATCAATGGGCATGGCGTGGCGAAGTATCTGCTCAGCCGCGAGGTGCGCGATTCGGGCATCAAGGTGGTCTTCACCGGGGAGGGTGCCGATGAGATGCTCGGTGGCTACCCGCCGTTTCGCCGGGATGTCCTGCTCTACAACAGTGAGGGCCAGGACCCGGAAATCGTCGCGAAGCTCCTCGGTGAGATGCAGGAAAGCAACAAGGCCGTCCCCGGCTTCGTACCTGACGAGCAGGAATCGCTCCCAATCCTCGACCCCGTGAAGCGCCTGCTCGGTTTCGTGCCGTCGTGGATGCACGTCTTTTCGTTGATGGGTCACGAGACCACCGCGATCTTCCGCAAGGAATTTGCGGAACAGGTCGCGGGCATCAACCCGATTCTCTCGACGCTCGGACGTCTCCCGATTCGAGAGCGTCTCGAAGGTCGCGACCCCCTGAATCAATCCCTCTATACGTGGTCGCGCATCCACCTGCCCAACTTCATCCTCACATTCCTGAGTGATCGGATGGAGATGGCCCATTCGATCGAGGGCCGGGTGCCGTTCCTCGACACGGTCGTGGCCGAGTTCTGTGCTGGAACGCCGATCCGCATGAAGATCAACGGCATGCGGGAAAAGCACGTGCTGCGTGAAGCCGCGAAGGACGTGATCATCGACCCGGTCTACAACCGTGAGAAGCACCCGTTCTCGACGCCACCCGCGAAGGAGGGGGAGAACGATGCGCTCGACGAACTCTACATGGACGTGGTCCAGTCGAAGCTGCTGGACGAGCAGCTGATCTTCGACCCCGCCATGGTTCGCGGGATGCTCGATTCCTTCACCGGCGATACGCCGATCGACAGCAACATGCGCGACACCTTCTTGAACCGCATCGTGAGCTTCACGCTCATGCACGAGCGCTTCGGCATTTCGGGCTGAACCATGTTGCACCGCGTGTTCGCTCTTTTCGTCCTTGTGTTGTGTGTGCTCGTCGGCGGTTGGGCCGACGCCGACCTCACCTTGTTCGATCCCGAAAACGTGCGCGACCGCGCCACCTTCGAAGACTCGTTGCAGTACTCCGAAGGCATTCCCTACGTGCTCGTCGGTGGACGGTTCGTGGTCTTCGATGGCCAGCTGGTCGAAGGCGCCACTCCGGGGCAGGCGATCCGCGCCGCCGACTGATTCGATTTCTCGGGGCGGCCCTGCGACGTTTCCGCGATCGAGTTCGAGCGACGAGGCCTTCCATGACGAACGCAACGGCCCCCGAAATCCTTCGCTGGCAACACATCACCAAGAAGCGCTTCGACGAGATCGACCGCGAGCGGGCCGTCGTGCTCGTCACGTGTTCGCCCCTCGAAGTGCATGGCCCGCATCTTCCGCTCTGCGCCGACGCGCTGGAAGGGGAGGGGCTTGCAGAACGCGCGGTGGCGCGGCTCCCTGAAAGCCAGCGCGATCGAAAGCGCATGCGACGCCGTGTCGAAAGCCTGCGGCATCCAGCTGGCTGGCTTGTTCTCCTTGATGCTGACCCGTCTCGAGGTGACGGGGTCGGAACTCGATCATGTGCTGGGGCATCTGCCGGGTGTCGAGCCGGAAGACTTCAAGGGCGGCACCCACGGCGGGCTCGTGGAAACGAGTCAGCTGCTCGCTCTGCATCCCGAGTTGATCGATCCCGACTACAAGGATTCGCCGCGGCGCGATGTCGCGCGTTGGCTGGCAGAAAAAGGCGAGGAGCGTGACGAAGCTCCCGGTGCAGGCATCACGGCACTGTCCGCCTTGTTGCGCCACTTCAGGGCGGCGCTCCACGACTCGTTCACTGGCCCCACCATCGCGACCAACCAGGACGAAGCGCTCGAGTTGATGGCCGAACTCGTGGGCACGCGCGGCTAGCGCACCGACTCACGCAAGTGAGCGAAGGATGTACTCCGACATCGGCAGGGAGTGCATGGCCTCGGGGTTGCCGTAGTCGCCGGCCTCTTCGGCGCTCTGCTTCAGCACCTCGGGGCTACCGAACAATCGCTCGGGGTCCGTGTAGTCGCGAATCTCCCGAAACCGCTCGGCCACGATTGCGCGGATCGGGGGCGCGTCTTGGGTGACCGGTCGTGCGACCGCGTTGCGCACGTACTCCCAGCGCAACGGATGCAGGTCGAACGAAAAGGGCGTGTGAACTTCGAACCAGTTGTAGAAGAAGTCTTCGTCGCTCACCCCCTTGGCCTTTTCGAACCAGGTGAAGTGGGTGAGGCCGGGGCTGCGTTCGCCGTCGGACCAGTCGCGATCGGTGCAGGCCTGGGGAATCGATTCCGTCACCAGGTAGCCCTCGAGTCCCTCGCCCTGCTCGGTGAGGGCGGCTTCGATGGGGGCGCGGTCGTCGAGGGAATCCATCCAGATCGAAACCGCGGCACCGAGACTCGCCCCGATCCCCAGCAGGATGATCGGGCGGGGGATTTCCTCCTGGAGGTCGTTCACGCAGATGTTGAGGCCACGTGCCCCCGCCGCGAGGATCTTGGGCGCGGCCTCCGAGAGCAGCCGGTCGCGGTAGGCGACGGGGTCGAAGCCCTCGGCCGGGAACGTCAGATAGACCAGCTTCTCCATGTCGTGCGATCTCCCCTGGTGGCGGATGTCGGGGCGCCACGGCCCGGTCGGCCGGCCTGCGGCGCCGCCAGCATACCGAGTCGTCGCGCGCGGCATCCCCTCCAGAATTCGGGCACTTACCGACGCACCGGCGCGCCTGTGAAGGGGTGCCGACGGAGCCAGCACAGCGGCCTTCCACGACCCGCGGTGACACGGCAACGGCCCGAAAAAACAAGGCAAATTGCTTGCTCGTCCCTGCGGGACTCGCTAATCACTGCCCCGGGATCGGCGGCCCCACAGCAACGCTGGTCCCCCGCGAGCCACCCCCGCAAACCCATGCCAGACCCAAGCGAGACCAGCGGGATCGATCGAGGTTCAGTCGAATTTCGATCCGGCGTCGCAACCGGGCTTCGGCCCAGTCCACGATCCAGACCGTTGCGGATCGATCTGCGCGAATCGCACGCCGCCCGGTCCTCCGCCTCCCACAGCCCCTCCAAGACCAAACCGATTGCACCGACTGCACAGAAGCGTGGAGCCGTCCCCCCGGTACGGCTCCCGATAGCCTGACAGGATGGAAAGCCAGATGAGTGATTTGATCCAACAACTGACGATGGCCCCGCTCATTGCGAGCGTGGTCGGCATCGCCGTCGCCTTCTTCTTCTACTTCCGTGTGAAGGGTCTGCCCGAAGGCACGGAGACGATGAACATGATCGGGAAGTACATCCGCGAAGGCGCGATGGCGTTCCTGATGCGCGAGTACAAGGTGTTGGCCGTGTACTCCGTGGGCGTCTTCATCTTCCTCTACTTCGCGCTCGGGCACCTTGCCGGGCTCTGCTTTCTGTTCGGCGCGTTCCTCTCCCTGTTCAGTGGCTTCATCGGCATGAAGGCCGCGACCTTCGCCAACGTGCGCACCAGCCAGGCGGCTCGCGAGGGTTCGAAGCCCAACGCGCTCCTCACGGCACTCGACGGTGGCGCGGTGATGGGGCTTTTCGTTGCGTCGACGGCTGTCCTCGGCCTGGGCGTTCTCTACTACATCTACGCCGAAGACCCGCATCTCGCGACCGTGCTCCACAGCTTCGCCGTGGGCGCATCGTCGATCGCGCTCTTCTCGCGCGTGGGCGGCGGCATCTACACCAAGGCCGCTGACGTCGGTTCCGACATCGCGGGCAAGGTCGTCGAGGGCATTCCGGAAGACGATCCGCGCAACCCCGGTGGCATCGCGGACAACGTCGGTGACAACGTTGGCGACGTCGCGGGTATGGGCGCCGACATCTACGAATCGCTGGTGGCCGCCCTGGTCGCCGCCATGGCGATCGCGTTGACCGCAAAGAGCCAGTACATCGACGGAATGTTCACCGCCGGCCAGACGGGCGCGGAAGCGCGCTTCCTCGCCGTCACGATCCCGATCTTCCTCGCGGGCCTCGGGCTCGCGATCAGCATCGTCTGCATCTTCATTGCCCGCGCCATGCGACAGAGCGCGCCCGCGATGGTGTTGCGAGCGGCACTCGTCGTGCCCTCGATCATCATGGTGATCGCGGCGATCGTGATCATGCCCGCCCTCGGCGTGAGCATGTCGATCCCGTACGCGCTGGCGGCGGGTGCGATCGGCGGTGCGCTGATCGGCCTCGTCACCGAGTACTACACCGCCTGGGGCCCCATCGAACGGGTCGCCGAATCTTCGAAGACGGGCGCCGGTACGGGCATCATCTCCGGCCTCGCGGTCGGCATGGAGAGCACGGTGGTATCGCTCTTCATCGTCGCGGTGGTGGGCTTCATCGCCAACGCGGTGATGCCCGAGGGTATGGGCCTCTACGGCATTGCGATGGGCGCGGTCGGCATGCTCGCCGGTACCGCGATCGTGATGACGGTCGACGCCTACGGTCCGATCGCGGACAACGCCGGCGGTATCAGCGAGATGAGTGAGCTCGGCAAGGACGTGCGCGACATCACCGACGAACTCGACGCCGTGGGCAACACGACGGCGGCGATCGGCAAGGGCTTCGCGATCGGTTCGGCGACGCTCACGGTGCTCTCGCTCTTCTCCGCGTTCATCCTCGAGGTGAACCACGTGCGCGAACTCGAGGGCATCGGAGCACTCGTGCTCAAGCTCGACGACGCACCCATCCTCGTGGGTCTCTTGATCGGCGCGTGTCTGCCCTACGCGGTGGGTGCGAGCACGATGATGGCCGTCGGCAAGGCGGCGCAGGCGATCATCGACGAGATCATCCGCCAGTTCAACGAGATCCCCGGTCTGCGCGAAGGCAACGCCGAACCCGAGAGTACGGTCATCGTCGACATCGCGACGAAGGCCGCGCTCTCGCAGATGATCCTGCCCGGTTCGGTCGCGATCCTCGCGCCGGTCACCATCGGCTTCGTGCTCGGGCCGGCAGCGCTCGCCGGCATGCTCGCCGGTGCGGTGGCTGTGGGTGCATCGCTTTCGCTCTTCATGGCGAACGCGGGTGGTGCCTGGGACAACGCCAAGAAGCACATCGAAGCAGGCGGCCTCGAAGGTCACCCGAAGGGTTCCGAAGCCCACAAGGCTGCGGTCATCGGCGACACGGTCGGCGATCCCTTCAAGGACACCTCGGGCCCCGGCGTCGCGATTCTCATCAAGGTCATGAGCGTCGTGAGCCTGCTGATCGCCCCGCTGATCGCGACCATCGCGTAACGCGCAGACGACAGCACGAGAGGTACAGAAGGGCGTCCTGGCCGTGAGTCGGGACGCCCTTTCTCTTCAGGAGTTGCCATTGATCGAAATCTTCGTGGATGCAGATGCTTGCCCCGTGAAAGACGAGATCTATCAGGTCGCTGCGCGTTATGGAGTCCACGTCGTGTTGGTGGCCAACTCGCGCATGAACGTCCCGCCCGGCGGCAGTGTCGAAATGATCGTCGTGGAAAGTGGCCCCGACGTCGCCGATGACTGGATCGCCGACAACATTCGCGCGGGAGACATCGCGATCACCTCGGACATCCCGCTCGCCGCGCGTTGCCTCGAAGTGGGCGCGAAGGTCCTCGGCAGCAATGGCCACCCGTTCGACGAAGACATGATCGGTAGCGCGCTCGCGATGCGCGAACTCAAGAGCGAATTGCGCGAGGTCGGTGCGGTGTCGGGTGGGGCGCCACCGATGTCGGCGAGGGATCGGTCGCGGTTCTCGTCGCGCCTGGATCAGCTGGTGCAGCAGGGCTTGCGTTAGTTCGCGCTCAGCATCTGCTCGTTGGCGGCGCGGCAGGCCTGCCACCCTCCCACCTCGAAGGTGGCCTGGGTACAAGGAATGGCCACCGGAACGTAGGGGCGAGCGTCTTCGGTGACCTCGCTGCCTTTCACGCCCCGTGCCAGCTCCTGAATGATCGGATTCTCGCGGTAGAGCAAGCGCCAACTCAGCTGACCGTCGAGGTAGGGACCGGCGTCGATCCAGGTGGCCGCTTCGGCCTCGAGGTTGGCCGGGCGATGTTCGGCGTCCGACACGATGAGGGTGTAGTAGCCGTCGTCATCGACGCGCATCTCGTTCTCGAGCATGCAGTGGATCGCGCTGCCCGCCCAGATGTTGTAGGTGCATAGCGTGTAGAGGCGTACGTCCTTGCCTGCGAGGCTGTGGGGTTCACCGGCGCGGGTGTTCGGCGCCGTGAGGAATTTCGCGCGCACCACGAAGATGTCCCCGAAGCGACGCGAGTAGACGGTGGCGAGATACTGAACGTCCGCGTTCGCCATGGTGTCCGAGGGCGCCTCGAAGTTGGACGACGTGCTCCAATAGGACGGATTGCTTGCGCGATGATCGGCAATGGGGAGCGCGGGGAACTTCATCTCGGTTCGCAGCACCGGGTTCTCCGGGGCATAGAGGTCGCATTCGTCGAAGTGGTGGGTGACCTCGCCCTCGGCGTCGTA
>JASMLK010000042.1 GCA_030748735.1 Myxococcota bacterium | reverse complement strand
TGGTGGTGTGGGGGTGCGGGGGGGGGGGGGGGTTGTGGTCTTGGTTCTTTTGGTGGTTTTCGTTGGTTTTTTGGCCCCTTTCCGCCCACGCGCCCCCGGCCGCTCCTCGGGGGTGCGGTGCATGTCTCCCCTGTTTTGTTTGGGGTTTGGGGGGTGGGGTAGTGTCGTTGCGGAGGTGGAGGCGTGGCGGCGGTGGTTTTCGCTGGGTGGTTGATCGGGGTTTTGCGGGTCTTGCCGCGGAATTTGATTTCGCGGTGGGCCGGGTGGTTGGTTTCGTTGCGGTTGCCCGGGGTGTTGCAGAGGGCGGAGATTCGGGCGGCGGTTCGGGTGTTTGGGATCGAGCTTTCGGAGAGTCGGGATCCCGTCGAGTCGTTCGATTCGTTTCAGGCGTTCTTTACGCGGGCGTTGAAGCCCGGGGTTCGGGCGATCGATCCGTCGCCCGATGCGATCGTTTCGCCCTGTGATGGGGCGTGGGGGGCGGCGGGCGTCGTAGAAGAGGGTCTGCTGCTTCAGTTGAAGGGGCAGCACTATCCGCTGGCTGCGTTGCTTGGAAGCGAGGCGGATGCCAAGGCGTATGAGGGCGGGTCGTATGCGACGCTGTATCTCTCGCCGGCTGACTATCACCGGTTTCATGCGCCCTGCGACGTCGAGGTGTCGCGCGTTCGCTATGTGCCGGGTTCGCTCTGGCCCGTGAACCGGGCGGGGCTCGAAGGGATCGACGCGCTCTTTGCCCAGAACGAACGCATCGTGGCGTTCATGGATGTCGCGGGCGACGCGCATCGCGAAGGGGTGTGCGTCGTTGCGGTGGGCGCGACCATGGTGGGGAAGGTGCGGCTCGACTTCGACGATCTCACCACGAACGAGCCGGGGGCGCGTTTCGAGGAGCGCGTCTATGGCGATGCACCGAATCCGCCGCGTCCCGCGCTCGTGAAGGGGGGTGAGTGGGGACGCTTCGAGTTCGGGTCGACCCTGGTGGTGTTGGTGGCCCCTGATGCGGGGCACCTCGAGAGCGAACCCGAGGCGTCGACGTTGCGACTCGGCACGCGCATCGGGTCCCTGCGTCGCCCTGCGGCGTGATTGCGGCGCGCCCCGGCTACATGTTGAGCGCGAGCTTCGCGACTTCGCTCATCATGTCGGGCGTCCACGGCGGGTCCCAGACCAGTTCGAGGTGTACCTGGCCGACACCCTCGACGCCGCGCACCTTGGCTTCGACTTCGGGTGGCAGCGTTTCGGCCACCGGGCACATCGGCGTCGTCAGGGTCATGATCACGTCGGCCGGATGGAGGCCCTGGTCGTCGGCGTCTTTGACGTCGATGCGATAGATCAGCCCCATCTCGTAGATGTCTACTGGGATTTCAGGGTCGTAGACCGTCTTCAGGATCTCGACGATGCGCTCGCGCACGGCATCGGCGCCGGTCGCGGTTTCGGTCTCGCTCGGGGTGGCTTCGGACATACTGGGGTTCCCATCTGGCGCACACGGCGCGCCGTCGCGCCTATTCAGTGGTCGCCGGTTGTTCGTCGTTGTTGAGCGCCGCTTCCATCGTATGCCACGCAAGGGTGGCGCACTTCACCCGGGCGGGGAATTCGCGCACGCCGCCAAAGACGGCGAGCTTGCCGAGTCCGTCGGTGCTTCCCTCCTCGTTCGGGTTTCCGGTCACGAGTTCGTGGAAGAGTGCCTTGGTCGCGAGGATCTCGTCTTTGGTCTTGCCGAGTGCGTACTCGGTCATGAGCGAAGTCGACGCGGTCGAGATCGCACAACCCTGGCCGCTGAACTTCACGTCGACGACGCGATCGTTCTCGTCGAGTTGGAGATGCAGCGTGAGGCGATCGCCGCACAGGGGGTTGTGCCCGTCAGCCTGACGGTCGGGGTCCTCGAGTTCGCCGAAGTTCCGGGGCGCCTTGTTGTGGTCGAGGATGACGGTCTGGTAGAGCTCGCGCAGGTCGTCCATATCAGCCGAAGAACTCCAACACGCGGTGGATACCGCGAACGAGGACGTCGATGTCCTCCTTCGTATTGTAGAAGGCGAGTGACGCGCGCGCGGTGGCGGGAATGCCGAAGCGTTCCATCACCGGTTGTGCGCAGTGGTGACCGGCGCGGATCGCGATGCCCTCCTGATCGAGAATGCTCCCGATGTCGTGGGGATGCGCGCCCTCGATGATGAACGACAGCACCGAAGCCTTGTTGGCCGCGGTGCCGATCAATCGCACCTGTGGAACTTCAGCGAGGCGATCGGTCGCGTAGTCGAGCAACTCCTTTTCCCACGCTTCGATGGCCGACATGCCGATTTGTTCGAGGTAGTCGAGCGCCTCTCCGAAACCGATTACGCCTGCGATGTCCGGCGTGCCTGCTTCGAAGCGCGCGGGGACTTCCGCGTAGGTGGTCTTTTCGAAGCTCACGGTGTGAATCATCGAGCCGCCGCCCTGATAGGGGGGCATGGCCTCGAGCAGGGCGAGCTTGCCATAGAGCACACCCACACCACTCGGCCCGAAGACCTTGTGCGCGGAGATCGCGTAGAAGTCGGCGTCGAGGTCCTGCACGTCGACCGCCATGTGGGGGGCCGCCTGGGCGCCGTCGACCAGTACCGGGATGCCCTGGGCGTGAGCGGCCGCGATCATCTCGCGCATCGGGTTTACCGTGCCGAGGGCGTTCGAGACGTGGCAGAGTGCGGCGAGCCTGGTGCGCTCGTTCAGCATCGCCTCGAACGCACCGGGTTCGAGGCTGCCGTCTTCGAGCAGTGGGACGACGCGCAGCTCGGCGCCCGTTTCCTGGCAGAGCATCTGCCACGGGACGATGTTGGCGTGGTGCTCCATCCCGGTGATCAGGATTTCGTCGTCCGTGCCGAGATGTTTGCGTCCCCAGCTCCACGCGACGAGGTTGATCGATTCGGTGGCGTTTCGGGTGATGATGATTTCGTGGGGGTTCGCGGCGTTGATGAAGCGCGCAATCTTGCCCCGCGCCTTTTCGAATTCGAAGGTCGCGGCCTCCGAGAGCTGATACACACCGCGATGGATGCTCGCATACTCGTGCTTGTAGAAGTCCGCCATGCGCTCGGCGACGGCCGCCGGCTTCTGTGCGCTGGCGGCCGAGTCGAGAAAGACGAGCGGCTTGCCCCGCATGGTCTGCTCGAAGATCGGGAAGTCGCGGCGGACCGATCTGACGTCGAATGGACGATCGGCGCTCATCGCGTTTCCTGCTGTCCGGTGAGCGCGTCGAGTCCGTCTGCGATCAGCGCTTCGACCCAGCTGCGGACAGCTTCGTCGCTGACGGTCCGGGTGATCTCGTTCGCGAAGCCACTCATCAGCAAGCGCCGCGCGAAGGCGGGGTCGAGGCCTCGTGAGCGAAGGAAGAAGAGCGCCTCTTCGTCGAGTCGGCCGATGCTCGACCCGTGACTGCAGGCGACATCGTCCGCGTAGATCTCGAGCTGGGGCTTGGTGTCGATCTCGGCCCCGGGCGTCAGCACGAGGTTCTGGTTCTGTTGGACGGCATTCGTCTGCTGGGCATCCGGCCGAACCAGTACGCGGCCCCGAAATACGCCTCGCGACTGGCCGCTCACGATCCCCTTGTAGCGTTCATGGCTGTCGCAGTGGGGGACGGCATGGTCGACGAGGGTGTGGTTGTCGACGGTCTGCGTGTCGCGGCCGAGGAAGAGGCCGTCGAGGTGGCATTGCGAACCGGACGCCGCCAGTACCACTTCGAGGTCGTTGCGAACGAGGGCGCCGCCCAGGCTCAATGTCTGGATGCGAAGCGTGCTGTCGCGCTCCTGCTCCACGCAGTGGCGTGCGACATGCAGGGACGCCTGGCTTTCGCGCTGGACGATCGTCAGGTCGAGTGAGGCGCTGGCGCCAACGAAGACTTCGCCCACCGCGCAGGTGAAGTGGCGGCGCTCGTCACTTGCTCGTGCGCTGACATGGTCGACGATCACGCGTCCGCGACTTTGCGCTTCTGCGTGGATCCACAGCCGCGGGAACGACACGCTTTCCGGTGTCGCCGCGGTCGAAACGAAGACGACGTGTAGCGGCACGGGGGCTTCGTCCGTCGCGCGGATTCGCAGGGCGGCGCCATCATTGGCGAGCGCCGTGTTGAATGCCGTGAGACCGCTTTCCTTCGCCTCGGCGATCTCCGCATAGCGGGGCAGGGCGGAGAGTTCAGCGTCAGCGAGCGACGTGAAGTCCACGGGCGAATCCGCGTTCCTTCGTGAAAGTTCGGACGCGAATTCGCCGTCGACGAAGACCAGGCGATCCCCGCCGAAGTCGGGGAGGGCGATGTCGCCGGCCGCTTCGAACTCGGCCGATGCAGGCGACGCGATCTTCCAGTCGACTTCCGTTACCGGCGCCGGATTCGTGTAGCGCCACTCCTCGTGCTTTCGCGTCGGGAAGCCCGTGGCTTCGAACGCTTCGAAGGCGCGATTACGCACCGATCCGAGCGCGTCACCGGCGGCGGCGTTCGATGCAAAGGCATCGCGATAGCGCTGGGCGTCGTCGCGTGTGTCGGTCGTGTCGGGCGTTGCATCCGTCACGCCGACGCCACGCCCCCTGCTTCGTCGATCCAGCCGTAGCCCTTTTCTTCGAGTTCGAGGGCGAGCTCCTTGCCGCCGCTGCGCACGATCTTGCCGTCCGACAGCACGTGGATCACATCGGGTACGATGTAGTCGAGCAGTCGCTGGTAGTGGGTGATCACCAGAAACGCTCGCTCGCTCGATCGCAACGAGTTCACTCCCTGTGAGACGAGCCGCATGGCGTCGATGTCGAGCCCGCTATCGGTTTCGTCGAGGATGCAGAGCTTCGGTTCGAGCAGGAGCATCTGCAGGACTTCGTTGCGCTTCTTCTCCCCGCCCGAAAAGCCCTCGTTGATCGACCGCCCCATCAAGTCCTGTGGCATCTCGACCAGCGCCATCTTTTCTTTCGACAGAGTGAGGAAGTCCATGGCGTCGAGTTCCGGCAGCCCGCGATGGGTGCGTACGGCGTTGACGGACGCCTTCAAGAAGTAGTTGTTCTTCACGCCGGGAATTTCTACCGGGTATTGGAACGCGACGAAGATGCCTTCGCGCGCCCGCTCTTCGGGTTCCATCTGCTGGAGGCTCCGGCCTTCGAAGAGCACTTCGCCCTGGGTGATTTCGTAACCGGGGCCGCCCGAGATCACGTTGGTGAGGGTGCTCTTGCCCGAGCCGTTGGGGCCCATGATGGCATGCACTTCGCCGGGGCGGATCACGAGGTCGATCCCCTTCAGGATCGGGGTGTCACCCGCGTTGGCGTGGAGGTTCTTGATTTCGAGCATCTGGGTTCTCTGTGAGACCTTCTGTAGTTGGTTGAGA
>JASMLK010000041.1 GCA_030748735.1 Myxococcota bacterium | reverse complement strand
GTTGGAATCCTGCTCCTGGGTCATGATTGCCTCTCGCTCATGGCTGTGTCTCGCTCATGGCTGTGTCTCGCT
The DNA here is from genome assembly GCA_030748735.1 of Myxococcota bacterium. Lineage (GTDB taxonomy): Bacteria > Myxococcota_A > UBA9160 > UBA9160 > UBA4427 > DUBZ01. Next base: position 58,781 of record JASMLK010000041.1, on the reverse strand, counting down.
CATGGCTGTGTCGCCTCCGTCGCCTGGTTGACCGCAGCACCGTCGAGTCGCGCCATTTCGCGGTACGCGACCCCCAACCGTTGCCCAACTGTATACGTGGTGCCAAGGGCCAGCAGCGCAAGCACGACTTCCATGTAGCCGGACACCGCGCCGACCACCACGAAGCCCATGCGTTCACCGCGCTCGAGCATACCGCCGGGAAGGTGGTCGAGGTGCAGCTCGGCGCGAGCCTTCGCGTAGGACGTGAGCACCGTGCAGACCAGCGCGTAGGCGGTCAGGAGCGCCATGCCGCTCTGCCCCGCGCCGCTGTAGTAGAGCGCGATCGCGAGCAGGATCACCATGTCGACGAAGCGGTCGAGGGTCGAGTCGAGGAATCCACCGAAGGTGGTCGAGATCCCGAAATGCCGCGCCACGACCCCGTCGACGAGGTCGAACAGCCCGCCGAGGAACATCACGACGCCCGCGCTGAAGAACTCCCCCTGCACGAAGAGCGCCGCCGCCACCAGCGAAACCAGGGCGCCGCACAGCGTCAGCAGGTCGGGATTGATCGGGCGGATGAAGAGAAACGGGAACATCGCGTGGACCACGCTGTCGACGCGGTGCCCCAGCTTCTCCTTGATCACTCAGAGACCTCTTGGAACGGAGGCGAGAGCGGGTTCAGCGGCTGCGATACTGGCTCTTCGGCGACGGGCGCGGGCGGGGCCGGCGCTTCGGGCGCGGCGCTCGCGGGCTCGGGCTCGGGCTCTTCGGGAACCGCGATCTTGTCTCCGACGTCTGGAAGAGAGTCGACGAAGGCATTGCGGTCCGTTCCGTCGATCCATCCCTTGCGGCTCGCCAATCGGTTGTCGTACTTCAGCTTGTCGAGTGAACCTCGTTCCATGGCTCGTATCACCCTCTCGTGGTCTCGCTTGATTTGGTGGAAGAATTCGTGTGCACTTGCGGCGGGCCTTGCTCCGCCAACGGGTCCCGTGACCGCGCACGGCCCGCGAGATCCTCGGGGTCGCACGAAACACACGGGCGCATGGCGCCATTGCCGATATCGTGCCGGGTGTCGTTCTGGAAACAGTGCCGAGTGGAATACGCGGGACGCTGGCGGGGAACCTCGCGCCGGCGCGCAGAGCCTAGCAGGTCACCGATCGAGATGGCAAAAGGCGCCACCCCCGCAGCCCATGCGAAGGAACAGGAATTCATGCCCCAAGCGCAAGCCCGACCCGCTCCGCGACCGATCACCCCGATGGAGCAGCCCGCAGAGGGCCGACGCATGGCTGCGCACGCTTCCAGGCATGCTCGGATGACGCACCGGGCCCTGCTGGCGTGCACGCTGCTCGCCTGCTCCCTCTTCGCGGCCTGCGAGAAGGACGAACCACCGCTGTTCACCGACGTCCCGCCGGCCGAGGAGCTCTACGCGGACGGGCTCGAGGTTCTCGAAGGTGAACGGGTCTACTTCTTCTTTCCCACCGTGAAGTACGACGACGCGATCGAGACCTTCCAGACGATCATCGACAACTACCCGTATCACGCGCTCGCCATCGACGCCGAGCTGCAGATCGCTGACGCCTACTTCGAAGACGAACGTTACGACGAAGCCCTATCGTACTACCGCTCGTTTTCCGACCTTCACCCGCAGCACGAACGCGTGCCCTACACGGTGTTGCGTTCGGCGCTCTGCCAATATCGCCAGATCCATTCGATCGACCGCGACCAGACCGCGACACGCGAAGCGCAGATCTATCTCGAACGGCTCATTCGCAACCACCCCTACGCCGAAGAAACCCGCGAAGGCGAAACCCTGCTGCGCGAACTGCGCACCCGTCTGTCACGCAACATGATGCAGCTGGGCGACTTCTACTTGAATCGCGATGAGTTCCAGGCCGCAGCCGAGCGCTATCGCACCGTGTTGAACGTCTATCCCGGCCTGGGCCTGGACGCCGAAGGGCTCTACAAGCTCGGCGTCTGCTACGAAAACATGATGCGCACGGACGAGGCCCGCCGGCTCTTCCACGTGGTCGTGGCCAGCTATCCCGGCAGCGACATGGCACGCCTCGCCTCGGAGCGCATCGCCGCGTCGGACTGAACGCGCCGTGCGCGGGAATCGGCGCCAGCTCTTGCATCCGCTCGCGGTTGAGACGAAGCTTGTACCCGTGCTGGGGGGTTGTGCGGACAGGTTCGCCGTACGCCGTGAGGGCGAGGGCTGGTCTCGTCGGTCCCCAGGGAGGGCAACGGCGTGACATCCGATTTCGAACGCCCTGAGGGTCCGGCCTCGTCGCCGGGGCAGCCGTCGTTGCAGTCGCCACAGACGAGTGACGCCAGCGCAGCCGGAGGAGCGCCTGCGCCCGGCGGCACCCCGCTCGTCGTGCGCTCGGTCCGCATGACCGCGCGCGAGCGCGAACTCCACGGACACGGCCGCATGCTCTTCGAACGCGGCGAAGTCGAACCCGCACTCGAAGCCTTGAACGAACTGCTGCAGACGCGCGGCGACTTCGCAGACGTGCGCTACATGGTCGGTGTGCTCTACGACCGCCGCGGCGACCTCGACGCCGCGAGCAAGAGCCTCGGGCGCGCGATCCACCTGAACCCCTCGTACGTCGAAGCCCTGCTCGCCATGGCGAGCGTGGTGGAGCGCCAGGGCGACTTCGATCGCTCACGCGAACTGGCGGAGCGCGCTGCAGCGCTTGCGCGAGGCACGGGCGGCACCCTCGACTCCACCACTCGCGGCAAGCTCGCCAACCTGCAGGCCGTGGTCGGCGATGCCTACGCCGAAGCCGGCGAACTGCGCGAAGCCGTCGAAGCCTATCGCAAGGCGTTGGAGCGCTGCCCGGAATTCCACGACATTCGCCATCGCCTCGGCATCGTGCTGCGCGAACTCGGCCTGCCCGACCAGGCGCTGCGCGAGTTCAAGCGCGTGTTGCGGGGAAACCCGGGGCTACTCGATGCCCACGTCCAGCTCGGCCTCACCTACTACACGTTGGGGCGCGCGGACGACGCGCTCGAACGCTGGCAAGCCGTCCTGCAACACGACCCTTCGCGTGAGGACGCGCGCATGTACCTGCGCCTCGTCGAATCGAAACGAACCTTCGAGAACGCACCCCGCGCAGCCGCGCTGCCGATAGAAGAGCCGAACGAATGAGCGACGACAGCATCACATTGATCGACGGCATCGTGCTCGCGGTCATGATCATCGCGTTCGCGCGTGGTGCGTTCATCGGAATGATCCGCGAGAGCTTCTCGATCGCGGCCGTAGGGCTCAGCTGCATCGCCCTTCGCTACGGCAACCCGCCGGCCGCCCGGGCGCTGACCGATCTCACCGGAGGCGAGATCGGTACCGGGGCTGCTCCGTTCTTGACCGGTGCGGTGATCCTGTTCGCAACCGTCGCCCTGGTTGGGTACCTCGGCCGCTTCCTCAAGGAGGGCGCGCAAAACGCGGGCCTCGGCTGGGCGGACCGGCTCGGCGGGAGCGCGGTTGGCGTCGCCGAAGGTGCGCTGGTCGCGACCGTGATCGTGATGGCCGCCAGCTTCGTGCTCGGCGAAGATCACGATTCGATCAAACGCTCGCGCAGCGTCGAGATGGTGGCCTCGCTCCAGGAGTACGTCGCCACGAACTACCCCGACGAACTCGAACAACTTCCCGACGTCGCAGCGCCGCTGCTCCGCGAGTAGTGGTGGTGATCAAGCCGGGTCGAGCCAGCGGCCCGCGTCCTGGATGAGTTCGACGAGGCGATCGGTGGCCTGAGCCTCGTCGATGCTCCGCACCACGACGTCCTTGCCGACGTAGAGGGTGATTTTTCCAGGGCCGGAACCCACGTAGCCGAAGTCGGCGTCGGCCATTTCGCCCGGGCCGTTCACGATGCAGCCCATGATGGCGATCTTCACGCCCTTGAGGTGCTCGGTGCGCGCCTTGATCCGTGCGGTGACTTCTTCGAGGTCGAAGAGCGTGCGACCACACGACGGACACGAAATGAATTCCGTCCGGGTCGTGCGCAGGCGCGCGCCCTGGAGCACGCGGTAGGCGAGGTCGACGGCGCGGCCGGCGGGGGCGAGGCCGGTCAAGGAAACGATGTCGCCGATGCCGTCGCACAGCGGTGCACCGAGGTCGATGGCGGCTGCGAGGGTCTGACGATCGAGATCGCTGGAACCCTCTGCGGTGTGGCGGAGCACGATCGGTGTGGCGGGCGCGCCGGACGCGGTGAGTTGCGCGGCGAGGATGCGTGCGGCGTGATTCGCGCGATCGCTTTCGCAGGAAAAGAGCACGTCTTGCGCGCCGGCGCTCTTCGAGGCGGTGAGCGTTCGCTCGACGAGTGACGCGAGCGCGTCGAGGTCGGCCTGCAACGACCATTCGAGCGCGCTGCCGGCGTTACGTGCCAGCGACGCTGCGTGAGCGAGTGCGGCGTCGGAAGTCTTCGAATCCACGGGAAGGATCCAACGACCGAGCCCATCGACTTCGGGCAGGGTGTCGATCGACTCGATGTCGACGCCCGCGAGCGACACGGCCACGGGTTGGTCGAGGCCCGAAGCGCGCAGCGTTCCGGTCGCCGCGACGACGTCGTCCCTGGCCGGGTCGAGTGCGATGCGAACGGACTCGCACACGAGATCACCGAGCTTCGAAAGTTCCTTGGCACGCGCTTCGGCGAACCCGGCGACGTCGGCTGCGCGGACTACGCCGAAGTCGAGTTCTACGCGAACAGGGGCGTCCCCGCCGATCGTCAACCCCACCAGGTCGATGCCGCGCGTCTGCCGGCGCAAATGGTCGTAGGGATCGGACGTGAACGAAGCGCCGAGGTCGATGGGCGCGCGTGCTTCATCCTCGCGCCAACGCGACATGGCGCGCTGCGCCAGCGCTTCGGCGACAGGCACTTCACGCACCGGATGCTCGGTCAGCGAAACGCGGATCGTGTCCCCGATACCATCTTCGAGCAGGGCGCCGATGCCGATCGCGCTCTTGATGCGGCCGTCTTCGGCATCGCCCGCTTCGGTAATGCCCACATGGAAGGGATACGTGCCACCGGGCGGCGTCGACCGCGCATCGAGCCGCTGCGCGAGCAGTCGATACGCCTGGATCGCCACCTGGGTATTCGACGCCTTCATGCTGAAGACGACGTCGTAGTAGCTTTCGGCCTCGCAAACGTCGAGGAACTCGAGCGCGCTCTCCACCATGCCGAGCGGTGTATCGCCGAAGCGGTTCATGATGCGATCGGAAAGCGAGCCGTGGTTCGTGCCGATGCGCATCGCCACGCCGCGTTCCTTGCAGCGCAGGACCAGCGGGCGAAAGCGCTCGGCAACCTTTGCGATTTCCGCTTCGTATTCGAGGTCGCTGAACTCGCGCACCTCGAACTTCTTCTTGTCGATGTAGTTGCCCGGATTGATGCGCACCTTTTCGACGTGTTCGGCTGCGAGCATCGCCGCGTTCGGCGTGAAGTGGATGTCGGCCACGAGGGGCACACCCACCAGGCGCCGTGCGAGTTCGCTGCGGATGTCGGGAAGCACTTCCGCGTCGCGAATCGATGGCACCGTGAGCCGCACGATCTCGCAGCCCACGTCGGCGAGTTGCTCGATCTGGTCGACGGTCGCGCGCACGTCACGCGTGTCGGTGTTCGTCATCGACTGGACGCGCAAGGGATGAGTGCCGCCGATCCCCACGTCGCCAACACGGACTTCGCGCGTCGCGCGGCGTCGGCCGATGAACGGGTCTTCGACGTAGCGCGGGTTCACCGTCTCAGTTCGCGCCGACGAGCTCGTAGAACTTCGCGATCGCGTCGTCGATCTTCGAAGCGTCCTTGCCGCCCGCCTGGGCGAAGTCGGGACGACCACCACCACCGCCGCCCACCACACCGGCGACTTCGCGAATCAGATCACCCGCCTTGTGGTTTTCGATCTGGTCCTTGGTGGCGCCGATCGCGACGAGCACCTTGCCCTTGCTTTCGGTCAAGAGACACACGACGCCGCTACCGAGTTTGTTGCGCAGATCGTCGATCAAGCTGCGCATCGCCTTGGCGTCGCTGCCTTCGACGCGCGCGGCCAACGCCTTGCCTCCCGCAATTTCCCTGGCACTGGCGGCGAGATCGCCCGCAACATCGCCCTGCTTCTTCGAAGCCATGCTGTCGAGCTCGCGGCGCGCGGCTTTGCGTTCGTCGAGCAGCTTTGCGACCCGGTCGTGCACCTCGGCGGGAGCCACCTTGAGCAGCCCCGCGGTGTCGCGAAGTGCCCGCTCCTGGTCGCGCAGATAATGGAGGGCGTCCATGCCCGACAAGGCTTCGATGCGGCGAACGCCGGCCGAGATCCCCGACTCGCTCACCACCTTGAGCAGACCGATGTCGCCCGTCGCCCGGGCATGCGTGCCGCCGCAGAGCTCGGTCGAGCAATCACCGAAGGAAACGACGCGCACTTCGTCGCCGTACTTCTCCTCGAACAGCGCCATCGCGCCCTGCTTCACGGCTTCGTCGTAGGAAAGCAGGCGGGTTTCGCCGGGATGGTTTTCCTCGATCCATTGGTTCGCGATGTCTTCGATGCGCTCGATTTCTTCGGGCGTCACCGCGTGATCGTGAGTGAAGTCGAAGCGCAGGCGCGTGCCCTCGACCAGAGAGCCTTTCTGCATGGCCTGCGCGCCGAGTACCTGACGCAGGGCTGCGTGCAGCAGGTGCGTCGCCGAGTGATTGCGCACGATCGCCTGGCGGTTCCCCGCGTCGACGGCAAGCTGCGCGACCTCGCCCTGGCGGACCGTTCCGCTCGCAATCTTGCCGCGATGCACGATCAAGCCTTCGAGGGGCTTCTGCGTGTCGCTGACTTCGACTTCGCCAGCCGGAAAAGAGATCGTGCCGCGATCTCCGACCTGGCCGCCGCTTTCGGCATAGAAGGGAGTTTCGGCGAAGACGAGCTCGACCTCGTCGCCCTGCTCCGCTTCGTCGACCGGCTCGCCACCGCGTAGCAGCGCGGCCAAACTCGATTCGCCCACGAGGCCGGTATATCCCGTGAACTCGCAGGTGACTTCGGAAACGATACGGCCATAGACCTCGGCAACCGTCGTGTCGCCGCTGCCCTTCCACGCCGCGCGTGCGCGCGAACGCTGGGCGTCCATTTCGCGATCGAAGCCCGCCTGGTCGACATCCATGTCGCGACTCACCAGGATGTCGGCGGTGAGGTCGACGGGGAAGCCGTAGGTGTCGTAGAGCTGAAAGAGCGTTTCGCCGGGGAGGGTCGTTTCGCCCTTGGCGGAGAGATTCGAGATCTCGTCTTCGAGGAGCTTCAAGCCCTTCGAGAGCGTTTCGAGGAAGCGCTCTTCTTCGCGCTTGATGCGCGACGTGATGAACTCGCGGCGCTCGACGAGGTCGGGATAGGCGTCGCACATCTCGTCGATCACTTTGTCCGCGACACCATGGATGAAGGGCTGCTCGGTACCGAGCAACACGCCGTGGCGTGACGCGCGACGCAGGATGCGGCGCAGCACGTAGCCACGACCTTCGTTCGAGGGCAGCACGCCGTCGCCGATCAGGAAGCTGAGTGCGCGCGCGTGGTCAGCCACCACGCGCAGGGAGACGTCCTTTTCGGGGTCGCTGCCCGGCGTGACGTCGGTGAGTTCGGCACCGCGTTCGATCAGCGGCACGAACAGGTCGGTGTCGTAGTTGGTCTCGACCCCCTGCAGCACCTGGGCCCAGCGTTCGAGCCCTCCGCCGGTGTCGACGCTCGGCTTGGGGAGGGGCTCCTGCGAACCGTCGGCCGAACGATTGAACTGCATGAAGACGAGGTTCCAGATCTCGAGCCAGCGACCGCAATCACAGGAGGGATCGCAGACAGTCGAGGTGCAGCCACCCGTTTCACCGAAGTCGATGTGGATCTCGCTGCAGGGACCGCACGGGCCGGTCTCGCCCATCGACCAGAAGTTCTCTTCTTCGCCCAGGCGATAGATCTTGTGGTCGGGGATTCCGATGCCAGTCTGCCAGAGGTCGTAGGCTTCGTCGTCGTCTGTGTAGATCGACACCGCCAGACGCTCGGGGCTGAGCTTCAACTCGTTGGTCAGCAGTTCCCAGGCGAAATCGATCGCATCCTTCTTGAAGTAGTCGCCGAAGGAGAAGTTGCCGAGCATCTCGAAGAAGGTGTGGTGCCGCGGGGTGCGGCCGACGTTTTCGAGGTCGTTGTGCTTGCCCGAAACCCGCATGCACTTCTGCGACGTGGTCGCGCGGTTGTAGTTGCGCGTTTCCTCACCGAGGAAGAGCCGCTTGAAGGGCACCATCCCGGCGTTGGTGAACATGAGCGTCGGATCGTCCTGCGGCACGAGCGAGGCACTCGCCTGGCGCGAGTGTCCGTTGCGCTCGAAGTAGGCGAGAAAGAGTTCGCGAATGTCCTTCGACGAGGGTGCCATCGTTTGTTTCTTCCCTGTCCTTTCTGCTGCTCGCTTCTGCTGCTCGCTCGCAGGTCCTTTCGCCCGTAGTGGGGTCGAAAGCCGGCGCAGGATAGCGAAAACGGCTTTCTTCACGATGTCGAGCCCGATTGCGCGACGCCGGGCAGCCCACCCTGCAGGAAGGCTAACCTGCCGCGATGGAGCAGAGTTCACCTGAACGGTCGCGTTGGACGGGTCTCGTCGTCGGAGGGTGCCTTCTCGCACTCTGCGCGGCGCTCTGGCTCTGGACTCCGCGGCTGCCGGAAAACGGCGGGATCACGAGCGCGCGCTTTCCCCCCGAAGGCCGTCTCACGATCGACGAAGACGCGCTGCCATCACGCGGGTCGCTCCGGCTGATCGTCCCCATGCCCGACGAAGCGATCGGCGAAACACCTCGCCCCGTCCGCATCGCGTCGACGGACGGGCGCTCGATCGAAACGACGGGGCGACGCAGCGCGGGGCCGGACAACGAGATCGAATTCAGTATCGATCTGCATTGGCTACGCGCCGGTCAGTACCTCGTCGAGATCCAGACTGCGGAACGGGCACCACTCCCGATGCGCCGCTTCGTACTCGAAGTGCGCTGAAGTTCGAGTTCGATTCGCCTGCTTCGCGATCAGGCCGCCGGGCGCCGTCCCAGCGTCAGCGCACCACCGAGGACCAATAGGCCCACCAACGTGATCGTCGCCATCAGCCCCAACGCCGGAGCTCCGACACCCGAAGGCGTGTCGAAGAAATCGTTGGGATCGGAGCCGAACAGGACTTCCACGTCGTCGTCGTAGCCGTCGCCGTCCGTGTCCGCGTTGAAGGGACTCGTCCCCGTGTCCCCCGCGTCGACGAAGACGCCGGTGTTGGTCTCGACGCCGTTGGGCAGCGAATCGCTGTCGCGATCGATCCCCATGCGCACACCCGAGCCGGGGGGCACCGCGGTGTAGGTGAGGGTCAGCGCGTCGCCCAGCGGGTTGGCCATGTCGCGTAGGGTCGCATCGGTGATCGGCATGCCGTTGTCATCAGGCTGGTAGTCGCCACTGAGCAAGCGCACCCAGCCCTTTTCGACCCCGCCGTCCATCGTCTTCACGATCACGTCGCATTCGCGGCTCAGCCCGCCGAGGATCTCCGATTCGAAGGCCACGCCAGCCCGCGTGTCGATCAGCGAGATGCGGTCGTTCACGTCGATGACGCTGAAGTTGCCGGGGCTGATCGTCACCTGCTGCCCGACGATGGGCGCAAGGTCGGTCGGGAAGGCGAGCATGAAGTCTTCGAGGTCGTCTTCCTCGGCGTTGCTCAGGCTGAATAGCGGAGCCGACACGAAGGTCTTCAACGTGTCGACCGAGCCGTCGTGCAAGAACCCGGTGCCACGCACCTGGTTACCCGACACGGCGAACATGCCGACCTTCTGAACCATGTTGCGGTTGTGCGGCACCTTCATGTTCTGGGTCGAACCTTCGAAGGTCTGCTCACCACCAGTGCCAAAGAAGCCGTTCAGCGGGTCGAGGCTGTGGCAACCGTCGCAGTCTTCGACGGTATCGGTGGCGTTCGCGTCGAGGGGGGCACATTCCACAGTCCCCGGACCGCACGAGAACCACACGTTTTCACCATCCTGCTGGCTCGCGGTGAGCGAGTTGTCGAGGTTGCGCACCGGGTTCGGCGGAAGCTGCACCTCGAGGATGAAGTCCGCGAAGTCGTGCATCTGCGCGGGTGTGATCGTGCCCTCCATTCCCACGAGCCCTTCGAAGGCCACGATGAAGTTGCGGAAAGCCCGGTCTTCGTCACAAGGCGCGTTGGTGCTGTTCGCGGCGGCGTAGCCGGGTTCGGTGCAGGGATCGAGGCCGTTGAAGCCATCGACGCGATCGCCGCGCCAGTGCATGGCGCCGTGGGTCGACATGCCGCGCAGGGTCTGGGTCGTCATCGGCCCCTTCATGGGATGGAAAGTGGTCGAGATCGGGAGAAGCGGATCGGCGATCGGCTGCGAGTTGGTCGTGACCACCTCGTCCGGGTTGCCGAGGTTCCACGCAAGGCCGTCCATGTCACCGAAGATGTGGCAGCTCGAACACGACGCTTCGCCGTTGCCCGAGGTGTCGAGAGCGCTGTAGAGGAAGGGCCTGCCGTCGATCACTTTCTGCGGCTCGGGGTTGTGGAGCGTGTGGACGGCGGTGCTGGTGCTCGTGACGAGGTCGAACACCTCGACCGCGTTGTTGAAGCGCGTCATCACGTAGAGGCGGTTGTTCGATTCGTCGAGGGCCACGCCACTGGGACCACCGCCGGTCGTCGGGAGATAGTCGGCGCTTTCGATGGTCGGGTCGAAGTTCACCTCGAAGGACGGGTCTTCGAGCTCGCTCTGCGTAAAGACACCAACCTTCTGCGAGCCGAAAGCCGGCACGTAGATCGGGCTGCCGCTGCTGTGGATCGCAGGCAGCATCGGCGCCGCGAGGCTGTGCGGGATCTGGGCGTTGATGGCCGCGTGATTCGCACCGGTGTCGGTGTGAAGGTCGTTGTAGTCGATGTGCTGGTTGAGGTGCTGCACGTCCTTCGACCCCAGCGGGCCGAGGATCGTGATCCGCGATTCGGAGAGTCGTCCCTGCACCGTCGTTCCGCCGTGCACGCCGGGCCCTTCGAAGCGGACTTCGTTCGGGCTCTCGGTATTGGTGACGTAGATCTTCCCGCTGTTTGGGTTGATCGCCATGTTGAAGAGGATCGTGCCGACCGAACTGAAGACGGTGCCACTGCTGAGCGTCGCGGCATCGAACGCGAACACGTCGTTGTCGGGCAGGCGCCAGGAAACGATGCCGTTCCAATCGCGGTTCAAGGTGTCTCGCCAATTCGATCCATCCCACTTCAGGATGAGACCGGTTTCGGGAGCCGGATCGCCGGCCGCATTGTCGGCGGGACCGGGGACGCCGCCCGGCGCACCGCCTGAGGGACCGGCGGAATCGAAGCCGTCGGGAACCACGGTCTCGTTGACGACCGTCGTCTGGTTGCCCGAATGGAAGGCGGCGACGTAGACCGTGGTGCCGTCGGTCGCGAGTGCCCGCGGCGTGTCGGCGAAGAAGGTGAGCACGTCGTCGGGAGTGCCGCCGATCGTGCTTCCGAGCGAGGTCGCGTCGAAGACCCAGACGTCGGCGCGCCCGATGCCCGCCGTGGTGAAGCGCGGGTCCGCGGGGTTGCCCCCGCCGAAGACGCCAGAGATCGAGGAGTGCGTGCGGTGCTGCCCGCGATGCGCCGTCGAGATGAACGCGCGCCCGGCGGCGAAGACGATGTCACGCGGTTCGTCACCAACCAGCAGCGTGCGCTCGACGACCGGCGCTGCGCCGGACAGATCGACGATGCTCACGCTGTCCGAGAGATGGTTCACCACCCAGACTTCGTCGTTCGTCCGCGCGGCCACCGCCACCGGCTCCATCCCGACCGGCACCGAGGCCGTCCAGCTGAGCCCCCCGACCAACACGTCGAAGATCTCGAGGGTGTTGTCGGGTGTGTTCACCGCAAAGAGCTGGCTGCCGTCGGGAGACAAGGCCAGCGGGCGGACGTGACCGCTTTCGAAGGTGACGTAGTCGGTCTGGGCCGTAGCGACGCCGGGCAGGAGTGCGGCCAGACACAACAGGAGGGTGAAGTTTCGAAAAGGACGAATAGCCTGCTTCATCGGGGCGCTCTGCGTCGACGGCGCACAGCGGCACCACCGGGGCGGAATCCCCGATCGCGCTGCTGCGAACCCATGCTTTCGAGCCTACTCGATCAGCACTCCAACCCGGCGGCAGACACACCACCGCATCGACGGAACGACGCAGACCTACAGGTAGATAGCGCCTGCAGCGCAACAGGTGACGAAACCGGGGCGTTCCCCCGCAGAAAAGGTCGCGCCCGGGCGGAGCACCGCCGCAAGGGACCTCAAAAGCGGTCGATATTGAAGCCGTCGTCCCCCGCGAGGGCCTCTTCGATGTCGTCGTTTTCCGGCTTTTCTTCGTCGCCGTCGAACTCGCTCCACTGGGCGTCGCTCGTGCTCGCGATGCCGCGGAAGCGAAGGGCGAAGTCGTCGGGGTTCGAGACGTGCTTCAAGGCTTCGTCGTAGGTGACGAGATCGTCCTTCACGAGTTGCATGAGGGACTGGTCGAAGGTCTGCATGCCGTAGGACGTGTAGCCCTTGGAGATCACTTCGGGGATCTCCTTGGTGCGGTCCTTGTCGCCGATGCACTCTCGCACGAAGGCGGTCGAAACCAGCACCTCGAGCGCAGGCACACGGCCGTTGCCGTCGGCGCGCGGCACGAGGCGCTGCGAGATCACGGCCTTGAGGATCGTGGCCAGCTGCATCCGCACCTGCTTCTGCTGGTACGGCGGAAAGACGGAGATGATGCGGTTGATGGTTTCCGTCGCGTCGAGGGTATGGAGCGTACTCATCACGAGGTGACCGGTTTCGGCCGCGGTGAGCGCGGTTTCGATGGTTTCGAAATCGCGCATCTCGCCCACGAGAATGACGTCGGGGTCCTGGCGCAGCGCCGCGCGCAGGGCGTTCGAGAAGGTGTGCGTATCGACACCGATCTCGCGCTGGTTGACGATCGAGCGGCGATCGCGAATCAGGAATTCGATCGGGTCTTCGATCGTCATGATGTGCGCGGTGCGCTCGGAATTGATCTGCTCGATCATCGCAGCGAGGGTGGTCGACTTACCGGAACCCGTTGTGCCCGTCACGAGCACGAGGCCGCGCTGCTCCTGGGCGATCTTCTTGATGACGGGCGGCAGGTGGAGCTGCTCGGCCGTCTTCACGCCGAAGGGGATTACGCGAAACACGATGCCAATCGTGCCGCGCTGCTGGAACACGTTCACACGGAAGCGGCCGAGGCCCGCGATTCCGTAGGCGAGGTCCTGCTCGCGGGTCTCTTCGAAGCGCTGCTTCTGGATCGGACTCATGATCGAGTGCGCGATGTTCTGCAGCTCGTCGGGCATCATGCGCTCGCCTTTCTTGAGCGGCACCAGGGCGCCATCGACGCGGAACATCGGCGGCAGCCCCGACTTCAGATGGATGTCCGAAGCCCCGCCCTTGATCGCGACCTTCAGGATGTCGTTGAGTTCCATGCCCATGGTGGAGCGACCCCCTAGGAGAACCCGGTCACACCCCTCTCCCGCGAAGTCGGGAGGGCACTTTCACAACCGGCCTGTGGGTGTTTCGACCGGCCTGCGAAAGAGCTTGAGCTGGCGCCACTGCCGCGCGGACATGACGGAGGGCTCGGCCCAGCCGAATCTCGAAGCAGCAGACCACCGGCAACAGCCCGGCGAGTTCTCTGCAGGCCCAGTCGGACGGGCGCCAACCATGCGACACAGGCCCCGTATCGAACGAGCGGATCTCTTGCGTCTCCCATCCCCTCTATAGGGTCCCGGTCCAGGTGCGGGGTTGGTTGCACGAGGCCGCGCCTGGACAAGCAAGAGGGGCCGGTCGCAAGCGACCGGCCCCTCAGGTTTCGTTCGAAGCTGTCGGGGTCGCGACTATTCGTCGTCACCCGCAGCTTCTTCGGCCGCTGGAGCCACCGGGCCAGCGACCGGTACCGGGAGCTTCAGCCCCTTGGCGGCGTAGACCGCTTCGGCGATGCGCTGGGCGACGTCCGGGTTTTCCTTCAAGAAGCGGCGCGCGTTCTCGCGGCCCTGGCCGATGCGCTCCGTGTCGTAGGAGAACCACGAACCGCTCTTTTCGACGATGCCCTCTTCGACGCCGAGATCGATCAAGTCGCCTTCGCGCGAGATGCCCTCGTTGTAGATGATGTCGAACTCGGCCTGCCGGAAGGGCGGCGCAACCTTGTTCTTCACGACCTTCACGCGGGTGCGGTTGCCGACCACCTGATCGCCGTCCTTCAACGCCGCAATGCGCCGGACATCCACGCGAACCGACGAGTAGAACTTCAGCGCGTTGCCGCCCGTCGTGGTTTCGGGGTTGCCGAACATCACGCCGATCTTCATGCGGATCTGGTTGATGAAGATGACCGTCGCCCCCGAACGCGCGACGGTGGACGTGAGCTTGCGCAACGCCTGGCTCATGAGCCTGGCCTGCAGGCCCACGTGATGGTCACCCATCTCACCTTCGATCTCGGCGCGGGGCACCAGCGCCGCCACCGAGTCGACGACCACGATGTCGACCGCGCCCGATCGCAGCAGCACGTCTGCGATCTCGAGGGCCTGCTCACCCGTGTCGGGCTGCGAAACCAGCAGGTCTTCGATCTGCACGCCGAGGCGGCGGGCGTAGTTCACGTCGAGGGCGTGCTCGGCGTCGATGAAGGCCGCAATGCCGCCCGTCTTCTGCACTTCGGCAATCGCGTGCAGGGTGAGCGTCGTCTTGCCGCTCGATTCCGGACCGTAGATCTCGACCACACGGCCACGGGGGAAGCCCCCGATCCCGAGCGCGATATCGATGCTCGGAGAACCACTCGAGAAGTAGGGGATGCCGTGATCGACCGCATCGTCGGTCATCGAAAGGATCGACCCCTTGCCGAACTGCTTCTCGATCGACGAGACCGCCATTTCGAGCGCCTTTGCGCGCTCGTCGTTCCCCTTGCCATCGCTGCGGTCGATCCGCTCAACTCGCTCTTTCGTGGGTGCCTTCTTGGCCATGTGGCTACTTCCTTTCTTTGTTTTCGTTTTCTGGTTGCGAAGTCTCTGTCGTTACCGGTGTTGGTGTCTGGCGGTGGGAACCAAAGAGACTCGTATGAAGGGGTGAGGGACTACGGGAACCGCGAACCGTGTGCGTTGCGCGGAAAATCGACGGGTACTCACTTTTGACCTCCAGCCGGCATCGAGCCCCCGCCCCGACGACGCAGGAGCGACGGCCCCACCAACTCGACGCCAAGCAACGAGCGACGCACCCAGTCGAGTGCGACCTGGGCCGTCAGCATGCGGTGGCGGATGCGGTCGAGAGGAAAGACGAAGCGTTCGACGTGGGTCGCAGCGCCCCTGCGGGCGAGTGCGACGCAAACGGTGCCAACGGGCTTTTCTTCCGCGCCACCGTCGGGACCCGAGATGCCCGTCGTCGAAACACCGAAGTCTGTATCGAAGCGCTCGCGCACGCCTTCGGCCATCGCGATCGCGACCGGCTCGGACACGGCACCGTACTCCTTCAATAGAGCCTCGGAGACCCCGAGAAGCGCCGTCTTGATCTCGTTCGCGTACGCCACGACGCCGCCCATCACGTAGCTGGATGAGCCGGGAATCTCGGTGAGCTTCTCGGCCACCAGTCCACCGGTACACGATTCGGCCGTCGCGATCGTGGCCCCATGCTCGGTCAGCAGACGGCCCACCGCCGCTGCCATGGTTTCGTCGCCTTCGCCGTAGACCACGTCGCCGAGGTGGGCACGGATTTCGCGACACGCCTCTTCGAGGCGACTGTCCGCCTCTTCGGCGCTGGCGGCGCGCACGACAGGGCGCAGGTAATTGTCGGGAAACGCAGTGCGGAAGCCGAGTTCGACGCCGGCGTCGCGTGCGAAATGTTGTAGCTCGGCATCGAGGGACGACTCGCCGAGACCGAAGGTGCGCAGCAGACGCGCGCGCATCGCCCTGCCGCCCTGCCCACCAGCGGCGTTGTTTGCGCCGTGATTCATCCGCGCGAGCACGCGAGGAAGGACTTGTTCTTCGAGCATCAGCGCGAGTTCTCGCGGCACGCCGGGCATGGTGAAGATGAGTGCGACGCGTTCGAAACCCGCACCCGCACCCTCGTCTCCGCCCTCCGCCCCGAAAGGAACTTCCATCATGAACCCGGGCGCCGTGCCGACCGGGTTCGCGAGGACCTCGGCTCCACTCGGGAAGTACGCCTGCTTGGCGTTGTTGTCACTCATGTCGCGACCGAGGTGGCGGAAGAAGCCGCGAATGGTTTCGAGGGAAGCTTCGTCGAGGACGAGGTCGCAGCCGAAGGTGTCGGCGAGCACTTCGGTCGTGAGGTCGTCGCGCGTGGGACCGAGCCCACCGGAAACCAGGACCACGTCGGCCCGCGAAACCGCACGGCGAAAGGCGTCGGCCATTTCCGCCGGGTGATCGAGCACCGAGGTGTGAAAGCGGGTTTCGACTTCGGCGTCGTGCAGGCGCTCGGACATCAGCGCCTTGTTGGAGTCGACGATTTCGCCGCGCAGGATCTCGTCACCAATCGTGATGACCTCGGCGCAGAGGACCTCTCCCGAACCCAGCGTCTTCGAACCGCTCATTGGTCCGCCCCGCAGCGTCGAAACACGCGACCGGTGAAAAGCCGATGGCTCCAGACCACCTCGAAGCACGTCATTGCGGCACCGCCGCGCTCGGGTCGGAGGCAAGCAACGCGAATGCGGCTGCGACTGCAGCAACGACGAGCGCCCCCATGAGCCCCGCTGCGATGTCGTCCGCCATGACGCCCGCACCACCATGCGTGTTCTTCTCCACCTTCCCGATCCATCCGGGCTTGGCGATATCAAACACGCGGAATGCGACGAATCCGGTCACGACCAGCGCGAAAAAAGACGCACGCGGCAATCTTTCGACCCCCAGCACGCCGACCAACGGCGCAAAGGTGATGAGCTGCCCAACGACTTCGTCGATCACGATGCGGCCGTCGTCTTCGCGGCCGAAGAAATGTTCGGCTTGCCCGGACGCCCAGACCCCGAGTGCGCCGAGCACGAGCGTCGTGCACAGGTATAGAAAGAAGCCTTCGCCGGAAAGCAGCACGAAGAGCCCGACTCCAACGAGGGCACCGAACGTGCCGGGAGCGAGGGGCAAGAAGCCGACACCACCGGCGGTGGCGACCCCGACGCTGACCGCCCGGGTCAGCCCTTCGGTCAACCAATTGAGAGGTGGGTTTTTCAACTCACTCCGCTCATCCGACCCGCTCCACTCGCTGAACCTACTCGCCACTCGAGCCTCGCCTCGTGATCTGGCGCCCAGGCCGCTTCGAGTCGAGAAAAGAAGCGTTCGGGCTGATCAGACTTCGCTGTGGGACACGTGCGCTCGGGGATGCGGGGGGAGTCGCGGCAGCTTAGCCGCGGGTCAGAATGAGCGTCAATCGAAAAAGCGAAAGAAAAGCAAAAATGCAGCGACCCACTTCGGCCGGGGTGTGAGGGAGAAGCAGGACTGAACGCCGTCGGCTTCAAGGCATTCTCGTCACTGGTCGATGAGCGGGCTGTGCAAGTCCACGTCGCAACTCCGAAAACCGGCCCGCGAGACGGCTTCGATCTGGCCCTGCTCCTGACCGAGGTCGACCGCGCGCTGCGAGACCGCGGCGATGCCGCCCCTGCGGCTCCGCTCCGCAGCAGCGACCTGACCCGCCGCGCCTGGCTCCTCGTCGAACTCGAACTCGACCGCGCCGGCCCGATCGAAATCGAGCGCAACGGGCAGCAGTTTTCGGACCCCGACCTGGGCCCCCTTCCCTGCCGCTACCTCACCACGCTGGTGCGTGCGATGGAAGTGCATGGCGTCGAGCGCATTCGGCTCACGGCGCCGCTGGGCTTCGACGACTTCGCACGCTTCGAAGAGCTGCTCGCACTGCCGACCGCCGACCGCGACGAGATGCACGCCGACCGCTTTCCCGGCCGCCTCTACGAAAGCAGCAAAGGTGGGATCGAAGTGAATGGCGTCGCAAGACCGCACGACGCAGCCACTCCCGAGCGAGACGATGAGGCGAGTGTTCTTTCCTTCGATTCATCCCGCGCTCATGGGGAGCGAAGAGACGCCGAGACGCCAACCAAACCCACTTCCGCCGGCACACCCGCCTGGCCCGCCCTCGAAGAAGACCCACTCGAAGCCCCTGCCATGGTGATGAAGGGTGAACGGCTTCGACTGAGCCTGCGCGAACTCGACCGCTGCGACGACGACCTGCTCTACGACGCGTTGCTCGACCGCATCGCCGCCACGACCGAAGAGCTGTGGTCGGAAGGCCATCGCGAGGAGGGGTACCGCGCGCTCCTGCTGCTCACCGCCCACGCGAGTGGCGCCGGCGATCGGCCGTGTTCGCACGTGTTGATGGCGCAGTCCGCCCTGCAGCGCCTCGCGGACGACGATGTCGTGCGCTTCGTCATCGATCGGGGACGCGTCTGCGAAAGTGACGGCATTCGCCCGACGCAGCTGCTGCTCGAACTGGGAGAACGCCCCGCAGCCGCGATCCTCGAATCGCTACACGAAGAAACCGACCCCGCTTGTTCGCAGCAGCTGGTCGGGATGCTCCTCGCACTCGGGGACAACGCCGTGCCCGCCCTCGCTCGCGCGATCAGCCGCCGCGAAGGCGCGCGCCTCCAGCGCGCGGTGCGACTCGCCGGCGAACTCCAGAACCCGAAACTCGTCCCACCCCTGGCGAGCGTATTCGGCGACAGCGGGCCCGCATTGCGGCGCGAGGCGGCCAACGCACTGGCGGCGATCGGCAACGGCGAAGCGCTCGATGTGTTGTTCCGCGCATTGGGATCGGGGCGTGACGAAAAAGCCGTCGTTGCCGCCAACGCACTGGCCACGTCGGGACAGCGGGACGTGTGCGAGCGACTGGGAGAAGCCCTCACGCATGCGATCGAGCGCAATCAGCCCCGCGTCGCTGCGGCGCTGGTCCGCGCGCTCGGGCAACAGGACGACCCACCCGCGTCATTTCTTTCGCTGCTCGAGCGTGTCTTCGACGACGAAGCCGACACGACGGTTCCCAAGGCACTCCGGGCGGCGGCCATCGATGCGCTCACCTCACGACGCGATGGGCGAGCCGAGCGCTGGCTGCTCGCCGCCACACGCGACCCCGATGCCGGGGTTTCGAAACGCGCGCATGCGCTCTTGAACGCGCGCGATCGCGGGCAGGACTGACGGCGTGCAGCCTTTCGCTGAGAAACACTTCGGGCCAACTCGGGACACGGACCGACCCGCTACCCTCCCCGCCTCGATGAAGATCCTCGGCCTCGACATGGGGAGCAAGCGAATCGGGCTCGCGGTGAGCGACGAAGACGAGACCTTTGCCTTTCCCCGCGGCAAGCTCGATCGCGAGGGGCGAGACAAGGATCTCGCTGCGCTCGCACGCCTGATCGAAGAAGAAGCGATCGAACACGTCGTGGTCGGTGTCCCCCTTCACATGAGTGGGCGACAGAGCAAAGGGGCCGAGGCGGCGCGCACGTTCGCGAAAGCGCTCGCAGCCCACGTCGAGCTTCCCGTCGATACACTCGACGAGCGGCTCACGACCGTCGAAGCGGAGCGCGCGCTTCACGCGACGGGGCGCAGGGCAAAGGATCAACGCGAGGTCGTCGATGCCGTCGCGGCGTCGATCATCCTCAGCACCTACCTCGACCTGCGGCGAAATCGCGAACAGGGGAGCGGCGACACGTGATCGGGCGGCTCCTGCTCTTGCTCTTCATACTCGGTCTCGGCACCAGCGTCGTCGGCAGCTACGTCTTTTTCGCGGCCCTCGAACCCGCACGCCCCGGCGCAGACGAAACCACGGAATTGTTTCGCATCGAACCGGGCCAGGGGCTCAACCAGGTTGCCAATCGCCTGGAGAAAGCGGGCCTGATCAAGAATGCACGAGCAACCAGCCTGCTGGGTCGCGTGCGAGGCGCCGCGGGCAAGCTTCACAGCGGTGAGTACGAAGTGTCAGCGGGATGGTCGACGCGCACGATTCTCGACCGCCTGACCTCGGGACGCGTGAAGACCTACGAGATCGTCATCCCCGAAGGCACCCGCGCGAGCGAAATCGCAGCCCGCCTCGAAGCAGCGGGGCTCGCCGAAGCGCAGGCCTTCCTCGAAGCCGTCATGGACGAGACGATCGCTCGACGTCTCCATGTCGAGCAAGACTCCCTCGAGGGTTACCTCTACCCCGAAACCTATCGCCTGCCCCGCCACATGACGCCGGAGGAGATCGCGCGCGTATTCGTCGAACAATTCGAGCGCGTCTGGCGGGACCTCGATGCCCTCGCAAAGGGGCACACCCTTTCGCGGCACGAAATCGTCACCCTCGCCTCGATCGTCGAAAAGGAAACCGCCGCCCCCGAAGAGCGCCCGTTGATCGCTTCGGTCTTCTTGAACCGCATGCAAAAGAAGATGCGCCTCGAGACCGACCCGACCGTGATCTACGGCATCGCAGACTTCGACGGCAACCTCACGCGGAAGCACCTGCGCGATCGCTCGAACCCGTACAACACCTATCGCATCAAGGGACTGCCACCGGGGCCGATCGCGAGCCCCGGGATCGATGCACTGCGCGCGGTACTCGAGCCGGCCGACAGCGACTTCCTCTACTTCGTATCACGCAACGACGGCACCCATCAGTTTTCGAAGACGTATCGCGAGCACACGAACGCGGTCCGCGAATACCAGCTCTCGCGGAGCCGCCGGAACCAGATGCGCGCCCAGGCGAATCAGCGGTCTGCGAACTGACGGCCTGCGCGCCGTCGCGAGAAGCCAGGGCGCTCGACCCGGAGCCCGCCGGCCCGCGAGCCGGCTTGATGGGGCAACTGCGGCTGCGAGCCACAACGTCCCCGGTCGCGTAGGCTGTCGCCGCGCCTGATGCTCCCCGAGGCTGGCACGCGGATTGCTCGGCTTTCGGGAGATCAAAGAGGGGAACCGCTCGCCATGACGTCCCAAGCCGCTGCCTACGCAACCGCTGAACCCCTGGCCGAACACTTCGACGTACTGATCGTCGGGGCCGGAATCTCGGGTGTCGGAGCCGCCTACCACCTCCAGCAGCAGTGCCCCGACAAGAGCTTCGTCGTCCTGGACGCCCTCGAAGACTTCGGCGGCACCTGGCTCACCCACAAGTACCCCGGCATCCGATCGGACAGTGACCTCTACACCTTCGGCTACCGCTTCAAGCCGTGGACGGGCCCGCCGATCGCGACCGCCGAAGAGATCCTCAGCTACATGAACGAGGTGATCGAAGAAAACAAGATCGACCAGCACATCCGCTACCAGCACGAAATCGAGCGCGCGTCGTGGTCGAGCGAAGACAACACCTGGACGATCGAAGGGCGCCGCACCGACACCGGTGACCCGGTCGTCTTCACCGCCAACTTCCTGTGGATGTGCCAGGGCTACTACGACCACAAGCAGGGTTACACGCCGGAGTGGGAGGGCGTGGAAGACTTCGAGGGCGAGATCATCCACCCGCAGACCTGGCCCGAGGACTACGACTACAAGAGCAAGCGCGTCGTGGTGATCGGTTCCGGAGCGACTGCGGCGACGGTCATCCCGGCCATGGCCGCGGACTGCGAGCACATCACCATGCTCCAGCGCTCACCCACCTACTTCATTCCGGGCCGCAACGAAAACGAACTCGCCGATCAGCTCCGCGAGATCGAAGTCGACGAGGAATGGATCCACGAGATCACGCGCAAGAAGATCCTGCACGATCAGAACCTGGTAACGAAGGCGTCGTTCGAACAACCCGAGGACATGAAGAAGCTCTTGATCGAGATGATTCGCCCGCTCTTGCCCGAGGGCTACGACATCGACAAGCACTTCACCCCGAAGTACCTGCCCTGGCGGCAGCGCATCGCCTTCGTCCCCGACGGCGATGTCTTCGCGGGCATCTCGGCGGGGAAGGCGTCGGTCGTGACCGACGAAATCGAGCGCTTCACGAAACGAGGTATTCAGCTCGAGAGCGGTGAAGAACTCGAAGCGGACCTCATCGTGACGGCCACCGGCTTCAACATCAGCGTGCTGGGCAACATCGAGTTCGTCGTCGACAACAAGCCCGTCGACTTCGCCAACACGATCACCTACCGCGGCATGATGTTCACCGGCGTGCCCAACATGCTCTGGGTTTTCGGCTACTTCCGCGCGAGCTGGACGCTGCGCGTCGACCTGCTCGGCGACTACGTCTGCCGACTGCTCAAGCACATGGACGCCAAGGGTGCGCGCAAGCTCGAAATGGCCCTACGGGAAGAAGACAAGGACCTGCCCGCACTGCCGTGGATGAGGGACGACAACTTCAACCCGAACTACCTGAAGCGCAGCATGCACCTGATGCCCAGGCGGCTCGAAAAGCCGGAATGGGAGCACACCCAGGACTACTGGAAGGAGAAGGATGAAATCCCGGCGATCGATCTCGACGCCGAGGAATTCAAGTACTCCTGATCGCGCGTCCGCGCTTCGCTACTGGAGCGAGACCTCGCGCAGCAGGCCGAGGTTGTCGAGGGCCTTGCCTGCACCGTGGACGACCGCGGTGTAGGGGTCTTCGCTGCGCAGGATCGGGAGTTTCGTCTCCTGGCGCAGGACCTGGTCGAGGTCGCGCAAGAGAGAGCCGCCACCCACGAGCATGATGCCCCGGTCGACGATGTCGGCCGCGAGTTCCGGCGGCGTCTTTTCGAGCGTCAGGTGAACGGTTTCGACGATCGCGTGGATCGGCTCGACGAGCGATTCGCGGATCTCGTCGCTGGTCGCGACGATCACCTTCGGAATGCCTGCGATGAGGTCGCGTCCCTTCACTTCCTGGGTCGCGGCCTTCGAATGGGTCGCCGCCGCACCGATGTCGATCTTCACGGCTTCTGCGGTGCGCTCACCGATCAGCATGTTGTACTTGCGCTTGATGTAGTTGATGATCGCTTCGTCCATCTTGTCGCCACCGACGCGGATCGACCGCGAGGTAACGATGCCCGAGAGCGAGATCACCGCGACGTCGGTCGTGCCACCACCGATGTCCACGACCATGTTGCCCTGGGGTGCAGTGACATCGAGCCCCGCACCGATGGCCGCGGCCATCGGCTCTTCGATCAGATAGACCTCGCGCGCACCCGCCGAAAGCGCCGACTCCCGCACCGCACGCTTTTCGACGCTGGTGATGCAAGGCGGTACGCAGATGACGATGCGCGGTCGCACCAGCGTGCCACGGTTGTGTGCACGCTGGATGAAGTAGCGAAGCATGGCTTCGGTGATTTCGAAGTCGGCGATCACACCGTCCTTGATCGGGCGAATCGCCTGAATGGTGCCGGGCGTACGACCGAGCATTTCTTTCGCTTCGTGTCCGACGGCGCGAACACGTTGCCCGCTTTGCCCCGCATTGTCGCTGGTGATCGCGACGACACTCGGCTCGGAACAGATCAGTCCGCGGCCTCGGCCATAGACCAGCGTATTCGCGGTACCGAGATCGATCGCGAGATCGTGGGAAAACCAACCAGCGACAAAGTCGAGAAACATGGACCCTTCCTTCCCTGCGGTCCGGCCGGAAGGGGGGCGCGGCGGGACCGTTCCCAGATCTATCGGTCACGAACCGGCAGAGACTGAAGAAAAACTGCGAACTCCAAGGAGGAAATCGCTTCGCACCGCCGCACGGCGGTGAGCCAGGTCACGAAAGCATGCCTTTCGAGAAGTTGGCGCGGGCCGCGCGTCCTACTCGGGGCGGCCGCTCCCGCCAGATTCGCTGGGCTCGGGGCTTGCCTGTGGTTTCGCCGACACAGGTTCACTGACCAGTTGGTCGAGCGCGGCCATGCGATTGACGACGTCGCTGACTTCGGCGCGGATCGCTCCGAGGTGCGACTCGTGGGCGGCGACGGTGGCGCGGGAATCTTCGAGGTCGGCTTCGAGGCTCGCCACGGTGTTTTCGAGCACACCGATCAAGCCATTGGAGCGGATGAGCAGCGCTCCGAGCACGATCGCGAAAATGATCAAGGCCACGATCACGTAGCGGCTGGAACGGGAGCCCTTCTGCGGTCCCTCTTTCGATGGCGCGGTCGGCGGAGCCGGTTCGACCGTTTCTTCCCGTGCAGGCTGGTCCGCGACGGCGGCTTCTTCGACGGCACCCTCTTCCGCGTCTTCGGCTTCGACGCTTTCGGCCTGATCGGGGTCGCTATCGAACGCGGTGGATTCGACGGACTTCAGATAGTCGGGGTTTGCCATGGGGGGCTCCTGAATGCGTTCGGACGGACCACCGCCGAACGGCACCGGTCATGGACAGGGTAGCGGCCCGCTTGGGGGCGTCGCTACGAGCAGGCGTCCGCTACGACCAGGCGTCTGCTACGACTGGATGACGAGCTTCGAAAGGCTCGTCTTGCGCAAATTCGTCTTCTGAATCGTGCGCACCAGCTCCGCCACCTTTTCGATGTCGCTCTCGAACGGGTTGTTGCAGATGACCCGGACGTTCAAGAGGTTGCCGAGGCGGATGTTCGACCAGTCGAGGTCGTACTGAATGGAGTTCTCTCGGGCGAGCTTGATGAATTCGCCGCGCATCCGTGCGCGCGTATCGGCCGGTGGCGTCGACTTGGCGGCTTCGACGTCGTCTTCGGTGTAGATGCGTTCGACGGCACCGGCGCGCTCGAGCAGGTAGTAGAGGCTGCGCTTGCGCTGGATGTCGTGGTACTGGAGATCCATCATGAAGATCTTCGGATCGTTCCACGAGCAGCCGGTACGATCGATGTAGCTCTCGATCATCTTGCGCTTGATCACCCAGTCGATCTCGCGGTCGAGCTTGCGCGGGTCGTCGTCGAGGCAGTCGATCACGTACTGCCACTTCTGTACGGCGTCGCGGTGCTCATCGTCGACGGGGTACTGCTCGACGTACTTCTGCGCCATTTCGCAGTATTCGCGCTGAATTTCGATCGGCGAGTACTCGCGACCGTTGTCGAGACGAAGCTTGCGCTTGCAGGTGACGTCGTAGGTGATGTCCTTGATGGCCTTCACCGGGTTGCGCAGGGTGAAGTCCTTGTTGATGAAGTTGTCTTCGATCATCTGAAGCACGACCGAGCACGTCGCGACCTTCAGGAAGTTCGTGTACTCGCTCATGTTGCTGTCGCCCACGATCACGTGGAGACGGCGGTACTTCTCGCGGTCGGCGTGGGGCTCGTCGCGGGTGTTGATGATCGAGCGGTCGTTGGTCGTGGTGCCCGAAATCTTCTGATAGATGTGCTGGGCGCGCTGGCTCACGCAGTAGTGCACGCCGTCCTGGGTCTGAAAGACCTTGCCCGCACCGGTGTAGATCTGGCGGGTCACGAGGAACGGGATCAGCTGCTCGGCCAGGTAGTAGAAGTCGACGTCACGATCGACGAGATAGTTTTCGTGGCAGCCGTAGCTATTGCCCACGAAGTCGGTGTTGTTCTTGAAGATCGAGAGCTTCCCGGGGATGCGCTCCTCGCGAATCTTCTCCTCGGCGTAACCCTGGAGGTCTTCGAGGATGCGCTCGCCCGCCTGGTCGTAGATCGCGACCTGCTTGGGCGACGAGCATTCGGGGGTCGCGTATTCGGGATGGCAACCGGTGTCCTGGTAGAACCGGGCACCGTTTTCGAGGAACACGTTCAAGAAGTGCTCGGTGGTGATGAGCTTCTCGAAGAGAAAGCGAATCGCCTTTTCCACCGGCAGGGTCTTGCGACCGTCCGGAGTGAAAATGATCCCGTACTCGGTCTCGATTCCGTAGATTCGCTTCTGCACTCACTCTCGCTTCGGCCGCCATGACCAGACCGGTGCTATTCGCCCAGCATACCGTGAACATCATCGGCGGAAAGACGAGCGAACTTGCGTCCACTGCGGCCCCGGTCGAGAATGCAGACCTCGAGGTTCGAAGCCTCGATGGGTCCCGAGTTCTCCGAGCCACGCGTGAGGGCCTTCAGGCCCAGCTTCACGGCCTCCCCTTGGGACATGCCTTCCTGGTAGTCGTCATTGAGTACGCTCTCGACGTCGTCGACGTTACCGCCGATCACGACGAAGCCTTTGTGATCACTGATGAATCCGTCGAACTTCACGCGGTAGAGGGCGTTGTTCTCGTGACCTGCGAGCGTGTCGTCGCCCACTTCGGCCACGATGATCTCGACTTCCAGCGGCTTCATCTCGCGCGTGAACGCCTCGCCCATCGCTTGCGAGTAGGCATTGGCGAGCGCCTTGCCGCGGACGTCGTCCCGGCTGTACGCGTAGCCGCGCGAATCGGCGAAGCGCACGCCAATCTTCCGCAGCGTGTCGAATTCGCTGAACTTGCCGACACCCGCGAACGCGATGCGATCGTAGATCTCGCCGACCTTCGAAAGGTCCGTGGCGTTTTCTGCGATCAGCAGGACACCCCCCGCGAACTCGAGGGCCACGATCGACTTGCCGCGCGCGATCCCCTTGCGAGCGAACTCGGCCTTGTCGGCCATCACCTGTTCGGGTGATACGTAGAACGGCATCGACATCAGGCCGGACCTCCACCAGTGACGGAGCGGTCTTCGAGCAGGCCCCGGAAGATGCGATCGACGACCTGGTCGGGCACGCGTTCGATTTCGCGTTCGGTCGCCGTGTTGATGATCGGATAGATCTTGCGCTGGAGATCGACACCGCCGGTCGCACGGTCCTGGTCGGCCGCGTCGGTGAGCGCGGTGACCGCAGCCGCGATGGCTTCGTCGGCCGAAAGGTCGGGACGCCAGCTCTTCTTCAGCGATTCGCGCGCGAACAAACCGCCGGAGCCCGTGGCTTCGAATTCGGTTTCTTCGTAGCGGCCACCCGTGATGTCGTACTTCCACAGGCGCCCCGCCTTGCGGCGAAGGTCGTAGCCGGCGAAGAGAGGCACGACGACCAGACCCTGCATCGCCGCCGGAAGGTTCTGGCGAATCATCTGACCGAGCTTGTTCGCCTTGCCTTCGAGCTCGAGGGCTTCACCTTCGATCTTCTCGTAGTGCTCGAGTTCGACCGAAAGCACGCGCCCCATCTCGATGCACGGCCCGGCTGCACCGGAAATCGCCATCAGTGAATGGGTGTCGGTGGCGAAGACCTTTTCGACGTCGCGGGACGCAACGCGATGGCCTTCGGTCGCAAGGCGATCGCCCGCAACCAGCACACCGTCTGCAAACTTGAACGCCAGCACCGTCGTCCCGTGCGGGATTTCGGTGGGCGACGAACTCTGCCAGGAAGAGAAGTCCGGTACGAGATCGGGATGATCGACTCGCAAGAACTCCGTGAAGCTAGCCCCCTGGTACTTATCCCTGATGAGCACGGATTCCCCCTCCGGAATGGCTCAGCGCGCGGGTCGCGCGCTTCATCTATGTGAGCGCTGTCTACTGACCGCCACGTTGGACGTAGTTCTTGACGAACTCTTCGGCGTTCTCTTCGAGGACGGCGTCGATGTCATCGACCAGGGCATCCATCTCTTCTTTCAGATCGCTGCCCTTCTTCGCCATCTTCTTGGAGCCGTCGCCCTTCGCATCGGGAGCGTCGTCACCACCGCCCCCACCGCTCTTCTGCTTCTGCGCACCGTCTGCCGCCATCAGAATCGGAAGGTTGCTTCCGGCCCGCTTGCCGATCTTGCTCAGATATCCAGCCATGTTTCTTTCCTTCGCCTTGCTCAGTCTTGCTTGTCTCGCGTTCTTGGCACGCTCCAACCCGACCACAGTTGATCAGGCCTGGAGTTTCTCCACCAGTTCCTTCGCGCTCGTGGAGCTGTCGAGCAACTCCTCCACGTGGGCACGAGTCCCCTTCAATGGATCTGGCATCATAATGCGCTTGACCGCTTGATCCTCGACGCCAAACGAGATCGAATCCCAGTTGACACCGAAAACCTGAGCAGGGTAGCGCCTCAAGCATTCGCCGCGAAAATACGCCCGCGTGTTGTCGGGCGGCGTATGGATCGCCGCGTTGATTTCTTCGTCGGTCACGATGCGCTCGACACGCTCCTGGCGTTCGAGCATGTAGTAGAGGCCCTTCTCGGGGCGCGAGTCGTGATACTGCAAGTCGAGCATCTGGACCTGGTGGTCGCGCCAGTCGAGGTTCTTTCGCTCCATGAAGCTCTCGATCAGCGCCTTCTTGCTGATCCAGTCGATCTCTCGTGCGAGATCCATGGGCTCGCTCTCGAGGGTGGTGAGCACGTACTCCCACTTCTCGACGATGTCCTTGATCATCGGATCGACTTCGCGACTCGCGATGTAGCGATGCGCAGCCTCGAGGTATTCCTTCTGCATCTGGACGGCCGTGAGCTTCTTGCCGTTGTCCAGTGCGAGTTCGACCCGGCACTTCGGGTCGTGAGAAACCTGCTTGATGGCGCGAACCGAGTCGCGCAACACCATGCCTTCCGGAACTGCGCCGTCTTCGATCATCGAGATCACGAGCGCCGTCACACCGTTGCGCAGGTAGATCGTGTACTCGCTCATGTTCGAGTCGCCCACGATCACGTGTAAGCGGCGGTACTTATCGCGGTCCGCGTGCGGTTCGTCACGCGTATTGATGATCGGGCGCTTCACCATCGTGTCGAGGGCGACTTCGACCTCGAAGAAGTCCGCGCGCTGCGACACCTGGTATTCGCAAGGCTGGGCTCGATTCTCGCTCCCCACCTTGCCGGCCCCGCAGTACACCTGACGCGTCACGAAGAACGGCATCAAGTGCTCGACGATCTGCTTGAAGGACGTCTGGCGGTCCATCAAGTAGTTCTCGTGGGAGCCGTAGCTGTTGCCCTTGCGATCGCTGTTGTTCTTGTAGATGAGCATGTTGGCACCCGCCGGAAGCAAGGTGTTTGCTTCGCGGCGGCTCATCTCGAGAACACGCTCACCCGCCTTCTCGTGGATCACGAGATCGCGGGCGTTCGTCACTTCGGGGCTCGAGTACTCCGGGTGCGCATGATCGACGTAGTAGCGCGCGCCGTTGATCAGCGTCTTGTTGCGGGCAATGTTCTCCTGCTGGTTCGGCGTGTACTTCTCACCGTCGACCTGGAAGCCGCGCGCATCGGCGAGCGGGTTTTCCTGGTCGTAGTCCCAGAGGATTTCGCCAGCCGGGTCCTCCCGGTAGGCGTTCACCAGGAGGACGCAGCTCGAAATCGGGTCGAAGTCGGGATCATTCTTGACGGTGATCCCGTATTCGATCTCTGTACCCATGACGGTCTGCGTAGCCATGCTTCATCCACCGATCGAAGGTTGCAGATGAAGACTTCTCACCAGCGCATCCCTGCGACCGCCTCCTGACTCAGAGAGCCGAAATCAGAGATACTGCCCCGAGCCGCCGGCGACGGTCTCGATCGACTCCTCTTTGCGCTCCATGCCGGAGATGAGGGTACGGACGTTGATGATCCGCTCGCCCTTTCGGCCGGAGATGCGCGCCCAATCGTCGGGATTCGTGGTGTTCGGGAGATCCTCGTTCTCCTTGAACTCCTCGGTGACGGACTCGAAGAGATCGTCGGCCGTAATGCCCTGCGCCTCTCCGGCGATCGCTCGCTTCACCGCCTTGCGCTTCGCGCGTGCGACGATGTTCTCGATCATCGCGCCGGAGCTGAAGTCCTTGAAGTAGAAGATCTCGCGCTCGCCCTTCGCGTAGGTGACCTCGAGGAATTTGTTCTCCTCGCCGGTCGAGTACATCATCTTGATGATGTCGTCGATCAGCGCGGTGCACGCCTCGGCGGCGCTGCCGTGCTTTTCGGTCGACGACACGTCGATGGGCAGCCGATCCGTCAGGTACTTGGAGAAGATCTCGCGCGCCGCGGCTTCGTCCGGGCGGTAGACCTTGACCTTGAGGTCGAGACGACCCGGGCGCAGCACTGCGGGGTCGATCAGGTCCTGGCGGTTCGACGCGCCGATCACGATCACGTTCTCGAGCGACTCGACACCGTCGATCTCCGACAGGAACTGCGCCACGACGGTGGCTTCCATGTCGGACGACACGCCCGAACCGCGCATGCGGAAGAGCGAATCCATCTCGTCGAAGAAGATCACCACCGGGCAGTTCGCGCCCGCAGCCTTGTCGCGCGCCTTCTTGAAGACTTCGCGCAGCTTGCTCTCGGTTTCGCCCACGTACTTGTTCAGGAGTTCGGGGCCCTTCACGTTGAGGAAGTAGGCGGTGGTCGATTCGCCGGTGCGCTCTTCGATCTTGCGCGCCAGGCTGTTCGCCACGGCCTTCGCGATCATCGTCTTGCCGCAACCGGGCGGGCCGTAGAGCAGGATGCCCTTGGGCGGCTTGAGTTCGAACTTCTCGAAGATCTCCGGATGGAGATAGGGAAGCTCGACCGAGTCACGCAGCACTTCGATCTGGTCGCCGAGGCCGCCGATCGCTTCGTACGAGACGTCCGGGATCTCCTCGAGCATCACTTCTTCGACGGAAGACTTGGGCATCTTCTCGAAGGCGTACTGGGTGCGCATGTCGATCATGAGGTGATCGCCCACGCTGATCTTTTCGCGGCGCAGCGGCTCGGCGAGGGTGACGACGCGTTCGTCGTCGGTGTGGCCCATCACCAGGCAGCGGTTTTCCGAGATCGTGTCGACCACGGCCGCGATCTCGCCGCGCTGGGTGTAACCCGCGGGTTCGATCACGTTGAAGGCTTCGTTGAGAACGACCAACTGCCCTTCTTCGAGCTGGAAGGCGTCGAGGTTCGGGTGGACGTTCACGCGCATCGGGCGACCGTCGACGACGATCTCGGCGGTGCCGTCCTTGTTGGGTCGAGTGAGCACGCCGTAGGTGTTGGGCGGCGCGCAAAGCTTGTCGACTTCTTCCTTGAGAACTTCGATCTGCTGCTTCGCTTCCTGCAGCATGTTCACGAGCTTCTCGTTCTGCGCTTCACCGTCGCGGATCTGCTCGCGCGATGAATCGAAGCGGCGTCGCAGCGATTCGTAGTCGGCGATGACGCGGTCGAGGCGCTGGCGGAATTCGTGCGAGTCGGCACCAAAGAAGCGAATCGCGTCCTGGAGCTGTTCGACTTCACTCTGGAAGGAGCGCTCTTCCCGCCCGAGCGGTGCATCGGGATCGCCGCCACCGGGTCGGCCACCTGTGGGGGAGATCCGCCGCATCACATCGCGAACGAACCCCTTTCGACTACCGCCTTGACCGGATCCACCATCGTACTCGCTCATTGCGCCCTCTCCTCATCCAGCGTTCCCACACCGTATGTGCCAACCCACGCGTCAGCGTCACCGAGATTCCAGGAACGTGATGTACCAGATGCGATGCAAAGGCCGTGCCGCCCGCCCAGTGCGAACCCACGATCATGCTTTGACACCTCAACCGCCGGACTCCGCACGGTCCCGATTGGATCAAGAGGGGGGTGGTGCAATAGGGGAAACTTCGAAACATCGAGCCATACCGACCGGTCTTGCACGTTGCTGATGGTCTTGCTGACTTCACGCACGTTTACGGACTGCGCCCTCAACCGAACTCTTCTGAGAGGGATGTTCCTTCGGCGCGCCGGGTTCGCGTTGAAATGCCGCTGCGCCGGACCGCCTTGCTCTGACTTGCTATTGCGCATCGAACGTCACGATTTTTCGAAGGTTTTGCGTTGATCGAGTTTATCAACGCACTTAGGGGTGTCAACAAGATCGAGGCGGCAACGCCACACGCAAACTGTTGTTCTGAAAACACTATCTGCGACACGACGCGGGCGACATCGTGCACTTTGACGCGCATCGACAGGCCGACCATCCGCGTCAATTCGAGTGACGTTCTGTGCCGTTTTTGAAATCACTTGTTTTGCGTACTCGCTGCTGGCCACCGCCACAATTGGTTGCGGCGCAACGATTCGAACGGCGAGTTTCCGACTTGGGTGTCGGGCGACCAACACCTGCATCCATCACGCAAGCCCGACGCAGAGGTGCATTCGATTTGCACTGCAATGAATGTCGTGAACCTGGAATTCACGAAAGCGAGTGCCTCATTCCGCCAAACCCACACTCCGTGCGAAGCAATCTGCGCAGCTTGCGTTGCGGCCGAGGTGCGACCGCACGCCCAACGACGCAATCGTCGTCAGCGTGACGGCGTGAGATCGATGACGCTCACACCTGGGCCGGGGACATAGTCGAACGCCCCGGCCTCGGCGGGAGCATTCACGACTACTTGCGAGAATGAGATCTCCGTTTCGTTGCCAAAGAGATCGACCAGGCTCGTCCGGGCGATGTCACCGGTATTCGAGTTCGCCCACAGTCGCAGTCGCTCGTAACTCGCGTCGGTCTTCGGATCGAGCACGAGTTCGACCAGGCCCTGGTCATCCGGCGCACAGTCGACCGCAGTGACGTCGAAGGTTTCGAGCAACTTGCCATCCCCCAGCAAGAACTCGAGTGCGGCGCCGGTGAGATAGCCCTCGGTTACCGGCAAGCGCTGCGCCTCCTTGACGGTGGGGTCGACGATCCACAGCGTGGTCCCGTTGCTGATCACTTCACTCGCCCGGGGTCTGGTGTAGCGCCAGCGCATGCGTCCCGGTTTCGAAAAGACCACCGTCCCCTCGCTCGGGGCGTCGTCTCCCAGGCTCTGCCCCCCGAGCGCCACGGATCGCGTCTGCTGCCGAAAACCTGCCTTGAAGTCGCGAACGACGTCGTAGCGGGCCTGCACGACGGTCGCGAGATCACGCGCACAGCCCGCTTCGTTGCTGGCGCCGGTCGGCGTTTCGGGGACGGGCGTCGCCGTCTGCGCAGTAGCGCTCCCCGCCACCGCTGCGATCGCGACAGCGACCGCCAGAACGGCGAGCGCGCAGGCAAGCGCCGGGCTTTTCGAAGACTTCGCCATGACGGGTTCGACTCGCTTGCGCCGCTGTTTATTCGCCGGCCTATTCGTATTCGTCGGGATCGGCAGCGGGCAGGAAGACGTCGCGCCCACGGGTACCGACCTGAGGGCCGACCATGCCCTGGTTTTCCATCTCTTCGATGATGCGCGCTGCACGGTTGTAACCGATCTTCAAGCGACGCTGGATATAGGAGATGGACGCGTTTCGCGTTTCGGCCACGATCGCGACGGCCTGGTCGAACATCTCGTCGACATCGCTCCCGTCCCCGGCTTCGCTGTCGGAATCGTTCTGGAACTCGAGCTTGACGAGGTCGACATCGAAGGTGGGCTTGCCCTGGTCGCGCAGGTGGGCGACGAGCTCCTGGACTTCCTTCTCGGTCACGAACGCGCCGTGGAGTCGCTGGGCCACCGAGGTCCCCGGCGGCAGGAACAACATGTCGCCGTTGCCGAGGAGGTTCTCTGCACCCTTCTGGTCGAGGACCGTGCGCGAGTCGGTCCCGGACGAAACCTGGAACGAAACACGCGAGGGGAAGTTCGCCTTGATGACGCCGGTCAGCACGTCGACGCTCGGTCGCTGGGTGGCGAGCACCAGGTGGATGCCGGCCGCACGCGCCATCTGGGCCAGGCGCTGGAGCGATTCTTCGACGTCCTTGGCCGCCGTCACCATCAGGTCGGCGAGTTCGTCGATGACCACGACGATGTACGGGAGCCTTTCGTATTCGACCTCTTCGCCTTCGGTTTCTCCGGGCTTCGGTCGCAGGCGATAGGTCGTCTTGCCCTCGGCGAGGTCGGCGTCGACCTTGGCGTTGAACTGCGAGATGTTGCGCACCCGCAGCGCACTCATGCGCTGATAGCGGTCTTCCATCTTTCGCACGATGGCCTGCAAGGCCGCGGAGGCGCGCTTGGGGCTGGTCACCACCTCGGCGATGAGGTGCGGGATGCCTTCGTAGATCGAGAGTTCGAGCAATTTCGGATCGACGAGCAGCAGCTTCAGCTCGTCCGGGCGTGCGCGGCACAAAAGCGAACAAAGGAAGGCGTTCAAGAAGACACTCTTGCCCGTACCGGTCGCACCCGCGACGAGCAGGTGCGGCATCTTCGCGAGGTCGGACGAAACCGCGTTGCCAAAGATGTCGTGTCCCATCGCGACTTCGAGGATCGACTTGCTCTTGCGGAAGATTTCGCTTTCGAGCAGCGTCTGCAGGTAGACGGTTTCGCGCTCGGGGTTCGGGATCTCGATGCCGACCACCGACTTGCCCGGTAATGGCGCGATGATGCGAATCGAAATCGCGCGCAGCGCCATGGCGAGGTCGTCCGTCAGATTGACGATGCGGTTGACCTTGACGCCCGCGCCCGGCTCGTATTCGTACATCGTGATCACGGGGCCCGGATGCACGCGAACCACGCGACCCTCGACGCCGAAGTCGGCAAGCTTCTTTTCGAGGATCCGCGAGTTCATCAACAGGCTGTCGCGATCGAACTGGAGGTCGACCTTGTCCGGGCGATGGAAGAGCGAGATGTCGGGCAGGCGGTAGGGACCGAGCGGACCGTCCTCCTTGAACTCGAAGGTTTCCTGGCTGGGCTTGCGACTCTTGGCGCGGTCGCGCTCGTGATCGACGATGTGCGGAGCGGAAGCGGCCTTGCCCGCGCCGGCCGAGGGCGAAGCCTGTTCGTCTTCTTCGTCCTCGTATTCCCATTCCTCTTCGTCGTACTCGCCTTCTTCGCCTTCCTCACCCTCCTCGTATTCCCATTCTTCATCCTCCGAATCGTCGGAGGCTTCTTCCGCTTCTTCGCCCTCTTCGTATTCCCAGTCTTCGTCTTCGGCCTTCTCTTCTTCGGCCGACCAGGTGAGGTCTTCTTCTTCGCTCGCTTCGGGAAGACGTCGGTTGCGCTTCGAGGTCGGCAGACGGAAGCGACCCAGGACCTGCCCCGCAGAAGCCGCCAACCCCGGCACGGCGTTCGCCAGTGGTTCGAGGACACCGCGAATCCGCGCCGCCACCGTCACCAGACCGTCGGCCGCGAAGCGACCGGCATACGCTGAACCCGATGCGGTTGCCGAGAGCGCACGCCCGGTCGAAATGCCGAGCACGCTGAGCACACCCACGACGCAGAACGCTGCGCTCAACATGAGAGCGCCCCACTGCCCGAGCAGCATCTCTCCACCCGTTACGAGGAATTCACCGAGGCTTCCTCCGAGCGAAGTACCAAGGCGACCGGGTGCGAGGTGGTGGAGCACGAACGGGAGCGTGGTCGCACCGATCACGAGGAGCACCGTCCCGAACCAGAAGCGAGAGCGCGCGTCGGGGACACCGCGACCGAGTAGGAGACGCGCGCCGAGATAACCCGCAGCCCCGACCACCACGATCGCGCCGTAGCCCAACAACCCGAGCAACGACCCCGCCACGGTCGCCCCGACCGGCCCGATCCGGTTGTGGACCTCGACGATCTCGAAGACGGGATCCGCCGGCGAGTACGTCGAAAGAGAAAGCGCCGCGATCAGCCCGAAGCCAACAAGAAGGAGGCCCGCGGCCTCACTCGTCACCCGCGCGGCAAACGATTCACCTGCGTCCGCTGCCCGCGCAGCCTTCGCCCTAGCCATGAAGTGCCCCCAGCATCTCGAAGCAGGGGGCAGTCTCTCGACTTCGTTCTGTCGCCGCGTGTCCCCGTTTTGTCGGGTTTGTCGCGACGAGAGCGCCAGAGCGAGCACGAAGCGCACCAAGCACCGCCTGGCGCTCTTGCGAACACCGTTCGACTACGACTCGCTCCAATGGATCTCGCGATGGGATCGCGCTGCGATCGACCATGCTCCCCTCACCCCCCAGAAAAGGAAACGCGGCTAGAGAGTAATCGCCGACGAATGAGAACGCCATCGGGGGCGCCGCGTGGGGTGGGATCCGCACCGGGTTTCGATGAGCCGGCGCGGATCGGTGCGAAACAGGAGGCACCTGGAGGCCGCAACCTCACGGTCACTCTTGACTGGCCAGGGGCCCGGGGGAATCATGCCCGCATTCCCCCCCCGATGTGTCCCACCGGAGACCCCCTATGGCAGGCGTCAACAAGGCAATTCTCGTCGGCAATCTCGGCCGAGATCCCGAACTTCGATACACAGCGAGCGGTCAGGCCGTCGCGAACTTCTCG
Source organism: Myxococcota bacterium (assembly GCA_030748735.1). Taxonomy (GTDB): domain Bacteria; phylum Myxococcota_A; class UBA9160; order UBA9160; family UBA4427; genus DUBZ01. Next base: position 22,969 of record JASMLK010000041.1, on the reverse strand, counting down.
CTCGCGACCGGCGAGAGCTACACCGACAAGAGCGGCGAAAGAGTCGAACGCACCGAATGGCACCGCATCGTCGTCTGGGGCAAGACTGCGGAGTTGTGCTCCCAGTACCTCTCGAAGGGACGCTCGGTCTACATCGAGGGCCGCCTGCAGACCCGCGAGTGGGAAGACAAAGAAGGTGTCAAGCGACAGACGACCGAGATCGTGGCCAACACCGTGCAGTTCCTCGGTGGCCGCGGTGAAGGTGGCGCCGGCGGTGGCGGTGGCATGCCGCCGGCTGGCGGTGGAACCTCGGACTTCGGCAGCGATTCCGGTGGCGGCGCCCCGCCGCCGTCGGATGGCGACATCCCCTTCTAGCTGTCTGCCGGGACGCGATTCGCGCCAGAAGCAGACCTGAAGGCGATACGGCCGATCTCACGAGTTCGGCTGCGACCGGCAGCGATGGAGAGTGCCGCTCGCGAAGGATACGGGTTTATTCCGTCTATCCTGCGGGCGGTGCGCCCGCCGGGCTGGTGCGAAGGGATCGGATCATCGCGTTGATGCGACCGCGATCCTCTTCCGACAGTTCATCGAATTCGATGCCCATGCCGGCCGGTTCTTCGTTGCTCGCACTGCGGACCCAGACCACGCGGCCGATCGTCTGCAACGGCTCGTCGCTGCCGGGCAGATTGAAGCGCATGGCGACTTCGGTGCCCGTCGGGCGCGGCTTTTCGGTTTCGATGAAGAGACCGCCCTCGTTGATGTCGCGCGTGAACTCCGAGAAGATCTCGTCGACCGTCGAGTATTCGACGCGCACGAGCAATTCGCTGCGATCGAAACGCCGACGTTCGGCCCCCAACCCGTTCTCGTGAGCGTCTTCCTGCGATGCTTCTTCGATGCTGACTCTGGACATGGTCGACCACTCCGTCGAGCGCCCCGGCGCGATGTACCCCGGTCGCTGCTCTGGCTCATCGTCGCGGCGGCGAAGACGCCTTAGCGCTGCGATCACGAAACCGACTGACCGCCCCCCAAGGGGTCCGATTCCATCTCGCCGCTTTCGCGAAAGCTGAAGTAGCCGCGCTCGGCCACGACGACGTGATCGAGGACACGAACGCCGATCAACCGCCCGGCGCGCTCGAGGCGTCGCGTGACCTCCCTGTCTTCAGTACTTGGGGCTGGATCCCCACTAGGGTGATTGTGAACCACCACGATGGCTGCCGCCGAAGCGCGCAGCGCGGGCCGAAACACCTCGCGCGGATGCACCAGGCTCGCCGTCAGCGTGCCCTGGGAGATGAGCCGCTCGCCGACGACGCAGTGGCGGCTGTCGAGCAGGACTGCGAGGAAGCGCTCGTGCTCGCAGTCGCGGAGCCTGGGGTGGAAGTGACGGTAGATCGAAGCCGGGTTTTCGATGCGTGCTCCGGCCTCGAGGCGCCGGACCTGGAGTCGGCGACCGAGTTCGATCGCAGCAGCGAGACTGGCCAGCTTGGCGGGCCCGAGGCCGGGGGTGTCGGCGTGCTCGCCCGGGTCGAAGGGCAGAAGCCCGCGCAAACCGGAAGTGCGGGCGAGCAGGTCTCGCGCGAGGGCCAGTGCGTCGTGCCCCGCGCCGCCGGTACGAAACAGCAACGCGAGGACCTCGGCATCGGAAAGCGCGGACGCGCCGTCGCGCGTCAATCTTTCGCGCGGGCGGTCTTCGCCACCCAGCGTATCGAGCGCGCGCGCTTCACCAGCGCATGCGGTGTCGAGCGGGTTCGCCATCGCAGGCTCCGCGGGACCGGAGGCCGCTCACCCTAGCCCGCCCCGCTCCTTCCCACCGCGAGGAACCCGCGTCAACGCGGCGCCAGGCACGCCTGTTCGTGCGCCTCGGCCTTTTCCATGATGACCCCGAACGTCATGGGGTCGAGTTCGGGGGCGACCAGACTGCGAAACGTCTCTCGCCGATGCGGTTCGTCTTCGAGTTCGTGAACGAACTGGCGAAGCAACGACACGAAGCCGCGCGCATCTCCGGCCTGGCTGAGTGCCGCTTCGAGTTCGATCGGCACCGAAGGCCGGTAGGCGATACCCGCGCCAAATTCGACCACGCCCTCGTTCGGCGACACTTCACCCAGCCGCCGCATCGCCGCGCGCAGATAGCGATCGGTGAAGTCGCCCTTCGGTGTGAGGGCACGCGAGAGCGCGCCCGGGTCGAGTTGCTCGCGCAGCGCCGCTTCGAACCCCGCACTGCAACCGCCAACGTGATGTGATTCGATCCGCCCGAGGGCGTCGAGGGCCCTGCGAACGGTGTCGTCAGCACCCGCGGCGGGCACGAGGTCGAGGGTGAACTCGTAGAGCGCACGTGCCGCGTCGTGATGCAAGCGTGACCGCAAGGTGATGTCCCGCCCCCCTGCGAACTGCACGCTGAACACGAAGTCCTCACCCACCTGGTTCGCTGATGCGCCCGCGATCATGGGACTCGCGAGCCCCTCGATCGCCGCGCGCGCTTCGGCGGACTGTGCCGTCTCGTTCAAGATCAGCCCGAAACCACCTGGCTTGTCGGTCACCCGGAAGGTCGGCGATTCCTTCGTCAAGAAGACGAGACTGGAGCGGTCGGCGAAGTAGCGGTGGGCGACGGCGGTGAGGGTGTTCGGAAGCGGTTCGAGATGGATCAACAACTCCTCGTCGCGTGACTCCATGGGGAGCGTCACGCTTTGCTGTCGATATCCCTCTTGAAAGGCGCGAACGATCAGGGCGTCACGGGCGCTGGCCTTGATGCGCGGGGGCAAGAGCACCTTGACCGGCGCCTCGGCCTGTTCGAAGCGCTTCTGGAAGTTGCGGCGCACGTAGAACAAGTCGACGAAGCTGCCGGACGGCGTCGTGTCGATCGAGATCTCCCGCTCGTCGTACCAGTACCGGAAGCCGCCCGGGAAGACGGCGCCGACCGGCGCTGCGACGTTTCGCAAGCTCCAGCCGACCGCTTCGTCGGGGCTCATGTCGATGGTCTCGATCTCGTCATCGAAATCGGACTCGGCCGCGCGCGTGGCCACAGTCGCAACGACGCAGGTGATGATCAGCGCAGAGAGTCGGACCCACGCCGTGCCATGCCACAGGCCGAAAACGGAGCACACGGAAACGCGCCTGGCCGGGCTGCGCTCGACCCCTCCTGCGCATGCTGCACGCGTGTCCATCGACGTTCCCAACCGGTGCGTCCGGGAAGTCGAGCGTCACGCGCGACCTTCATCCCGAGGCCAGCGCGCAGCTTACCGATTCGGTGCTGCTGCTCAATGCGGGCACGCCGGAAAGTCCCCCGTCGCAGCGAGGGCGTGGCTGCGGGCTCCATGAATAATCCGGGCTAGAGGCCCGGCCGGACCTCTAGTGTCTGGCGCCGTCCGCAGCCGCCCAGGCCGCACGATTGTGCGCGACCGCATTGGTGAAGTCTGCTGCAAGACGCAGCGATTCGGCGTCCCCGCTGCCCTCGAGTGCAGCCTGCACGCGCTCGACATCGCCGAGTTCTTCGGCACGCGCCGCCAACTCGCGCAGCCAGAGTTCCTGCTCTGCGAGTGTGACCCGCGACTGCATCTGGGCGAAGCCCGGCGGGTCCTTGATCAGGGCTTCGAGACGCATGTCGAGTTCGCGATTGCGCCGTTCCGTCGGCGTCAGTGCATCTTCGCCCACGGCCGGAACGGCATCGAGTCGCGACACCGACACAAGATGGATGCGCGGGGCGGCGGCCATCTCGAGCGAACCGCTGCCCGAGGCACGCAACGAACCGGTGCCGAGAGCGATCGACGGTGCCGCCGACGCGCCGAGGTAGGGGCCGACGTGAGAGCGATCACTCATCAAGAAGACCCGACCCGGTGTGTCGAGCCTGGACGGTTCGCGGCGCATCGGCCCGACTTGATCGTTGGCAACGCGATAGAGAAACGAGCCGGCACCCGACGGACTGCCGTGGCGCACCGGCGGGGCCGGATTGCCGACCGGCACCGGTTGCGCAGCAGGAGCAGGCTGAACGCGGGGCGGCGACTGGGCAACGCGTACCATCGCCGGTGCGCGTCGTTCCCTGATGACTGTAGAGCGCGGCTCCGACCCGAGGCTCGCGAACTCGGCCACCGGGGCCGAAGCACGCTGATCGAATCCCCCGACATCGAGACCGCCGGAGACCACCGTCAGGGCCAACGCCGCCGCAGCGGCCGTGGCCGGGATCGCAAAGGAAGACGCAAAGAGCGGATGCAGTCGATTGCTGAGCCGTTCGAACCAACTCGGCTGGCCTTCGCCTTCGGCGATGCGCTCCATCACATTGGACACGAGATCCGGCGGCGGTTCGGGACTCGGCAGATTGCGAAGCAGGCGAATCGTCTCGCGCATCTCGCCCAACTCGCGACTGCACTCATCGCACATGTCGAGGTGAGCATCGAAGAGCGCGCGCTTTTCGAGAGACAGCTCACCGTCGAGATAACTTGCCATTCGCGATTGGATATCGGAGTGATTCACAGCGTATTGCCCTCTCCGCTCTTGCCGAGCGTTCCCTGCAAGGCCTCTTTCAACGCCTTGCGCGCTCGGTGAATTCTCGACTTGATCGTGCCTTCGGCGACACCGAGGATTTCGGCGATCTCGCCGTACGCCAGGCCTTCGATGTCATACAAGACGACCGGCATGCGCAGTGAAGGGGTGAGACTCTGCAGTGCGTCGCGCACCTTCTGCGAAAGTTCGTTACCGAGTGCGGCGTCTTCGGGGTCGCGCGGTGCGTAGGGAAGGTGATCGCCCGCTTCCTGCCTTACCGCGAAGCGTTCGGTGCGTGCGCGTGCGCGCCCGAGTGAACGCCTGCGATTGAGTGCGGCGTTGGCGGCGACGCGATAAACGAAGGTCGAAAAGCGCGCCTCGCTTCGGAAGCGCTTGCCGTGGCGATGGAGACTCAAGAAGGTTTCCTGCGAAACGTCTTCGGCTTCTTCGCGGGTCCCCATCATGCGCATCAACAAGCGGAACACGCGGCGTTGGTGGCGTTCGACCAGCACCTCGAAGGCACTTTCGTCTCCCCCCTGCCAGCGCAGAACGAGCTCGCGATCGGGGTCGTCGATCACCGGCCTCGCGCCCGCTCGCCCCGCCAGGCCGATGCTGGCCTCAGCTCCGCCTGCTGCGGGTCCGCTTTCAACGACTTCGAAACTCATAGGCTGCCTCTCGTCGGACAGAACCCGGGCGCTTTCGTCCGGTTCCACGGGAGGTGCTGGCACGAGGGGTTTCTTTTCGTCTCCTGGGGATTTCATGTTTCTCACCGCGTTGTTTTGCACATGGAGTGGAAATTTCGGCTGCCTGATGTGCAACTTACGTGCAGACGACCCGCCAGGTTTCGATCGGTTGTCCGGTCGAAAAACCGGGCCCACTTCACGGAATATCGGGGTCGGGGACTGTGGCCGGGCTGTAAGTGGTGCTGGGACCTACGAGAGCGCGCCCGTTTCCGGCGGAGATTCACCCTCACGCGACCAGGTCCCGCTCTTTCCTCCTTCTTTATAGACGAGTCGCGTGGCTTCGAGATGCATTCCACGGTCGATCGCTTTGCACATGTCGTAGATCGTGAGCCCCGCGGCGCTCGCCGCAACCAGGGCCTCCATTTCTACACCGGTGCGCCAGTGGGTTTCGGCGCGGGCCTCGATCCGAATCAGCGGCCCGGACGGATCCGGCGTGAGGAGCACCTCGACTCCGTCGAGCGGCAGCGGATGTGCGAGGGGGATCCATTCGTGGGTCCGCTTTGCGGCCTGGATCCCCGCGAGCCGTGAGGTCGCGAGCACGTCTCCCTTCGGCACCTTGCCATCGGTGATCTTGTCGAGGGTGGCGGCGGCCATGTGGACTTCGGCACGCGCCACGCAGACGCGATGGGTCACCGCCTTGTCGCCGATGTTCACCATGCGCACGCGCCCCTGGGCGTCGACGTGCGTCAGTTCGTGTTCGGGTGCCGGTTCATCGGCGTTCGACATGTCGATCTCTCACTCGGGTTTCACGCGCTTTCGCTACGCGTATCGGCTTCGCGCTGTTCGATCCAGGTCTGGTAGTCGCTCAAGACGCTTTCTTGTTCGACGTCGTTCATGATTTCGTGACCGCTGCGCGGGTAGATCCGGAGCGTTGCAACGGGTGACGCGTCACCCTCCGCCGCTCCTGGCAATGACTGATGAAACTGTTCGCTTCCGACGGGAGGGCAAAGTGCATCGAGGGCACCATGGGTCACGAACATCGGAATGCCAACCTCGCGACCTGCGCCGCGTACACGATCCATCTGATCGAACAACGCAGCGGCGTGAGACATCGTGGATGTTCCGTGGACGAGAGGGTCCGCGACGTATTGCCGGACGACTTCGGCGTCCGTACAGATTCCGTTCGGGTCGAGGCCCGCGTCCATCGCCACGCGGGGAAGCAATCGCCCCAACCACTTCGCAAGCGACACCTTGAAACCCTCGAGATCGGGACTGACGGCCAGTGCCGCTCCCGACGTCACGACACTCTGCACGTCCGGGCTCCGCTCCACCGCGAGTGAGGTCACGATCAGTCCGCCCATGCTGTGCCCGATCAAGGTCACGGGGCGACCTTCTGCTGTGCTGCGCACGACGTCGAGGAACCGCTCGAGGTCGTCGAGGTAATCCGCGAACGCATCGACGTGCCCGCGCTTACCGCTCGACCGCCCGTGCCCCCGCAAGTCGAAGCCGTGCACCTCGGCGCCGCGGCGGGCAAACCAGGCGCCGACGTGCTCGTAGCGTCCGCTGTGCTCACCGAAGCCGTGCACCAGTGCGATCGTGCGCGTTGGCTCGCGGGGGATCCAGCTTCGCCGAAACAGCCATGAGCGTTCGTGCTTTTCGAGCCGGCCCTCGATGCGACGAATCGCGTCGTCGGGCGTGCCCGCTTGCTCTGGCGCCATTGCGTGTCCTCCAGGCGAAGCCGCTGCCGGCTCGCGTTCCACGGTTTTCCTAGCGGAAATACCCCCCCCTCCCCCCCCTGCGACGTCATGAGGGCAGCGGAACACCGCCTTTACTCGTCACGGAGACCATCGCTGCAATCCGGGGGGCGCGAGAATAACAGTCATTCGTTTCGCGGCCCCTCCCAGCGTTTCGGCGCCCCAGAGGCCACCAGGCGCTGCTGCGGGCCCTGGTGGGCACGAGCGGCCTTGTACCCCCTATCTGCACGAAGCCCCGCGCTTCTCCAGCGGTGAGAACGATTGTCACATTGGATTGACGGAGTGCAACGAATCCCGGAAGTATTGCTGCGATTCTCGCCCTTGCGAAAGAACTGATTCGTTTCGCGCAATTTTTGATCGGCATGCGAACAGCGCCGCGATCCATACCGCGCCAACACCAGAGTGTTTCGTATCGCGACTCCGCTTTGCGCAATTGATTGACCCTGGTTCCAGCGCTCTGATAACATGCGAAGCCCCAAGCAGTGAGGCGGTGCGGTTGACGACTCTTTATGAAGCTGATCTGTCCGGCAACGTCTCGAGACGACGCATGAACGACAGCTCCCCCCCCAACCTCGGCCTGATCGATGGCGTTCCGGCAAGGGAACTTCTCGATGGACTCGGCGAACTTCACGGTTCCGTCCTGGTTACCGACGAACGGGGATTGGTGGTCTGGACGAGTCGCTGCCTCGACCGCCTGACAGGCGGCCGTGTCGAGTCCGTCGATAAGCCGCTGGCAACGCTCTGCCAACGCTTCATGGAAGGGACGTCGTCCAGGTCGAAAGCGACCATGGCTCCGCCCCTCGACGTCGAGCGACTGAGCGCACGAATCGAAGGCGTGCTGTCGCAGCTCGAAGAAGGCGAGACGATCGTAGACTGCGCCCTGCTCGACGCACACGATCGATGTCCGGTCGAGCTCAGCGCGTTTCGTGTCGAAAGTTCCATCGAAACTCACGGCAAGCCCTGGCGCGAGGCGGTGTCGATCCCACTCTACGTGGTCATCCTTCGACCTCGACCCGCTGCGCGGACGCAAGAACCTGCGCCTGGCGCGATAGCGACCGAACATCGACCGATGCTCGACGAACACCCCGAAGCCACACTGACCATCGATCCCCTCGGCTTCATCAACTACACCAACACGCGTGCAGCCGAACTGCTCGGAGCGAATCGGGAAAGCCTGATCGACACACCGATCACGGCCCACCTTCCCATGAGAGCCATGGCACCCGCTGGACCCCAGGAAAACTCGCACCGCGACACGAGTGATCCGGAACGCTCGGTCGTCGAAGTCACCCAGCCCGACGGGCAGATTACGTGGATCGAGGTGTCGAGCCGCCCCTTCGAAGACCTGGAGGGCGCACCGCTGGGTCGCGTCCTTTCACTGCGCGACGCCACCCAACAACAACACATGATCGAGCGCTTCAAGCAGAAGATCCACTCGCTCGAATCGTACGTTCACACGGTGTCGCACGACCTGCGTTCACCGCTGGTCGCCCTGCTCGGCTTCACGCGACTCATGAAACAGGACTACGCACCGCGGCTAGACGAAAAGGGGTACCGCTTCCTCGAGCGTATCGAGCAGGCGGGCACGAACATGAATCGCATGACGCGCGACCTGCTCGAGCTATCGACGCGCGACGCCGACTCGAGCGACACACCCCCAGTATGCGATCCGCGCGACGTGCTGCTCGAAGTGCAGGCCGAACTGAAACCCCGCCTCGAAGAACGCGGAATCTCCCTGCTCCTTCCCAGCGCACCACCGCTCGTTCAATGCGATCGCACCCAGCTCTATCAGATCTTTTCGAACCTGGTCGGCAATGCGGTTCGTCACATGGGAGACGTTCCAGACCCGCAAATCGAGATCACCATTGGCCAGATCCCGGAACAGCGGGTGATCGTGGTGCGCGACAACGGACGCGGGATCAACGAAGACGTGCAACCGAAGATCTTCGACGCCTTTCATTCGGTTCCCCGTGGTGACGAGGCACGATCGACCGGCGTCGGCCTGTCGATCGTGAAGAAGATCGCCCACGCCCACGGTGGCCGCGTCGACGTCGAGTCGGCACCTGGCGAAGGTGCGACGTTCACGGTCGTCATCGAACATCGCTAGAGGTCCGGCCGGTGCGGCGCGCGCACTGAAGCGCTCGGCGCCCCTCGCCCGCGAGCTGCGATCTCGACTGCTGCTTGCCCGGGCTGTTGCGGTCGCGTAGGCTGCGCGCCCGGAGACCACCTTGTATCCCATTCTGTTCACCATTCCAGGCATCGACTACCCGATCAGCAGCTTCGGCATGATGATGGCGATCGGCTTTCTGGCGGCCTATTGGCTCACGGTTCGCGAACTGCCGGGCAAGGGCATCGATGTCGAACTCAGTTCGAACCTGCTGCTGTTCGTCATGATCGGCGGCGTGCTCGGTGCCAAGCTCTATTTCGCGGTCGACATGATGTTTCGCGAAGGCGGCGACTTCGCCGGCTACTTCTTTCGCCGCGATGGCATCACCTGGTACGGCGGACTCCTCGGTGGCATCGCAGCGGGCGCAATCGCGAGTCGCTTCTACCGCATCGACATGCGCGGCTTGTTCGAGGCGGGCGCCGTCGCGACGGCGGTCGGGCAATCATTCGGACGGATCGGGTGCTTCCTGGTCGGTGACGACTATGGCAAGGCGAGCGACCTGCCCTGGGCCGTGGCCTTTCCCAACGGTGCGCCGCCGGTCGACTATCCCGTCCATCCGACCCAGCTCTACGAAGTCGCCTGGCTCATCCCCGTGGCGTTGGTGCTCTATTCGCGCCGCAAGAAGAGCCCCTTCCTGTTCGGCGAGTACATGGCGGCCAACGGGTTCGGTCGCATCTTCATCGAGAACCTGCGCGTCAACCCGGAAGTCGCGCTCGGGCTGACCGAGCCCCAGTGGATCGGGATCGGGCTGGTGATCTCGGGGATTTCGTTCTGGTTCTACTTCCGGAACAAGGACCGTGCCGAGGGCGCCGTCCCCGCCTGAGGCTGAATCCGCTGCGCTCGGCTGAACCCGCTACGCCTCGATTTGGGGGGTGTCGTAGCCGCGGATCACTTCGACGAGTGTGTCTGCGCGTTCGATCAGGCCCGCGTCGATCTCGCTGTCCACGAGTTTGCCCATGCGCGACAACGCGAGTTCGGCGAAGACGAGGTAGCGCCCTTCGTCCGGGGCGGGGTTCGCTTCGATCCATCGCTCGAGCGAATCGATGCTGCGATCGTATTTTCCGGCGGTGAAGTAACCCATGCCCTCGGCGTAACACCGCAGGCGCTTCAGCTGCGCGCCACCGTTTTCGTCGGAGTCACCCGCCTCGAGCGCCACGTCGAGACAGCGCAGTGCCGATTCGAAGAAGGCGCTTTCGAGACACGAATGCGCCGCCACGCGATAACCCTCGGCCGCACTCTCGTGTAGCTCTGCAAGCAATTCCGTGAGTTCGCAGCCGAAGGTTTCTTCGACATCGTCCTGGTCGTCGATCAGGTTGCGAATCAGCAGCCCGTTGTCGGCATGGACCTTGAGGAGGGCTCGCAGCTGCTTGCGGGTCTGCCCCAGCAGCACCTCGGTTTCGCGCATGGCGTCGAGGGTCCGGCCGGCGCCGGCTTCCTGGATCTTCTGGAACTCGCGAAGAAACGCGAGGTCCTCGGTGCCGTGTTCGTCGAGCAGGGCCTCGACCTGCGGCACGTAGACCTCCTGCTGGTAGAGGTTCTCGCGCAGCTTCATGGCTTCGTGAAACAATGAGCCCACGGTCAGGTCGAAGAGCACTTCGCGGTGCATTTCCGAACGCCCCGCCGGGTCGCGGCGGAACAATGCGTGGCAGCGCTCCTTCAGACGAAAGAGGATGCTGTCCTCGGAATCGCCCACGAGCAGAGCCACTTCTTCGAAGCACGGCGCGCCCCGCTGGAACCGATCGAAAAGCGCCCGCAGCGTCCGGTCGACGACGAACGATTCCCGGACGAGCTCGACGAACTCCCAGTCATGCATTGCGTGTTCCGATCGGTTCAGTGCGCGGTTCGGTCCGTGCAACCCCCCGGTTCGGCCCGGTGCGACTCCGGGTCGGGTGCCGAGCGCCACGGGGCGTGGCGCTTCCGTCGCCGCGAAAGACATGCGTCGGACGGTGGATCGCACGCGGGTTGCGCAAGGTAGAGGAGCACCGTTGGGGCGGCAACGAATCCCCAGCAGCTCATTGAGGACCCCTTCGGTCGCCATCCGCAGCCCTTCGACCCGATCTCTGCGTTGCGAAACCGCGACCACTCGAAAGCAGTGCTTTCGAACTACGGCTACGCCTGCGATTCCGCGCCTTGATCTCAGGCCGAATGACTACGGCTGGCTCGGTCGGGGTTCCTCAACGAGCTGCTTGCGCGCGAAGCGGCCGTTGCTTTGCACCGTGTAGGGGTCTTCCCTACCTTGCCCACGTCGCGACAGACGCCACGTCGTCGCTACCCCTTCCAAATCCGATTCGGCGCTCGGCTCGCTCACGGCCCCGGTTTCAGCTCCGGTGCATGTGGCGATCAGACACGACCCACGCGCCCGAACTCGAAACTCGAAGCAGGAATTCGGAACCCTTCACTCGCCCGGTGCCCCACGGAGCGATCTGACACGGAATCGCTGCGTTCGGAAATCTCGAAAGACCTCTCGAGACAACAGGACGAATGCGCAGCGCCACCCACGGAGAGCAAGAGCGATGAGCGAAATCGAACGCGAGAGCATGGAAGTCGACATCCTTTACATCGGTGCCGGCCCCGGGAACCTGTCGTCGGCCTACCACCTCGTAAAGCAGATCGAAGCCCACAACGAAGCGGCGTCAGCGGGCGGCGGTGAGCAGATCGAAATGCCCGTGATCCTCGTGATCGAGAAGGCGGCCGAAGTCGGCGATCACCAGCTCTCGGGTGCGGTCATCAACCCCAAGGCGATCCAGGAACTCATGCCCGACTTCGTCGAGCAGGGCTTCCCCACCGAACACGTCTGCGACGACTCGCAGTTCCGTGTCTTCTGGCGCGGCGGCAACATCAAGAGCCCCGTCTGCCCGCCCCCCTTCTACAAGAACGGCTACCACGTCGCGTCGCTGAGCAACGTGGTGAAGTGGCTCGGCGCCAAGTGCGAAGAGGTCGGGATCGAAATCTACCCGGGCTTCGCAGCCGCCGAAGTGCTGACCGAAGGCGACAAGGTCCTCGGTGTCCGCACGGGCGACATGGGCATCGCGGCCGACGGCAGCCAGAAGCCCACCTTCCAGCCCGGCATGGACATCCTGGCCAAGGTCACCGTCTTCGGTGAAGGCGTGCGCGGCAGCTGCGCGAAGCAGCTCCTCGATCGCTTCGACATGCACGGCGACAACCCGCAGACCTTTGAAACGGGCATCAAGGAAATCTGGCGCGTGAAGCCCGAAAAGCACCAGCCCGGGCGCGTGGTCCACGGCTCGCTGCTCCCCGAGATGCTCGGCCAGCTGAACGGCATGTGGCTCTACGACATGAAGGACAACCTCGTGTCCTTCGGTTTCGTGACGGGGCTGTCTTCGGAAGACCCGAACAACGACCCACACCTGATGGCGCAGAAGTTCAAGACCACGGCCTTCATGCGGGACCTGCTCGACGGGGCCGAGCTCGTGAAGTACGGCGCCAAGTGTATCCCCACCGGCGCACTCTACGCGCAGCCCAAGCTCTACACCAACGGCGCGATGCTGCTCGGCGACAGCGCGAGCATGCTGAACATCATGAAGCTCGCGGGCGTCCACATGGCCATGAAGTCAGGCATGCTGGTCGCGGAGACGATCGTCGACGCGCTGCTCGCCGACGACTTTTCGGCCGTCACCCTCGGCGGCTACGCCGAACGCTTCCGCGACAGCTGGGCGTATGAGGAACACCTCGAATCGCGCAACTTCACGGGCTCGATGGACGTGAGCCCGCTCTTCGGCATGGGGCTCAACGTGCCGCTCATGATGATCACCGGCGGCCGCGGTCTGATCGACCCGCTGAAGACCCACCCCAGCCATTCCGCCATGAAGAAGATCTGGGAGCTGCCGCGCAGCAAGCAGCAGCCCGAGCCCTTCGAATTCGACAACGTCCTCACCTTCAGTAAGGAACACCTGGTGGGCTTCAGTGGCACCGCGCACGAAGCCGACCAGCCCCATCACCTGAAGGTCGCGGACAAGGAAGTCTGTGCGAACGAATGCGCGCGCGACTACGGCAACCCGTGCGAGAACTTCTGCCCGGCTGCGGTCTACGAAATGGTGGACAACAAGGAGACGGGCCGAAAGGAACTCTTCATCCACCACGAAAACTGCGTGCACTGCAAGACGTGCGACATCGCGGATCCGTACCAGATCATCACCTGGACGACGCCCGAGGGCGGCGAGGGTCCGGACTATTCCCAGATGTAAGGTGCTTCGCGCCTTGCATCTTTGGGCCGCAGGCGCTTCCCGGATCTAGCGACCGGCTCAGCGACACTGTGCGAAACCACGAGCGGCGATCGTCTTTGGACGGTCGCCGTTTTCGTTTGGGCGTGAGGAGGTAAACCCCGGTTCCCTCACGACCGATGCGGGAACCATCGAGCGGCCTATGCTCTCCAACCGGCAAAGGCGCCCGACCCAGGCCGCGAGACGCACCGCGCACCGAACAACGCGAAAGGGAGTACCTCATGAACCAGGACTACGGCTTTCCGGATCGACCCATTCCGATCGGCCAGCGCGACACCGCGACGCGCAGCGAGTTCATCAGCCGCACGTACAACCACCTGATGGCTTCGATCGTCGGTTTCGCGCTCTTCGAGATCTGGCTGTTCACGTCCGGACTCGCCGAGCCCATTGCGAAGACCCTGCTCTCGGGTTCGTGGCTGCTGGTCCTGGGCGCCTTCATGGTCGTGGGCTGGCTCGCGACGCGCGTCGCCCATAGCTCGGCCAACCCCGGTGCGCAGTACGCGGCGCTTGCGGGCTACGTCGCGGCGCAGGGGATCATCATGGTCCCCATGCTCTACATCGCCGACATGAACTTCCCCGGCGTCATCCAGAACGCAGCCTTCGTGACGATGGCCGGCTTCGCGGGGCTGACCGCCGTGGCGTTCGTCACGCGCAAGGACTTCTCGTTCCTACGCGGCATGCTGATGTGGGGTGGCGTACTCGCCCTGCTCGCGATCGTCAGTGCCGTCCTCTTCGGCTTCGAGCTCGGCACCTGGTTCTCGGTGGCGATGGTGGGACTGGCGGGCGCAGCGATCCTGCACGACACGTCGTCGATTCTTCGCGAATACCCCGAAGACCGGCACGTCGCAGCGGCACTACAGCTCTTCGCCTCGGTCGCACTGATGTTCTGGTACGTGCTGCGCCTCTTCATGGCGTCGGACGACTAGGCTGAGCGCGAAGTCGTCCGAATCGCGGCGCGTGCTTCCTCGAGGACTTCGAGGTCAGCGGGGTTCGCCGCGATCAGCAGGTCCGGAGCGAAGGTTTCCATGTCTCGTGGGAAATCGGCGCCCTCTCCGGCCGACACGAGCGCACCGGCTGCACGCGCGATCACGACGCCCACGCGCCCGCGAATGCTGATGCCCCCGTCGTTGTCGGAATGCCGCAAGCCGGCACACACGCCATCGATCAGCGGCGCCACGGACACAGCACCACCCGAAGCGCGCATGACTTCGTAGTCGCGTCGGCGCAGGACTTCTGCCGCGGCCTCGTCGATGCCATTGGAAAGCAAGACACGGCGTGAATCGGCGGTGGCCCGTACGGGGCGGCGTTTGCGCGCGGGGCGGGTCACGAAAGCGCCGGTATCGAGCGTACCGTCGAACGCGACGCCCTCGCGTGGGAGCGCCACGACGCCCGCGCGATAGATCGCATCGACCGCGAGCCCCACGACGACAGAGTAAGGCCCCTGCCCCTCGAGGTACGACCAGAGGGTGCCGTCGATCGGGTCGACGACGACGCAAGCATCGGCCTGCGCGGCAAAGCGCTCGGCGGTTTCCGTCGCTTCTTCAGCCGCGAGAGCGACGTCGGGATAGGCTTCGAAGAGAGTCTCGAGCACGATCTCCTGGGTCTCGAGATCCGCCCGCGTGAGTGCCTGCTTCTCGGGCGAGGCTTCGTCGATCTTCGGTACGTTGCGCACCTGCCCTTCGAGCGCGCGTGCTCGCCCTGCCGCACGAATCACCGCGGGAAGCATGTGCTCAACGAAACGCTCGACGCGCGAAGCTTCCAACGCGGGTAATCCTCAGCCTCAGCTCATCTGGGCCAGCAGGGTACCGCGCCGGGAGGCAGGAGCGCGAACGTTCGGCGTCGAAAGATCGTGTCGAAACACGAACCGACCGCCCGAACCTCCACGCTCCTTCTTGCCTCACCCCCCAGTGAATCGTTCTTCTCGCAACCGTTCGCCAAGTGTCGGTAACCCCTGGGTAGTCGGTAACCCCTGGGTAGTCGCTAACCCCTGGGTAGCCGGTAACCCCTGGGCAAGTGTGGGCTGGCTTACATCTGGGCGTATGTGCTGACGCAATCCGATCGCGAGTGGACGCTGGCTCTCAGACAACGCCTCAACTACAGCCGCTCGTGCTCCCGCAGTTCGGGCACTTGTAGCAAGCCCCGTTGCGGATCATGATCGAACCGCAGTCCATGCAGGACGGTGCGTCGGCCTGGTTGACAAAACTCGTCCCCGAGTCGCGCGATTCCTGCTGAGCACCCGCGTCCTCGGCACCACCGGCCACGGCACCGACCGAAGCGTCCGCGATGGCGACCGGTGCCTCGAGCCCGGTCTCCGACACCACTTCGTCGTCGCCCCCCTCGAGTTCGCGCGAGAGGTAGCGATTGCCGAGGTAGCGGAAGACGTAGTCGGTGATCGACTTGGCGATCGGGATGTCGCGGTTGTTCGTGAAGCCCGCGGGTTCGAAGCGCGTGTGGCTGAACTTGTCGACCAGCGTGCGCAGCGGGACCCCGTACTGCAGGGCCATCGAGGTCATGGTTGCGATGGTGTCCATCAGACCCGAGACCGTGCTGCCCTCCTTCGCCATGCGGAGGAAAATCTCGCCCGGCATGCCGTTGTCGTACATGCCAACCGTGAGATACCCCTCGTGTCCCGCGATCGAGAACTTGTGGGTCACCGCCTGGCGTTCGTCCGGCAGCTTCATGCGGCGCGGTCCGGCTTCGGCCATGGCGGCTGCAACCGCTGCGCTGATGGGCGTGACGTTGTCTTCTTCGTCCCGGCCCGTATTCAGCGGCTGGGTGCGCTTGCTGCCGTCGCGATACACCGCGAGGGCCTTCAAGCCGAGCTTCCAGCCTTCGACGTAGGCCGCCACGATGTCGTCACTCGTCGCGTCCTCGGGCAGGTTGACCGTCTTGCTGATGGCGCCCGACAGGAAGGGCTGGACCGCACCCATCATGCGCAGGTGGCCCATCCAGTCGATCGAACGGGTGCCGTTCTGCGGGCGGAACGCGCAGTCGAAGATCGCCAGGTGCTCGGGCTTCAAGTCCTCGGCGCCCTCGATCGTTTCGTGCTCGTCCACGTGGGCGAGGATCGACTCGACCTGCTCGGCGGTGTAGCCCAGGCGGATCAGCGCCATCTGCACCGTGCGATTCACGATCTTGAGGAAGCCGCCACCGACGAGCTTCTTGTACTTGACGAGTGCGATGTCGGGTTCGACGCCCGTGGTATCGCAGTCCATCATGAACGCAATCGTGCCGGTCGGCGCGAGCACGCTGATCTGGCCGTTGCGATAGCCGTGCTTGCGACCCTTCGTGAGCGCCTTCGACCACGCGTCGAGGGACGCGGCGTAGAGATCGTCCGCGATGCCGTCGCTCGGGATCTCCGAAGCCGCCGCCTTGTGCATGCCGATCACTTCGAGGAACGGCTTGCGGTTCTCGGGATAGTGCGGGAACGGCCCCATCGCCTCGGCGATCTGGGCGCTCGTGAGATACGCCTGGCCACTCATCAGCGACGTGATCGCTGCCGAAACATTGCGCCCCCGGTCGCTGTCGTACGGCAGGCCCGATGCCATCAGGAGCGCACCGAGGTTCGCGTACCCCAACCCGAGCGGCCGATACAGATGGCTATTGCGGCCGATCTCGGACGTCGGGTAGTCGGCGGGGTCGATGATGATCTCCATCGCGAGGATCGTCGTCGACACCGCAGCCCGGAAGTCCTCGACCTGGAAGTCGCCGTTGTCGTCGGCAAAGGTCATCAGGTTCAGGCTGGCGAGGTTGCAAGCCGTGTCGTCGAGGAACATGTATTCCGAGCAGGGATTGCTCGAGTTGATGCGCCCCGAATTCTTGACCGGGTTCCAGCGATTGATCGTGGTGTCGTACTGCACACCGGGGTCACCACAGATGTGCGTGGCGTCGGCCATTGCACGAAGCACGGCGTTGGCTTCGAGGGTCTCGACGGTTTCGCCGGTTGTGACGCCCTTGGTGTCGTAGGTGCCATCCGCTTCGGCGGCTTCCATGAACTCGTCGGTCACCCGAACCGAGTGATTCGCGTTCTGGAAGAAGACCGAGTCGTAGGCGCCGCCCGGCACGTTGAAGCCGCCGTCGTAGCCCGAATCGATCAGCGTCCAGGCCTTCTGTTCTTCGGACGACTTGGATTCGATGAACTCCATCACGTCGGGATGATCGACGTTCAAGATCACCATCTTGGCCGCGCGCCGCGTCTTGCCGCCGCTCTTGATCACGCCCGCGAACGAATCGAAGCCGCGCATGAACGACACCGGACCCGACGCCACACCACCACCGCGCAACGTTTCCTTCGACGACCGGATCTTCGACAGGTTGCTGCCCGCCCCCGAACCGCCCTTGAAGAGCATGGCCTCGGTCTTCGCGAGGTCCATGATGGATTCCATCGTGTCGTCGACCGAGTTGATGAAGCAAGCACTCGCCTGCTGCGGCGTGCCCTCGACGCCGAGGTTGAACCAGACGGGGCTGTTGAAGGCCACCTTCTGGTTGACGAGCAGGTAGGTGAGTTCGTCCGCGAACGCCTGGGCGTCTTCTTGGCTGTGGAAGAAGTCCAACTTGCTGCCCCATTCGCGCAGCTTGCCAACCACGCGACCGATCAACTGCTTCACGCTGGTCTCGCGACCGGGCGTGCCGAGGTGACCGCGGAAGTACTTCGACACCACGACGTTCGTAGCGAGCTGCGACCAGGTGGCCGGGATCTCGACGTCGTTCTGCTCGAAGACGGCTTCGCCCGACTCGTTGGTGATCTTGGCGGAGCGCAGTTCCCACTCGACCGAATCGAAAGGATCCTCACCGGGGCGTGTAAAATAGCGGGTGACCGAAAGCCCTTGGCGCTCGGCTTGCGAAGAGGTTCCCTTCACGGCCTTCAAGCGCGTATTCGACTTCGCTTTCGACCTGGCTTTCGAGCCTGCTCCACGCTTTGCGGTGTTGCTCGCTCGCTTGCCACGTCGTTCACCTGCACCACCCACGGTGTTACCCATGTTGCTTCCCCCCGATCTCTTGTTTTTTTGGTTCGTTTCTTTGGTCATTGTTGTTGTTGTCGTAACTGAAAATTGTGTCGTCGCGATGCAAGCGCCTGAACGTGAGCCTGGCTTCGAGTGCGGGGAGCTGGCGGTCGCATGCGGATGAGCCGAGCTTCTTAGAGTACCGCGATGTTGGTCATTGATTCGTCGTCGATTCCATCTCGCTAGCGATCAATCGTTGTCGTTGCTCTGGTGCGGCTTCGGGCCTCGCTGCGTCGTCGTCTTTCCCGCTTTGCCCGCTCTTCCCCGCGCTCCATGAACTCCGTACGTTTTGTCGGGTTTGTCCGTTGTGTCCGTTCGCGCTGAAGTGCATCGCTCCGTGTCATCCGGTGTGGGCGTTGTGTCGTGCTTTCGAACAGGTTGTGTCAGCAGGTCACGTCGAATTCAAACAGCGTTCAAACGGCGTCTGCCGAAATTCGCGGTGCGTCGACCAAGGGCGCTTCCCGAATGGCCCGGGTGGGAAGCGCGGCGACCTGGGAACTCCCTCTGCCTCTCAGCTGTTCGACCGCTCGGCCGTTGCTGGGTTTGCCCGCCGGGCATCCGACGACAACGGGACTGGGGAGTCGTTGTGTCGCGGGGTGTCGCGAAGCGGTGGTGTCTGGGTTCGGTCTGTGCCGATTCGTGCCGATGCCGATTCGCGGGCGAAGCGGCGTGGGTTTCAATCCGGAGATGAGAAGGACGCCAAGTTTCCCTGGCGTCCCCGAGCCTAAGCAGGGTCCTCCGTCCCAAATCTCAAACTCGAGTCCCTCCCCGCAACCACCCGGTTGCGACCCCCCCAGGCTACAGGAGGGACCTCACATCCCCGTCTGGCCTTTTTACGGCTCGTGCCGCGGATCGTCAACCGAAAAAACACAAAATGTGGGGGTTGGGTCGTCGTTCTACCACAATGACTTGAGTTTCAATGAAATCACGCACACTTGCAAAGCAAGGGTCGGCAACGCGTGCGCAACCAGTTGGGGAAACCTGCTGGTTTCCAAACGCATTGCGCAGCTTGCGCGCCGAAAGGGGCACGCGGACCGCGCGCACAGCGGTCGCCGGGCGCGACGAAGCGCGTCGGGTGCGGGCCGAATCAGCAGCGAGAACGAGCCGGGCTTCGGGCCTGCTGCGGCCGCGGTGGCGGCTAGCGGAGAAGGCTAGGCGTCGGGCAACCCGGTGAAGCGGATCCCCACGCCCTCGGGAAGCTTGTAGCGGATGTTGATCCCGATCATGAGGGCGGTGATCTCTTCGACGATCTTCGCGTTCGACAGCAGCCCGCCGTTGATGCCCCGCAAGCCGGGAACCAACGCGCACAGGGCCGTCACCTCTTCGCGTGCCGCTTTCGGCCCGGAAACCACGATGTCGCAGTCGACGTCGTGGTCGAGGTCCTGCAGGCGGTGCGCGGAAACGTTCTGGAAGGCGCTCACCACCTCGACACCCTTCGGCACGAGCGTCTTCACCATCTCGGCGGCGGACCCCTGCCAGATGCCGAGGGTGCGTACGGCGCCGTCGCCCACGGCCGTGGCGAGCGGAACCGCCATCGAAACCACGATCTGCTCGGGCTGCAGCACTTCCTTGAGCCCCTTGATCGTGCTGGCCGTGTGCTCGAAGGGCACCGAGATGATCACGATGCGGGCGCGTCGCGTCGCCTCGGCGTTGTCGAAGCCCAGCACGTTGGCGTCGGGCACAGCGGCCTTCACCTCGTCGCGGGCGTGCTCGGCGCGTTCGACCTTGCGCGAGCCGATGACGACGGGGCGACCCGCCTTGGCGAAACGAAGAGCGAGACCGAGACCCTGGTCTCCGGTCCCGCCGAGAATGGCAATAGCGTCTTGGAAGTCAGTCATGGGGCGCGAACCCTAGCCCGTTCGCGCTGCGATTCACGCCCTCGCGAGTGCTCCCGATCGCTGCACGCGAATTGCCGATTCGTCCGCGTTTTCGCTCGTCTGCATCGTTCCGTCGCACCCCGTACCGAACACCCGGTGTTAGTATCCGCCGCGTGAAACCCGAAACCCTCCAGGCGGCGGCACGCGTGGCGTGCCGAGCGAGCGACGCGGCTCGCGGCGAAATCCTGCCGCGCTTTCGCACCGCCCTGGTCGAAACCAAGAGCGACGGCTCGCCCGTCACCGAAGCCGACCTCGCCGCCGAAACCGTCATGCGCGAGATCCTGCGCGCAGCCTTCCCCGAGTTCGGCGTCATCGGGGAAGAATTCGGCAGTGAAGGGCCGACGAACGTGCAGTGGATCCTCGACCCGATCGACGGGACGATCGCCTATTCGCGGGGCATCCCTCTCTATTCGACCTTGATCGCACTGGTAGAAGAAGGAGAACCGGTGCTCGGCCTGATCGACCTGCCCGCCCTCGACGAGCGCATCGTCGGTTGGGAGGGAGGGGGTTGTCGCTTGAACGATCGGCCAATATCCGTTTCGACGCGGACGGATTCGAGCGAAGCCCTGATCGCCCACGGCGATGCCTACTGCTTCGAACTCGCGGGCCAACGCGAGGCCTATCTCGCGATGGCCGCGCGCTACCCGTTGTTTCGCGGTTACACCGACGCCTTCGGCCACGCACAAGTGCTCGCCGGTGGCGTCGACGCCATGGTGGACATGGACCTCAACCCCTGGGACGCCGCCGCGACCCAGATCCTCACAAAAGAAGCGGGGGGACGCTGTGTCACCCGCGAACGACCGGGCAACAAACTCGATCTGGTATTCGGGAGCCCTGCCCTGGTCGAAGAACTGATGGAAATCCTCGATCAATGACTCAGCAAGCCAGCCTCGAAGAAACCAAGCAACTGCTCGTCTCGATGACGGCGCTCCTCGAAGAAGCGGTGACCCGTGCGCGCGACATCACCGAAAAGGGCAAGACCCTCGACGATCACCAGGTGCTGACTTCGCGCATCGCCTACGCGTCCACCGAAGCCATCGCGGCGCACCAGACGATCGAAGACCTCGAAGCGCGTCAGGCCGAAGGCCGCAGCGACGAACACGACGAGCGCGTTTCGATCGCCGCGGTGGGCGAACTGGCCAACAACCTCTACGCACGCCTGTCGGCCGCCGCCGTCGACCTCGGGCTCGACGATGCCGCCCTCGACGAGCTTTTTCCCAGCGAAGCGCACGCGACCGCGCGCCGCGCCTGCTGCCAGGAAGCCCTGCGCGCCATCGGCGTTCGCGTCTGCGAAACCAAGGGCTCGAACGACCTGCCGCTGGACGAAATGCACGAGCAGGTGCGCGAGCAGGTGCGCGACTTCGCCGCCAACGAGGTGATGCCGCGCGCCGAGCACATCCACCGCACGGACGACCTCGTGCCCGAGGAGCTGCTCGAAGGCATGGCGGAGCTCGGCTTCTTCGGCCTCTCGATTCCCGAAGAGTACGGCGGCGTCGAGATGGGCAACCTCGCCATGATCCTCACCACCGAAGAACTCTCCCGCGCGTCGCTCGCCGCTGCGGGTTCGCTGATCACGCGCCCCGAGATCCTCGCCAAGGCGCTGCTCGGCGGCGGCACGGAAGAACAGAAGCAGGAATGGCTGCCGCGGCTCGCTTCCGGGGAGATCATGGCCGGCATCTCGGTCACCGAGCCCGACCTCGGCAGCGACGTCGCCTCCCTCAAGTGCAAGGCCGAACGCGGCACCGTGAACGGCGAAGAAGGCTGGATCATCAATGGTCCCAAGGCCTGGTGCACCTTCGCCGGCCGCGCCGACGTGCTCGCCCTGCTCGCACGCACGGACCCCGACGTGTCGAAGGGCCAGAAGGGCCTGTCTCTCTTCATCGTGCCGAAGGAATCGAGCCGCGATCACGAGTTCGAATTCACCCAGCCGGGCGGCGGCAAGATCACGGGCAAGGCCGACGCCACGCCGGGCTACCGCGGCATGCACAGCTACACGCTGCAGCTCGAAGACTACTTCGTGCCCCTCGACAACCTCGTCGGCGGCGACGCGCAGCTGAATCGTGGCTTCTATCTACAGATGGCGGGTTTCGCCGCGGGTCGTCTGCAGACGGCCGGGCGCGCGTGCGGTCTCGCCCAGGCCTGCGTCGAAGAGACGGCCAAGTACGTGGTCGACCGCGACCAGTTCGGCCAGCCGATCTCGCAATTCCAGCTCACCGAGTACACGCTGGGTCGCATGGCAGCGCGCACCGCGGGAGCGCGCGCGATCACGTACGCGGCAGCACGCGCCTTCGATGAAGATCCGCGTGCGGCCAGTACGCTGGCTGCGCAGGCGAAGCTCCTCGCATGCGACGTCGCCGTGGTCGTCTCGCAGGAAGGTCAGGTGATGCATGGCGGCTGGGGCTACGCGGAGGAGTATCCGATCAGTCGGTATGTGGTGGATGCGACGGTGTTGCCGATCTTCGAAGGGGTGAAGCCGATCCTCGAACTGAAAGTGATCGGGCGGGCGATTCTCGCGGGATAGCGAAGGAGCGCCGCGGTGTGGGGGGGGGGGGGGGGTCGGGGGAGGGGGTGCCGGGGTAGGGGTTGATAACAGGACCACCCAACCCCGGGCGACCCACGCCCCGCCCGCACCGCACGGAGCGTTCTGGGCCGGTGGGGGTTCCGGGGAAGTAAAGCGCAGCGAAGCGAGCCATTCCCCGGAACCCCCACCGGCCCAGAACGCGGCGCTCCTTCGCTATCCCGCGAGAATCGCCCGCCCGATCACTTTCAGTTCGAGGATCGGCTTCACCCCTTCG
>JASMLK010000040.1 GCA_030748735.1 Myxococcota bacterium | reverse complement strand
TCGAAGTCGTCGCCGTCGGTGTCGGTGAAGTGGAAGCCGTCGGCGTATTCGAACTGGGCTTCGATCGCGAGGTATTCCCAGGGCCGCTTCCCGAACACCGCGTTGATCCCTTCGGCGTTCTTCACCCCTTTGTCGACCTCGTGAAAGCCCTTGTCGGTCGAGCGCTGGCCGATGGTCGTCTTGGCGTCTTCCGCGATCAGGCTCAAGCCCACGTAGAAGTAGGTGCCGCCTTCGAAGAAGAAGAGGTCTTCGTCGTCGTCCCACTGCGCTGACGCCGTCGGAGCGGGGCCCCCGATCACCAGGAGGGTCGCCACCGCGGTGAAGCCGAGGGCCCGGATCACGCGGCTTGCCAGGGCCGGCCCGCCTGTCCAGCGGCTGCGCGGCTCGGGGCCGTGCAGCTCGGATCGGTGGTGAACCATGGGTCCCGCTCTCCTCGTAGCAATTTCACTCGCCACCGTGTTCTACATCATTTGTCGCGTACGCAGGAACAAAAAACGCCCCCAGGTCCCTTTGGGGAACGGTGAGTGGTGTCGCGGACCGAACACACGGGTGGGGCGAATCGCCGAAGGGGAAACGAGTGCATCGCTGTGCCCGGCTCGGGCGGCGAACGTGACTCGGAGTATGGTTTTCGGGCTTGTTGCGGCTTCGGAGGCCCTTGCCTAGAAACTGTCGTTCACTTCCGCGTCCACCCTCCCGCCATACCATGGGCTGCGAATCCCGTCGGATTCGCCCGAAGCTCCGGGTCATGTTGCGTGCAGGCCGACCGGATGCAGGGACCGGATGCCGGTCGCCAGAATTGGAATGGAAGAGGGGAAGACGTGATGATGGATTCAGCGGTCAACCAAGCGTTTCGTAGCCTCGGGCTCACGCGGTCTGGCCTGTGGGCCGTGTGTTCTCCGGTGTCGTTGACGGTGTTGGTGCTGGCGCTCGGCGTGGGGAGTGCTTCGGCGCAGGAAGACTCCGGTGGTGCCGGCCCGACGTTCGCCGAAGGCGACGTGATCGACTACGACAACCTCGAAACGATCCGCCCGTTCCTGCCCGAGGAGTTCTGGAACAACCGCGACTTCTTCTTCTATCCGGGCATGCAGCTCGAGATCGGCCCGTTCAACCGCGACTATGGCCCGCCGCCGGCCTACAACGCCAAGACGGAGCAGTTCAAGGGACAGGCGCGCATCGGTCCCGGCAACAGCCTCGAAAACTATCAGTCCGGTCAGCCCTTCCCGATGGAAGAAATCGACTGCAAGGGCGACCCCGAAGCCGGCGTCAAGATCATGTGGAACTTCGACTATCGCTGGCAGGGTGCCGGTAACACCGCGACGTTCTTCTACTCCTACTGGGATCGCGGCGAAGAGCTCCCCCTCTACTACGAAGGCGACGGCAAGGCCGTCTTGCTGAGCCATCGCGTCGAGCCCAAATACGATTCCCAGAAGGGTGATGTCTTCCGCGGCGAGAAGCGCAAGAACGCGTTCGGTGTCGAGGTGGTCGCTCCATTCGACGCCCGCGGCATCATGCTCATGAGCTACCGCTACAAGAGCGCCGATCGCCCGACCGCCGAAGCGAAGAACGACGACACCTGGGTCTACGTCCCAACGCTGCGCCGCGTTCGCCGCATTTCGACCGCCCAGCGCACCGACTCGATTTCGGGCACCGACTTCACCTTCGACGACCTCAACAGCTTCGCGGGCATCGTTCCGCAGTACCGCTGGGAATGCCTCGGCGAAATGGAGATGCTCGCGCCGTCCAACAGCAAGATCAAAGCCTTCCCGTACAACCGCGATCACAACTTCGGTCCCTACGGTCTTTCGTTCGCCGACGATCGCTGGGAAATGCGCAAGGTCGTGAAGGTCCGCTTCTATCCCAACAACGCGGACCATCCGTACCACCACAAGGACATCTACATCGACAAGCAGACGCTCAACGCGCTGTATTCCTTCGCGTACGACCAGAAGGAAGAGCTGTGGAAGATCATCTGGCACAACAAGCGCTGGAGTGAAGACGAACTCACGCCTGACTACTACAAGGGCTGGAAGGACGTCGAAAAGCCCATGAACCAGCGCATCGTGAGTGACATCATCGCGAACGTGCAGACGGGCACGGGCAACCGCATCGAGTTCTGGGACGCCCACGGCTCGCCCTTCAAGAGCAAGGGCAAGATCCGCCGCTACATCGACATCGGCCGTCTCACCAAGGGGCGTTGATCCGCCGCGCGAGGTACTTCATGGCAATGCGAACCACCCCTCGAGCCAACGCCGCTGCCAGGTCGCTCCGCGCCCTCGTGTGGGTCGTCGGGCTCTGCATAGCAACGGGATGCCACGACTTCAGCATCGACTTTTCCGGTGATGGTGACGAGATCCGTATCTTCGACGATCTCTATTCGGTTTCGATCGTCGACGACGACTACGCGGTTACCGTGGGTTACTACGGCGCGGCCTACTGGACGGCCGACGGTGGCGATACCTGGAAGCGTGGCAGGACTGCAACCCGCACCTCGCTCTACAACGTGTCGATGGCCGACCGCGAACACGGTTGGGCGGTGGGCCAGCGCGGCTTGATTCTCCGCACCGAAGACGGGGGTCGCAGCTGGACGCCGCAGGCCAACCCGAAGAAGGACGAGGGCACGCACCTGTTCGCAGTGACCGCGATCGACGCCAACACGGCCTGGGTCGTGGGCGAATGGGGGACGCGCATCCGCACCCGGGACGGAGGCAAGACCTGGGAAGACCGCTCGTTTGCGGTGTCCGAGCAGCATCCGCAGTTCGTCTGGCTCGCGCCCGTGGAACAGGAACGCGTGCGCAACGGGCAGGTGGTCTACGACGACGT
The DNA here is from genome assembly GCA_030748735.1 of Myxococcota bacterium. Classification (GTDB taxonomy): domain Bacteria; phylum Myxococcota_A; class UBA9160; order UBA9160; family UBA4427; genus DUBZ01. The sequence goes on along the minus strand of JASMLK010000040.1, from coordinate 7,789 downwards.
CAGCGTGAACGACATCCAATGCCAGCGCGCACCCGGCACGCGCTGCTGGCTGATCGGTGAGTTCGGGTACATCTACTACTCGCGCGATCGCGGGGAGACCTGGTTGAAGAGCCGCGTCGAAGGGGCGGTCGAGGTCCCGCCGATTCCGATCGCGTACAACCGCCTCGAAGTCCCCGACGCCTACATCGAGCAACTCCGGTACTTCGCCCACGAGGTGAAGGACGATTCGCATCTGAACGTGGCGGTTTCGGGGTTGGTGAGTGCCGACGAGATCCGCGACTTCGGCGACCCCGAAGACCCGTCCGAGCTGTTCGAGATCCTCGAGGCCCGCGCCCAGGACGCACGCAGCATTCTCGAAGACGCCGGCGTGTCTTCCGACCGCGTGCGTTTTCGCGGCCAACCGCCGTGGGACTTCGAGGACTACCTCGAAGACGATCCGCAGTTTCTTTCCCGCTATCTGGAAGGACGCTTGAACGAAATTGGCGGGGTGTTCGTGAGCGTGTTGCAGAACCCGATTCTCTTCACCGTGCGCTTTTCGGACGACGACAAGGGGCTGATCAGCGGTCTCGGTGGCGTCATCCTGCAGAGCGAAGACGGTGGAGAGACCTGGGCCTATCGCAAGATCGACCGCAAGCAGGGATTGTTCTCGGTGCGCGCGGTCGATCAACGGGCCATCGCGATCGGAGAAAAGGGCTTGATGCGCGTTTCCGGTGACGGCGGCGAGACCTGGGGAGTCCCTCACGAGGGCGCGCTCCCGCGCATCTTCACTTACATGCGCGACATCGACTTCTCGCCGCAAGGGCGCAAGGGCTTCATCGTGGGGCAGGGTGGGCGCATCCTGCGCACGCTCGACGCCGGTTTCGAATGGAAGCAGGTGCTTCCGGCTCCCGGTGGCGACGAGGCCTAGCCCTTGGTCCAGATCATTCTCCGTTCGGGTGGTTTCGCCCCCGAGCGGTGGCGTCTCAAGCCGGCAAGGATTCCTGCCGATCCCAAGACGATCTCCCCTCGTCCGCCGAAGGACGCTGTACGTGCGCGGCCTTCGGCCAGATCACGATGAGGCCGATGACCCGATCCCGACCCAAGCTGCTGCTGGTGAGCGAAGACGCGACGGTGCGGGACGTGGTGTCGCGGGCGACGACCTCGCTCGCTCCCCTCGAAATCTGTTCCGGCGTGGACGAGGCCTTCGAAAGGCTGTCGAACGACAGCGAAATCCGCGTCGTGCTCTACGACAGTCACGCCCAGGGGATGGCGCCCTGGCAGGTCGCCGAACGCCTGCGTCGCGCGCACTCGGGGGTCGAGCTGGCCCTGCTGATCGGCGAAGACCACGGCGACGACGGTGCCCTTCGCGAGGGGGGGCTGCTCGGGGTGGTGCCGCGTCTCGCGGGCCCCGGCACCGTGCGCACGTCGGTCGCGAGTGTCCTCGATCGCTACGCACAGGCACGTGAGCTTCGCGTCCTGCGTACCAGCGCCCGCGTGCACGAACAGTGTCGCCGGCTCACGCCGTGCCTCGAGCCCGGACGCGTCTATCCCGTTGCGCTCGACATCGCGCTCGAAGTCACCGCGCGCCCCCGCGGTGTCGCGATCTTTCAGCGCGAAGCCCTGCCGATGAGCGACGCCATCGCGTTTCGCGGCCTCGGCGAAGGCGAAGCCGAGCGTCTGCGCGAACTGCTGCTGAACGAAAAGCCGCTCGCTGGCTCCATCAGCAGCAACATCGAGGTGGTCGACTCAGGCCCCCATGTCGATCTGCTGCGGCGCGCGGGAACCGCGTTCGAGTGCCTCCTCGTCGTTCCGCTTCAGGGGCAGCACTCCGAAGTCGGCATGCTGTGGCTGATCGAGGATGGGAGGCCCTTCGACGACGAGGAAATCGATCGGATCCGCACGGTCGCGAGCTACGCCGGCGGCGCCCTCGACAACTGCGAGCGCTACCAGAACGCCAAGGAGCGCGCGTTCATCGACGACGTGACCGAGGCCTACAACGCCCGCTACCTGCTGGCGACGACCGAAAAAGAGATCCGTCGCGCCGAGCGTTACGAAAAGTCGCTCTCGGTCGTGTTCCTCGACCTCGACCGCTTCAAGCTCGTGAACGACAACCACGGACATCTCGTGGGGTCCCAGGTTCTGCGCAACCTCTCCCAACTCCTGGCGCAGTGCGTGCGCGACGTCGACACGCTCGCCCGCTACGGCGGTGACGAATTCACGATCCTGCTCGTCGACACCGACCACACGGCCGCGATGGCGATTGCCGAACGCATTCGCCGCTCGGTCGAGAGCCACGTCTTCGAAGCCGGGCGGGGTGGGTCGCTGCGCCTGACCGTGAGCCTCGGCGTCGGCACCTACCCCGAACACGGCACCGACCGCACCACCCTGCTCGATACCGCGGACAAGGCGATGTATCGCTCGAAGTCCCTGGGCCGCAACCAGACGAGTTCGGCCAACGATCTCACTTCGGGCTGACGCGCCGCTGGGCGGTTTGACAGCCCAGACGGGCGTTGCTAAGCAACCCGGCGTTTTCATTCGTGTTTCGACCGGGTGACGCGCCGTTTCGGCGGTGAATCGCACGCGGTCATCCGATCTTTCTCGCGTTTCCGTAGCCGACCTCTGGGCGCGCTCATCCCCGAGCGACCCAGCCCGATCTGGCATTGCGATCCGGAGCCCGGATCGTCACCGCCACCGCCAAAGTGGCGAACTCTGCGGTCACGCATCACGCCCCGGGGCCCGACTCATGCAGCGCGAAAGCACCCACCTCGACCCGATGGGTTCGCTGCGTCGGACCCATCTCTGTGGGGACATCGGCAACGACCAGGTCGGGCAGGAAGTCGTCCTCGCCGGCTGGGCGAATCGCCGCCGCGACCACGGGGGCGTGATCTTCGTCGACCTGCGCGACCGCACGGGCATCGTGCAGGTGGTCTTCAAGCCCGAGGTCCAGCCCGCCGCCCACGAGCGGGCGGGGCTCTTGCGAAACGAGTTCGTCCTGATGGTGCGCGGCGTGCTCGAAAACCGCTCCGACGACACGATCAACGAAAAGATGAAGTCCGGCCGCGTCGAAGTGAACGTCCACGAACTGCGGCTGCTCAACACCGCGACGCCACCGCCGTTCGTGATCGAAGAAGAGACCGACGCCGAAGAAGCGACCCGGCTGCGCCACCGCATCCACGACCTGCGCCGCCCGCCGCTGCAACGCGCCATCGCCGTGCGCCACAAGCTCGCCCAGGCCGTGCGCAGCGCCCTCGACGAGCAGGGCTTCCTCGAAATCGAAACCCCGATCCTGGCCCGCAGCTCGCCCGAAGGCGCGCGCGACTTCCTCGTGCCGGCCCGCCAGCACCCGGGTTCGTTCTACGCACTGCCGCAGTCGCCCCAGATCATGAAGCAGCTGCTGATGATCGCGGGCTGCGAGCGCTACTACCAGATCGCCCGCTGCTTCCGCGACGAAGAGCAGCGTGCCGACCGCCAGCTCGAATTCACCCAGGTCGACCTCGAAATGTCCTTCGTGGGCGTCGAAGACGTGCTCGCGGTGCTCGAAGAAGTGACGGCGCGCGGCTGCAAGGAAGCCGGCGACGTCGAGTTCCCGCGTCCCTTCAAGCGCATCACGTACAAAGAAGCGATGGATCGCTACGGCTCGGACAAGCCGGACACGCGCATCCTGCTCGAACTCGCCGACCTGACCGAGGACTTCCGCACCAGCGAGTTCAAGGCCTTCCGCGGCGTCGTCGAAAGCGGCGGTATCGTGAAGTGCCTGCACGTGCCCGACGCCCAGCAGCTTTCGCGCGGCGACCTCGATCGCCTCGAAAGCCTCGTACGCAAGGAACTCGGCGCCAAGGGCCTCGCGTGGATCCGCATCGGTGACGAGTCCAGATGGCAGGGCCCGATCGTGAAGTTCCTCGGCGACGCCGAGAAGCAGGCCATCGAATCGGCCACGGGGCTGGCTCCGGGAAGCCTCGTCTTCTTCCAGGCCGACGAGCCCCAGCGCGCCAACGCGATCCTGTCGCGGCTGCGCATCGACCTGGGCGTTCGCCTCGGCCGTACCGACGGTCGCGAATGGGACGCGCTGCTGGTCGTCGACTTCCCGCTCTTCGAGCGCGACGCGGACGGCAACCTCACCTACGTGCACCAACCGTTCGTGGCGCCGCTTGAAGAAGACATCCCGCTGCTCGACAGCGAGCCCGAAGCGGTGCGTGGCACGCACTACGACGTCGTTTTGAATGGCACCGAACTCGGAAGCGGCAGCCTGCGTAACCACCGCGCCGACGTGCAGCTCAAGATCCTCGAGTTGATGGGCTACAGCGAAGAACGCGCCCAACACAACTTCGGCTTCCTGCTCGAAGCGCTCGAGACGGGTGCGCCTCCGCACGGTGGTTTCGCCTTCGGTTTCGATCGCTGGGTGATGGTGATGGCCAAGGCGCCTTCGCTGCGCGACGTGATCCCCTTCCCCAAGACCCAACGCGGACAGGACCTGGTCATGCAGGCGCCTTCCGAAGTCGCAAACGATCAGCTCGAAGATCTCTCGATTCGCGTGCGCAAACCGAGGCCGACGGCCGGCGGCTGAGGGCCCAGCTGAGTGCCAACGGGTGCCGAGTAGGGCGCTTTGCCGCGCTTTTCTCGTGCCCCGCGAGACCGTTCTCCACAACACTTTCCAGTACGGCCGAAAGGCCGCAGATCGCCCGGCAGGCCAGTCGCATCGATTGGCACAGCCGCCGGGAATCCCTTACAAACTCGGCGCCAAATCGGCGCCCGCCCCGAGGTCTGGCGCCCGAGCGGGCCCCGCAGCCCCCGAGCCAGACCCACTCCTTCCCAACCCTTCCAAGAGGAACAACCCCCAAGATGCGAAACAAGATTGCGTTGATCGGCGGTGGAAACATCGGCGGCGTGCTCGCAGAGCAGGCGGCCTATCGCGAACTCGGTGATGTCGTGCTCTTCGACGTCGTGGAGGGGCTGCCCCAGGGCAAGGCCCTCGACATGGCGGAAGGCGCGCCGCTGGTGAATTCCGACGCCAAGATCTCCGGCGCCAACGACTACGCCGACATCGCGGGTGCCAACCTCGTGATCATCACGGCGGGTCTCGCGCGCAAGCCCGGCATGAGCCGCGACGACCTCCTCGCGACCAACGTGAAGATCATGAAGCAGGTGGCCGAGGGCGTGCGCGACAACTGCCCCGACGCCTACGTGATCGTGGTCTCGAACCCGCTCGACGCCATGGTCTACACCTTCCAGAAGATCTCGGGCTTCCCGAAGAACCGCGTCGTCGGCATGGCGGGTGTGCTCGATTCGACCCGCTTCCGCAGCTTCGTCGCCTGGGAACTCGGTGTTTCGGTACGCGACGTGACGGCGCTCGTGCTCGGCGGTCACGGCGACACCATGGTGCCGCTGGTCGACTACTGCACGGTGGCCGGTATTCCGGTTCGCAAGCTCCTCCCCGAAGACAAGATCCAGGCCATCGTCGAGCGCACCAAGGGTGCAGGCGGCGAAGTGGTGGGGCTGCTCAAGACGGGCTCGGCCTTCGTCTCTCCCGCGGTCTCGGCGCTCGAGATGGGCGAGTCGATTCTCAAGGACCAGAAGCGCGTACTCGCTTGTGCGTGCATGCTCGAGGGTGAATACGGCGTCGACGGTCTCTATGTCGGCGTGCCGTGTGTGCTCGGCGCCGACGGTGTCGAGAAGGTCATCGAACTCGATCTCGAGGGTGATGACAAGAAGGCTTTCGACGCTTCGGTCGAACACGTCCGCACGCTGGTCGACCAGCTCGACGTCTGATTGGGAACGAACTTCGGGGCGATCGTCACGCGGCCATTCGGGCCGGGGCGGCACCTCGGATTCGCCCATCGAAGCGGTCCTCGGCGGTCGCAACGGACCGCTCGTGGGCGCGCCGCGACGCGACACGTACGCAACGCAATCAACGCAGTCAGGAGAAGCGAATGAACGTCCACGAGTATCAGGCGAAGGGGCTCTTGCGCGACTTCGGTGTTGCGGTGCCGGAAGGCATCCTCGCCACCACGCCGGCCGAAGCCGAAGCCGCAGCGCGCGAACTCGGCACTTCCATCGTCGTCGTGAAGGCGCAGGTGCACGCGGGTGGCCGCGGCAAGGGCGGCGGCGTGAAGCTCGCGAAGTCGCCCGCCGAGGCCAAGCAGGCCGCGAGCGAGATCCTCGGGATGACGCTGCACACGCCGCAGACGCCGCCCGAAGGCAAGCTCGTCCGCAAGGTCTACGTGGAAGCCGGCAGCGACATCGCGAAGGAACTCTACCTGGCGGTGCTCCTCGATCGTGCCGAAGAGAAGTTCGCGATCGTGGCGTCGACCGAAGGCGGGATGGAGATCGAAGAAGTCGCGGCCAAGACGCCCGACAAGATCCAGACCATCCACATCGAACCCAACGTCGGCCTGCGCGACTACCAGATCCGCCAACTCGGCTTCGGCCTCGATCTCGAGATGGACGTGATCAAGAAGTTCGTGCCCTTCGTGCGTGGGCTCTTCGATCTGTTCATCGAGAAGGACGCATCGCAGGTCGAGATCAACCCGCTCGTCATCACCGGCGGCGGCGACGTCATCGCCCTCGACGGCAAGATCAACTTCGACGACGGCGCGCTGTACCGGCACCCCGACGTCGCCGAGCTGCGCGATCCCGACGAAGAAGACGACCGCGAACGCCAGGCCAACGAACTCGACCTGGCCTACGTGGGCCTCGATGGCGACATCGGCTGCATGGTGAACGGCGCGGGCCTCGCGATGGCGACCCTCGACATGATCACCCACTGCGGTGGTTCGCCTGCCAACTTCCTCGACGTGGGCGGAGGCGCGGACAAGGAGAAGGTGATGAACGCCTTCAAGTTGATCCTGCGCGACCCGGGGGTGAAGGTGATCCTGGTGAACATCTTCGGCGGCATCGTGCGCTGTGACCTGATCGCCGAAGGCGTGGTCGGCGCGGCGCAGGAGCTCGGCGTCGAAGTGCCGCTGGTGGTTCGCCTGCAGGGCACGAACGCAGCCGAGGGCCGCAAGATCCTCGAGGATTCGGGCCTGGACATCACGTCGGCCGAGACCCTGCAAGAAGCGGGTGAACGCGCCGTCGCGGCGGGCAAGTAGAACCCCATCCAATCCGCCGCGCACGAACGACCGCGCAGCGAATCAAGCGAAGCAGCGAAGCATTGAGGAGAAGCATCGAGTCATGGCGATTCTCTGCGACAAGAACACGAAGCTCCTGATCCAGGGCATGGGCCGCATGGGCACCTTCCACGCGGGGCTCTCGATCGAATACGGAACGCAGGTGGTTGGCGGCGTACACCCGGGCAAGGGTGGGACCGAGATCGATGGCATTCGTGTCTACGACACGGTGGCTGAAGCGGTGCGCGACACCGGCGCCAATGCGTCGGCGATTTTCGTGCCGCCGCCGGGTGCCGCCGACGCGATCCTCGAGGCGGCCGAAGCCGAGCTCGATCTGACTGCGTGTATCACCGAGGGCATTCCCGCCAACGACATGGCGCGAGCAGCGGCTGCGATTCGCGGTGGCAAGACGCGGCTCGTCGGTCCGAACTGCCCGGGCATCGTGACGCCGGAGCAGTGCCGCATTGGCATCATGCCAGCGCAGATCACGCGCCCGGGTCCGGTCGGCGTGGTTTCGCGCTCGGGCACGCTCACCTACGAAGCCGTCGACCAGCTCTCGCGCCTCGGCATCGGTCAGTCGACCTGTCTCGGCATCGGTGGTGACCCGATCATCGGCACGAATTTCATCGACGCGCTGACGCTGTTCCAGGCCGACCCCGAAACCAAGGGCATCGTGATGATCGGCGAGATCGGCGGCACCGCCG
>JASMLK010000039.1 GCA_030748735.1 Myxococcota bacterium | reverse complement strand
TTCTTCATCACGCCCGCCACGACACGGGTGTGCCGGGCTTCGTCGCGGACCTCGACGAGCTGATCCCCCAGGTCGACATCCTGAGCCTTCACGTCCCCGGCGGCGAGGCCACCCACCACCTGATCGACGCCCGACGCCTCGCCCTGCTGTCCCCCGACGCCATCCTCGTCAACACCGCCCGCGGCACCGTCGTCGACGAACCAGCCCTCGCCAGGGCCCTGCACGACAACCAACTCTTCGCCGCCGGCCTCGACGTCTACGAACACGAACCCCAGGTCCACCCCCAACTCCTCACCGCCCCCCGCACCGTCCTCCTGCCCCACATCGGAAGCGCCACCCAATCCACCCGCCAAGCCATGGTCCAACTCGCCACCAGCGCCATCGCCCAGCACTTCAACAACCAACCACCCGAGAGCCTCATCCCACCCCCCTGAACCGCCGTTACGCACTACGCCCCGCACGACCCGCGACCCCAAGCCCCCGCTATGCTGCTCCCCTAGCCCGGATGATTCATGAAGCCCTACTGCGAAGCCCGAAAGCACAGCCATTTCACGGCCTTCTCCCTTCGGCCTCCTCGACGTACTGAAAGTACGTCTGCGGGGGGCCTACGGTCCGAGGTCCGCGAACTGCCAGCGCTTTCGGGCTTCTCGCTACGGGCTTCATGAATCATCCGCGCTAGCGAGGATTCCGCGCCCCAATGTTGTTCAGTTCACCGACGTTCCTGGTCTACTTCCTGCCGGTCGTCCTCGTCGTCGCCCTGACGCTCCGCCGCACCGAAGTGCAGAACGTCTTCCTGCTGCTGGCGAGTCTCTTCTTCTACGCGTGGGGCGAATTCGATCACACGATCGTGCTGCTCGCGTCGATGTTGGCCAACTACGGCTTCGGGATGGGTGTCCACCTGAGCCGCTCGCCTACGGGCCGGCGCACGTGGCTGTGGCTCGCCGTCGTGTTCAATCTCGCGCTGCTCGGCGGGTTCAAGTACGCGAATTTCATCCTCGACAACCTGAACGTTCTCTTTGCCGCGGGTGGTGCTGCGCCGGTCGAACTCGCCCCCGTGCATCTGCCGATCGGGATTTCGTTCTTCACCTTCCAGGCGATGACGTACGTGATCGACGTCTATCGCGGCGATGCCCCTGTCGAGCACAACCCGCTTCGCGTGGGGCTCTACATTGCGCTCTTTCCCCAGCTCATCGCCGGCCCGATCGTGCGCTTCCGGGCCGTCGCGATACAGATGCGCGAGCGTCATGCGAGCGCCGAAGACCTCGCCCTCGGTGTGCGTCGCTTCGTGGTCGGGTTGGGCAAGAAGGTGTTGATCGCCGATTCGCTGGCCCCGACGGCTGACGCCATCTTCGCCTTGTCGGCGGATGGCCTTTCTCCGGGCGTCGCCTGGCTGGGTGTCGTGTGCTTCGGCATCCAGGTCTACTTCGACTTCTCGGGCTACTCCGACATGGCGATCGGGCTCGGCCGCATGTTCGGCTTCCACTTTCCCGAAAACTTCAACGCGCCCTACACGGCGCGCTCGCTCCAGGAATTCTGGCGCCGCTGGCACATGTCGCTCTCGTTCTGGTTTCGCGACTACGTCTACGTCCCCCTGGTGTCGGGGCGACAGACGGCGGCGCGCGGCCTGATGGCGCTGTTCGTCGTGTTCTTCCTGTGTGGTCTGTGGCACGGCGCCAACTGGAACTTCGTCGCCTGGGGTGTGGTGCACGGTGCTTTCGTTGCGCTCGAGCGCACGCCGTTCGGCACGTTCATCCACGGAGCAGGGCGCCCCATCGCGCGCTTGTACACGTTGTTCGTGGTCTTCGTGGCGTTCGTCTTCTTTCGCGCGGGCGACCTCGGACACGCCGCGGACTATCTCATGGCGATGTTCGGTCGCGCGGGTGCTTCGAGCGCGGCGCATTCGCTGGCCTTCTTTCTCGAAACGTCGGTGGTGTGTTGGTTGATCGTCGGGATCGCCTTTTCGGGAAGCTGGATGGGTGGCTTCCGATCGAGTCTGCGCGACTCGGCGGGCGGGCTGCGCTTCGCGGCCTTCCGCTACGCCGCATTGGCCTGGGTGTTCTTCGCGAGCGCGGCATCGCTCGTTGCGGGCACGAACACTCCGTTCGTGTACTTCCGGTTCTGAGGAGAGAGGCAAAGCCGATGACGGGCACGTCACACGATCGGGTAGCGCAGCGAGACCGCGATCGGATCGCGGGCCTCGAAGCCCGCTTCGTCGTGGCGAGTTTTCTCGTGGTGCTCGTGGCGTGGGCGGCGGCGAGCTTCTTCCACGAGCCCGGTCCGATCGCGAAGTCGGAAAACCGCTATCGAGCCGCACTACCGGTGTGGGGAGAGTCGCAGGGCACTGCGGAGTTCATCGCGAAGCTCGGCGACCACCTGGCCGACCGGGTGCGCTTTCGCGACGCGTTGATCTCGCTGCACGCGCGCGTGATGGTCGACTTCTTCGGTGCGTCTCCGTCGGAAAAGCTCATCGTCGGACGCGACGGCTGGTTCTTCTTCAACGACCCCGTCGCGGTCGACCAGGCGCGCGGGATCGCGCGGTTCGACGATGCAGAACTCCTGCGCTGGCAGCGCGTTCTCGAAGGGCGGCGGGACTGGTTGGCCGAGCGCGGGATTCCATTCGTCGTCGTGCTCGTGCCGAACAAGCACGTCGTCTACGCCGAGTTCATGCCGCCGCGCTTCGGCGCGACGGTTCACGATGAACAGCACAAGCAGCTCGCACACCATCTCGCCGAACATTCGGATCTCGTTGTCGTCGACCTGCTGCCACCGTTGCTCGAAGCAAAGCAACGGCAACGCGTCTACCACAAGACCGACACGCACTGGAACGACATCGGGGCGTACACCGGCTATCGCGAGATCCTTGCGGCGGTAGGCGACGCGCTGCCAACCTGGCGGGATGCCCTCGAGCCGGTGAAGGTGCAGGCCCGACGTTTCGAAGACCGCGGAATCGGGCTGACGTCGATGGTGGGGCTCAGCCCGTACCACCGCGAAGAAATCCTGCAGCTGCGCAAGGTGCAGCCGCGCAGCGAAATCCTGATGCCGCGCAAAGACCACTACAAGCGATTCGAACGCGAACAGCGGCCGCTCGCTCACGGCGTGCAGGGGGCGCGCCTCCCGAAGGCCGTCGTGTTTCGCGACTCCTTCTTCAACGCGCTGATTCCCTATTTCTCGGAGAACTTTCGCCGTGTGCTCTACGTGTGGACGCGCGATGTCGAACCGCGCTTCGTCGAGCGCGAGCAGCCCGACATCGTGATCCAGGAAATCGCGGGGCGCCTCCTCGACCGTGAGCCGATCGGCATCGAGGTCCTGGCGCGTCGGTCGTCCGAGTGACCGGGCGTTGATTGAAGGACATCCTTGACACCCGGATGGCAAGCTCCATTCTGACGTCATGGAAACCTTGGATCTCGACGCAGTCAGTGACCACCTCGGCCGTAACCTCCGCGCCATCCGCGAACTGCGCGGCCTGACGCAAAAGCAGCTCGCGGACCTCTGCGAAGTGCCGCGATCGACCGTCGCGAACATCGAGGTGGGCGGCTCGAATCCCACCCTCGGCGTGCTCATGCGGCTGGCGGGTGCGCTTCATCTCACCCTCGAAGAGTTGCTTTCCCGTCCACGCGCCCGCTGCCAGGTCTTTGCCGCCGACGCGCTTCCCCTTCTGACCTCGAAGCGCCGGCCGGGTTCCAGGCTTCGCAAGCTCCTTCCCCATCCGATCCCGGGGATGGCGATCGATCGCATGGAGTTGCCGGCGGGTGCGCGCTTTACGGGTTCTCCCCACGCCCCCGGCACGCACGAGTTTCTGTACTGTGAACGCGGGCAGATCGACCTGCGCGTGAGTAGCGAACAGTTCGAACTCTCACGCGGCGAAGTCGCGGCGTTCCCGGGCGACCAACGTCACAGCTACGAAAACACAGGCCGCGCCACGGCGATCGGTTTCTCCGTCGTGTCACTCGCCCCCGTCGAGTCGCTCTTCGACCGCGCCGAGTAGGCTCCCACGTATCGAGCCTCACCTCTCACACCAACGGCGAAGGCGCGCCTACGAGCGGCGGCGACCGCTGATGCCGAATACCTCACGGCTGTTCGGAAAGGCCGACTGCGTTTCGTTCGTGCTCGCCGCACCTGGGCCGACGCGGGGAACGAGGTTCGTTTCGAAGCCGGCGCGTGCAAGCAGTTCGAACACGCTCGAAAGATGCACGGGGAAGTCCTGCCCGGTGTCGTGAACCTCGACGAAGATCTGCTTCACGTTGACCGGCTCGGCTTCGGCGTTCGCGAGGATCTCCGCTTCCGCCCCCGGGACGTCGATCTTCAGGAAGTCGACTGGATCGCGGAGCAGGTCGGCCAGAGGCCGCGTGCGGACATTGATGCCGCTTGCCCGTCGGAGGTTCGCTCGCGGCGACCGGAACGAGTGAGCCGCCGCGTCCATCGATCCCGACCTGGAAGGGGAGGGAGGCGCGTTCGGGCGAGATCGCGTGGGCGAGGTTCTCGACGTCTTCGATCCCCTGCGCCTTGAGGTTGGCTCGCGCGGCCTGGCGTAACGCGGGTGCAGGCCCGACGGTGGTGATGCGGTCGGCCGCGGTACCCACATGGCGGCTATGCTTCGGCCGCCCTATGTCGAACCCGGCCCACGAACGCGCAGAGCAGAGTCTTTCCTTGTGGCCCGGTGCCGTGGTCGTGCTGGTGCTGGCACCGTTCGTCGGCAAGGCGCTGCACATCGACGACCCGCTGTTCGTCTGGACGGCCAGGCAGATCCTCGTTGCGCCGCTCGACTTCTACGGCTTCGACGTCAACTGGTACGGCGTCAACGCGTCGATGGCCGTCGTCAACAAGAACCCGCCGCTCGTCTCGTACTATCTGGCGGCGTTGGGGGGCACGTTCGGTTTTTCGCAGGCCGCGCTTCACCTCGGGATGTGGTTGCCGGCGCTGGCCCTCGTCTATGGCATTGCTGCGCTTGCGCGGGAATTCGGGATCAACCCCATCCTGGCTTCCGTGGTTTCGATCGCGACGCCTGCGTTCATGGTGGCTGCAACGTCGCTCATGTCCGACGTCACGATGCTTGCATTCGGTATCTGGGGGCTGCTGCTCGCGGTTCGCGCCGTCGATTCGCAGCGCGTCGCCCTGGCGTGTTGTGCGGGGGGCTTGCTCGGCCTCGCCGTACTGACCAAGTACTTCGCGTTGGCCTTCGTTCCCCTGGTGATCGTCTATGGGGTGATGCGAGGCCGGGGCCACGCGAGTTGGCTCCTGGCGTGCAGCGTGGCGGGGCTGATGGTCGCCGGCTTCGATGCCGCTTATGCGGTCCTGTACGGCGTTCATCCGATCGCGGATGTCATGGGCTACGCGACGGGCGCCGACGCACCGCTCACCGCCGATGTGCGGCAGCGCCTCGCGGTCGGGCTGTTCTTTCTGGGCGGTTGCACGCTCGGCCCCGCGCTATTCGCGCCGGCGCTCTGGACGCGTCGCGAGGCGGCGGCGCTGGTCTTCGTGGGTGGATTGTTGGCGGCGTTCTGCGTCCACGTCGTAGCGGCCCAGACCGACGGCTTCGATCTGGCGCTCCACCAGGCCGTGTTCGCACTCGTGGGTGTCCACTGGCTTGCGCTGAGCGCGAAGGAATTACATCGCGCGCGCGATCCGATCGCTGTGGTGCTGGCGTGTTGGATCGGCGGGGTCTTCGTCTTCGCCGCCTTCACGAACTGGACCACCAACGGTCGTTCGATTCTGCCCGCAGTTCCTGCAATCGGTTTGTTGGTTGCGCGCGCGGTCGAACGGCGCGGCGCGATTCGCTGGGAAAGGGCGATCGCGGTGTTGGCGGCTTCGGTCGCGCTTGCCGGTGCCGTCGCGTGGGGCGATGCCCGGTTGGCCGATTCAGGACGCGAAGCCGCGCGCCATTTTGCGCAGCGGCAGGGTCTCGAAGCGGACGCGAAGCTCGTCTTCCAGGGAAGCTGGGGCTTCCAGTACTACATGGAAAGCCACGGCATCGAGAAGTTCGAAGTCGGGCGGCAGGCCATGCGGCCGGGGGATCAGATCGTGGTTCCCGGCAACAACACGAACCTCGTTCGCGTGCCCGAGGCGCGCACCCGCCAACTCTCGATCGAGACGTTCGAGAAAGCGGACTGGATCTCGATCCTCGCCCGGCGGCGAGGCGCCGGGTATCACGCCTCGGTCTGGGGGGCGCTTCCGTTCAGCTTCGGCACGGCGGTGCCGGCGCGTTACGCGCTCTACGAATTCGAGCGCCCCTGGTCTCCGAAGCGTCGGGGCGCGAGGTCAGGGCGACCGACCGAATGAACGGCGCAGCGCTCGTTTGAACGTTCCGGCTACGGTGCCGGCGCGCCCCCGCCGCTCGCCGCTTCCCGTAGTCGCCAGAGCACGGCATTGTCGCCGCGAAGGGCGAGGTCGTAGTGTTGCTTCACGAGCTGCGGCGGGAGCTGGCCGCTGTCGAGCAACCAGTCGATGCGTTGGGCCCGCAACCACGTCGGGTCGAAGCGCGGCGGCGCGACGTGGGCTTGATAGGCGCCTGCCGTAAACGCCCAGCCGTCGAGGCCGAGAAAGAAACTCGTTGGTGCGTCGGTGAAGAGTGGTAGCGCTCGACCTGCGTCGGTGGTGAAGACCCAGTGTTCGCCGGGCAGCCGACGGGTACGCCCGGGGAGCAACACGCGTTCGTCCGCAGGGACGTGGTCGGCGACGCGTCGGGCGAATTCGACATCCCCCCGGTGCACCGCTCCGAGTGGGCTCTCGCGCAGCGCGGCGTGAAATGCAGTTCGTTGGCTGATCGCAGAGGTCAGCAGGAACGGCAGCGCGACCAACGCTGCAACGAATGCCCAGCGCAGCCTCTTGCGGCCGCCGGCGTCGATCGCGGCCGGCAGGGACATCGCCGTCGCGAGCAACGCAAGCGGGACTACCGCGAGAAAGACCAGCTCGAGCTGTTCCTGCAGCGCACGCGTGTACTGGGTCAACAGACGCGTTTGGAGGACCTCGGCCTGTCCGAAGGCCGGGACGACCGCCGTCCACAGCGCGTGCAGCACGACGACCGCGAACAGGCCGTAGAAGAGGGGGGCGCGTGGGTGTGGGGGGGCAGCATCTTCGCGGTCGGGCCCCGCACGCTTTGCGATGTAGCCGAGCATTACCAACGTGATCAGGGCGGAAAGCCAGGCGATCCTTCTCAACCAGCGAGTCGCTGCATCGTCGCGATCCATCGCTGCGAGGCGCTGCCACGAGTCGGGAAGCCCGTGTGAAACGATGCGAGCCAGGTCGATCCGTGCCGCAAACGCCTGTCCCGTGAGATCGGTTGCAGCCTCCCGTTCCGCCGCGGGCGCGGTCTGCTGTGCGGCGAGGCCGCGATAGAACGGGTCCGTCCAGGCGACTGCGAGGGCGATCACGAGTGCCGCACCGATCGGTTTCGCCAGACGTCGCGGAGCCTGCGCGACCGCACAGGCCGCGGCGGCGGCGAGCAGCATCGCGGGAACATGGGTGGGGTTCACGCAGGCGCCCAGAGCGGTGGCGAAGGCGGGGACGAGCCAGAGCCATGGCTGTCGGTGCAGGTCTTCCCGGTACCGCAGGGCGAAGAGCAGCGGATAGACGAGCAGGGCCGTGTGCGCGAGGCGCGGTGTGCCTTCGAGAAACGCACGCCCATCGGCGAAGACCGCGTTGAAGCCCAGGTACGCGAAGGTGAAGTGGAGTGCAGCGAGCACGACATCGACGGGACGGTCGCACCTGGGGCCGACGAGCAACCCGAGCACAGCACCCACGAGCAGGGTCCACTGTACGTGGGCGGCCACGTTCACGAGCTGCACCGGATGAAGTCCCGAGAACACGCCCCAGACGAAGTTGAGGCTCGCGAAGGCGCTGGGGTAGATCATCCAGCTGTCGGAATTGGGGAGCAGGTCATAGAAGATCTGCCCCCGTTCGAGCAGCGTGCGCGCGTAGAAGGCGTGGATGTCCGGATCGGACGAAGGCGTGAAGTGAAGGTCGAGTTTCTGGAACGCAATCCAGACGAGCCACGAAAGCCAGAGCACGATGACGACTGCGCGGTCGAGGCGTGGTGTTCCTTCGCCGGAAGTCGCCCCGGTCGTGCGCTCGCGAGTCGCGTAGGCGATCGCCATGCCGCCCAGGACGACGAAGCACTCGATCTGCGACACGCCGGGTAGCCCGAGCGTGTCACTCAGGAGACTGCGCGCGTACAGATAACCGAGCGAGAGAACCTGTCCGAGCAGGATGTCGTGCGCGATGGCGAGCCGCGGCCGACCGGGAGAACCTTCCTTCGCTCGCTCGCCAAGGCCCAGCCAGAAAGCCGCCGCCCGTCCGATGGCGGCGAAGATCACGCAGGCCATCGCGAGCTTGCCCATCGCGATGAGCGGGTGGAAGCTTTCGAAAGAGGCGAACGCAAACGCCGCGAGGACGGCCGCGGCCGGCGCGATCATCGCGCGTCGCTGCCCGGGATCTGCGATGGCCTCGAGGGACTTCACGAGGCCGCGTCTCCTTCGCTCGCCGTCTTCGTGTCGTGCCCTCGAAAGCCGTGTCGATCGAACACGGTGCGCAGCGCTTCGCGCTCGGCGGGCTTGGCAAACCCGATCGCCCGGTCGCGCTGGCGCCGCGCTTCGTCGTGTTCACCCGCTGCCGCGTGCGCAAGCGCGAGCGTCATCAGGAAGGTTGGGTTCTGCCCGTGAGTGGCATGCGACGCTTGCTTCGCCCATTCGAGCGCGCGTTGAGGGTCGCGAAGCGTGGGATCGGCGGCGGTGGCGAGGAGTCGCGCGAGAGCATTGATCGCGACGAGCAACTCCGGGTCGCGCTCGAGGGCGGCTTCGTATTGTCCGATGGCTCGTGCCTCGTTCCCGAGGTCCGCGAGGGCTTCGGCGAGGCGCGCGCGCAGGTCTGCGCGCCGCGGGGCGATCGCAACCGCTGCTTCGAAACGCGATAGTGCGGCTTCGAACTTCCCGAGTTCCATCTCGAGTTCGCCCAGGACTTCATGAGGAAGAGCCAGGTCGGGACGGGCTTCGAGGGCGCGCTGATATTGCGTGCGTGCCGCTTCGAGTTCCCCGCGTGCCCGGTGGAGACTGCCCAGGTTGATGGCGGTCCGGGCGAGTCGCGGTTCCAGGCGCAGTGCTTCGCGGTAGTGGTGGGCCGCTCGATCGAGATCTCCCGCCCGGTCGAAGGCGACGCCAACATTGCTGTGTGCGGCGCCGTAGTTCGGACGCATCCCGAGGGCCGCGCTGTAGTAGGAGATCGCGCGCGCGTGGTCGCCCGCACTGCTCGCCAGCGCACCCAGGTTGAAAGCTGCGATGTAGTTGTTGTCCGTCACGTCGAGGGCGTGTTGATAGAGGCGTTCGCTCGATCGCCAGACAGCGACCTGGTCTGCACTCATGAAACCGTAGATCCCCACTGCGGCGATCGCGGCCGCGGCGAAGCCGCGTTCGACCGTAGTACCCGCAATGCCGGTGTCCGTCTGCGCAGGGTCCGGTGATTGCCGAAGCAGTCGCCCAACACCGAAGACGAGCGCGATCCCGACGCCGACGAATGGCAGATAGGTGTAGCGGTCCGCATGGGCCTGCGCGCCCACCTGAACGATCCCGATCACTGGAGCGATCGTCGCGAGCATCCAGAACCAGCCCACGCACCACCAGGGTTCGCGATCGGCGCGGCGCAGCACGAGCCACGTCACACCAATCAGGGCGAGCACACCGACCACTCCTCGCGCGGTCAAGCCCAGGAATGCACCGTCATCGACCAGCGCGGGATGCGGATAGAAGAACGCGAGGTCGCGTGGCCAGAGGGTTTGCGCAAAGTAGATCCACACACTCGTGGCCGCGTTCGAGATGCGGTCGAGGGGTGAAATGAATTCGAGGGACTTGACGGTCCCTCCAATCGATTGAGCCCACAAGGTGACGCAAGCCGACAAGATGGAGAGCGCGAAGAACGGGAGCTTCTCGATCCAGTAGTGCCTTTCGGGAGGGAAGGTTCCCGTGCGTTCGAGAGGCCAGCGATCCAGCGACAAGAGCACCAGCGGGAGGCTCACGAGCATGGGCTTGGCGAGCAAGCCGAGGGCGAAGGCTGCGAGCGCGATCGCGTAGCGCCGCTTCGACTTCCGTTCGACGTAGTGCGCATAGGCCAGCAGCGTCAAAAAGAAGAAAAGCCCCGACAACACGTCCTTGCGCTCTGCCGCCCACGCGACCGACTCGACCCGCAACGGGTGCAACAGGAAGAAAGCCGCGCACAACGCGCTGGGGATCCGTCGTGCGGTCAGCCGCAGCAGCAGGGCGAAGAGCAGTACCCCATTGATCACGTGCAACACGACGCTCATGGCGTGATGCCCGCGCGGATCGAGCCCGAACGAGCTCACGTCCACCATGTGGGACAGCCATGTCAGCGGATGCCAGTTGTCGCTGTAGGCGTGGGTGAACGCCCAGCGAACACTCTCCGCGGTCAGCCCTGCCCGGACCTGTGGGTTGGACGTGATGTACTGCGGGTCATCGAAGCTCGTGAAGCCGTTGTTCAAGACCCCCGCGTAGGCGATGAGGGTCGCGAGCACGAGAACGAGAACAACGCCCGCGCTGAGCATGCGGTCGCTGGACTTGCTTTGCGGCTGTCGTCGAAGAGACCTCAGTTGAGGAGACCCGGGTTTCGAGGAACTCAGCGGTGGTGAACTCGAATGCAGTGGGCTCAGGTAGAGATCGTCGTCGTGGGCCATGCGAAGGGCCCATAGTCCTTGCGCCGGTTCTTGTCGCCGCGAAGCAATTGCACGCCCTTGAGGACGCCTGATCGCGTGACCTGGCCAACCAGCACGCGGTCTTCGAGCACCGGGATTCGCCGCAATGCGTGAGAGAAGAAGATGTTCGCGATGCGGAAGATGCCCATGTCCGGATCGATCGACATCACGTCCTTCGTCATGTAGCGACTCACGATGATGTCACTGGTGCTGTAGTCGTCTTCGTAGAAGGCGTCCGACGCCAGCACCTTCATGCAGTCGAGTTCGGACAAGATGCCGAGCAGTTCGCCTTCTGGCGTCGTGACCGGGCAGCCGGTGAGGTTGTTCTTGATGAGGAGTGGAATGGCCTCGAAGACACTCAGTTCCGGGCGAACGACGACGCCAGGAGGTGTCATGATGTCTCGAGCGGTCAGGAGTTTGGGATGGGACATAGGGTCCTCCTTGCTCGTGCGGAAAGGTGATTTCCGCATTGCTCGAAAAGATACCCGATTTCCCGAAAACACCTTGCGCGAGGTGGGGTGTGCGGAACCGCGCAAATCCTCGCGACGACTTAGGCGTGCTGCTGCACATCGCGTGCGGGCAGAAAAGCCGCGCCGATCGAGCACCATGCGCGCTGTGGTAGCGTGCTCGTTGCCGCCGGTCCGGGGAACACCGAGGTCGCGCGGTCGTGTGTTTGGCCCTGATGGTTTCGCTGTACGGATGTGGGTCGGCGGACGCCAGCCGCGCCGTGGCGACTGCGGTCGTCGAACGCGGCACGCTCGCACGCATCGAGCCCGCGATCGCGCCGCGCATCCGGTCAACCCTCGCGGCCCACCCAGCCGGCCGCCGCGAACCCCGTAAGCAGCGGGACAGCGCGCTTGATCGAGGTGTAGAGGGCCCGTTCGAGGATCGGAAAGGGGATCGAGTCGAGGGGGATGCGAAAGCGGGTTCGGCTCGGCTGGATGGGGTCGAGGTGCTTCATGTACGTCACCTGGTCGGGTTCGATGCCGAGGTTGAACATGCGATGGCCCGCCGTCGGCAACAGGCCCGAATCGGCGAGCTGTTTTCGCATGGCGAGCGAAGACTGGGTGGAGTCGTGGAGCAGGTAGATCCCGATCGATTTGCGCAGGTTGAGCAGGTCGATCGCGATCGGCAACACGTAGTTGGGATAGCCCGACTGTGAGATCACCAGTGCATTCAGGCTGCGCGGCAGGTCGTTGAGCACCAACCAGTCGACCAACCCGTTGCGGTCGACCACGATCACGTTGTCGACATCGATCGCTCTCGGCAAGTGATCGACGTACTTGTCTTCGTCGCGAAACTCGAAGAGCGGCCGCGAAATGAAGCGAGGCAGGCGATGGCCAGCTGCAGACATCTGGTCGTAGACGTCGTCGAGCACGGATGGCGGTGGAGGGCGCCACGACTTCGTGCCGTGGTAGACGAGACCGGCTGCCGCAGCCGCCCCCATCACCGCTGCTCGCGAGCCCATCAACTGGTAACCCAGCACACCGCCGAGCACTGCCGCGACGGGCCAGAGCGCCTTCATCGGAACGCGCTCCATGCAGTAGCACACGTAGAGCAGGTTCTGGGTGAAGTGGTGACGACCGCCGGAACTCGCCTGGTGGGCCAGCTTGAGCAGGTCGAGGTCCGTGAGACCGTGGGGTTCGCGAGGGTCGAGGCCGAACGCGTATCCGCATTCGGTACACGTGGCGTTCTCACTTCGACGAGCCTGCTTCGAGCACTTCGGGCACTGCACGTGGGGTCTCCGACTCCGTGCAGCGGCGTATCGGCGTTCCGGCGCCTTGGGTCAATCTCGATCGTGCTTCTCGAACCCCACCTCTCCATCGAGGTAGCAATCGAGGCTGTAGCGCCCCGGCTCGTGGTAGAGAAAGTGGAAACACACCCCGAGCAGACACACGTTCTTGATGAAGTTGCTGCGCTGGTACAGGTCCCACAACCAGCCCCAGTCGGAGGGGAGTTCGGGCGGGTAGAGGAACATGCCGGGGATGTGGATCACGGCCGTGACGATGACGATGAAGATCCCGAGCGCCGTCGCAGCGATGTGTACGCGAAAGCCTGCAGCGATCGAAGCACCGCCGGCCAGCAGCAAGAAGCCGGCGGCGAGCGAAAGGAGTCGGGGCAGGGGAACCCACTCTGGCATCAGGCGCTGGATCAAGCCGTCGCTGAACATGTGCTCGCCCCCGAGCACGATGAAGATGCTGCTGAACAGCAGGCGGAACACGAGTTCTGCCACGTCGCTGTCGATGCGCTCGCGGATCATGCGTCCGGCCCCCATTGGCGGACTTGCGGCAGCCTCCGATACAGCAGCGCGTGGAAGACCTTGCGAGGAAGCGCGCGGCGCAGGATGTAGAAGAAGCGTGCATCGATCGTCGCGAACACCCGCAGCCGCGGCTTGCGCTGGCGAAGTGTACGCAGAACCTGGTTGGCGATGTGCTCCGGGGTGGCGCGGGCGAGTTGCATGAGTCGTTCGATGAAGGGTGACATCGATCGGTAGACGACGTGATAGGGATCCGCCGGATCGTTCATGGCGCGCCGGGCGGCATCACTCCACACGACGTTCTGGAACGAATTGGAA
Source organism: Myxococcota bacterium (assembly GCA_030748735.1). Taxonomy (GTDB): domain Bacteria; phylum Myxococcota_A; class UBA9160; order UBA9160; family UBA4427; genus DUBZ01. The sequence goes on along the minus strand of JASMLK010000039.1, from coordinate 33,219 downwards.
TGGATGAACCCCGGCTGGACGAGCGTGACCCCGATACCCCAGGGCTTCATTTCGTACCAGAGCGACTCGGTCGCGCCTTCGAGAGCGAACTTCGAACCGCTGTACGCCCCCATGGTGGGCATCGCCATCATGCCGCTCACCGACGAAACGTTGATCACGCGCCCCGAGCGCTTCGCGCGCATGGATGGAAGGGCGAGTCGCGCCAGATCCATCGGTCCCACGAAATTGGTGGCGAACTGCTGGCGCATTTCGGCTTCGTCTATCTGCTCGGTGACCGAGCGATAGGCGACACCCGCGTTGTTGATGAGGATGTCGACCCCATCGAGTTCACGATCGATTTCGTCCATCACCGCGGCACGCTCTGCCTCGTTGGTGACGTCGAGCGGGCGCAGCCAGACGCGTTCGGACGCCTCGATCCCGAGTGCTTCGAAGCGCGGAAGGGACGATGCGCGCGCGGTGAGTACGATGTGGCCAGCTGGCCAGGCCACGAGTTGCCGCGCGAGTGCGAGACCAATGCCGCTGCTGGCTCCGGTGAGGAGCACAACGGGGTGCGTGGACAGCGACGGATCCACCGGGACGCGGGTCACGGACACGCGAAAACGTTAGCAGCCCCTACGAAGGGGATCGAACAGCAGCAGCGTCGAGCCGGTGAACCTTTGGTAGAAGCTGCTTGTCTGCAGCCACGGTTGGAAGTCGCTGCACCGTGCATTCTCGCCGGCGATCGCGAGTCGATCGACCGTGCGCTACGCAATCGTCCGATGACGGATGCACTCCAGGGGCTTCGGGTTCTCGAACTCGCCGACGAAGCGGGTATGTACTGCGGCAAGCTCCTCGCGGATCTCGGCGCAGACGTGCTGCGGGTCGCGTTGCCACAGCCACACGTCATCGAGTTGCACGACCGCTACCTCAATACGAGCAAGTGCACGCTGGAACTCGACCTCGACGTGGAAGACGATCGTGGCCGAATCGCAGCTCTCGCGCGCGAAGCCGACCTGTTGATCGAAACGCTTCCCCCTGGTCGGCTCGTTTCGTATGGACTTGGCTTCGAGACCCTGCGCGAAGCCAACCCGGGGCTCGTGATGACTTCGATCACGGGCTTCGGTCAGTCGGGGCCCCATCGCGACCACGCGTGGAGCGACCTGGTCGCGAACGCGGTGGGGGGCGCGATCTACGTCACCGGCGACCCCGAGACTCCGCCCGTCAATCTCGCCGGCGAGCAGGCCTACCGCATGGCTTCGACCTGTGCGGCGGCTTCGAGCCTGATCGCGCTGCGCCATCGCAATGCAACCGGGCGCGGGCAACACGTCGACATCTCCGCCCAGGAAGTGATGGTCGCCGTCACGCACATCAGTGGCGTTGGGAAGTATCTCGACGACGGCATGGTCCCGGTGCGCAACGGCACGTCACTGTTCGCCGCGGTTCCTTCGGGTGCCTACCCCTGCAAGGACGGACTCATCTACTTGATCGTCAATCGCCCCGCGCATTGGGAAGCGCTCGCGAAGTGGATCCACCAAGAAACGGGCAACGAAGAGGTCATGCTCGAGATGTTCGAGGGGCCGTCTTCTGTGCGGATCGAGTACCGCGATCTGCTCGACATCTTCATCACGGATCTCACGTCGAAGTTCACCGTTGACGAGGTCTACCACGAAGGGCAGCGGCGCCACATCGCGATGACGCCCGTACAGACGGTGGCCGACCTGCGGCGCGACCCCCACCTCGAGGCGCGCGAGTTCTTCGTGGATGTCGAGGACGAGAAGGGCGAGCGCATCACGATGCCCGGTCCTCCCTATCGCCTCTCGAAGACGCCGTGGTCCATCGGGAAACCCTCGAGCGAATCCAGCGGGCCCGCGGCCGATGCGACCTTCGAGGACCGGCCCGACGCGAATCGACGCGTGCGATCGACGGAAAGCGGCACGGGGGAGGGCGCCCTTTCCGGTCTGCGCGTGATCGAGTTCACCGCCGGCATGGCGGGGCCCTGGGTCGGGCGCTTCATGGCCTGGTGTGGTGCGGAAGTGATCAAGGTCGAAAGTGTGAAGCGCCCCGGCGTCGTGCGGATGTACATCCCGCCGAGGGAGCGCGAACTCGGCGTGCAGCCCGCGCTCTCGCCCTGGTTCACGGATTGGGACGGGGGCAAGCGCTTCGTCTGTCTCGATTTGCAGAACCAGGACGCGGTCGAACTCGCGAAGGATCTCGTCGCCACGGCCGACGTCGTGATCGAAAACAACAGCACCGGAGTCATGGAGAAACTCGGCCTCGGCTTCGACGTCCTGTCGCAGCGCAAGCCCGACCTGGTCCAGCTATCGAGCACGGGATACGGTGCCGTTGGACCACTTGCGAAGTACGTGACCTGGGGGCCGAATATCGAAACGCTCTCGGGCTTGAGCCGCCTGTCCGGACAGCCGGGAAGCTCGTGCACGAACACCCAATACGCGTACCCCGATGCCCTGAGTGCGCTGCATGGCGTCGTTGCCGTGATGGCGGCGCTCGATCATCGCGATCGCACGGGTGAGGGGCAGCTCATCCAGATGGCGCAACTCGAAGCGACGATCGCGTCGCTCGGGACCGCATTGATGGAACCTCTATGCAGCGGCATCGAACCCGACCCCGCCGGCAACACGTCGCAGGTGATGTCTCCCCACAACGTGTACCCGTGTGCGGGGGACGACCGCTGGTGTGCCATCAGCGTGCAGGACGACGTGGCGTGGCGCTCGTTCTGCCGGGTGCTCGGGCGCGAAGCGTGGCTCGACGACGCCAGATATTCGACGCTCGCGGGCCGCCTCGAACACCGCGACGCGCTCGACCGCGAGATCGAACAGTGGACGACGCAGCACTCACCGCACGAAGTCATGCAGCGGTTGCAGGAAGTGGGCGTTGCAGCGGGCGTCGTCGGCAGCATCGAAGACACCTACGAGCGCGATCCCCATCTGCGTGCACGAGGCTTCTTCGAAGAGATCCCACATCTGGTCAAGGGATCGGTCGTCGCGAGTGGGATCCCGCTCGGGCTGAGCGAAACGCCGGGGCGCACCTGGCGTGCGGGTGCGGGCTTCGGTTGCGACAACGACCATGTCTTCGGCGAGCTTCTCGGGCTCGACGCCGAAACCCTCGCCCACCATCGCGCTTCGGGTGCGATCGAAACGCCTTGAGCGCACCCGGCGGATGCGTGGGCGTTTGCGATGCTCGCGACTAGATCTCGCGGTATTCCACCAGCGTGAGCTTGCGGTACGCGAACTTCCAGCCCTTGTCGGTGCGGGTGTAGCGGTCGTTGTAGTAGCCGTGACCCGTCATCGACTTGCCGTCGTCGGTGCTGCGCAGGTCGAGGTAGACGGTGCCCGTGGCCTTGTCGCCATCGATGTCGACGACGTGCCCGTGAACGAAGGGCAGGAAGACGCTTGCCTCGAAGACCTCGCGATAAGAGGTCTGCAGTGCTTCGCGTCCGATGATCGAGGGGCGGTCGCCCATGTCCATCTCGCCGTCGTCGGCGAACAGATCGATCGCGCCATCGGCGTCGCGCAGCCAGACGTAGTGGGCGTAGCGGCGGGCGAGGTCGCGGATGTCCTCGAGGTCACTGAGGCGTCGGAGTTCGTCGTTCGAGATGTCGCTCATCGGGGCTCCTTTGCGCGCGCCGTGCGCGCGCAGGGCAGGGTGGCCGTCGCGGGAATCAGTCCGTCAGGGTCTCGGCAACCAGTTCGGCGATGTCCTTCGCCTTGACCTTGCCGCCGGGGTCCTTCGCGCCGAGTGCGTCGTCGAACATCTGCATGCAGAAGGGACAACCCACCGCCGCGGTGCCGGCGCCGCACTGCTGTACGTCTTCGATCCGCGTGTGGTTGATGCGCTTTTCGGGCTTGTCGTCCATCCACGCGTAGCCACCGCCCGAGCCGCAGCAGCGGGACTTCGACTTGTTGGCGTCCATCTCGATCAGCTGGCCGGGTGCGGTGATGTTGGAAAGCACGTTGCGCGGCGCGTCGTAGCCGTCGTTGTGGCGCCCGAGGTAACACGGGTCGTGATAGGTGACACTTTCGTGCTTCGTTTGTGGCCGGAGCTTGCCTTCCTTCAGCAGCGAGTCGATCAGTTCGGTGTGGTGCACGACTTCGACTTCGCTTCCGTAGTCGGGGTACTCGTTCTTCACCGTGTTGAAGCAATGCGGGCACGCGGTGACGACCTTCTTGATGCCGTACTGCTCGAAGGTTTCGATGTTGGTCTTGGTGCAGCCTTGATAGGTGAGTTCGTCGCCCACGCGGCGCGCGGGGTCACCGGTGCACTGCTCTTCGTTGCCGAGCAGTGCGAAGTCCATGCCGGCCGACTGCATGATCTTCACCATGGCGCGGCTGGTTTCGATGTTGCGGTCGATCATGGCGCCCGCGCAGCCGACCCAGAAGAGGGTGTCGGACTCATCGCCGCGGCCGTAGACCTTGACGTCGAGGTCTTCGAACCATTCTTCGCGGTCGCGTCCCTGGCCCGCGAAGGGATGACCGCGATCTTCGAGGTTCTTCAGGAAGAGCTGCGCCTCTTCGCCCATCTTCGATTCGCTCATCACGAGATAGCGGCGCATGTCGATGATCTTCGGGATGTGTTCGATGAAGACCGGGCATTCGTGCATGCAGGCACCACAGGTGCGGCAGCCCCAGAGTTCTTCTTCGAGGACTGCGGGCGTGGTGCCGTCTTCGCCGTCGCCGAGCAGCAGGCCGAGCATGCCGTCGGGCGCTTCTTCGGAGGCTTCGTCACTGGCCGAGCCCGCACGCGCCGCAAGGGCAGGCCCGACCACATCGAGGTGCCCCTTCATGTCCTGGATCAGCTTGCGCGGGCTGAGCGGGACGCCGCTGTTGTGGGCCGGGCAGACACTTTCGCAGCGGCCGCAGTTCACGCAGGCGTCGAGGTCGAGGAGCGACTTCCAGCTGAACTGTTCGATGCGGTTGTTGCCGAGTTCGTCGAGGGCGTCCGGATCGGTTTCGGCCAGCTCGTCGATGTCGGGGTAGTTGAGCTTGCCCGTGGGCTCCGGGTTGCGGAGGAAGAGGTTCATCGTGCCGAACAGCACGTGCTTGAACTTACCGAGGGCGAAGTAGGCGATGAAGGCGAAGGCGGTCGCGGCGTGGATCCACCAGTTGTAGCGGTGCCACTCCATCAAGACCTGACTGTCGATGTCCTGCAACAGCTTCGCGATGACGTAGCCACCCGGCGACCACGGTGCGAGCTCGGGGTTCACCCGCAACTCGGTGACGGCGATGCGCATCCCCTCGACGAAGAAGCCCTGCACGAAGATCACGAGCAGCAGCAGTACCGCGACCCAGTCGTCCGCGATGGTGTGAAAGCGCGCCGGCTTCACCACCCCCCGGTACCACAGCGCCATCAGCAGACCGATGATGCCGAGGATCCCGAAGCTGTCCGAAAACAGCGAGTAGCCGAGATAGAAGTTGCCCTTCAGGTACTCGATGCCGGTCCATTCCTGGAGCGAGATCATTCCCGTCGCGATCAGCTCGGCGAGGAACCCATAGAAGATGAACAGGTGCGCGAGCCCCATGAAGGGTTCACGCAGCTGGCGCCGCTGGAGGAAGATCTCCGTGAGCGCGAAGCGGACGCGACCGGGGATGTCGTCGAGCCGTTCTTCGGCCGTCCCGAGCTTCCACAACTGCACGCGTTTGTGGATCGTCCAGATCACCAGCCCGAGGGCCGCGACGAGGAAGACATAGATGAGCGCGTGGCCGACGATGTTCCAGTAGATCTGACGGGTGGGCTCACCCAGGTCCAACATGTCGGCTCCCTGTCTTTCCGGGTCCAGGCCCTTTCGGACCGGGTCCGGACCCCTGTCGCGGATCCCGGTACCGCTCATGACATGGCAACCCGGTGCTTTCCGGCTCGCCGTCCCGGCCTGGGCGAAGTCGCAGCGCAGGCTACCAAGTCGAAGTGCCCCTGCAAGAAGCCGCGAGCCCCGGCAAGCGCCCGCGAATGCCTATACTTCGCGTCTTCTACAACGCCCCGGCCAACCGCAGTTTCGCGGTGGATTCGAACAGGAAGACACGCGCATTCGCCGCGACAAGACAGCGTGAAAGAACTCCTCGCACAAATCGACGCGTGGTTGGCGCGAAAAGAAGAAATCGCGGTTGCGACCGTGGTGTACATCCACGGCTCGGCGCCGCGACCCGAAGGTGCGCGCCTCGTCGTGACACGCAGCGGCGAGATGCGGGGGTCGGTTTCGGGCGGCTGCGTGGAAGGGGACGTGTACGAGCGCGCGATGACCGTGCTCGACGAAGGGAGCCCGGCCCTGGTGTCCTACGGCCCCGCTGAACCCGACAGTTTCGAGGTCGGACTCAGCTGCGACGGCGAAATCGAGGTGCTGATCGAACCCCACGCCGAAGACGTCGTGTTTCGCGGTCTTCGCGACGCGATTGCGGCCGGGGAGCCCGCCGCGCTGGCCCTGGTGCTCGACCCGCCGCAGCGGCGTGGCGCTCGACTCGCCCTGGTGGGAAAGGACTCGAACATCGTTGGCTCGATCGACACCCGCATCGACGAGGTGGTCGCGGAAGAGGCGCGCGAGGTGCTCGGTAGGGGCACGCGCACGACGCGCACCATCGAACTCGAGGGCCAGCCCCATCGCGTCTTCATCGAGTCGTTCGTGCCGGCGCCACGCCTCTATGTCGTGGGCGCCACACACATTGCCGAAACGCTCTGTCGCCTGGCGCGTGAGGTCGGGTTCGAGGTCTGCTTGATCGAACCACGCACCGCGTTCACGCGCGGCGAACGCTTCGCCGCTGCGCACGAGATTCGCAGCGACTGGCCGGTGGATGTACTGGACGGTGCACGCCTCGACGGTGGTGCGTACATCCTCACGCTCACCCACGACAGCAAGTTCGACATCCCGACACTCGCGCGGGCGTTGCGTTCGGATGTTCGCTACATCGGTGCGCTCGGAAGCCGTGGTACGCACGAAAAGCGCAAGACGGCGCTTCGCGAACAGGGCTTCGGGGAAGCCGACCTGGCCAGGATCCATACCCCAGTCGGGCTCGATCTCGGTGGCCGCAGTCCCCAGGAAATCGCCCTCGCGATCCTCGCTGAAATGGTGGCCGCCCGGTACGCGCGCACCGGCGTCTCACTCAACAGACCATCCGAGCAGGGCTGAAGCCCTCGGCCATGCAGCGCTGCGCGACACGCGCAGCGGGCTGGCCGAGGCAACGCACCGAACCGCACCTGGACGATTCACGCACCACTCCAGAAACGACATCCAGACAACCCGCACCGCACGCGCAAGGAAAGCCGAGACGCCATGGCGATCGAGATCCAGGAAACCTTCGAAGTCCACGCCCCCGTCGATGAGGTCTGGACGTTCATCTCTACCCCCAACCAGGTGGTCGGTTGCCTGCCCGGTGCATCGCTCACCGAGGAAGTCGACGATCGCAACTTCAAGGGCAAGGTCAAGATCAAGCTGGGGGCGGTGACCGCGGCCTACAAGGGAAAGATCCAGTTCAAGGAAGTCGACGGCGACAATCACAAACTCGTGATGGAAGGCAAGGGCAAGGACCCGAGCGGGGGGACGGCGAAGGCCGAGGTCACCGTTCAGTTGGTCGTGACCGCGAGCGGGGCGACCGAGATGTCGACCGACGCCGCGATCGACTTGACCGGCAAGGTGATGCAGGTCGGCGGCGGCATGATCAAGGGCGTTTCGCATCAGCTGTTCCAGCAGTTCGCGAACACCGCGAAAGAACGCCTCGAGGCGGCCGCGCCCGGTGGCGATGCCGGTGCCGCTGGAGCGGAAGGCGCGGGCGCCGCGACGGCGCGGGCCGTCGCGCCCACCAGCGAAGAAAACGAACTGAAGGTTCTGCCGCTGCTCTTCAAGACGCTGATGGCAGCGATCGTGAACTTCTTCCGCCGCTTGTTCGGTGGTGGCAAGTCGAACTGATTCGGAAGGGGACCCCAATGGCGCAAGCACTCGATGGCATTCGCGTGATCGAATTGGGGGGCGGCGTGAGCGCGCCCTTCTGTGGGAAGTTGTTCGCCGACTACGGCGCGGAAGTCATCAAGGTCGAGCCGCGCGAGGGCGGCGACCCGGCGCGTGGCTGGGGCCCGTTCCCCGGCGACGCGGCAGACACCGAAAAGAGCGGCGTCTTCCATTTCCTCAATACGAACAAGAAGTCCGTCACCCTCGACGCGACCGACGCCGTCGACCGCGAGCAGATCGCAGCGTTGATCGCGAGCGCGGACGTCTTGATCGAAAACAACACCCCGCGCCAGATGCGCGACTGGTCCCTCGACTACGCAACCCTTTCGCAGTCGAACCCGTCGCTCGTGATGGTTTCGATCACCCCCTACGGCCAGACGGGCCCGTACGCGGATTGGCGTGGCACAGACCTCAACGCCTACCACCTCACCGGCGCGAGTTCGCGCTACTGCGGCCTGCCGGGCGAAGCGCCGCTCGAACATGGAACGTTCGCGGCCGACTACTTCGGCGCTGTTTCGGCGGCGTCGTGGGGCATGGCGGCGGTCTATGGACGCAAGAACACGGGCGTGGGGCAGCACGTCGACGTGTCCAGCGCCGAAGCGATCGCAGCAGCGTTCGTCGGCGGGCAGAACATCGGCGGCTACGCCCAGGACGGGAAGTTCGAAAAGCGCACGGGCGTGGGGATGCCGCTGGGCGCACCCGCGACGATCGTTCCCTGCAAGGACGGCCACGTCTGGATGCTCGCGCTCGAACCCGGCCAGTGGAATGGCATCGCGAAGGTGATGGGCGACCCCGAGTGGATGCAGACCGAGATGTTCCAGGACATGTTCTCGCGCGCCCAGAACGCCGACCTCATCTATCCGCTGATGGAAGAGTGGACGATGCAGCACGGCAAGCACGAGATCATGGAACAGTGCCAGGCGGCCGGCGCGCCGGTGTCCGCGGTGTTCACCGTGGCCGAAGCGGCCGATCACCCACACCTGCAGGAGCGTGGCTACATCGTCGAAGTCGAACACGACGATCTCGGCGCCCTGCGCATGCTCGGCGCACCCTTCAAGCTCTCGAAGACACCGGGGGGGCCGCGCACTGCGGCGCCGAAGCTCGGCGCGCACAATGACGAAGTACTGGGTTCGCTCGCTTCGGTGGCGAAGCCAGCGACTGCCGCCGCGGTGGCCGGCGCGAAGCCGCTGGACGGCATCCGGGTGGCGAACTTCGGCTGGGTCTGGGCGGGGCCCGTCGTGGGGCAGACGCTCAACTTCCTCGGCGCCGAGGTGTACAAGGTCGAATCGAACGTCCGCGTCGACATGACGCGAACCCTTCCGCCCTTTGGCGGTGGTGAGTCGGGGCCGAACCGCAGCCTTTCCAACCACGCGTGTTGGGCCGGCAACGGAAGTGTTTCGATCGACTTCAAGACCGAAGAGGGGCTCGAACTCGCGCGGCAGCTCATTCGCGAATCCGACGTCGTGATCGAGAATTTCGGACCCGGCGTGATGGACAAGATCGGCGTCGGCTACGAAGAGATGAAGAAGCACAAGCCCGACCTCGTGATGCTCTCGATGCAGGGCGCAGGCGCGTACGGGCCGCTGATGAACACGCGAACCTACGGGTTGAGCCTCACCTCACTCACGGGTCTCGACAGCCTCGTGGGTTATGTCGACGGCCCGCCGCTGCCGGTGGAAAACGCGTACTCGGACCCCTTCACGGGCATCTTCGGTGCCTTCGCGGTGGTGTCCGCGTTGCAGCATCGCGACAAGACGGGGGAAGGGCAGTACATCGACTTCTCCCAGCAAGAAGCCGTGATGCAGATGGTGGGGCCCGCGTACATGGACTACGCGCTCAACCAGCGCGTGGCCGGCCCCAAGGGTAACCGGCATCCCCTCGGTATCGCGGCACCCCACGGAGTGTTCCGCTGTGCGGGAGACGATCGCTGGATTTCGATCGCGATCGAAAACGAAGCCGAATGGGCGGCATTGGTGGACACCATGGGCGACCCCGATTGGGCGAACGCGCCCGAATTCGCTTCGCTCGCCGGCCGCCTGGACAACATCGAAATGCTCCACGAGCAAGTCGAGCGTTTCACCAGCGAACACGACGACCGCGAGCTCACCGAGCGCTTGCAGCGCGCGGGCATCGCAGCCGCACCGGTACTGACCGTCGCCGACCTGCTTCACGACCCGCACTACAAGGCGCGCGGCACGTTCATCGAGGTGGACCATCCCCTCGGTTTCAGCGAAACGATCTACGGCTCCTACGTGAAGCTCAGCCACAGCCCCGTCGACGTGCGCCCGGGCCCGGTGATCGGCCAGGACAACGAGCATGTCTTCAAGAACATCCTCGGGCTCTCGCCGGAGAAGTACGACGATCTGGTGGCACGTAAGGTGATCTACTAGTCCAATCGGGAGTCCCCCCGGCTCTGCCGGGGAGGCATTCAAAGTTTGACGGTTCCTGAAATCGCAGAAACTCCCTCCTGTGAGCCGCTTAGAGCTTCGCAAGAGGGAGCTTCATGTCGAACTACAAGACGCTACAGCACACGGAATGGGAGTTTAAGTATCACGTTGTGTTCATCCCGAAGTACCGCCGAAAGGTTCTATACGGGACGATTCGGGAGGATCTGGGAGAAACGTTCAGGCGCCTCGCTCGTCAGAAGGAATGCGAAATTGAGGAGGGCCACCTGATGTCGGATCATGTACACATGATGATTGCGAATCCGCCGAAGTATTCGGTTTCCCAGGTGATCGGATACATCAAAGGGAAGAGTGCGATTCATATCGCACGTCATTTCGAGCACCGTCGTCGGAATTTTTCCGGGCACCACTTTTGGGCTCGAGGATATTTCGTATCGACAGTTGGTCGCGATGAGGACGTGATCCGGCGCTACATCCGAAGTCACGAGATCGAAGACCAACGACAGGATCAGCTGAAGTTCGGCTGATGACTTGCCCCCTGTAAGGGGGCCCAAGGAATCGCGTAGCGATTCCGTCATTTCCGCCTTGAGCGGCTCACCTGGATGCCCCCGGCTTTGCCGGGGGAGGATGTCACCCGGCAAACCGTGGCGCCTTGCCTCGCGTTGGCTCGAAGTGTTCGCACGGCTCGATACGTCGCCGCAGCGAATGGTTGCGACAGCGGCCGGATCCTGGAGGAGAGGCGAATTCGAGTTGAAAATGATTTTCACTGTCGCTAATGCTCTGATTACCGGACGGGCCCCTTGGCCGCCGGGTTCGATGAAGCGGCCCGGCCTCCGTGGTCCCTTGCGGAGAACTGTGAATAGGAGCAGCGAAAGATGGTCACGCTGAAGGAATTGAATCCCCGCGAGCGGGGTGTCGTCGTGGGATGGGCCGAGGGGGCTCCGCCGACGCGCCTGCTCGAGATGGGCGTCATGACGGGGACGGAGATCGAGGTCGTGAAGTTGGCGCCCTTCGGTGATCCGATCGAGATCGAACTTCGTGGTTATCGCCTGTCCCTGCGCAAGCGTGAAGCCGAGCAGATCGAGATCGAGCGACTCGGAAGCACCCATGAGTGAGCCGGCGCAGGTCCTCGAGGGCGCCGCGACCCAGACGCCCCAACGACAGCGACTGGTCGCGCTCGCCGGCAATCCGAACGTCGGCAAGACCACCGTGTTCAACCGTCTGACCCGACTGCACCACAAGGTGGGCAACTACCCGGGCGTCACGGTCGAGCGGAAGAGCGGTTTCGTCGCGGACTGCGATGGCGTGCCGATCGAAATCGTCGATGTGCCCGGTACGTACAGCCTCAATCCGCGATCGCTCGACGAAGAAGTCGCCTACCGCGTGCTGATCGGCGCGATCGAGGGTTCGCGGCCGCCAGACCTGGTCGTGTGTCTGGTGGATGCAAGCAACCTCGAGCGCAACCTCTACCTCGCAAGTCAGGTGCTCGATCTTGGCAGGCCGACCGTGATCGCATTGAACATGGTCGATGCCGCCGACGGCGCCGGCATCGAAGTCGACGCGAACATGCTCAGCGAAGAGCTGGGTGTTCCCGTGGTTCCTTTGGTGGCCTCTCGCGGCGACGGGATCGAAGCGTTGCGTGCCGCGATTAGCGGCCCCCTTCCGATCCCCGTGCGACGAAGATGGCAACTCGACGCGGCCGTGGAACGAGAGGTCAACGATCTGGCCCGCCGACTCGAACACGATCTCCCGGCGCTATCTGCGCAGCAGCGCTTCAGCGATGCGCTGCGTGCCCTCACCCAACGAGGCGCCGACTTCTTCGAAGTGCACCACACACCCGGGTTCTGGACGCAGGTGCGGGCGGTGCGGGCGCAACTGGAGAACGAAGGCGTTTCGAGCGAGCAGGCGGAGGTGGTCGGACGCTACGACTGGATCACGCCGCTCGCCGCGCGCGTGTCCCGGCGCGTGTCACAGCCGGGGCCAACGGCGAGCGACAAGATCGATAGGCTGCTGACCCACCGCGTTGCAGGTCCGATCCTCTTCTTCGTGATCCTCGCGCTGGTCTTCCAGTCGGTCTTCACGTGGGCGGCACCGTTCATGGATGCGATCGACAATGCAACGGTCGCGGCCGGGGACTGGCTGGGCGCGAGCCTGCCAGAGGGCCCGGTCCGTGATCTGCTGGTGGACGGCGTCGTTGCGGGGGTCGGTTCCGTCGTCATCTTCCTGCCCCAGATCCTGATCCTGTTCTTCTTTCTCGGGCTGCTCGAAGACACGGGCTACATGGCGCGCGCCGCATTCATCATGGATCGCATCATGAAGCGGGTTGGCTTGAGCGGCCGATCGGTGGTCCCGCTGGTCTCCGGTTTCGCGTGCGCGATCCCGGGCATCATGGCGGCCCGCACGATCGAGAACCAACGCGACCGACTCGTGACCATCATGGTCACACCTCTCATGACCTGCTCCGCGAGGCTTCCCGTCTATGCCTTGCTGATCGCCGCGTTCATTCCGGCGGGTCACGCGTTCGGCTTCTTGAGCTATCAGGGCCTGACGTTGCTGGCGCTCTATCTGCTCGGCGTCGTTTTCGCCGTCGCGGCCGCATGGTTGCTCAAGCGCTTCGTCGTCCAGGGCAATCAATCCGTGTTCGTGATGGAACTGCCTCCATACCGCATGCCGCGGCTGCGCGACGTGGTCTGGCGCATGCTCGAACGCGGCCGGCTGTTCTTGAGACGAGCGGGCACCATCATCTTCGCAGCGGCCGTGGTGCTCTGGTTTCTGGCTACGTATCCGCAAGTCGAACCGAGCGTCGCAATCGAAACCCGGCACGCAGAACTCAGCGAGTTGCAGGCCAGCGCTTCGGACGCACGAGTGAGAGAAGAGATCGCCGCGCAGCTCGCGCAAATCGAAGACGAGCGAGCGGGCTACGCGCTCAGCCAGAGTGCGATGGGGAAGATGGGGCGCTTCCTCGAACCCGCGATCACGCCGCTGGGTTACGACTGGAAGATCGGGGTGGCGCTCGTCGCCAGTCTCGCTGCACGTGAAGTGGCCGTCGGAGCACTCGGAACCATCTACAGCGTTCAGGATGCCGATGAGACGAGCATGTCGCTGATCGACCGAATGCGTGCCGACGTCGACCCCGACACCGGTCGGCCAACCTGGACTCCCCTCGTCGCGGCCAGCTTGATGGTCTTCTTCGTCTTCGCATGCCAGTGCCTGGCCACGGTCGCTGTCGTGAAGCGCGAAACGGACAGCTGGCGTTGGGCGCTCTTTCTCTTCGGCTACATGAGCGCGCTGGCGTGGGGCGCAGCGTTCGTCACCTATCAGGGTGGCCGACTGCTTGGTCTGACTTGACATGGGAATGGACTGGCAATTCTTGGTTGTAGGCTCGGTGGTGTGCGGTGCGGCGGCCGTGGTGGTTCGGCATGTCCTGGCTGCGATCCGCCCGGTGACGGATTCATCGAACCGCTGCGACTCGTGCAGCGGTTGCCCCGGCGGTGGAACGAGACCTCCCGCAATGATGGTGCAAAACGATGAGTGCTGATCGGTTCACAAAGGTCTTGATCGTCTTCGCGTCGTTGTCATTCGGGAGCACATGGCCTCTATTGGCGGTTGCAGCAGAAGGAGCCGATCAGCCCTTCTTTCGACTCAGCGGCGAATTCCTCTTCGAGACGCAGAACGACCGCACGGTTCGAGCTGCGAGCGATGACGAAGAGATCAATGATCTGTACATCACGATCGAGCCGTACTTGTCGCTCGGCTTCGGCGAGTATGTGTCTCTCGAAGCGGGGCTGATCCTCGAGCCCGTTGCCGGGCCGCAGCCAGGAGCGGACCGCTACATCGAGGATGAGGGCCTCTGCGTAGAAGAGCTGTACTTGCGGTACGCGAACGAGCGCTGGGGCGTTCGCGCCGGCAAGTTCAATCCGACGTTCGGCGTCGCCTGGGATGTGGCGCCGGGCATCTACGGGGTCGACTTCGCAGAAGACTACGAACTCACCGAGCGAATCGGAGGCGGAGGCTTCGTGCGCCTGGGCGATGAGCGATACGGCTTCCACCGATTTGCAGCGGATCTCTTTTTCGCAGACACGAGCTTCCTCTCGGGATCTGGGCTGCACGACCGCGGACGTCTGCGAAGATCGGACGGTGGCCCCAGCAACACGGGGGACCCGCGTTCGTTCGCGCTTGCACTCGAGGGCGAAGAGATCCCCCGACTCACCGGGATGACATACCACCTGGCATTTTCACGACAGAAGGTCGCGGGGGCGGCGCGCAATCAATACGGCTATGCCGCGGGGCTGTCCTACGCCTTCGCACCCACCGACGATGTCGAGATCCAATTGCTGTCGGAATACGTCCATCAGCGCGGCGTAGAGGGGGAGCGGCTGCAGCGCCACTATTACACACAGAGCGGTGCGGCGAGCTGGAGGGGCTGGAACCTCGCGTTGTCTTCGACGCTTCGCGATAGCGATTCGCGAGAGGGGGGGCCCACGGATCATCTCCTGCAGCTGTCGGCCGGCTATGGGTTCGACTTCGGGCTCAGCATCGATGTCGCCTGGCGCTACGCGCGCGAAGACGGAAGCGCCGCGCACGGCTTCGGTGGACTGATCGCGCACACGCTGGCCTTCTGACCCGGGCGGATCGGCATCGCAGACGCCTGAAGCGCGTGCCGCGATCAGTGGTAGTCGCGATCGCCCGGTGTTACCTGCCAGGCATCCATGCGCTCGGACGCGTGCTGGTCCAACCAGTCCTTCGCTTCCAGGTGATTGTTGGTCGTGTAGGGAAGGAAGCCTGCGCGTCGAAACACGGGCCAGTGACGCCAACCCGGGGTGGCGAAGAAGTTGACGGCAACCCCGCCTTTTCCAACACGGGCCCCGCCTGCAGGATCGCAACGCCGCCGCGGAGCCGACCCAGTAGTCCACTGTCTTCCCCGGCTTTCTTCGCCACCACCTGCGAACCGCGGTTGGGGCCGGCGATCGTCGTCATCGTCTTTCCCCACGGATGGCTTAGTCGCACTCTGCGGCGAAGCGCCGAAAGCCCCTTGCGCTGCCAGTCGGGCACCGTCGCGGCATCTCCTCCGAGTCCGGCAACGCGCGGCTCGTCGCCACGCCAGATCGGCCAGGGAAAGCTGCCCCCCGTCTTGAGCAAGCGCCCCGAAGAGACTTCGTCGAGTAGCCACATGCGCGCGCGCCCGTAGGGATTGGCGCGATAGAGCCATTCGTAGGCGGCGCGCGGACGTTTGCGTCCGAAAGCCTGGTCCACGCAGTCGTAGATCCGCTCGAAATCCTCTTCGCGCGCGCGGTACACGCGAAAGCGAGGATCGGGAGATTCCTCGCTCACCGGCAGCGCATGCCATTCATCGAAGAGGTCAGGCGGGGTCGGGATCATGCAGACAGTTCCTTCGGCCGGTCGAGAGACCGACTCGAGCGATTCGTGTCGCTCGCATGAGACAACCCGCACGCGTGGGTTCGTCGGACGCATTTCGGGCTCGGTCCCGAGGAACCTCCCCAACGGTCATGTTAGGGGAGGCACTCGAAGGGGTGTTGGCGACCGGCGATCGAAGCGCGTTCGCTTCGGTTGCGTCTCGGCTGTCGACCGCCTGCTGCCGGGCCCCCGGCACGCTGCTCAGGAGTCGAGCTGCCCCCGCAGCTCGCGGAACAGGGCATCGATGTCGCTCGCGGAGAACTCGTGTGCACGCGCGCAGAACTCGCAGCGCACCTGTTGCCCGCTTCCTGCGATGACGATCTCTCGAAGGTCGGCCTCGCCGAGAAGCATCAGCGTGCTTCGTGCGCGCTCGCGCGTGCAGCTGCAGCGAAACACCGGATAGGAAGTATGACGTTCGCGCGAACCGAGACCGCGAAGCAGCAGATCGATGATCTCGTCGCAGTGGGTGTCCGACAGGGCGAGCTGAGACAGGGTCGGCATGCTGCGCACGTTCGCCTCGACGCGGTCGACCTCTTCGGGAAGGGCGTCGGGCAGGATCTGCACCAGGAAGCCCGCGGCCACGACGGCGCTTTCGTCGTTGGTCATCGCAACGCCGAGGCCCATGGCCGAAGGCGTCTGTTCGCTTTCGGTGAGGTAGAGCGTGAGGTCGCTCGCGATTTCGCCGCTGACGAGCGGCACCGCTCCGGAATAGGGTTCGCGCCACTCCGGGCGGCTGCGGATGACGCGCAGCGCGCCGAGACCGATGGCGCGGGCCACGTCCGGGGTGCCGGCCGAGAGCACGAGGTTGGTGTCGGGTTGGGAGACCGTGCCGCGAACGCGGCCGAGATCGTCGGCAATGACCACGATGCTGCCGAGTGGCCCGTCGCCGCGGAACTGAAGTTGAACCGATTCGCCTGCTTCGCGTTCGTCGTGCTCGGCGTCGGTGAGGGTTGCGAGGGATTCTTCCGGTGAGGCCGGGCCGACCGCGATGAGGACGCCTCCCATGAGCGCGCGTCCGAGGGCGTTGGCAGCAGTGGGCGCCATGGGACGTCGATTCATCGCTTCGGCGACGAGGTTGCTGCCGACGATCGCGCGTACCGCGATGCCCCCTTCTCGAGAAATCGTGCGCACGAGCCTCGCGCGGCCTTCGGGGATCGCAGCGTCGGACATGTCGGCGGCGAGTGACATCGCGGGAAAGTAACGCGGGTGCCGGGGGGCACCATGGTCCCTATGATCGAGCGCCCCAAGAGAGGAGAGACGGTTGGCACTCGAGATCATTGGTGCGGGCTTTGGCCGCACGGGGACGCTGTCTCTCAAGCTCGCCCTCGGTCCCTGTTATCACATGATGGAAATTGTTCTCGAGTCTCGGCAATCCCGACGGAGGGGAAGGCTGAGATGTCCCTGATCCTGTCCTTCGAACAGATGCGGCCTCGCATTGCCGCCGACGCCTGGGTCGCACCCGGGGCCGTCGTGGTGGGGGACGTCGAACTCGCAAGCCAGGCCAGCGTCTGGTACGGCTGCGTGCTGCGAGGCGACGTCAACGCGATTCGCGTCGGCGCGCGCAGCAACGTGCAGGACGGCTCGGTGCTGCACGTCACGCGCCAGCGCTTCGAGACGATCGTGGGGGACGAAGTCACGATCGGTCATCGCGCCGTGGTGCATGGCTGCACGGTGGGTGACGGTGCCCTGATCGGAATCGGTGCAACCGTGATGGACGGCGCCACGGTGGGCGAGGGCGCGCTCGTCGGAGCGGGTGCGATCGTGACGCCGGGCAAGACCGTGCCGCCCCGAAGTCTCGTGATGGGCATACCGGCACGCGTCGTCCGCACCCTCGAAGACGACGAACTCGAACGCCAGCGCCTTCGCGCGATCGAGTACGTGGAACTCTCGGGCCAGCACCGCGACTCTCAAAGGGGCTGAAGGGCTCACGGGGCGGCTGAGCCTTCGTTTCGTCTAGTCGGTGAGGAGCTGCGTCTTCGACCCTTCGAGTTCGCGCAGGACCGGTTCCAGGAGCGCCTCGTGGCGCTTGCAACGGCCGTAGCAGAAGGTGATCAGCTCGGCGTCACGTTCGGGGCCCGAACGCGAGATCAACTCTTCGAGAGCCGCGTCCGCTTCGTTTCAGTCGGCCAGGGAGCGGCCGACGAGCGCGCTGGCTTCCTCGAGGTCCTGGCGTTCGAAGTCGGGGCCTACCTTTCGGCGCGGCGCAGATATTCCGCACTGCGATACGCCGCGCCGATTTCGTACGCGGCGTAGTCCTTGAAGCGGGAATGCGCCCGCCCACGGTGGCTTCGATCCAGTCGAAGGCTTGCTGCCAGGGCGCGCCGGGGTCGGTTGCGGAAGAGGTCGGCGGGGTCACGGATGTCTCCTCGGGGCCTGGCGCAATGCGCGGGGTGTCATGCGCGGTTGCGAGGGTATCTTTCGAAGATGGCGATCGAAATCCAGAGTGTGATGCATGTGAACGTGAACTGCAGTGATCTCGCCCGCTCCCTTGCTTTCTATCGGGACGTCGTCGGGCTCGTCCCCGAAAGCCATACGAACCCCGTCCCCCAGGACGGCACGGGCCGTGTTCTTTTCCGATCCAGACGGCACCTGCATGGAGCTGATCGAAACACCGAAGCTCTGAGCCTGCGGCCGCAGCCATTTACCCTTCGAAAGGAGTCATGACCGTGAGCTACGAAAACATCTCGTACAAGAGCGATGGTGCGATCGCGACCATTACGATCGAACGCCCCGAAGTACGCAACTGTGTGGACGGTCCGACCGCAGCCGAGTTGGCCGATGCCTTTCGGCGCTTCGATTCCGACGAAGCCATGAGCGTTGCGATTCTCACGGGCGCCGATGGTTGTTTCTGCGCCGGCGCTGATTTGAAGGCCGTCAGCGAAGGACGCGGTAACCGTGTCGCCGAGGACGGCGACGGTCCGATGGGCCCCTCGCGCATGTTGCTCAGCAAGCCCGTGATTGCCGCCGTTGAGGGCTACGCAGTGGCGGGCGGGATCGAACTCGCCGCCTGGTGCGATCTGCGTGTCGCCGCGCGCGATGCGGTATTCGGTGTCTTCTGCCGGCGTTGGGGCGTCCCCCTCGTCGACGGCGGCACCATTCGCTTGACCCGGATGCTCGGCCACAGCCACGCGCTCGACTTGATCCTGACAGGACGCCCGGTGTCGGGAGAAGAAGCCCAGCGCATCGGTCTCGCCAACCGGCTCGTCGAACCCGGCCAGGCGCTGAACCAGGCGCTCGTTCTCGCACGGCAGCTCGCCAACTTCCCGCAGCGCTGTCTGCGCAGTGACCGCATCAGCAGCTACCAGCAATGGGAACTCGACCAACCCGAAGCGCTTCTACTCGAAACGAAACTCGGCTTCGAAACCATCAAGAGCGGCGAAACCGGAGAGGGCGCCGCACGCTTCGCATCGGGTGCCGGCCGCCACGGGTCGTTCCGGGAATTCAACGACTAGAGGTCCGTCCGGACTAGACCCAGTCGAACTCGAACATCACCTGCTGGGCGAGTAGCCGGATGTGGTCCCAGTGTGGATCGAGGGTGAACGAAGCGTCGGTCCACAGGTCCAGGTTCTCGGGCCCGCTGATCGCATTGAGGGCCGAGTCGAGGGCCTGGAGCGAAAGCAGTTGCCCATCGGCCGGGAGCACCGTCATGGTCTGCATGAACTCGGTGTAGTGCTCGTCGAACGAAAGAGCGAGCCGGTCCGCGCGGCTGTTGCACTGGGGGAGTTCGGCGAGGGCCTCGCGCCCGGGCATGGCGAGGATGCGGATCGTCATGTGCAGGCCGGCTTCTCGTTCTGTGATGGCGGCTACGCTCATGAATCCGATCGTACCGTGTGTGAGCGGGCGCTGTCGATCGAAACGACCGCTCTATACTCCATGGCCATGACCGATCTATCGGATCAGGGCATCACGACCGAGTACATCGAAGCAGGCGAGATGCGCTTCGAAGTCCTCTGCGCGGGAAACCCCGAGAGCGAGTCGCTGGCATTGCTGTTGCACGGCTTTCCCGAGCATGCGTTTTCGTGGCGCTTCCAGATGCCGCTGCTCGCGAGCCTCGGCTATCGCGTGTGGGCGCCGAACCAACGCGGGTACGGGCACACGACCCGTCCCAAAGGGAAGGCCGCCTACAGAGTCGATGCGTTGCTCGACGATGTCGCGTCGCTCGTCGACGCTTCGGGTGCCAAGCGTGTGACGCTCGTCGCCCACGACTGGGGTGGGATTCTGGCCTGGCGTTTTGCGCTGCGGGCCATCCGTCCTCTCGAACGTCTCGTCGTGATGAACCTCCCCCATCCCACCCGCTTTCATCAGGCATTGCAGCAGAAGGCCCAACGCAAGCGCTCGCGCTACGCGGTGTTCTTCCAGCTCCCGTGGATTCCCGAGTGGTTGTTTCGTCGCAAGGGCGCACACATGATCGGCGAGGCCTTCCGCGGCATGGCGGTGGACGAGTCGCGCTTTCCCGACGAAGTGCTCGAGGTGTATCGAGAACAAGCCCTCGAGCCCGGGGCGCTCACCGCGATGTTGAACTGGTATCGCGCCAACTGGTTCGGGACGACCTTCTCCGAGCCGGCCCCCGTACTCGAAACCCCCACGCTGATGATCTGGGGCGAAGAGGACACCGCGCTCGGCAAGGAAATGACCGAGGGCACCGACGAATTCGTCCACGACGTAACACTTCGCCTGCTTCCCAACGTTTCCCATTGGGTGCAGCAGGAAGCGCCCGAAGCCGTGAACGCGATCCTCGAAGCGTGGTTGCTCGGGAAGGACGTGCCGCGATACGACGACTACGTGCCGGGCGCACTCAGTCGCGGATGATCAGGCGATAGCCCCAGTCCATCGTTTCGCGGTCGAGATCCTCTCCGTGCCCATCACCCTCTATACTCGTGACTCTTGCGACCATCTCCAATCAACGGCACTGCGCGCCCAGCAGCAGGAAACCACCTCATGGAACCCGTTCGCTTCATCGTCTGGTCCGATTACCTCTGACCCTGGTGCTTCAACGCGGCCGTTCGGCTGCGCGGGATCGAAGAGGAGTATGGACAACGAGTCGAATTCGAGTGGCGCAGTTTCCTCTTGCGCCCGGACCCGCAGCCGGGCCGCAACCTCGAGAAGTTCGCGCACTACACCCGGAGCTGGATGCGTCCCGATTCGGAAGAAGACGCCGGGGAGTTCCGCGTCTGGGAAACCGAACACGGCCCGCCTTCGCATAGCGTGCCCCCGCACCTGCTCGTGAAGGCCGCGCGACGCGCGGGTGGCGACGAAGCGGCGCGTGCGTTGAGTGCCCGGCTGTTCGAGGCCTACTTCAGCGAGAACCTCGACATCACCGACGACGCCACCATGCGGCAGCTGTGGGAGGACGCGGGGCTCGACGAAGCCGCCTTCGACCACACGCGCGACGAAGACCTGCTGCAGGAAGTGCTCGAAGAGCATCGCAGCGCGCTGGAGTACGGAGTAACGGGCGTGCCCGCCGTCATGCTCGAAGGCAACGACGTGCCCATCACCGGTGCGCACCCGCGCACGCTCTATCGCCGCTGGATCGACCGCACCCTTGCGCAACGCGAAGCAGCGGGGAGCGAAGCGGACTGACGGTCGGGCTACAGGTGCCCGAGTCCGTACCAACCCGCCTGCACGACCATTACGACGACGCAGATCTCGCCCACGATGAACGAAAGTGAGCGAAATGGCTGAATGGCGTTGATGTAACAGACGCTGAAGATCGTGCGCATGATCGTGAACACGGCGAAGAGCGCGGTCGCGAGGCCGGTGCCGGGGTCGGTCGCCAGATAGATCATCCCGAAGGCCAGGAAGGGCAGGGTGCTTTCGAGGTGGTTGCGGTGCAGCCGCTCGTAGCGATCCACCGTGGGATTGGTTTCGCTCGTGTCACCGCTTTCGAGGCGAAAGGCTTCGAAGTCCTCCTCGTTGGCGGCGTGACCGAACTTGATTCGCAGGAAGCCGGTGAGGTGTCCGACGATGATCATCAACAAGATCAGGTAACTCGCACACAGGGCGAACATGGGAAAGGCACCGTGCTGAAGCAATTGACTCATGGCGGAGGTCTCCTGGGTCGAGGGGGGTGGGCTTGGAGATCGGTGAACGCGACTGGCTGCGCTATGGCGAAGTGATACAACTCGCGGGCAGATCATGACTCGCATCTGGACCCATCGCGATGCCTATCTCCATTCGGCGCCCCTGCGCGTCTTCAACCGTGCAAGCGCGCTGGTGGGCTCGTCGTGGCCCGGATTCGAGCCGGAAGCGATCTTGCGCGCGGCCGCGAAGCAGGCGGGGTGCGACGACTTCGGGGCCGACAGCGTACGCGAACCGCTCGAGGTGCTCGCCGAGTCGATCGCCCGCGACGCGAAGCCGAGCGCCATCGGGCGCCACGGCTACGAAGCGGGCGAATTCGGTCTGTCGTTGCCGGCGATTCGGGAGCGCTACAGGGACTACATCGCCCACTACGCGATCCCCGAGGAGGGGTAGGTACCCGTCGTATTGAGTGCAGCAGGAAGCACTCGCGTTGGATATCCTGCCCGCGCGATGGCGGTACCATCGCGTGCGCCCGCAATACGCCCACAACCCCCAGTTCCGCCCGGCGTTCTTTCGATTCGATTGCGAATGCGATCGAGATGGGACCCGGCGGCCCGCGAGATGGAGACCCCGCCCATGAAGGCCGCAGTCCTCAACGAACTCGGCGCCGACCTGCAGGTCCGCGACGACGTCAGCCTCACCGACCTCGGCGCTGGCGAAGTGCATGTGAAACTCGTTTCGAGTGGCGTGTGCCATTCGGACCTTTCGGTGCAGAACGGCACCATTCCCATGGGCTTCCCGCTCGTGCTCGGCCACGAAGGAGCGGGCATCGTCCAGGAAGTCGGCCCTGGTGTGACGGACGTCGTGGCCGGTGACCACGTCATCTTGAGCTTCGTGCCGGCCTGCCGAAAGTGCGGTCCGTGTGAGCGTGGGCAGGCGTATCTCTGTGACAACTCGATGACGGTCGGCATGACGCCGCACTTTGTCGTCGATGGAAACCCGATCGCTGGCATGACGGGGCTCGGCACCTTCGCCGAAGAGCTCATCACCGCCGAATCGTGCGTGGTCAAGGTGGACCAGGACATCCCCCTCGACATCGTATCGCTCATCGGTTGTGGCGTGACGACCGGTGTCGGTGCCGCGATCAACACCGCCGAAGTGACGCCCGGAAGTTCGGTGGTGGTCTTCGGTTGCGGTGGCGTCGGGATCAGCGCGATCCAGGGTGCGCGCATCGCAGGCGCGGCCGAGATCCTTGCGGTCGACATGGTCGAGTCGAAGCTCGAGCAGGCAAAGAACTTTGGTGCGACCCACGTGTGCACGCCCGATGCCCTCGATCAGCTCAAGGCCGAGATCACGGGCGGCGAAGGCTTCGACTACGCCCTCGAATGCATCGGCAACCCCGTGACGATTCGCGGTGCTTTCGACGCCGCGCGCCGCGGTGGCACCGCGGTGGTGGTCGGCGTCGGCCGCCTCACCGACGAGGTGAAGTTCAACGCCTTCGAGTTCTTCTTCACCGACAAGAACCTGCGCGGCTCGATGTACGGCAGCGCGAACGTTCGCACCTTCATGCCGAAACTCCTGCGCCTGTGGCGTCAGGGCAAGCTCGACCTCGAGAGCATGATCACCCGTCGCATCCAACTCGACGACGTGAACGACGCCTTCCAGGCGATGGAGAAGGGCGAGGTGATTCGCTCGGTCATCGACTACAAATGAGCGGCGGCGCAAAGTGAGCCACAGCGCCTGAGGCCTCATCGATGAACTTCCGTCCGATGCCGTTGCCACACTTCCTCGAACAAGAGGGCTTGCGCGCAACGATCGAGACGGGGTTGCGAAAGGTGGCCAGGGAATTCGGCCGCAGCGAACATGGCTTCGCTGCGGCCGCTTTTGCTTCGTTCGAAGACTGGACGGTTCGTCCTTCGCGCGCGACGACACGCTTTGGTTCGGTGTCGACGAGAACGCGGATCTTTCGGTTGACGGTGCTCGACTGCTCCGAACAGGCGCGCCGCGACACCATCCTGCACGAAGTCGCGCACATCGTGGTGTTCGAGCTGGTTTCGAAGAGCGAGCGCCACGGTCCGCGCTGGCAACTCCTCGCCCGCGCGTTCGGTGCGCGCCCGTCACGGGCCGGGCTCGACCTGCGCTTCCGCACGGCAAGTGCGCAGTTGCGCTCCAAGCGCGAAGTCACCGTGGCGCGCTGCACGCGCTGCGGCTTCGAGGTCAAGCGGTTGCGACGTTCGACACGAGACTGGCGGCGCTATCTCCACCGCAGCTGTGGTGGTCGCTTCGAACCCCAGGCTCCAGAGCCGCAGTCGCCCCCTCGATCAGCAGACGGCTGACGGCTTCGAGTTCGGCGAGCCGGCGGGCCGCGCGCCCGGGCACGGCGACGGGGTTCACGCGCAGCCCTTCGCTCTCGACGACGGCGTCGATCGAGCCCCCGAGCCAGGCTTTCGGGTCCCTGCGATGGGCGAAGTTCTTGTACTCGCCCTTCAGGCAGTGGGCTTCGCGCGGGGTGTCGAGGGCGTCCATGATGTCGAGGGTGCTCTTGTTCCAGCAGAGCAGCCGGTCGTCGTCCCGCAACCACGTGCGCCACGCGTCGCGCGCTTCCCCGAGCTCGTTTGCGGATTCGAGGTCCGATGCTTCGAGGCCGGTTGGACACAGGCGGCGTTCGAGGGGCAGGTAGGGCGGGCGGATCAGCCGCGAAAAGCACTCGCCCGTGCCGGGGCGCAGCGCCGTCCACTGGATGAGCGTCTTGGGCAAAGCGGCGAGGGCGCGACCGGTCGCCCGCTCGGCCTCGGGGCCCACGAAGGCCGCCTCGCCGTAGACGAGGACATGGCGATCGGTTTCGTCCGTCAGCCAGGCCGGCAGCCCCGTTCTACGCGGCCGGCGGCGCCGTGCTTGCCTCGGTGCCCGCGGCCGGGCCTTCGCCGTCGAGATCTGGAGATCGATCATTGCGGCAAAGGCGTCGAGCACGCGGTCGAGGCCCGCGAGGTCCGGTTCGAGGAGTTCGAGCGCCCGCACGACCGCTTCCACGGTCGAAAGGCACTCGAGCCTGGGCTGCTTGCGGATGCGGTAGCGACTCGGCTGCGTCGCGTCGAAGCTCACCTTCGGCAGCGCCTGTAGCGGAGCGAGGTCGCGATACAGACCGCGCGCCTGGCCCCACGTTGCGTCGATCACGACCAACGCGCTCGGACGCTCCTCCGGCTCCAGGGTGGCGAGGTCGCGCGCATCGGGGCCGGGGTAGAGCAACGCCGCACCCTTGGGCAGCGGAAGCGCGCGACGCTCGTCACGCAGCGTGCGGTCGTAGTCGACGTGCACCTGCGCGCGCTCGAAGCATCGCCGCACCATGCGCGCCGTGCCGAACGGATGGAACTGCTCGTGCGGGTGCTGGACGATGACGACCGGCGTGCGGTTCGCGACCCGAATCAGGTGGTCGCAGTAGCACTGCGCAGCCGGCCGCAGGCACTGGAGGCAGCGTTCTCGCGCCTCTTGCGCGTCAGCCACCCGCCAACTAACGCTGGTGAATCAAGATCTTGGTGTCCTCACCGAAGAGCACCTTGATCTTGCCCGTCCCGGCGCTCCCTTGGCAGACGCCCGACCCGAGGGTCTTGTGCTCGATGCGGTCTCCGACTTCGAACGAACCCTTTACCGAGTAGGTCTGCGGTGGCTTGGCCATGTTGGGCTCGATGATCTCGATCGCAGCCTCGGCCTTCTTGCGCCTGGGCTTCACGCGACCCGCCGTCGATTCCCACGAATCCTTGAGCTTGATCGCCTCGCTGAGCACGGGCCCGTCTTCGCCGTAGGTCCAGAGCGGGTCGGCTTCGTTCTCGATGGCGGCGTAGAAGATCTCGTTGCCGATCTGTTCGGGGATCTCGCGCGCGAGCCGCTCCATTTCACGGATCCAGGCAGCGCCCTTCTGGGCTTCGCGCTTGCGGCAGATTTCCCAGTATCGCGCCGAGGCGACGATCGCGACCAGCGGCGCCTCTTCGGACGTCGTGCGCCCGGTGGCGGCCTCGATTTCTTCGCGCAGGGCGGCCTGGTTGCCGTCCACCATCGCGGCCTGGGCGAGACCTGCGAGCAGCAGGCGAAGCGGCGTGTCGCCGGCGCCACTGTGGGTGGCGTCGGGCATCAGGTACTTCACCACGATCACCGCGAGGCGGTTGTCGGGCAGGAGCCCGAGCATCGGGATGTCGTCGACGCCCTTGTTCGGGTCGGCGTCGCCACGGGCCTTGTCGGGCGCCGCGGTGCGAAGCGGCACCAGGCCATCGACCAGCGTCACCTCGGGGCCGTCGGGCAGGGTGAACGTCACACCGCCGTCGCGCACGCTGTTCGCCGCGGCCAGGCAGAAGTGCTTGTCGTCCTTGCCCTTCTGGCGCGCGGACGGCTTCCGAATCGTGTTGACGCCGAGATACTTCTTGCCTTCGTCGTGGCGGTGGGGCGCGTTCGAGCTTTCCTCTTTGTAGAGGGGTTCCAGCGACGTGCCCGAAAGCTCGCCCGCGGCTTCTCGAAAGCCCTTGGCCTGCTTGACCTGACGGTCGGCAGAAAGAGAAATCAGCGGATGGATGCTCACTTGTGGTCCTTCCCGAGGCCGTTCGCATTGGGTCGCATGGACTGCGGCAACGAATGCGGTTTCGGCTGCGTAGTTGTCGGTGACGATGGGTCGATGGCTGCTGGCTTCGAAGTGGGGATGAATGCGGATCGAGGGGAAGCCCGCATCGAGCGAGGATCGCTACGCCAGACACTAGCCCGGATTATTCATGAAGCCCTACTGCGAAGCCCGAAAGCACTGCCATTTCACGGCCTTCTCCCTTCGGCTTCCTCGACGTACTGAAAGTACGTCTGCGGGGGCCCACGGTCCGAGGTCCGCAATTTATCATGCGATTCTCAGATCCCGGCTTCCGGCGTCGTGCAGCGATGCCACCTGGGAGTCAGCACATCACGCACGGTGCGTGGGGGCACACCCGCTCTCACGGCGCAGGAACTGCGCGGCGCAATTACCGGCCCACGCATCCGCACCGATCGGTGCAGCGGTCGGGGCGAAGGAGCAGCGCCTGTCGTGAAGCCATCTGATCTGTTCGTGAAGTGTCTGGAAAACCAGGGGGTGACTCGGATTTTCGGGGTTCCGGGGGAAGAAAACACCGACTTCATGATTTTGCTCGAGGACTCGGAGCAGATCGAATTCGAGCTCGCGCGGCACGAGCAGGGTGCAGCCTTCATGGCCGAGGTCCACGGGCGCCTCACCGGGGAGCCGGGACTATGCCTGGACACCCTCGGCCCGGGTGCGACGAACCTGATCACCGGGGTGGCGGATTCGAACATGGATCGCGCCCCGAGGGTGGTGTTGACCGGCCGTAGGTGCGATCAAACCGCGAAAGGCGTTATGGGACGCGCGGGCGGTGGAGGAGGGGAGACTCCGTTGCTCGCCGAACGATCTCCGTGCTACCTGGGCAACGAGGCGGTCGTGCCGAACGCCGATCTCGAAGTCACCAACAAGTTCACTGGCGACGTCGCGATGCGCGTGCCGTTGGCCGACGCGGCGATGATCGATCGCGCGATCGACCTCGCCGTGGTTGCCGAGCAGCCGATGCGCGAAATGCCCGCCTACGCGCGGCAGGCCGTGTTGATGCACTGTGTGAATCGTTTCGAAGAACGCTTCGAAGAACTCGCTGGCGGCCTGCGCATCGAAGCCGCTCGCGAGCGATGAAGCGCAATCGCGCAGGCGCGAGCCCGCGCAGCCTTCGCGAGCGCGCTGGGTTACGTTCGTTCGCCTGATGAAACCCGGGTGGCTCGCGAAAACCGGCGCGCGTATTCGACGCGAACTGTGGGAGGCACCGGCCGACCAGTTCCCGGGGCTGAACGGCCTGCGCGGAATCGCGTCCTACATGGTGACCCTCTACCACGTGGGCATCTTCAGCGGGCAGTTTCCGCTCTTCGCCGCGGCCACCCCCGAACTGAGCGTCACCCATCGCCTGGTGAACGGCTTCTGGATCGGGCTCGACATCTTCTTCGTGCTGAGCGGCTTTCTGATCGGCCGCATCCTGATGGTGAGCTACACGCGAACCGGCAGCCTCGAGTTCCGCACCTTCTTCGTGCGGCGATCGTTTCGCGTCTTTCCCGCCTACTACCTGGTCCTGACCTTTGGTCTCTTCGTTTTCGCGCGACTCCCTGCGCCAATCCCCTGGCATCTGCTGGGCGGGGCCGACTGGAGTGAGGCCTTCGGGAACGCCTGGCAGAACTACAGCTACACCGTGAACTACTTCTTTTCGGCGGGCGACGCGAACATCATGTCGTGGGCGTGGTCGCTGTGCATCGAAGAACAGTTCTACCTCGCGCTGCCGGTGATCCTGCTCTTCGTGTTTCGCTTCGACGGGAAGGGGATTCGCCCCGCGATTCTCTTCCTGGGTGTGCTGATTCCACCCGTGCTGCGGACGCTTCACTATCTCGCCGATCCGGATCTGGCGTTACTCGACGGGGTCTATTACCGCACCCACAACCGCGCGGACGAGATCTTCTACGGCGTGCTCGTCGCCTATTACTACGTCTTCCACTTCGACGCCTTCAAGGCGCGGGTCGAGCGCTGGGGAAACCTCACCTGGGTGGTTGGCCTGCTCTGTATCTTCGCGGTCTGGACCTTCGGTGGCATTCAGGTGCGCGGCGCGTTCGCCGTGATCGTGCAGTTCACCATCATGGCGGTGGGGTCGGCGCTATTGATCACCAATTGCCTGTTTCTCGACAACGGCTTCACGCGCTTCATGGCGCACCGGTCGTGGTTTCCGGCGGCGCGCGTTTCGTACGGGACCTATCTCATCCACCCGTACGTTTTGTTCGTGCTGCTTTCTTCGATGGGGACGCCGACCAATGACGGCTTCGGTGCCGTGCGGATCGTCGGCCTGCTGGTGAGCGTGATCGTCGTGTCGAACCTGATCTCGGCCTGCATGTACCTGCTCTACGAGAGCCATATGATCGAGTTCGGGCGCAAGCTCGGCCGGCGCTGGGCGCAACCAGCGCGCTGATCGGGGATCAGGGAGCCGTGGCCCCCACGTGCGTTCCTGGATGTGACGCGTAGTAGCGGAGCATCCAGTAGGGGAGCAGTACGTCGATCCCCGGCCCGCGAACCTCGCGCGTGGAATGCCACCAGTCTTCGGGGGGCTTCTCCCAGGCGAAGAAGCCGGGGTAGGCGTCTTCGTTTCGTCGTTCGAGGTTCGCGATCGCCGCGGGTGAAGGCGGAGCACCGGTCGCTGCGGTTCCCGTTTCGAGTGTGTGGCGCGACACGGGTGTCGGCGGTGCGGCACAGGCCAGCCACGCCAACGCACAGCCAAGCGTCAACGCCGCACACTGCAATCTTCCGATGCGCCCTCGCACCGGTTCCGTCGCCTACTTCCCGGTGTAAACGGGGCGCCGCTTTTCGCTAAACGCCAACGGGCCCTCTTTGGCGTCCTGCGAATTCAGCACGCGCTGGCCGAGGGACTTCTCGAGCACGAAGCCGGGCTCGAGGTCGAGGGCACGAACCGCGATCTCCTTGGCGGTGCGCATCGCCAGCGGGCCGTTGCGGCACATCTTCTCGGCCAACGTCATCGCGGTCGATTGGAGTTCGTCGAAGGGGACGACCTGGTTGATCAGGCCGACCTCGAAGGCGCGCTGCGCGTCGATGTTCTTGCCCGTGAGCAGCAGCTCCATCGACATCGCCCAGCCGATCTGCCGGGGCATGCGGATGTGGGTGCCGCCGAGGGGCACGAGACCCATCTTCACTTCGCCGAGGCCGAAGGTCGCGTGTTCGGCTGCGATGCGGATGTCGGTGCCGAGCAGCATCTCGAGACCACCCGCGATGCAGAAGCCGTTCACCGCGCAGACGATCGGCTTGTAGACGTCCGAGAACTGGCGCTTGGTGATGTCGGGGAAGCCGAGCGGATCACCCGCCGTGAGCAGCGGCGCCGCGACCTTGAGGTCGAGACCCGAGGAAAACGCCTTGTCCCCCGAAGCGGTCAGCACGCCGATCCACAGGTCGTCGTCGTTTTCGACTTCCATCATGGCGTCTTCGATGCCGAGCAACATGTCCATGTCGAGCGAGTTCATCTGTTCGGGGCGGTTGATGGTGACGACGCCAACATGGTCGTGTCGTTCGAACTTCACGGTGGGCGGATAGGCCACGGTGGACTCCTGTTCTTCGAAGAAAGATTGGGGACGGGGCCGGGCCGTCAGGCCCGCTTGAATTTGGGAAGCGTGACGTCGGAAGTCACGTCGTCGAATTGCACTTCGACCGCCATGTCGATCTCGAGGTCGGCGGGCGCCACGTCGACGACTTCCGAAAGCAGACGAACACCTTCTTCCATCTCGACCACGACCGGCGCGTAGGGGCAGGCGTCGACGAAGGCCGGGTGCATCGGACGCGCGACGACGGTCCAGGTGAAGACCTTCCCGCGGCCCGAAGAGGGCTGCCACGACCAGTTCCACGAGCCGCATTCGGGGCACATCTCGCGCGGCACGTGGCGGAAGGTCTGGCAGTCGTCGCAGCGCTGGAAGTGCAGCGCGTGGTTCTTGCAGTGGGCGAAGAATTCGCCGTGCAGTCCGTCGAGTTCGGGAAGGGGAAGGGTGTAGTCGCTCATGCTGGCCTCGAATGCGGTTGCCGTGCGTGCCGGTGTGATCAGTTGCTGAGGATCGCGATGCTGCCGTCGCCGAAGTCGCCCCAGCCGGTGACGACACCGAGTTCGGCGTCCGCGATCTGCCGCTCTCCCGCCGTGCCGCGCAATTGGCGCACGGCTTCGACGATGTGACCCATTCCGAGCAGGTGGGCTTCGGAAAGCAGGCCGCCGTGGGTGTTGATGGGCAGGTCGCCGCCGAGTTCGATGCGCCCGCCTTCGACGAACGAACCGCCTTCACCGCGCTTGCAGAAGCCGACTTCTTCGATCTGTTGCAGCACCTCGAAGGTGAAGCAGTCGTAGATCATCGCGAAGTCGGCGTCCGAAGGCGTGACGCCCGCGGTTGCGAAGGCTTCGGGGGCCGCGATCGTGAGCCCGGTCTGGAAGATGTCCTTGCGGTTGGTGATCTCGTCGGCGGGGTAGGGCTGGCCGGCGGCGGCGCCCAGGATGCGGATCGGTTTCTTGTCGAGGTCGCGGGCGCGCTCGACGGTCGTGACCACGACCGCCGCCGCACCGTCGGTTTCGATGCAGCAGTCGAAGATGCGATACGGGTCGGCGAGCATCGGCGATGCGAGGTAGTCCTCCATCGTCATTTCCTTGCCGTGCATCACTGCGGCTTCGTTGAGCTGGGCGTGCTTGCGCATGGCCAGCGCGATGCAGCCGAGCTGTTCGGCCGTGGTGCCGTATTCGTGCATGTGCCGTCGCGCCATCAGCGAATACCACTGGGGTGGGACCGTCAGGCCAAAGGGCAGATAGAAATCACGGGCGATCGCACCGCCGGGTATCGAGGCGGTGTCCTGGCTGACCGTCTGCTTGACCCGCGCGCCCGAGTAGCCGTTCCAGCCGGCGGGGATGAGCACGTGTTTCGCCATCCCCGTCGTCACGGCCGCCCCCGCGGCTTGCAGCGAAGCACATGGCGCCGCGCCACCCATGTGGATGATCGACGCGTAGCGGAGGTTCTCGCAGCCGAGGTTCGCGGCGAAGGCTTCGGCGTGACCGAGATTCGGGAACGGCATGATGCCGTCGATGTCCCTACCGCGAAGGCCCGCGTCGGCGATGGCCTCCGTCGACGCCTTGAGCTGGATGCCCAGTTGAGTCATCCCCGAGCCGGGTTTGCGGCAGAGATCGGTCTGGCCGATGCCGATGATGCAGGCTTGCTTGTCTTCCGTGACGCTCACGGTGCCTCCAGGTCGTTGCCGAGTCGTTGCTGCGTCTCGATCACCGTGTGAAGTGCGACGGTATCCGTGACGCTGTAGCGGTCGTGAAAGCGGCGCCCGCGCATGGGCACGGGCGCCGCTGGTCACGGCTGCTAGCGCATTGCGCGAGCGCTGATCAGACCCGCTTGGTGGTGTCGATCTTGGCGAGCCGGGCGAGGTTCTCGCCCAGGAACGCCTTGCGCATGTCCGACGTGATTTCCGGGTAGCCGTACTGCTCGCGCAGCTCTTCCGGAATCTGCAGCGTGCGCACCCAGTCGACGACGCGCTTGGTGTCGTCGAAGGGCAGGTCGAGACCCATCACGATCTTGCTGTGATCCATCCAGCTGAGCGCCGTGCCGATCGCGTGATAACCGCGGTAGGGCGAGCGCTGGTACCAGCCGATGATGCCCGACATGCTGGCGTAGAGGTTCTTGTGCTTGCCGCAGAGCCCGATCAGCTCTTCGGTGTGCGGCCACGCCATGTGGTAACAGATCACCTTCAACTCGGGGAAGTCGATCATCACCTGGTCGAGGGTGTCGGGGTGGGTGTGCTTGCTCGGCTGCGGCACCACGTAGCTCATGCCCGTGTGGATCGTGAGCGTGATGTCGAGCTCCTGGCACTTTTCATAGAAAGGCCACATCCGGCGGTCGTCGAGCGGCCCGTCGTCTTCGGGCTGATACACCTTGCAGAGCTTGGCGTTGCACTCGTTGACCATGTACTCGAGTTCCCAGATCGCGTGCTTCACGCCCCGCTTGATGATCGGGCCGACCATGCACTCGAGATACATGCGGTCGGGGTAGGGCTCGATCTGGTTGATCATGAACTGGTTCGTCGAGAACGAAACCGTGCCGCCGCTGATGTCCATCATGCCTTCGCGCAGGGCGAAGCAGACGTCGACCTTGGCTTCGTCCATGTACTTGATCAGCTCTTCGGCCAGCGGGTGGGGCCATTCCCCGGTCAGGTCGCGGCCCGACCAGGCTCGCATGACGCCGTCGACCGAATCCCACCAGCGCTGGTTGTTCGGGTAGTACATCACCTCTTGCAGGGTGCCGGGGTTCATGAAGTGGCACTCGGAAAGGGCGACGAAATGATTCTCTTCTTCTACGGCCATCAAGAGTCTCCTGTCTGGGGGGCTTCGGCGTCGAAGTCCCGGTTCGGGGTTCCTGGGTTTCGGGTGTCCCTGTGCGGGATCAGTTCCCGTCTTCGTGCAACAACTTCCACAGGCGCATCGGTGAGGCCGGAACCTCGGTGGCCTGCTTGCCGAGCGGCGCCAGTGCGTCGTTGATCGCGCAGAGGATCGCCGAAGGTGTGGCGTGGATCGCGCCTTCGCCACAGCCCTTGGCGCCGAGCGGGGTGAAGGGCGAAGGGGTCACGACTTCGTCCTTCACGGCGAGCGGAACATCACTCGCCGTCGGCATCAGGTAGTTCATGAAATTGGTGACGAGCGGCTGGCCTTCTTCGTCGTAGAGGTATTCCTCGAGCAACGCAGCGCCGACACCCTGGGCGATGCTGCCCTGCAACTGGCCTTCGAGGGTGGCGGGGTTCAGGCGCGTGCCGCAGTCGTCCACGACCCAGTAGCCCTTGATCTCGGTGAAGCCCGTCTTCTCGTCGATTTCGACCTGGGC
>JASMLK010000038.1 GCA_030748735.1 Myxococcota bacterium | reverse complement strand
AGGGATGGCGCGACATCGCAAAGCTCGTTGTCGCCCTCACACAACTCGAAGCGAAGGAAGAGGCGGCTGCAGAGCGCGTCGCCTAGGATCAGACAGCGAGCCGCCGCTCAGAGAAGTTCAACAGCGGGCGGGACAATCCCGTCCACGTCTTACTCGCTGTTGTCGTCGTCGTGTTCGGCGAGCTTTCCAACGTTGGGGTACAGCCGCGGCCCCTTCACCCGCTCCGGAGCGGGATTCGGGTCCGCCTTGACTTCCTCCTGGGGCCGGCCGTAGTAGCGAACCCGCTCCTTCAGGGTGTCGGGGAGGTTCGTCGTGTCCAGCCAGGCGTCGGCTTCTTCGGGGCTCTTCCGTCGCCAGTTCGTCAGGACGGTCGTGACGGTTCGGCGGCGATCTTGGTTGTGCTTGATCGCGCGCGCCCATGCGAGACCTTCGTGAGGGTCCTGACGGCCGAGATCGACGGCGACGAGTTCGAGCATCGGCTGCATCCAGGGTTCGGCGTTTTCCGGCCCGATGCCGCGGAGCCATCCTCGAAACTCCTCTTTGTCATTCGAGTACCAGCCTCGGAATGCCCATTTCGCTGCCCGCTCGGTTTCGTAGTTGGGCGGCGATTTCTTGACGAACTCCATGGCACTCGCGCCCTCTCGCTTCGCCCATTGCTGGGCGACGTGCTTGCGCAGGCCCTGCCCGACCTCGGGGTGATCGCACCACTTCGCGCAGAAGGTCATGGCTTCGTCGAGGTGGGTGTTCCCCAGCTCCATCGCGAGTTGACGAAACGAGGCCAGCCTGAACTTCTTGTCGTCGTCGGCGACAGCCTCGACCCAGTTGATCGCGCGCTCGGGGCCGTATTCGTCGATCGTGCTGCGAAGCAACGTTCGAATGGCTCTCTGGCGATTCGGGCCGATGCCGAGGCCTCGGATGTAGTCCTCGAGGCCGGGCGTTTCGGAGTAGAACCAACCGCGCACCAGCGCGACTTCCATCACGCTGGTGGTTGCGCCAGGAATTCGGCGGGCCGTTTCGATCAGGTCCTGCGCGGCGAACGGGTCGATGCGCGCCCATTCGGTCATCGTCGGCAGGATGACCGCGCTGCGGAATGCAGCCGGTGCCGTAAAGAGTGCCCAGCGGCTGGCATCCTCGGGTTCATGGAGTGCCCAGAAGCGTGCTAGCAGGGTCACCTCGATCACCTGCGTGTTGACTTCGAAGTTCGTCAGCGCCCCGACGACGTCCGGCACCGCTTCGGCGCCGAGCATCGGGAGCAGCTCAGCCAGCAGCCGTGCTCGCTCGAAGAACTCCTTCTCCGCCATGACATCGGTAATCGCATTCTTCGCCAGGCCCGGCGGAGTCACTGCGGGCGGCGGCGGAATCGGCGCCGCGGGGGCCTTTCCGTCCGTGTGCACCTTCGGAACCGGGGCCAGTGGAGCGCTGGTCGGCTGGCCGCTGTCGCTGCAGCCCGTGGAGACGGCGAGCGTGGTGAGGAAAAGGGACACGAGTCGTCGGCCGGTCTTCAAGATTGCGGCGGATTTCGTATTCAGGGGCATCGGGTTGCTTCCTCGATTCTGGTGCCGGGTGGGCGTAACAGGTTGGTCCGTCGGGGCGTAGACTGTATTGCGCCGTGAAGGGGCGCTGCGAATCAGCCCGCTGCGTCTGTTCGCTTCGGATACCACAACAACCCGCTTTAGGCGCCCGAACGCGGCGCGGAGTTCGCTTTGAATCGAGTTTTCTGCTCACCTTGCACGGTGCGGTCCGCCCGCGTCGATCGAGATCGGGGGGGCTGCGGCAACGCATGGGACGGCCAGAAGAGGGGCTTTGGCCTCGCCGTTCTCGTGGTGTTGGCGCTTCTGGTGTTGGCGCTTCTCCCTGGAAACGCGCCGCGCGCGCTGGCCGATGCGCCGGCATCCGTCGCGGCATCGAAACCGAACGGCTTCGATCTCGGCGGGGCGAGTGTCCCGCGCAGCGAGATCCTGCAGGGAGGTCCCAGGCGCGACGGCATTGCCACGCTGGATCATCCGCCTGTTCTCGCGGCCGATGAAGCCCCGTGGAGGGGGCGCACCCGGGTGATCGGAGTCGTGCGCGGCGGCGAAGCCCGTGCCTATCCCATTGCCGTTCTCGAATGGCATGAGATCGCGAACGACACTCTGGGTGGCGAGCCCATCCTCGTGACCTACTGCCCGCTGTGCGGCACCGGCATGGTGTTCGATCGGCGCGTCGACGGTGTGGCCCGAAGCTTTGGTGTGTCGGGACTGTTGTACCAGTCCGATCTGCTGATGTTCGATCGCGAAGGCGACAGCCTGTGGTCGCAGATCGGGGCCCGCGCGATCACGGGGCCCGCGAACGGATCTCGCCTCCGATTGCTTCGCAGTGAAGTGCAGCGCTGGGACGTCTGGCGCGCCGACCATCCCGATACCACGGTCTTGTCTCCCGAGACAGGACATGAGCGCCCCTACGGACGCTCGCTCTACAAGGGCTATCGCCGGAGCAAGAAGCTCCGCTTTCCGGCGCCGCTCGACGCGCGATATCACCCGAAGCTTCCGACCATCGGTTTGCGCGTGGCCGATGGCCGGGCACGCGCCTATCCCCTGGTCGAAGTTCAGGCCGCAGGGGGGAGGGTTCGCGAACCGTTCGCTGGTGTCGAGGTCGAGGTCCTGTACGATGCGGCGCGCGCCGAATTCACCGCGCGCGCGCCCGAACCCGTCGAGATCATCGAGGGTTTCTGGTTCGCCTGGATGGCCTTCCACCCCGAGTCGACGATCTTCGAGGCCCCTTCAACCGAGAGCGACGCCGCAGAGGAATGAACATGACTGCTCGCTATGGCATCACCATCCCGTTCGACGGCGTCCCCATGCTCGAACAGGAGAGCTGGATCAAGCAGCTCGCCGACCTCGGCTACACCGACTTCTGGTCGGCCGAATCCGGGGGCAACGACGGCTTCACGCCCCTGGTCCTCGCCGCCCAGTGGGCACCTCACGCGCGCGTCGGCACGGCGATCATTCCCGCCTATACCCGCGGCGCGGGAACGCTTGCGAGCTGTGTTTCGTCCCTCGCCGAAGCGGCACCGGGGCGTGCGGTGATCGGCATCGGTTCTTCGTCCAACGTAATCGTCGAACGCTGGAACGGCATTCCCTTCGAAAAGCCCTACCAGCGCGTGCGCGACACCGTGCGCTTCCTCGAGCGGGCGCTCGCGGGCGACAAGATCAGCGAGGACTACGAAACCTTCTCGCTGAAGGGCTATCGCCTGGGCCGGCTCCCCGCCGAACCGCCCAAGATCATGATCGCCGCGCTGCGCAAGGGCATGCTCGGTCTGGCCGGGCGCGAAAGCGCGGGCGCGATCCTCAACTGGCTCACGGCCGAAGACGTGAAGACCGTCGCACCCTACGTGCACGCGGGCGGGCAACGGCGCGAACTGGTTGCGCGTCTATTCGTCGTACCCACGGCGAACCGCGAGCTGGCCCACAACATCGGCCGCCGCGCGATCGCGGCCTATCTCAACGTCCCCGTCTATGCGGCCTTCCACGAATGGCTGGGGCGCGGTGACGAACTGGGCAAGATGTGGGAGCTGTGGAAGGCGGGAGATCGCGCGGCGGCGTTGGAAGCGATTCCGGCGTCGCTGGTCGACGAACTCATCATCAATGGTCCGCCCGAAGCCTGTCGTGAGCACGTGCAGCGGTACGTCGAATGCGGTCTGCACACGCCCGTGTTGGCGGTGTTGCCGTCGGACGCGGACATCCGCGAAGTCAGCAAGGCGCTCGCGCCCGCGTCGTAGGCGCGTGGGGCGGCTGGGGCGACGGCGCTTCGCGCGACGCGTGCCGTCAGCGCGAAGCGGCTGTGGCGGGCCAGGGGATTTCGCGCGAAACACTGCGGTCCCGCCGCTCGCCAACCAGATGCACGTCGCGTGAACCGATCCAGTCGTCCGCTTCGGGGATCATCCGCTGCAATGCGATCACGCGCAGCAGCGCGTCGAGGGAAGCCGGCCGCGGGTCGAGCCCGCTCGGGATGCCGGGCCCGCGCACGGCGAAGTGGGTCCCGAAGGCGTCGAGGTAGTCGCGCGCCGTCAGGCGTTCGAGGTTGGGCACGACGGGTGCGCGGAGGTTCAGTCGAACCCCGTGGTCGCCATGCACGATGACCAGCGCGTCGCGCATGGCGGGCTGCGCGAGCACACGCTCGAGCATCTCGTTCAACTGCTTCTGTGTGCAGGTGAGCTGTTCGAGATAGAGGCGGTAGCGCTCGGCCCGGCTGGTCGCGTCGTTGTGCGCCCCCCGGAGACCCTCCGCCTTGTAGCTTCGCCAGGCCAGCGGCGATGGACGCAAGCGACATTGCGCGTCATAGGCGTACGGGAAATGGGGCAGGAGAAGGTGCGCAAAGGTGGCCTCGCCGGGGCGGGTCGCGGCGAAGGCTTCTTCGACGCGCGGCAGCATCTGGTGCGAGGACACGCTGCTGAGGCGTCCCGCGCGCAGGGGCCACGCGGTTTCGGCGCGTCCGGTTTCTCGCGCCCAACGTTGGTAGGCCTTGCGAATGCGTTGGTGCCAATGGGAAAGCTGCCCGAACGAACCGAGTAGCGCGCGGGTGCGGTCGGCGCGGTCGAGGCCGCTGTCTTCGACGGCCTTGATGGATTCGAGGGCATAGGTGGTGCAAGACTCGACCGCGTCCGTGTCGTCGCCGCGGCAGAAGTCGAGGTAGTCCGTCTGGATGACACGGATGCGATAGCCGCGCGTGCCCAGCATGCGAAACCACGCATTGCGCGTGATGCGCTCCGCTTCGGCGTCGTAGAACGCCAGGCTGTCGCGCCCGGCCGACAAGTTCACCAGGTGCGAAAGTGACGGTCCCGTCGTGTAGTGCCGACTGAAGGCACGGGGAAAGACGCGGAAGCCTCGGGCGAGGTATTCCCCCTCGATGCGTTCGCGCAGCAGGGCACCCGGGTCGAACTCGCTGGGAATCGCGGCGCTGGCGATGTGTTCGTCGAGTACGAGGTGGAGAATGGGAGGCAGGTCGTCGCGTGTGCGCGCTTCGCCCGAAGGCGTGCGGTCTGGGGCGTCGGTTCGAATCCAGCCCCCGCCTGACGCG
This sequence comes from Myxococcota bacterium, assembly GCA_030748735.1. Lineage (GTDB taxonomy): Bacteria > Myxococcota_A > UBA9160 > UBA9160 > UBA4427 > DUBZ01. The sequence continues at coordinate 20,756 of JASMLK010000038.1, read as the reverse complement.
ATCGGGAGGGTCGAAGCGATCATCACGAGCGAAACGAAGGCTGTGCCTCGGCCCAGCATGTGATGCGCGAACCAGCCGAGGCAGGCAAACGACGCCGCGGCGACGAGGGCTGCGACGGGCTCGCGAATCCAGTCGGTCTGCAGGTCCATGAACACGATCGCGACGAGGGCAAAGGTCAGGGCGCGAAGCCACCGCGGTGCGAAGGCGAGAAGGAGTCCCGGGACCAGGCCCGCGGCGAAGAACATCCCCATCGCAACGGCCGTGTCGCTTCGCCAGAGCCCGTACTCGTGATGCCGCAGGAAGATCACGAAGGCGACGAGCCACAACAGCGAAGCACTCGCGAGGCTCGCCAGGCGTTCGAGGGCGGGTTGCGGTTCAGCGCCGCGTTCGGATTTCGTCTGCATTCCAATAAGCGCGCAGTTCGGCGATGCGCCCATCCCGGTCGAAGCGGACGACGTCGATCACGTCGACTTCGCTGGGCACGCCGCCCAGTTCGAGTTCCAGGGTGAACGACATCGCGGCGTGGTCGTCGGCGGTGGTCGAGATCTCCCCGTGAAGCCGGGGCCTGGGCAGGCTGCGTGCGAAACCCTTGCGAAAGAAGGCTTCGACCTGTTTGCGTCCGACGACATGGGTGCCGGGTGCGCCGCCCACGGGGTCTTCGACCGAAACGTCGTCGGCGAACAGTTCGAGGACCCCGTCGACATCGCGGGCACCGACGCGTTCGAGATAGCAGTGAAGCGTGGCGCGCATTTCGTTGGGCGTTGGCATGATGGGCAGCTCCGGACGGAGGCTAGCCAAATGACTACGGCTGGACCTCTAGACCTCGACGCCGAGCAGGGCTTCGAGGCGCGTCGCGAGGGTCTCGCCGAACACGGCGAAGCGGTTCAGTTCGCTCACGGGCAGGTCCCGCCAGATCGCGTCGATCGCGCGCCCGCGGGTTTCTCGAATCCCGTCGAGGGTCCGCCGCCCGGCGGCCGTGAGTTCGTAGGTTCGCTGGCGCCGGTCGCCGTCAGCGATGGTGGCGCGGATCAACTTCCGCTCGAGCAGGCCACGGATCAGTTTCGAAACTGCGGCCGGAGACACCGCGCGACGCCTCGCGAAGAGCGAGGGCATGAAGTGTTCGGTCGCGATCTCTTCGAGCACGCGCCACTGCGGCACGCTGAGGTCGGCCCCACGGGCGATCTCCTCGCGCCGCTCGGAGACGAGGTCCGAAAGTCGTTGGAGCACCTCGATCGCCCGGTGGGTGGTTTCTGTTCGGGTTGCCATTATAGTTAACCTAAGTTAAATATTAATCCAACGACATGATAGCGGGGTACCCGACAGAAGTGCACCCCGGCGAGCGCGCTTCGAAGGCTGGGGCGCGCATGTCGAGCAACCCCGAGATGGAGGACCACCCATGAATTCCCGTGAATCGACCGGAGGTTTCGCTCCCGCGACACCTCGAAAGCCCGCCACCGAGCAGTTCGCCCCGGTCGCCGCCGACTATGCGTGCTTCAGCTACCACGCCGCGGGTCCCGACCTCGCCCCGATGCTCGCCGCAGGTGAAATGACGGGTCGCGAGCGCGTGCTCGACATCGGTTCGGGCCCGGGCCACACCGCGCTGCTCTTCGCGCCTGCTGCGCAAGAGGTCGTGGCGACGGATCCCACCGAGGCGATGCTCGACCAGGGCCGGCGCCTCGCCAGGGAGCGCGGCCTCGACAACGTTCGCTTCGAATGCACCGGCGCCGAGTCGCTTCCCTTTCCGGACGACAGTTTCGACCGCGTGACCTCGAGGCAGAGTGCCCACCACTACGAGGACATCACGGCGGCCATGCGCGAGGTGGCGCGCGTGCTGCGACCGGGCGGCCGTTTCGTCTTGATCGACAGCGTGTCGCCGGAAGACGATGCCTTCGACGGCTTCCTCAACGACATCGAGCTGCTGCGCGACGCGAGTCACGTCCGCGACTACCGTGTGAGCGAATGGGCACAGATGTTCGCCGAGCGCGGCCTCGACCTCGATCACCTGGCCGATTGGGACATCCCGCTCGACTTCGACGACTGGGTCGCGCGTTCGCGAACCCCGAAGGCAGAAGTCGAAGCCCTGCGGCGGTGTATCGCGGAAGCTTCGCCGAGTGTGCGCGAACGCTTTGCGATCGACGACGATTGCGGCTGGTCGGTGCCGGTCGCTCTCGTGGTGGGAACGTGGGCGTAGGCGGAACCTGCTGGTTGCTCAGCACGCTGCTTCGTAGCGAGGGTCGTCATCGTCCGGTCGCTCGAGGAATTGCGCCAGGCTGATCTCACCGTCGGTGTCGAACGTGCGGTCGAGCATTTCGACTTCGAGCATGCGGTCGGGTCGGAAGCTGCGGTAATCGGCGCGCAGTTCGCACCACGCCGCGAGCGTCCACTTGTTGCCCCAGAAGTGGAGGCCGAGGGGGCGGATCGTGCGCTGGCTTTCGTCGCCGTCGGCGCGCACGTAGCGCACGCGAAGTGCGCGGTGCTCGCCGATGGCGCGGCGCAGCGTGGCGACTTCGCGGCTCATGTCCGCGCGACTCTGGAACTGCGGTGCGAATAGCGGCGCTTCGATCAAGACCTTGCGCAGTGCCGCGGGAAGTACCGCCTCGATGCGTGTCATGGCGTTGTTCACCGCGGCGGCCAGGTCGGCGTCCCCCCAGGCCGCGACGATGCGTGCGCCCAGGGCGAGCCCTTCGAGTTCTTCACTCGTGAAGGTGAGAGGAGGGAGTTCGAAGCCGCGATCGAGGCGATAGCCCACGCCGGCTTCACCCCGAATGGGAATGCCCGAAGCCTGTAGATCGCCGACATCGCGATAGACGGTTCGGACCGAAACGCGGAGCTCGTCGGCGATCTGTCGGCCCGTGGCCGCGCGATGGGTTCGCAGGAACTGAACGAGCTTGAAGAGTCGATCGGCGCGTCGCATCGGAGGGGGCCCGTCCGCGGTGGGGTGGAGGTGGGTGCTGGGGCGGCTCCCTGGTGCGGGAATTGTGTCAGTAGGATGCCCTCTTACCACAGGATCGCCATCGCCCAGGGGAGCTGGTCCAGCTGGTGTGCATGTGATTAAAGGTGTTGAAATACAGGTGTTTACGAGAGTTTCTGCGGGTCATCCAGATTCCGGCACCGACCGTGCCTGCTGACATGCCGCTGGCAGCAGGATGTCACCAGCGAAGGAGCGTGTCCGGCACCGGGTTCGCTCGAAGCACGCACTCCGGCTCGTACCCGCATCGAGAGGGTGCACAGCGCGGCTGTCCTATGCTCGCCCGCGTGCACGCCGGTCGCTGCGCGTAGCGCCCCTCGAAGCGCTTCTTTCGACAACGGTTCAACAGGTCAACAGGAATTCCGTCGTGGTCTTGATGCGGTACGCCGCTTTGGCAGCGTTGACTTTCGTACTCATCGCCTGTTCGGAATCTCCTTCGCAGACCGCGAGTGACCGCGCGGGCGAAAGCGAAGCGCCCGCGACCCCGGCGCGTGCCCTGAAGCCGAACCTGGTCATCGTCACCCTCGACACGACGCGCGCCGACGCGCTCGGTGCCTATGGTCAGGGTTTCCCGACGTCGCCCGTCTTCGATCGCATGGCTCGTGAGGGCGTGTTGTTCGAGGACGTCACCACGTCGAGTCCCGAAACGCTCCCCTCTCACGCGTCGATCTTCACCGGCAAGCACCCCTTCGCTCACGGAGTACGGGGCAACGCGGGTTACGTGCTTTCCGGCGATCATCTCACCCTGGCCGAAGTGTTGACGACGGCCGGTTATGTGACCCACGCCGAAGTCGCCGCCGCCGTCATGCAGTCGTCGACCCGGATCGCCCAGGGGTTTGCGGGCGTGCGAGACACCGAAAGCGACGGTGTTCGCCTGAAGGCAGTGTTCCGCGAACGCGACGGTGAAGTGAAAGCCGAAGTCGTGATGGCGCGTGACGGCGCCGATGTGTCCGACAGCGGCATTCGCTTCCTGCAAGAGCGGGGCGATGAGCCGTTCTTCTTGTGGCTGCACTACTTCGACGCCCACGCGCCGTACTCCCCGCCGCCGGCGTTCGTGAAGCGGATTCCCGAAAGCACCTATCACGCCGAAGTGGCCTACCAGGATGAACAGCTGGGGCGCTTCATCGCCGAACTCGAAGCCCGTGGCCTGCGCGACGACACCCTGGTCATCGTGACCTCGGACCACGGGGAAGGCCTGCTCGAACACGGCGAGCGCACCCACAGCTACTTCCTCTACGAGAGCACGGTGCGGATCCCGTTACTCTTCTGGGGGCTCGAAGGTCTGCCGGCGGGCAAGCGCGTTTCGTCTCTGGTGCGCAACGTCGACATCGCCCCGACGGCCCTCGACCTGCTCGGCCAGTACCCCCTCGACGACATCGACGGCGTTTCCCTCACGCCGCTGATTCGCGACGAGGCCGAGGATCTCTCCGTCACGGCCTACGGCGAAGCCAGTCGCATCACCTCGACGTTCAACATCGCTCCCCTTCGCTACGTGAGAGAGGGGCGCTGGAAGTACATCCACAAAGTGGGGCCCGAGGTATACGACGTCGTCGCGGACCCGCGCGAACTGGTCAATCGCGTCGAGCGCGAACCCGAAGTCGCCGCAAAGCTTCGAACACGCCTCGAAGAGGTGCTGCGCGGCGCCCCGACACGGCAGGCGGATTCGGTGGTCACGATCACGCCCCAGGTCGAAGCACAGCTCCGGGCACTCGGCTACGTCGAAATGCAGGGGGACGCGCCGCTTACGAGCGAGCGCGAATCGCTCGACCTGTTCGGCGAAGACCCGGTGACCAAGACCCAGGACATGGACCTCGCGGGGTTCGCCGTCGGTGCGGTGGTGGCGAAGAAGTACGCCGAAGCCATGCAGTGGGTGGAACCATTGTGGCTACGCAATCCAAACAGCCACCTCGCCGCGAGCCTGATGGCCGAGACATTGGTCGGCCTCGAACGCTGGGAAGAAGTCGTCCCCGTCGTAACGAAGAGCCTCGAGATGAACGAGTTCAACCATGCGGCTCGCGAGCGCATGGTGATGGCCCTCGACGCCATCGGGCGGTACGAGGAAGCCATAACCCACCTGCAATTCCTCAACGATCACCGGCCATGCAACGAACCCACCATGGGCATGCTGAACGAAATGCTCCACCGGTTGCGCCGCTTCGAAGAGCAGTACGAGATGTTGCGGAGTGACGCTGAACGTTGCCCCGCTGTACTACCACACCTGAACAACTACGCCTGGGCGCTGGCGACCCTGCCGCAGGCCGAGCTGCGCGACGGTGCGAAGTCGATTCGCATCATGCGGCAGGCGATCGCCGATCTCGGGCGACGCGATCCGGCCTTCCTCGACACCCTGGCGGCGGGGCTGGCCGAAGCAGGGCGCTACGAAGAAGCCGAGCGCGTTCAGCTCGAAGTGCTCGACGCGTTGAAGAGTGCCGGCGCACCCGAAGCGGTGATCCGCGACTTCGAACTGCACCTCGACGCCTACCGCTCGAAGCTCCCGCTACGCGATCCCGCGGTCTGATTCGCTGTGGGCTAGTCGATCAACCCGCCGCTGGCGCTGTTGTTCTCGAAGAAGTCGAAGTCGATGCTGATGGCCGCCGCGAACAGCACCCGCCGCTCCGCGCTGGTCCAGGCGCTGCGTTGGAAGTCGAGCATGAAGGTGTCGGCGTCCGAAAAGATTTCGCGCAGGCCGCCGCCCCAGCGCTTTGCGATCGTTGCCTCGCCGGTGCCCCGGGTGTTGCGCACGGGGAAGGTCCAGATCCGCCAGACCGGTCCCTTGATTTCGGCGAAGCACTGGCCCGCTTCGTCGAGCAGGTCGTACTTGCGGTAGAGCAGGCCGAAGCGCCGCTTCACGTGGCCGACGACCGCACCGCCCGGGTCGCGCACTTCGAGGTCCGAAAACAAGAAGAAGAACGGTCGGGACAGGGTGCAGCGCAGGGTGCCGTCGGGGTCGAAGACGCCGATCTCGAAGGGGCGATGACTGCGAAAGAAGCTGCGCTTGAGGAAGTCGGCGACGCCACCGGCCTTTTCGGCGACGGTGGCGATTTCGTTCTTGCCCGCGTCCATTACGACGTACTGGTTGCGGGTTTCCCAGTCGATCAGGATCTCGGTCCATTCCTTGCGCTGACGGATGAACAGCGCATCGTGGTCGGTCGCGAAGAGATCGCTGGCCATGACGGGCGAGCATGCCATGCGGCCGTCGGCGCGGCAAGCGAGGTACTCGCGTGCCGTGGTGCAGGTGGGCAGCCGGCTCTAACTTGTGGTCTCGACGACCGAACGCTGATGGGTCGGTCGCCGCATCGAGCCGCCCCGCTCTTCATGCGCGAACTCCATCAAAGGCAGAGACATGACCCATTCTTCTTCGACCGACCCCTCCGAAGCCGACCTCCTGCTTCCATTCGCCGGCCTGCGTGTGCTCGATCTTTCGAGCGAGATCGCCGGCCCCTATGCAACCAGGCTTCTCGTCGACGCTGGAGCCGAGGTGATCAAGATCGAATCACCCGGTGGTGACCCGCTGCGCCGCTGGACGGCCTCGCATCAGGATCTCGCACCGGATCAGGATGGGCCGCTCTTCGACTTCTTGAACGCTTCGAAGAAGAGCGTCGTGCTCGACGTCGAAACGCCCGAAGGTCGCGAAGCCTTCCTGTCCCTGGCACGCACGGCGGACATCGTGATCGAGAGTTTCGCGCCCGGCACGATGGATCGTTTGGGGCTGTCGCTTGCGACACTCCAGGCCGACAACCCGGGGCTCTCGCTCGTTTCGATCAGCTCCTTCGGCCAGGAAGGCCCGTGGCGAGATCGTCCCTGCACGGAATTCACCCTGCAGGCGGGCGTGGGTTCGATCGACTATCGCGGTCTGCCCGGTCGCAAACCGATGGCCGCCGGCGGACGTCTGGGTGAATGGGCGGTGGGCGTCTTCGCTGCAGTTGGTGGCCTGTGCGCCTGGCTTTCGTCGCGCAAGACCGGGGCCGGCCAGCTGGTCGACGTTTCGGCCTTCGAAGTCATCGCACTCTGCATGACGATCTATCACGACCTGAACGGACAGTTCAACGAAGGCGATCTCGCGCGGGGTATCGAGTTGCCTTCGATCGAACCCGCAAACGACGGCTGGGTGGGCTTCTGCACGATCACGGGGCAACAGTGGGTCGACTTCTGCGCGATGATCGGCCAACAGGAAGTCGGCGAGGATCACAGCTACCTCGAAGGCTACCACCGGATGCAGCACATCGACTTCATACAGGAAATCGTTCACAGCTGGACGAAGGAACGGACGATCGACGAGATCGTCGAACTCGCGCTGCTGCTGCGCGTTCCGGTCGCGCCGATCGGCGACGGAAAGAGGCTCCCCGAAATCGATCACTTCGTGGAACGCGGGGTCTACAGCGCCAACGAAAAGGGTGTTCTCCAGCCGCGTCCACACTATCTGCTCGGCGAGGGCAGTCTGCGCGAGCGCGGGCCCGCACCACGTCTGGGTCAACACACCGACGAGGTTCTGGCCGAAGCGGCGAAGCGCGAACTCGAGTTCGATGAAGAGAGCGCCGGGACACCGCTTCCCCTGGACGGTCTCCGCGTGCTCGATCTTTCCGCCTTCTGGGCGGGACCCATGGCGACCTGTTTCTTGTCCGACATGGGCGCTGACGTGCTCAAGGTCGAGTCGATCCAACGGCCGGACGGCATGCGGTTCGCGGGCGCGCGCCCGGGGGCCGACCTGTGGGAATGGTCACCGGTCTTTCACGGCGCCAACACCGGCAAGCGCGACGTGACGCTGCAGTTCGACCATCCCGAAGGCCTCGCCCTGGTGAAGCAGTTGATCGCCAAGGCCGACGTGGTGATCGAGAACTTCTCCGCGCGGGTGCTCGAGAACTTTGGCCTCGGTTGGGAAGCAGTCCACGAAATCAATCCGCGCGCGATCTTCGTTCGCATGCCGGCTTTCGGTCTGGACGGGCCGTGGCGCGATCGCCCCGGCTTCGCGATGACGATCGAACAGGTGAGCGGGCTCGCCTGGATGACGGGCTACCATGACCTGCCGCTGGTGATTCGCGGCATGTGTGACCCGGTTGGCGGGATGCATGCCGTCTTTGCGCTGCTCGCCGCCCTCGAAGTGCGCAAGCGCACCGGGCGCGGACAACTCGTCGAAGTGCCCCTCGTCGAGGTCGCGCTCAACCTCGCAGCCGAGCAGGTGCTGGAACATTCGGCCTTTGGCGTGCTGCTTTCGCGCGACGAGAACCGATCCCCCGCAGCAGCACCGCAGGGTGTCTACGACTGTGGCGAAGGCCGCCAGATCGCAATCTCGATTGCAACCGACGAACAGTGGCAGGCCTTGTGCCGGGTGATGGGCGCAGCGGATCTCGCCAGCGATTCCGCGCTCACGACGCAGGCGGGAAGGCGCGCGGCGCACGACCGTCTGGACGAAGCCATCGAGGCCTGGACGCTCACGGGGGAATGCGAAGCGCTCGTCGAGCGCTTGCTCGACGAAGGCGTCCCCGCTTCGATGGTGGTCAACGGCCACCGGCTCATGCCGAACCCGCAACTCGAAGCGCGCGAGTTCTTCCAGCAGCTCACGCATCCCTTCACGGGGGACACCCGCTATCCGGGTTTCCCGATGACGTGGTCGATCTTCGGCAAGCGACTCCACCGCTCGGCGCCCCCGACACTCGGGCAGGACAACGACGCGGTGCTCCGCGAGGAACTCGGCTTGAGCGACGACGAAATCGAAGCATTGCGCGAAAAACAGGTAATCGGAGAGCGACCGTCCTTCATGTAGGACCGGGGATCGGAGTGGTTTCGTCCTCGCTCGTTTCGAGGCGCACGCGCAGGCTTTCGTTCTTGAGGTAGAGGTCCCGCTGCGGGAAGGGGATCTCGACCCGGTGCTCCTTGAACTTCTTCCAGACCTTGCGCAGCACGACGTCGGTCACCGAGCCGATGCCTTCTTCGGGGTCGTCGAGCCAGTAGCGCAGTTCGAGGTCGATCGAGCTGTCACCGAACCCGGCGAGGAGACACTTGGGTTCGGGGTGGTCGACGACGCGCGGCGTTTCGTGAGCGGCTTCGAGGATGAGCTGCGTTGCGAGGTCGACGTCGGCGTCGTACGCAATGCCGACCGGGACGCGTCGCCGGATGTACTTCGACGTGTAGGACCAGTTGGCCACGCGCTGGGTGATCAGGTCTTCGTTCGGGATCAGCCATTCGGTGCCGTCGCGGGTGACCACCGAAGTACAGCGCGCCCCGAGGCTGTTGACCGTGCCGTAGGTCTCACCGACTTCGATGACATCGCCGGGTTTGATCGAGCGATCGAGTAGCAGGATGATGCCGCTGATCAGGTTCGACACGACCTTCTGCAAACCGAAGCCGATCCCGACGCCGATGGCGCCGCCGACCACGGCAAAGGTCGAAAGGTCGATCCCCACGCTCGACAGCGCGATCAAGAACGCCGCCACGATCAGGGCAAAGCGGGCGACCTGCGCGAGGAGCACCTGGATCGACGGGGTGAGGTTCGGAACGCGCCGGATCCTGATCTGGATCAAACTCGCCAGGGCGAGTGCGCCGTAGAGCAGGAGCGCGACGAGCAACACCGCCTTCATGATCGAAAGCACCGAAAGCCGCGCTTCTCCCACCGTGAACGCGACTCCGTCGAGGAAGGCGAGGGTGGGGTCGAGCAAGTGGAGGATGTTGAGTGCCGCCAGGGCCCAGGCGGTGACCGCAACGGTGTGGGCCCAGAAGGGTTCGGAGATCAGGCTCGAAGTGATTCGGATGACCACCCAGGCCACGAGCAGGCTCGAGACGTTACGGGAGATTTGTTCTCCGTATCCGAAGTCGGAGAGGGCGGCCGCGCCGGCGCCGAGCAGCCCGAGCCAGACGACGGGCAGCACGAGGCGGTGGAGCAATGCACGTGCGCGCCGGGTGCGCTCACTTTCGCTGAGCGCTTCGAAGACGTGGTCGATGACGTTTCGCGTCGGTCGCAACAACAACCACGCGAGGGCGAGCGTGCCGAAGATGACCGCGACCTGCGTCAGCGTGTTGACGCTGGAGAGCTGCTCGGTTGCCCAGCCCAGCCATTCACTTGTCGCTTTCTCGAACGTTTCCTGCATGGCCGCGAAGATTATCGCGTTGCCGCGCGATCGCCTCGTTCTCGCAGCCCTTCGGTCGGGAACCGACGGCAGGCCGAGTGAACGCCCGACCCCGAGTGCGTGCGATCACTACGCTCGATTCGGCGTTTCCTCCGCTGGCGCCCCGGCTTGCCCGGTGCGAAATTCGTCGTGTTCCTCCCCGAACAACGCACCGTCACGGAGTCGACCATGGGTGAGGGGAGGAATACGGGCGAGACCCGACGCGCAGACGTTCGCGCGACAGTCCGGGGTGTGATCGCCTGTGTGATCTTCGGCGTCGCATTCAGCTTTGGGGGTTGCCAGGGCGAACCCACCAAGTCCCAGTACGTGAGCGCGGTCGTGCGTGAGGAATGTGGGGGGATGCGAGGCATACCCGCGCAGGCCTGCCGGATCGCCGTCATCAAGCGCTTCGCGGACGTTCCTCTCGAAGAGATGAAGGCGCAGTATCCGCCGCCCGCCCCCCCCGATCGTCCGAGCTGTTCGCTCTGGTGAGACCTGTCGCCTGCGCCGGTGCGAATGGGTTGTAGCAGGGCGAGACGTAGGGGTCGTAGTAGCTCACGTACGTGAGCGCGCGGGATTCATCGGCGCCGTTCTGGAAGAAGTCCGTGGAGGCGAGAAAGCGCGAAAAGGGCGGCGGGCTCTTCTTGGGGCGCCACGGGCCCTGGTGCTTGGCGAGGTCTCGCGCGAACGCGGCGAAGACCGCGTCGTCGATCTCGAGATAGTGGAAGTGGCGGCGAAGCACGCGGGTGAGGGGGGCGTTCGGGTTCACCACTACACGCGGTTCGCTGGGTGCTTCATCTTCGCGGCATCCCTGGGCGAAGAGCAGGCCCCCGGTCGCGATCCCGAGGGCGCGAAGGAAGGTGCGGCGCGGCCAGCGCACGAGCGAGGCGAACTTCGTCACGACAGCAGGTGCTCCGCGGCAAAGAGCGACAAGGCCGAGATGGTGAGCGTCGGGTTGGCGGGAGACGCGGTCGGGAAGGCACTTCCTCCCAGCACCAACAGGTTGCGAATGCGGTGATGGATGAGATGCCGATCGACCACGCTGGTTGCGGGATCGTTGCCCATCACGACGGTTCCGAGCGCGTGGGCTTCGGTTTGCTTGAACTCGCTCGCGATACGGACGTCTTCGATCGGGAGTTTCGCCATCAGCCGCGGCAGTTCGCGCTGCAGCGCATCGACCGCCCGGGCGACTTCCGGCCCGTGTCCCGCATGGCTGACCGCGGGTCGCGTGGAATCCTCGCTCGAGACTTCGACCCGGTTTTCGCGTCGGGGGTACTGCTCGATGATGCACATGAGCTTCAAGAGCTGGCGCCACTTGCCGCGTTCGTTGCGCAGGCGCGGCACGTTCCAGGTTTCGAGCAGGATCGCAGGACGTTCGCTTCGATGCGGTCCGTCGTAGAGCATGTAGCCATGCCCGGTGATGCTCGTGCCGCCCTGGAAGTTGTCGACACCGTCGAGCAGCACGTTCGCCTTGAGGGAGGTTTGTTCGTGGAGTCGCCTTCCCAGCAGAGCGTGGGTGTCGCCCGAACGCAGCAGCACGTGGGGGTTCGAGAGGGCGTTGGCGCCGAGGGCCACGAGATCGGCGCGCGCGTGCTCTTCGCGGCCGTCTCGCGTGTAGACGACGCCTTCGGCGCGATCTCCCGCGATGTCGACCTGGTCGACGCGCGCGCCGAGTACGAGCGTCACTCTCGGGTCGGCGTAGACGTTGCCCATGGAGTTGTGCACCGTGAACTTCGAATCGATCGGGCACAGCTCACACACGCCGTTGTTGCAGCAGGCGGCGCGCTTGCCGGCAACGGTTCGTGAGGGTCGCGCGGTGGGCTGCGCGAAGAACGCGTCGGGGAAAGCTCGCTTCAGCAGCTTGTCGGGGTCGCTCATGCGGTGGGCGGGTTGAGGGTAGGGGCGGCTCCTCGGAAACGGCGAGTCGTCGCTCGGGCCGGCGACATCCATCAACCATTCGGCTTCGCTGTACAAGGGTTCGAGTTCGTCGTAGCTGATGGGCCAGTCGGTGGCGACGCCGTAGTTCGAGTGGAGCGCAAAGTCGCTGGGGAGCAGGCGGGGGGTACAGGCCCACCAGCAGTTCGAACCCCCGCCGAACGCCCGCTGCACGACCCAGGGCTTTGCGGGCGTGCGGTTGATGAAGCTACGGGCCGCGATCTTCTCGAGGGCCCGGGGATGTTGCAGCTGCCAGCTGTGGGCGTGCCGGCGGCCGGCCTCGAGGACCAGGACCCGGCTGCTGCTTGCGAGACCGCGCAGCAGGCGGTGTAAGAAGAAGGACGAAGCAAACCCCGTTCCGACGACGATTGCGTCGAACCGCTCTCCCGTGGGTCCGGCCATGGATTTCCTTCTCTGCGATCCGGTTGCCCGGCGGGTCCGCGGGCCGATTCGGCGAAGCGCGGTGTCCCTGCCTCGCAACGCTAACAGATACGGTGTTTCTCTTGTTCGCGAACCATCGTGTCGTGTCCGGGGGGCGCGAATTCCCGAAGTCACCACGTGCGAATGCAGGCTAGACTCCGCGCGCGATTCAACGGCTTTGGCGGGAAGGCGGATTTCGAAGCGCATGGCGAGCGCACAGGCAGCGACGGATGGGGACGAGGCCCATGTGGTGTGCGAATCGATTCATCTCGGTTTCGGCGGCCGCGATGTCTTCGTCGACCTGAACTGCGAAATGGTCGCAGGCCATGTCACCGTGCTGATGGGCACGAGTGGCACGGGTAAGAGCACGCTGCTGCGCTTGATCGGCGGTTTGCAGCGCCCCGACGCCGGGTCGATCCGCGTCGCGGGGAGCGAACTCAGCGGTCTCGCCGAGGTCGGTCTCGCCGAAGTGCGTACTCGCCTCGGTATGCTGTTCCAGAACGGCGCGTTGCTCGACTCGATGACGATCTTCGACAACGTGGCCCTTCCGCTGCGCGAGCACACGAAGCTCGCGCGCGACCAGATCGCCGCCGAGGTGCGCGACCGACTCGACGCGGTCGGCCTCGAAGACGTGGAGCACCTGCTTCCGGGCGAGCTTTCGGGCGGGATGCTGCGCCGGGCGGCACTCGCGCGCGCCATCATCGAAAGCCCCGAGGTGCTGCTGTGTGACGAACCGTTTTCCGGCCTCGACCCACCGAACGTCGAGCGCATCGAAGGGCTGCTCACGCGGCTCAATCGCGAGCGCGGCTTGACGGTGATCGTGACCTCGCACCACATGGCGTCTTCTCTGCGCATGGGGCACCGCATCATCTTGTTGAAGGACAAGGCGGCGGTCTCGGGAACCCCGCGCGAACTCGCGATGAGCGAAGATTCCGAGATCCACGACTTCATCGGGGCCGATGGTGCGGCCTATCTCAAGACGTTGTCGGACGCGGAGGCGGCGTCGTGAGCAACCCCGTCAGCGACCTCGGCCGGCAGACCCTCGGGTTCGTTTCCGCCCTCGGCAACATCACGCGCTTCGGCAGCGACGTCGTGCGTAATCTCTTTCGCCCGCCGCCGCGCATCGCGCGCACCATCGAAGCGATCTACGACCTTGGTTTCTTGTCGCTGGTTCTGATCGCGACCTCGGGCTTCGCTGTCGGCGCCGTACTCGGACTGCAGGGCTACACGACGCTCGTGCGCTTCGGCGCGGAGCAGAGCCTTGGCGCGGTCGTGGGCTTGTCGCTGATTCGCGAACTGGGCCCGGTGCTCACGGGGCTACTCGTGACGGGGCGAGCGGGCTCGTCGGTCGCGGCGGAGATCGGCGCGATGGTGGCGACCGAACAACTCGACGGGCTGCGCATGATGAGCGTGAATCCGATCCACTTCGTGGTCCTGCCGAAGGCGGTTGCGATGACCCTCGTGATGCCGCTGCTCTCGGCGATCTTCATCGTCTGCGCGATCTACGGAGGCTATATCGTCGGTGTCGAGTTGCTGGGCCTCGACGGGGGCGCCTATATCGCGAGCCTGGAAGATTCGGTCGACTTTCGCGAGGACATCGTGGGGAGTGTTCTCAAGGCCTGGATCTTCGGCATGATCATCGGCCTGATCTCGACCCATCGCGGCTATACGAGCGCGCCGAACGCCGCGGGCGTGAGTCGGGCCACGACTTCGACCGTGGTGATCGGCTCAGTCACGATCCTCTTCAGCGACTATTTCATTACCGCGCTCTGGGGCGTCTGACTCGGAAGCCCCGCGCGCGAGCGGAAGGAAGCAGCATGCAATCGACACGCAGGGATTTCATCGTCGGTGTCTTCGTGGTGATCGGCCTGGGCGCCATCGCGTACCTCTCTCTTCAGACGGGCGGCGTGTCGTATACGGGGCCCCGTGGCTTCGAGCTCGTTGCGACCTTCGATGAGATCGGAGGGCTCACCGCGCGCGCGCCGGTGGTCATTTCTGGTGTGAAGGTCGGGCAGGTGACGGACATCGTCCTCGACGAAGATCTGCGCGCTCGGGTCATGCTCGACGTGCGCGACGACCTCGAACTCTCGATCGACACTTCGGCTTCGATCCGCACCTCGGGCCTGCTCGGCAACCAGTTCATTGCCCTCGAACCCGGCGGAGAGATCGACATGCTCGTGAATGGCGACGATCTCGACTTCACCGAAAGCGCACTCAACCTCGAAGCGCTGATCGGTGCCTTCGTCCACGGATCGACGGAGGACGACTAGCGTTGCCGCGGTCGCGTGGGGAAGTGGGTCATGCGCTGCGCGGGGCCGTCGTGCTCACCGCGCTGCTGGTCTGGGGGTGTGCGACGCCGCCCGAGTCCGACCCGTGGGAAAAGATGAACCGCAAGACCCACGCGTTCAACGAGGGCCTCGATCACTACGTGCTGATCCCCGTCGCCACGGCCTGGGACTTCGTCTTTCCCGAGTTCGTGCAGACCGGGATTCGCAACATCTTCGATCACGTCAATCGCCCGGTGATCATGGTGCACAACCTCTTGCAGGGTGAACCGCGCCGCGCACACGTCGACCTCGTGCGCTTCGTCGCGAACACGATCTTCGGCCTGGGCGGGCTCGTCGATGTGGCGTCGATGGATGGCGTGCCCGAGGAAGACGAGGACTGGGACCAGACCCTCGCGGTGTGGGGCGTCGATTCGGGGCCCTATCTGGTATTGCCCTTCTTCGGCCCTTCGACGCCGCGTGGAACCGTGGGCCTGGCCGCCGACAGCTCGAGTGGTGGGTATTCGTACCTCATGCCCTGGTGGGGGAGCTTCATCACGACGGGCACGCAGCTGCTCAACACGCGCGCGATCTACCTCGAAGAAGTCGAGCAAAGTCGCCGGGATGCGTTCGACTACTACATCTTCGTGCGCGACGCCTACCTGCAGAATCGGGCGAATGAAATCGCCAATGGGGACGTCGAAGAAGATGTCGACGAAGACGACCTCTATTTCTTCGACGACGAAGAGTTCGACGAATTCGAAGAAGAAGAGCCGGGCGACTCCGAAGCTTCTTTCCACGACTCCTCAGCCGACCAGGAGACTCCCATATGACTCGCAACACCGGTTCGTTGTTCGACCGCTTCGCCACCCTCGGGGCGGCCGCAGCGCTCGCGCTGTCATTCGTCGCGGCTCCGGCCCTGGCCGCCGACCCGGCCCGCATCCAGGCCACCGGCGACGAGGCCACCGCAGAAGCGCGCACCGCAGTGAGGAGCCTCGTCGACCGCGTACTCGGCGAACTCAGCAAGCAGGGCGTCGACGACGACACGAAGATCAAGTCCCTCGAGAAGATCGTCTTCGGCGAGTTCGACTTCGGCACGATCTCCCGCCTGGTCCTCGCCCGCAACTTCAAGAAGTTCAACAAGGAACAACAGAAGGACTTCGAAAACGAGTTCAAGGTCTATCTGTCGCGCAGCTACGGAAAGCGGCTCCTGCGTTACGCGAACGAGAAGGTCGATTTTCGCAAGGCGCGCGTCGAGAAGCGCGGTGATGTCACCGTGATGACGATGATCATTGGTGGTGCAGCGGATGGCATCGACATGAATTATCGGATGCGGAATCGAAGCCGGGGGTGGAAGGTGATCGACGTCGTCATCGAAGGGATCAGTCTGATCTCGAACTTCCGGACCCAGTTCAAGGAAATCATCAGTCGGGATGGGCCGGAAGGGTTGTTGAAGCGGCTGCGGGACAAGAGGTTCGTCGCCGAGGAGCATGAAGGGGAGGCGGCCTAGGGCGCTTCTCGGTTGTTCTTTTGCGGCGAGCGGGGCGGGTCAGGGGTGTGAGGGGGGCACGTGCTCAGACAGTCCTCGCCGCACTACCGCGTAGCTCGTGTCTGCTTGGTTCCGCAGCCGCCCACCCAAGCCGGGCCATGCACCCGGCCTGTGCGGCGAGGATGTCTGAGCACGTGCCCCCCTCACACCCGGGACCCCGCCCATCATTCCGCGCTACACGCCCCGCTCAAACCGCGGATCGCAAGATCCCCAGCATTCGGCGCAGAGGCTCCGCCGCCCCCCACAGCAACTGATCCCCAACACTGAACGCGCCGAGATAGTCGCCGCCCATGCGCAGCTTCCGCACGCGCCCGACCGGGATCGTAAGCGTTCCCGTGACCGCTGCCGGAGAGAGTTGTTCGCGGGTGGGTTGCATGTCGTTGGGCACGAACGAGACCCAATCGTTCGCCTTGGCGAGCGCATCTTCGATCTCGTCCATCGGGACGTCCTGGCGGAGCTTGATCGTGAAGGCCTGGCTGTGGCAGCGCATGGCACCCACGCGAACACAGATGCCGTCGATCGGAATCGGCGTTTCGGTGCCGAGGATCTTGTTGCCTTCGGAGTGTCCCTTCCACTCTTCCATCGTGGTGCCTTCGTCGGTCTTCACGTCGATCCACGGGATCAGGCTGCCGGCCAGCGGCACGCTGAAGGCATCGATCGGGAATCCCTCGCCGGAAGTGATCTCGACGAGGCGCTTGTCGATCTCGAGGGCGGTCGAGGCGGGGTTGTCGAGCAGGTCGCCCGCGCCGTCGGTCAGCATGCGCATCTGGCGGGTCAACTCGATCATGCCCTTGGCCCCCGCGCCCGAAGCCGACTGGTAGGTCATCGCGGTCATCCACTCGACCCAGTCGTTTTCGAACAGGCCGCCGAGGCCCATCAGCATGAGGCTCACGGTGCAGTTGCCACCGATGTAGTTCTTGACGCCCGTCTCGATGCCGCGGTCGATCACGTCGCGGTTCACCGGGTCGAGCACGATGACGCTGTCGTCGTCCATGCGCTTGAAGCGTGCGGCGTCGATCCAATAGCCCTGCCAGCCGGACTGGCGCAGGTCGTGCAGGACCTGCTTCGTGTAGTCGCCGCCCTGGCACGTGACGATGGCGTCGTGGCGCGCGAGTGACGTGAGGTCGAAGGCGTCGCGCAGGGGCGGCGCTTCGCAGCCGACGTCCGGCGGCGCATCGCCGACCTGGGAGGTGGAATAGAACTCGGGGACGAGCCCGGCGAAGTCACCTTCTTCGCGCATGCGGTCGAGCAGCACGCTGCCCACCATGCCTCGCCAACCCACGAAACCGACGTTTTCAATGCTCATGACGCCCGAGTCGGTAGCAAAGGGCCGCGGGCCGAGCCATCCGGGGGCTCCCCGTTGGCCCTGGGCCCGCACGTGGGTCCCTCGATCGGCGTGCGGTGGCAACTTGCCGGTTCGTTGCACACGTCCTCGGTGCAGGCGTCGCCGTCGTCGCAGGGGTCGACCCCGGTCGGGACACACTGTCCCGCGTCGTTGCAGCGGTCTTCACCGTTGCAGTAGAGGCCGTCGTCGCAGGCCGCGTCGGCGGCTTCGAAGGTGCAGGTCGCAGAGCAACAGTCGCCGTCCACGTTGTTGCCGTCGTCGCATTGCTCGTCGATCGTGACGTGCCCGTTGCCGCAGGCGGGCGTCATGATTTCGATGATCTGCTCGCGGTACCAGGACAGGTCCGCCGCAAAGGTGCGGTTGCCGTAGACGACGGTTTCGGTCGGTTGGCCGGGCAACCCCGCGACGCCCCAGATCACGCCCGCGAGTTCCCAGCCG
The DNA here is from genome assembly GCA_030748735.1 of Myxococcota bacterium. Taxonomy (GTDB): domain Bacteria; phylum Myxococcota_A; class UBA9160; order UBA9160; family UBA4427; genus DUBZ01. The sequence goes on along the minus strand of JASMLK010000038.1, from coordinate 2,737 downwards.
GGGCCCTTGCGGGTGAAGACCGGACCGCCCGAATCGCCCTGGGTCGCCTGGGCCTCGAAACTCGTGCCGCCCGCCGTGAACTCGGTGAGGAAGGAGCGGGTCGTCTTGCCGAAAGCCACGATGTCGAGCCCGCTGGCTTCGACGATGTTGGTGCCCCAGCGCTGTCTCTTGGTTGCGGCCCAGCGATAGCCGTCCTTCACGCCGGGCTTCTTCCAGGCGAGTGTCTCGCCGCGTTCGCGACCGAGCCCCACCATGAGTGCCAGTTCGCCGCCCGACAGGGCGTGTTCGCGAATCGGAAGCTTGGGAAGTGCCGCGGGGTAGGGCGCGATACGAAAGAGTTCGACGTCGCTCGGTGTCGAACCGGAGTGCTTCAGCTCGACGCGCGAGCCGGCGATCGGGTCGTAGTTCGTGCCACCGATACGGACCTTGACCTCACCGACGTGGGCCGCCGACAGCACCCAGCCCTCGCCGAGGTAGGTGACCGTCAACCCGTTTCCCATGCCGATGTGCGCCCAGCCCGGGTCGGGGGAAGGGGCCTTCGTGTTGCCGCGTCCGTCGCCGGCGTCGATCAGTACCGCGAGGCTCGACGTGGCGAGGAGGGTCCCCAGGAGCGCGAGCACGACTGCGCGGTTCAACAAGGTACGAACTCCCGTGGGTCTGTGACGGGCTGCTAAGATACGCGTCATGCACGAGGCGCCCCGATCGACTTCGTCCGGTGCGTCCGGCGCGAGTTTACTGGTTGCGCCCTTCACCGCGTCCCCCCTGCATCGCGTGGTCTTCCTTGCGGTCGCGTGTTTCTCGTTCGCGCTGCTCTGGTCCGACTACAGCGGCTATTGGCTCGACGACGCGTTCATCACCTTCCGCTACGCAAAGCACCTCGCCATGGGGTTGGGGCCCGTCTTCAATTCGGCCGAGCGCGTCGAGGGCTACACCTCGTTTCTCTGGATGCTGTTCGCAGCGCTTCCGCTCGCGGTGTCGAGCGTGGCCACATCACTGGCCAGCTACAAGGCGTTCGCGCTGCTGGTGTCGCTTTGGATGCTGTTTCGGGTCGTGCGTTTTCCGTCGCCCGGCCCGGGGGAGACGACGCGCGTCTTCGTGGTCGTCCTCGCATGCCAGCCGATTTTCATACTCAATTGCGGCGACGGCATGGAAACGCCGCTCCTCATGCTGCTGATGCTGGAAACGGCGCTCGCGCTGCAGCGCGCGCCGACGACGCGCAACGGTGGCCTTTGCGGTGCACTCGTTGCCGCCATGGTGTGGACGCGACCCGAGGCGTTGCCGTTCCTCGCTGCGGCGCCTGCGCTGATCGCCGTGGCGTATCGCGGAAGCGGGCGCAGCGTGCGCGGCTGGATGAGCGGCTTCGTGCTTGCGGCTGGCGTGCCGATCGCGGGGCAGGAGATCTTTCGTGTGCTCTACTACGGCGCGCTCTGGCCGAACACCTTCTACGCGAAGGCCACGGGAGACCTGCTCGCGCGTCTTTCGCGAGGTGGCGTCGACTTCGGGCGCTTCTTCTTCGCGAACCCCTGGAGCCCGCCCGCCGCGCTCTGGGTCATGAGCGTGTTGGCCTTGATCGCGACCTGGCGCGTGAGGGCGCAGCTCGTGGCGAAGCACGCCTCGACCCTCTGCTGGTTCGGTGCCCTGTGGTTGATGATCGTGTTCCGCGTGAGCTTCGACATCTGGTCGGGTAGCGACACGATGGGGCGTCATCGTTTTCTCGCGCCGCTGATCGTGCCGCTCGCGATCCTCGCGGATGAGGGAGCGCGCATGCTGTGGCGCGGTCGTGCGCGGTTCGTGGTGGCTGCGGCCTTCGTTCTGGCGATCGGCTTCAACGTCAGTGGTCACACCGTGCACGTCGCCACGACACGACCCTACGCCGAGGGGCTCGAACGTGCGCACGTCGCGTTGGGCGGCTGGTTGCGCGAAAGCCAGCCGCGCGATGCGTTGCTCGCCATCGCGGACGCCGGTGCCGTGCCCTTCTTCAGCGAACTCGAAACCGTCGACCTCTGGGGGCTCAACGACGCCACGATCGCACGGCTCCCCGGTGAGTACGGGGAAAGGCCTGGCATGGTCGACTACGTCATGCAGCGCGATCCCGACCTGATCGTGCTCTGGAATCAACGTCCCTTCCTCGACGCGAGTGGAGGCGACGCGACATCCGGAACGCAGGGCAAGTTGCTCGGGGGGCAGGCCCTCGACCATGCGATCGCGACCGACGCGCGGTTCCGAGCGCGCTATCGCTTCGTTCGCGAGTTCGTCTTCCGCGAAGAGCGCACCAACTTCCCAGGTTACTATCTCGACGTCTTCGAACGACGCGCGACCCCGCGAACCACCCCACCAGCGACAGGCCCCGATTCGTGAGCGACCCGACCCCCGTCACGCCGAAACCTTCCGCAACCGTGGTGCCCCTGCGCGACGGCCCCGAGGTCCTCCTCGTACAGCGGGCGAAGCGCGACGGCACACCGGGGATCTGGGCGCTTCCGGGTGGCAAGGTCGAGCCCGTGGATGGCGCCGTCGAAGGTGCATCCGAAGCCGACACGATCGAAATTGCCAGACGCGCGGGGGCGCGTGAGACCCACGAAGAGGCCGGGCTGCACCGTCTCGCTACGGGCTTCATGAATAATCCGGTCTAGCGGCGGGTAGCGCTGATCATGGCCCGAAGATTCGCTTCGGGAATCTCGTGTTGCAGATCGCAGCCCGGCGCAAGGATGAAGCCCGCCGCGTGCCCACGCCCCCGCTC
>JASMLK010000037.1 GCA_030748735.1 Myxococcota bacterium | reverse complement strand
GGGGGGGGCTTTTGGGGGGGGGGGGGCGCGTGCCCCGGGGGGGGGGGGGGGGGGTTTTCGGCGGGGGGGGGGGGGGGGGGGGGGGGGGGGGGGCCCGGGCGGGGGGGGGGGGGCAGGGTTCCGGGGAATGACTCGCCTCTTTGCGGGGCTCGGAGTAACGCTGGGGACCGAGGCGGCATGGGGACCAACCAGTGTGCAGGAACTGCTCCGTTTTACTTCCCCGGAACCTCCCACCCACCCCTGCGCGTCTCCCGCACTCGCACCCCCAGCCCACGTCAGCGCTATTCCACCACCCCCCCACCTCCTGTAACCTGCCGTCCGCCAACCCTTTTCCCGGACCCATCCCATGCAAAAACCGTTTCGCCACGACTTCAATAAGTTGAAGCGCCTGCCCCCGTACAGCCTGGGGGAGGTGATCGCGCTGATGCGCGCCGCGCGACGGGCCGGCGAGGACATCATCGACCTCGGCATGGGCAACCCGGACCTGCCGAGCCCGCCGCACTTCGTCGACAAGATCGCCGAAGCGGCGTCCAACCCGAAGAACCATCGCTATTCGGAATCGCGTGGCATCCCCAACCTGCGCGCGGCGATCACCGAATGGTATGCGCGTCGTCACAACGTCGAACTCGATCCCGACGGCGAAGCGATCGCGACCATTGGTGCAAAGGAAGGCTTTTCGCACTTCGTGTTGATGACGGTCGGGCCGGGCGACGTGGTTCTGTGTCAGGACCCCGCGTATCCGATTCACCAGTACTCGGTCATCATCGCGGGCGGTGATCTGCGTGCGGTGCCCCTCACGCCCGATACCGACTTCATCGAGAACCTCGACACCGCGATCAAGCGCACCTGGCCCAAGCCCAAGCTGTTGGTGATTTCGTTTCCCGCGAACCCGACCACCATGGTGGTCGACCTTCCGTTCTTCGAACGCGTGATCGAGTTTGCGCGGGAACACGACCTGATGGTCCTGCACGACTTCGCCTACGCGGAAATCGCCTATGACGGCTACCGACCGCCGAGCATTCTCGAAGTGCCGGGGGCCAAGGACGTGGCGATCGAATTCACGTCGCTCTCGAAGAGCCATTCGCTCGCGGGTTGGCGCGTGGGCTTTGCCTGCGGCAACCGCGAGATGGTTGGCGCGCTCGCGCGCATCAAGAGTTATCTCGACTACGGCATGCCCCAGGCGATTCAGATCGCCACGATCAGCGCGCTGCGCGGTCCGCAGGACATCGTCGAGCACAACGTCGATGAGTATCGAGACCGTCGCGATGTGCTCTGCGACGGGCTCAGTCAGCCCGGCGAAGGCATGTGGGAAATCGAAAAGCCCAAGGCCACGATGTTCGTGTGGGCGCGTATCCCCGAGTCGTTCCAGCACCTGGGCTCCCTCGAGTTTTCGAAGGTCTTGCTCAGGGAAGCGAAGGTCGCCGTTTCGGCGGGCATCGGCTTCGGTGAAACGGGTGAGGGCTACGTGCGCTTCGCCCTCGTCGAGAACAAGCATCGCATTCGGCAGGCCGTGCGCGGGATCCGTCGCTTCTTGCGCGATGCGACGCCACAGATCTGAGCGGGATTAGCAGCCCTGAGCGGGTCGAGAGCCCCGAGTGGGATCGCGATTCGCGACCTTCGCCGTGCGCGCGGCGAATCCAATTCAACTCCAAGAGGAAGTCATGGCAAGCAAAGGTGTAACTGTCGGTCTCGTCGGTTTCGGGACCATCGGGGCCGGTGTCGCGAAGGTCTTGATCAACAATCACGATGTGATCGCCCAGCGACTGGGCTTTCCCCTCGACCTGGTCCATGTGGCGGACCTCGACCTCGAAAGTGACCGCGGCATCGACCTCGGCGACATTCGCTTCGACAGCGATGCTCCGGCCCTCGTCACGAACCCCGACGTCGACATCGTGGTCGAACTCGTTGGCGGCTACGACTTCGCGCGCAAGCTCTGCCTCGACGGGATCAACGCGGGCAAGCACATCGTCACCGCCAACAAGGCGTTGCTCGCCGTGCACGGCAACGAGATCTTCGGCGCAGCTTCGCAGAAGGGCGTCGACGTCGCGTTCGAGGCGGCGGTGGGTGGTGGCATCCCGGTGCTGCGCGCCTTGCGTGAGGGGCTCGCGGCGAACGAAATCCAGAGCCTCTACGGCATTCTGAACGGCACCACGAACTTCGTACTCACCGAAATGGAGCGCACCGGGGCCGACTTCGAGGTCGTGCTCGAGCAGGCGCAAGAACTCGGCTACGCAGAGGCCGATCCGACCTTCGACGTCGAAGGCGTAGACGCCGCCCACAAGCTCGCCCTGCTGACCTCGATGGCTTTCGGCTCGACCCTCGACTTCAAGTCGATTCCGACCGAGGGCATCAGCCAGCTCACCCCGCTCGATTTCGAAAGTGCCGAGTCGAATGGCTATCGCATCAAGTTGCTCGGTATCGCCAAGCGCCACGTCGAAGCCGACGGCAGCGAAACCATCGAGTCGCGGGTGCACCCGACCTTGATCCCGCGGTCGAGCATGCTCGCCAACGTCGACGCGGCGATGAACGCCGTCGCGATTCGTGGCGACGCCGTCGGGCCGACCCTCTATTACGGCGCGGGCGCCGGCGAGATGCCGACCGCGGGCGCGGTGGTGGGCGACCTGATGGAGATCGCGCGCGAGGTGCGGCGCGAGCAGTCGGGGCGTGTCGCCCCGCTCGCCTTCCCCCAGGAGACCCTGAAGCCGAAACCCCTCCGAGCGCTGGGAGATCTCGTGTCGCGCTTCTACGTGCGCATCGAAGCCCTCGACCGCCCGGGCGTCCTGGCGAAGATTACGGGCGCGCTGGGCGAGCAGGGCGTCGGGATCGAGTCGATTCACCAGCAGGGGGCGTCACCCGGCGAGGTCTCGGTGCCCGTCGTACTCTGGACCCACGAAGTCCGCGAATCGAACATGCGCGACGCTCTGAAGACGATCGACACCCTGGCGGAAGTGACCGCAGCGTCGAACGTGATTCGCATCGAAGAGGATCTCTGATTCGCAAGCTGGCCGGTGGCCGCGCATCCTTGCCGTAGAGTGCAGGGGGCGCAGCGCGGTCATCGCAGCACCGAAAACCGCGGCGACCCACGAAAGTGAAGCCGAGGAGAGGCGAAATGTCGGCAGTCAACGAGAAGCCCCAGTACAAGGCCTGGTTCGAGAGTCTCGACGACCCGAGTGAGCGTCACGCCCTCGACGAAATCGTCTACACGGACGCGGGGGGCGGGCTCCTGCAGGTCGTCCACGACATGGACGAACTCAAGAAGGTGGCGGCCGAAGAATGGAAGCAGCGCTTCGAAGTGCGCCGCGGCGGTAGCGAATGGCCCTACGGCTCGGGTGTGTGGTGCATGAAGGAATGGATCCTGCCCGAAATCGACAGCAACAACGTCGTGTCGATGTACGAGGGCAATACCAATCTCTTCTGGGCTGAACGCTTCGGCCGCGAGATCGGGGTCGAAGACCTCTGGCTCAAGCTCTGCGGCAACTCGCACACCGGTTCGTTCAAGGACCTCGGCATGACGGTCCTGGTTTCCATGGTGAACGACATGATCTCGCGCGGGAAGGAGATCCCCGCAGTGGCCTGCGCATCGACCGGCGACACCTCCGCGGCCTTGTCCGCCTACGCGGCGGCGGCGGGCATCCCGTCCATCGTCTTCCTGCCCAGGGGCAAGATCTCGATGGCGCAGTTGATCCAGCCCGTCTCGAACGGCGCGATCGTGTTCGCCCTCGACACCGACTTCGACGGCTGCATGGAGATCGTGCGTCAGGTGGCCGAGAAGGACGGTGTCTACCTCGCCAATTCGATGAACAGCCTGCGGATCGAGGGGCAGAAGACGATCTCGACCGAAATCGTCCAGCAGTTCCAATGGGAAGTGCCGGACTGGCTCGTGATCCCCGGCGGCAACCTCGGCAACGTTTCGGCGCTGGCGAAGGGCCTGGACATGATGCTCGAGCTCGGGCTGATCAAGCGAAAGCCGCGCATCTGCGTCGCCCAGGCCGAGAGCGCCAACCCGCTCTACCTCTCCTACCTGAAGGATTTCGAGGTCTTCGAACCGATCGCGGCGCGCACCACCGTGGCGTCGGCGATCCAGATCGGGAACCCCGTTTCGATCAAGAAGGCGATCGATGCCCTGCGCCGCTACGACGGCGTCGTCGAGCAGGCGAGCGAAGGGGAAATCGTCGAAGCCTGTGCGGCCGCCGATCGCACAGGGCTGTTCAATTGCCCCCACACCGGGGTGGCGATCGCGGCGACCCGCAAGCTGGTCGACCGCGGCTTGATCAAGCCGGACGATCGGGTCGTGGTGATTTCGACCGCGCACGGGCTGAAGTTCGTCGACTTCAAGCTCGACTATCACAACATGGCGCTCGCGGATCACGTCCCCGAGCACGCGAACCCGCCGATCGAATTGCCGGCGGATTACGGCCAGGTGCGTGATCGCATGCTCCACGAGATCGACACCCGCCGCTCCGGCTGAAACCGCGCTCGCGCGTTGCTGCCAGATACGGGATGCTCTCGCCGCGCCCCCCCAGCGAGTGAGAGTGAATGTTTACTGGAATCGTGGAAACCGTCGGAACGGTCGTTTCGACGGAAAAAAAAGGCGAGGGGCGTCGCCTGCGCGTGCATGCCCCCGAAGTGCTCGAAGGCACGAAACTCGGCGACAGCATCGCGGTGAATGGCGCCTGCCTCACCGTGTGTGAGATCGACGGGCCGCACGTGAGTTTCGATGCCGTGCGCGAAACCCTCGAGAAGACCGCGCTAGGCGCTCTCGAAGCGGAAAGCCACGTGAATCTCGAGCGCGCCATGCGCGCCGACGGTCGCTTCGACGGTCATATCGTGCAGGGACACGTCGATGGGGTGGGGCGCGTTCGCGAACTCAAGCGAAACGCCGACGACGTCGAACTGCATGTCGAATGCGCACGCGAGTTGGCGGCGCAGTTGGTCGACAAGGGATCTGTCACGGTGCAGGGGGTGTCCCTCACGGTGGTGGTGGCGCGGGACGATGGGTTCCATGTCGCCTTGATTCCCCACACCCTCGAAGTCACCACCCTGGGTGAACTCACGCCCGGTGCCCCGGTGAATCTCGAAGCGGACATTCTCGGCAAGTACGTCGCCAACTACCTGGCCCGCGTGGCCCCCGAGGTCGGATCGTCCTGACATGATGAAATTCTTGCTCCCCCTGCTGCTCTGCGCGGCGACTGCGACGGCGGCGCCCAACGGCTGGCAGCAGGTGCTGGACCAGGTCGCGCCCTCGGTCGTGGTGATTCGCGTGAGCGCTCCGCGTTCGTTCGATTCCAACTCGACCGGCTACATGACCGCCACGGGCTTCGTTATCGACGCCGAACGCGGCATCCTGCTCACCAACCGGCACGTCGTCATGCCCGGCCCGGTGGTGAGCGAAGCCGTCTTTCTCAACAACGAAGAAGTCGACATCCACGCGATCTATCGCGACCCCGTGCACGACTTCGGCTTCTATCGCTTCGACCCCGAAGACGTTCGCTTCATGGACGTGAAGGAACTGAAGCTGCGCCCCGACAAGGCGGACGTTGGCGTCGAGATCCGCGTCGTTGGCAACGACGCCGGTGAAAAGCTGGCGTTTCTCGCCGGCACGATCGCGCGCCTCGACCGCGATGCGCCCACCTACGGACGCAAGGGCTACAACGACTTCAACACGTTCTACTTCCAGGCGGCGTCGAGCACGTCGGGTGGGTCGTCGGGCTCGCCGGTGGTCGACATCGACGGCGACGTCATTGCGATCAACGCGGGTGGTTCGCGTTCGGCGGCCTCGAGCTTCTATCTCCCTCTCGATCGAGCCGTACGCGCACTCGAGCGGCTCCAAAGCGACGAACCGGTAACGCGCGGCACCCTGCAGACCACGCTCAACTACCGCCCCTATGACGAACTTCGACGCCTGGGCCTCCGTCCCGAAACCGAAGCCGAAGTGCGGCGGCGCTTCCCCGACGCGACCGGGATGATCGCAGTCACGCGCAACGTGCCGAACGGCCCCGCGGACGGTCAGCTCGAACCGGGAGACATCCTGGTTCGCTTGAACGGCGAGTGGGTGACGTCCTTCATCCCCATCGAAGCGGTCCTCGACGCCAACGTGGGCGACAAGATCGAACTCGAAGTCGAACGGGGCGGGCAGGCGCTCACCGTGCAGGTCGAAGTCGGGGATCTGCACGCGATCAGTCCTTCGCGCTACCTCGAATTCGGTGGTGGGATCCTCAACGAACTCTCGTACCAGCAGGCGCGCAACAACCACGTGCCGGTGGGCGGGGTGTACGTTTCGTCGCCCGGCTATGCCCTGGGCAAGGCGCGCATCGCCGCGGGCAGCGTGATCGTCCAGGTCGATGGCGTCAGCGTTTCGACGTTGGGCGACTTCGAACGGGAAATGGCTGGCAAGCCCGACGGCGCACGCGTGCCGCTCCGCTACTACTCGCTGCGAAATCCACGAACGACGGTGGTTTCGATCGTTCGGGTCGACCGCACCTGGTTCACCATGCAGCGCTGTGTTCGCGACGATCGCGCGGGGCGCTGGCCCTGCGAAACGTCACCGGCCCCGCCCGACCCCGAGCCCCGGGAACCCGCCACCACCCGTTTCACCGACACGGGCGACCGCGCGCTGCGAACGCTTGCGCCCTCGATGGCGATGGTGACCTACGACATCCCGTATCGCATGGACGGCGTGCACGGCGAGGGTTTCCAGGGCGCCGGGCTGATCGTCGATGCCGAAAAGGGGTTGGTGGTCGTCGACCGCGAAACCGTACCGATCGCGATGGGTGACCTGAAGCTCACCTTCGGTGGTTCGATCACCGTGCCGGGTGAGGTCGTGTATCTGCATCCCGAACACAATCTGGCCGTCGTGCGCTACGACCCGAGCCTGCTCGGCGACACCCCGGTGCGGAGCGCCGAACTGCGCCCCAGGTCTCTGGCCGCGGGCGATGACATCTGGCTCGTCGGGCTCAGCCTGCGCGAGAAGTTGATCTCGCGAGAAACCGAGATCTCGGGCCTCGAGCCGGTGGGCCTTTCGCTCACCTATCCGCCGCGTTTCCGCGACCGCAACCTCGAGGGCTATCGGGTGACCGATTCGCCCGCGACGATTGGTGGTGTCCTCGCGGACGGCAAGGGGCGCGTGCACGCGCTCTGGGCTTCCTACTCCAACGGCCACGGCAAGAACATGCGGCAGTTCTTCGTGGGGATTCCGATCGATCGGGTGATCGAGATCGTCGAGCCGTTGCGCGAAGGCCGACCGGTGGGTTGGCGCAGCCTCGGCATCGAGTTCCGTCCGGTCAGCATCGCGGACGCGCGTGACCTGGGCCTTTCGGACGCGCGGGCCACGCGCGTCGAAGCACATGATCCGTCCTCTCCGCGGCTGCTGAAAGTGGTGCGCATGAGTTATGACAGCCCGGCCCGCGACGTGGTCAAAGACAGCGACCTGCTGCTCGAAGTCGACGGCGAGTTGGTCACCGACTTCGGCCAGATCGAGCGCGCGTGTCAGTCGAAGGAAGTGAAGCTGCGGCTGTTGCGCGACGACGAGGAAATCGAAGTCGTCACCAAGACGAGCCTGCTCGAGGGACGTGGGACCGAACGCGCGCTGTTGTGGGCGGGCACGTTGTTGCAGCGCCCGCCGCGTGCGGTCGCGACCCAGCGCAAACTGCCGCGTCTGGGCGTGTATGTCGCCCGCTTCTGGTACGGCTCACCCGCCAACCGCTACGGCCTTCGGGCGACCCGGCGCATCATCGAGGTCGACGGTCAGCCCACCCCGGATCTCGACGCGTTCCTGCGCGCGGTGGAGGACAAGCCCGATCGCGGTCCCGTGCGCATCAAGACGGTCGATCTCGATGGGAGCTTCGAGGTCATCACCCTCAAGCTCGATCTCGAGTTCTGGCCCACCTACGAGCTGATTCTCGAAGAAGACGGCTGGCAGCGACGCAAGGTCGCGTCCTGATCGCCGGTCTGGTTCAGGGCGCTTGCGCGGGCGTTCAGAGCAGCTGATCCATCATCAGCGTCGCGATCCCGAGAAACGAGAAGAAGCCGAAGGCGTCGGTGAAGAAGGTCACCACGACCCCCGAACCGAGTGCGGGGTCCTGGCCCAGACCCTTGAGGGCGAGCGGCACGGTGGCGCCCAGCAAGCCTGCGATGGCCATCGTGGCCACCATCGCGGTGAAGATCACGAACCCGAGCACCGGATCGCCTTGCCACAGATAGATGACGCCGGCGCTCGCGACCCCGGTGATCGCACCGAGGAACATCCCCACCAGGAATTCCTTCCCCACGGCACGTAGGCCGCTCGAGAATTCGATTTCACCCAGCGCGATGGCGCGCGTGATCACCGTGAGCGTCTGAATCCCGCCGTTGCCCCCCATGCCCGCAACGACCGGCAGGAGCACCGCGAGGGCAACCTGCTTTTCGATCGTCTGCTGGAAGAGGCCGACCACCCAGGCTGCGGCGAAGGCAGTGCCGAGGTTCGCGAGCATCCAGGGCAGACGCTTGCGCACCGACTGGCCGGGGCGGGTGAAGATGCGGTCTTCTTCCTGCAGGCCGGCGAGGTGGTACATGTCCTCGGTGGCTTCTTCGGTGATGACGTCGATCACGTCGTCGACGGTGATGACCCCGAGCAGGGTGCCGTCGACGTCGGTCACGGGAATCGCGAGCAGGTCATAACGCGCAACGAGGCGGGCAACTTCTTCCTGGTCGGCCTCGGGCGGCGTGCTGATCGCCTGCCGGATCATCATGTCGCTACACGGGCGGTCTGGCGGCGAAGCGACCAACCGACGAATCGGAACCACGCCTTTCAGACGCCGCTCTTCGTCGACCACGTAGAGGTAGAGGATCGATTCGTCGAGTTCGCCGCTGGCGCGGATCGAATCGATCGCCTCCTGCGCGGTCATCTTTTCGTCGAGGGCGGTGTAGGCCGTGGTCATGGCCCGGCCGGCACTGCTGGCCGGGTAGATTTCGGCCTTGCGCAGGGTTTCCCGCGTGGCGTCGGGCAGCATGGCGCGCACGGCTTCGCGCCGTTCTTCCGGGATGCCGTCGATCAGCTCGAGCATGTCGTCGAGTTCGACGCGGCCGAGCAGGTCGACCATGCGCTGATCGGAAACGGCTTCGAAGACTTCGGGCAGGAGCTCCGGCGGGAGTTCCTTCAACATCGCAGCCGCGCGATGCTGCTTGAACAACAGATCGATGACGGTGCGGATCTCGTCGGGCGTCAGATCCGCGAGCAGGGGGCCCAGGTCGGCGGGGTGGATGCGCTCGAGCATGCGCTCGACGCGATAGTGGACTCCGCTCGCGAGCAGACGACGCAAGATGCGGGTCGTGATGACCGGGGGCGTCTGGGCGTTGGTGGTGCTCGCCATCCTGGAGGTCCTGTCGAGATTCGCGCCGACGTGCGCGAACCCGCACACCTCAGCTTCGGGGCGACGCAGCGACCGGGCGAGAGGACAAGCGGGTCGCGATCACGACACGCGCAAAGAGGGGCTCGTACGTGGCACAGGCATCCAGCAGTCGGTACCGCAGATCGCCGTCTGGATCGACCCCGTGTCGCACGGCTGACACTGGCCCGGTCGCGTGAGCAGAACGCCCCAGGGTTCCCCGGATATTTCCCATAAGGACGTAAGGGGTTCTCCTGAGCTGCCGATCAGTTGCTCAACGAAGAGGCGGCCGCCTGCACGCGCCCGCATCGCTGTTGGCAGACCACGGGAGGCGGAATGGGACGTTCGAAGGTGTGAGGAATCGAGTGTGCGGGGGTCCAAGCGGGCGATCGAGCTGGCCGGTTTGGATCGGAAACGACCCGAACGCTCGGTGCCTGCGGGTCGGTTGATAGATTATTGACCCGCCGCCCCGGGTCTTCACCCGTTGCGCGGGTCCGCGCTGGCGGAAACCTTGCATCGACCCTGAGGGGTGACTGCGTGAAACGAATGACCGTGTTCTTGCGGGTTCGCGAAAGGCGCGCAGGGTTCGACCGCGAGAGGGTACACTGGACACCGCGAGACGCGTGATGCGAGATCGGTGAAGCGTGGTTGGTCAGCGCCCGCACGCTCTGAAAGCAACTCGGATCGGGTTCTCGCAACCGGGGAGTTGGGTATGAGGCAGATCATCGAGGACATCGTCCGATCGCTCGTCGATCATCCGGACGAAGTGCAGATCAAGGAAGTCGTTGGAGAACACGCTCACGTTCTCGAACTTCGTGTTGCAAAGGAAGACCTCGGGAAAGTCATCGGGAAGGGTGGCGCCCACGCATCAGCGATTCGTACGTTGATGGCCGCTGCCAGTGGCAAAGAGAAGAAGCGCTACATCCTCGAGATCATCGAATACTGAGGATTGCGCGCAGTTGCGACAGCGAGTTCCGGATACGCGGAATGAATTCGCGCGGGGGCGCAGACTCGTGCTCGGGTCGTCAGCGGGTTCCACCGCCGCTCGTGACAGCCGGGCGGCGATTCGCACGGCCGGGTTCAGTGCGATCAGAAGCGACGCGTTGCGGGTGACGCAATCGGTTACCCGAGTCACGGTTTCGTAACCGCGCTCGGGGCCGTGTGTCGGCCGCCCAACGACCCGCCAACGGCATCCCGGGTACTTACGCCAGCCATTGCGCATTGGCGGCCGCGGCATGTCGCTTGCTTTCGAGAAGGTCAGTGAATGCGTTCCGGGTTCTCTCCAGAGCTTGCCCGTGTGCGCGAGAGAGTCTTCTTGAGGGTCCGTGAGACCCGGGAGTCGATGGGGCATGGGCGAGCAAATCGAAGGGCGGGACGTTCCAGTGACGACGGCGTTCGAGCGCGGTCTCGAAGTGTTCGACGCGGGCAACTACGAACCCGCCCGGGAACACTTTCAGTCGGCGGTCGATAGCGACCCCGAAAACGCGCGAGCGCGTTCGTATCTGGGTGTGTGTCTGGCGATCTGCGAGCGTCGCTTCGAGGATGGGCTCGCGCTCTGCACCTCGGCGTCGAAGCAGGAGTTCTTCAACCCCGAGGTCTATCTCAACCTGGCGCGCGTGCACCTCCACTTCGGCTTCAAGGCCGAGGGTCGGCGGTTCCTGCTCCGCGGGCAGATGATCGATCCGGCCAACGGCGAGATCCAGCAAGCGCTCGATGGTCTGGGACGCCGCGTCGAACCCGTGCTGGGCTTCCTGCCGCGTCGGCACTTCGTCAATCGCTGGCTCGGGTCAGCGAAACACGTCTTCGGGCGAGGAAGAGTCGCTGCGTGACACGCTGTTGCGGCCTCACCGGCTCACGCTTGACTTCCCGGCCACAACCCACTAAAAATGCGCGCTCGCGAAATTGGAGACTGCGAAGTGGGTAGTGTCATCAAGAAGCGCCGCAAGAAGATGCGCAAGCACAAGCAGCGAAAGCTGCTGAAGCGCCAGCGCCACAAGCGAAAGCGCTAGTTCGGCTATTTCGAAGAGCAGCCAGCATCTTCAAAGAGCCGGCTGACGCTTCGACCTGGGAACCAACGTTCCCAATTCACCACAGAATTGAGTCGTTTTATGCGGCGCAACGCGGCCTGAACGCGTTGCGCCGTACTGTTTTTCGAGTCATGTAACGCGGTTTTGCTGGCCGAAACCGCCTTCCCACCTCATGTGGCTCGCGTGCAGCGTAGGGCGTCGTCGCGTGGCGGGGGCCGAGAACCGCGGTTCGTTGCGCCAGTCGCAGCAGCACCGCAAGGTTACGGAATCGCTCTGCTTTCACGCGCAGCGTTCGCTTGTTGTCGCGTCTGATTCTGCAATCAAGCAGCGCAGCGAAAGGCGTTTCAAAGGCGTCGTCTGGTTGATCAACACCGCGCTGCTGTGTTCGTCTTCGTTGTGTTGCTCGAGACAACTTGGCTGCAATGCGCGTCTTGCTTCGAGTTTCGTCGCACATCGTTCGCGACGCATCGGATGCGCTCGCTTCAAAGTCTGCCTTGCGTGTTGAGTGAAGTCGTTGACGCGAAGCCTCGCTTCAAGACTTTCTTTTCGAACGTTACTTATGCGC
>JASMLK010000036.1 GCA_030748735.1 Myxococcota bacterium | reverse complement strand
AACGACGCGAGAAGCTCCTCTCAGCGGGGCACCGAACTTGCACCCGGGATCCGCACATGGAAACCGGATCTTCCCAGCCGTCGCACGACACCAGGACCGGCATGGGCGCCGCGAACGATCGCGTGCGCGCAGCTGCGTCTACACAAGAGCCCCTGCGCGTGGCATCCGTTCGGGAGCAAGAAAGGCGGGAGTTGCTCCGCTGGCTCGACCACGGCCTGCGTGCCGGACGCGAGGGGCGACTCGAAGCGGAGTTTGCCCCCGTTCTCCACCAGGGCGATCCAGCGGCTGAGTGCCAGCAGCACGTTCTCGTCCGCGAAGGCGAAAAGCATGCGAGTCACTGTTTGACGAGAACGATCACGGTCGAAGCCCTCGGCCGCCGGCTCGAACTGGGCATGATCGGCATGGTGTACACCGACCCCGCCTTCCGCGGCCGCGGCGCAGCGCGCCTCGCCATCGAAGCCGGGATCGATCGGCTGCGAGAACAAGGGGCCAGCGTCGCGGTGCTGTGGAGCGACCTCGACTCCTTCTATACCCGGCAGGGTTTCCATCGGGCGGGCATCGAAAACTTCTACGTCATCGATCGCGAACTGGTGCGACGTGCTCAGCTCGCAGCCGACGACTCGATCGAAGTGCGTCCCGCACAACCCCACGACTGGTTCGAACTCGAAACCCTCTATGCGTCGAAGCCGACCCGCCACGTACGCGAGCAGGGGGAGTTGCGCCGGCTTGCGGCGGCGCCGGACTCCCGAACCTGTGTCGCCGTGCGAGAAGAGCGCGTCCTCGCCTACGCGAGCATGGGCCGTGGCGACGACCTCGGCGGCGTCGTTCACGAGTGGGCGGGGGACCCGGCCGGAGTCGGAGCGTGTATCGAAACGTTTGCGTGCGAACTCGATGAGTTGATCGTCCTCGAAGGCCCCATCCATGAAAGGGCAACGGTCGCCTTGCGCCGAGCAGGTGCGCGCCCCAATCCGGGCAGCTTCGGCCTGATGAGAATTCTCGATGTCGACGCCGTCTGGGAGTCACTGAGCGAAGGGACGGAGGCGCTCGCGGACATGCGACTCACCTGCTCCGATGCGTCGGATGCAGAGTTCGTCTTCGAAATGCCTGGGCGACGTTTTCCGCTCTCCGCCCCCAATGCGCTTTCACTGCTCTTCGGCCCCGCCCTGCCCCGAAGTCTGGCGCTGGGCCTCAACGCGGCGACCCGCAACGCGATCGGGCGACATCTGCCATGGCCACTCTTCATCTGGGGCTTCGATTCGATCTGATGAAACGCCATCGAGAACCGTTCACATGATCTGGGTCACGAAGTCCGACGGCGACCAGGTCATGCTCAACGATGACCAGATCCAATGGATCGAAGCACTGCACGACACGATCGTGGTCCTGCAATCGGGAGAACGCATGCGCGTTCTCGAAAGCGGTGACGAGATCAAAGCGCGCATCCTGCATTGGAGGCGAAAACTTCTCGGTCTGTCCTTCTTTTCCGCCGAAGAGATCGACACCGGAGAGTGATCGAAATGGATCGAGCGAGCCTCGCGGGCCTGTGCATCGGGCTCGCCGCCCTGTTGCTGGGCCAATACATGGAAGGTGGACACATCGGCTCCCTGTTTCGTGGGACGGCCGGTGTGATCGTGTTCGGTGGAACCCTCGGCGCCACCCTCCTCTCGGTTCCCGTCGCAGACATCCGGCGTGCGGTGCAGATCGTGGGGTCGGTCTTCGCGCGAAAGGACGCCTCGATCGAGAAGTCCATCGAGCAGTTCTCCCAACTCGCGACGATCGCGCGCAAAGACGGCATCGTGGCACTCGAAGACGTGAGCGAGAACGTCGAAGACCCCTTCATGCGCCGAGCCCTGTCACACGTCGTCGACGGCGCCACTGAAGCGACGCTGCGCGAAGTGCTCTTCACCGACATCGATGTCCGCATGGAACGCGACACCGCGGCCGCGCGGGTGTTCGACATCGCGGGCGGCTATTCGCCGACGATCGGCATTCTCGGGGCCGTGCTCGGCTTGATCCACGCGATGGAATCCCTTTCCGACCCGGCACAACTCGGCCAGGGCATCGCCATTGCCTTCGTGGCGACGGTCTACGGCGTTGGCCTCGCGAACCTGGTGCTCCTGCCGCTCGCGGCGAAGCTTCAGCGCATCATCGCGCGAAGACGGGTCGTCGAAGAAATGGTGGTCGAAGGTGCGATCGCCCTGCAAGGCGGGCTCGCGCCGAGTGCCGTGCGCACCCGACTCCACTGTTATCTGCGCGCCAACTTCATGCCCGAAGAAGCGAGCGCGTGAGACGGCGACGGCGCCCCTACTACCAGCCCAACCACGACCGCTGGCTGATCTCCTACGCGGACTACGTCACCCTCTTGCTTGCGCTCTTCGTCGTGCTCTACGCGATGTCCAGCGTCGACGTCGACCGCTTGCAGACCATGGTGTCCGGCATGCGCACCGCATTCGTGGAAACCGGCAGTGAAGCCGGGGGAAGCGATCGCGCACTCCCCGAACCGGGCGGATCACCGAGCGACGAGGCGACCGGCGCCGACCCCGACGCCGACGACCTTCCCTATGTGGTGCTACGCGATCGTGTCGAAGCCACACTCGAGGATGCGCGTGGCAGCGACCAGGGCGAAAACGGCATGCAGACCCATCGAAGTGATCGCGGGCTCGTCATTTCGCTTGCCGCCGAAGAGTTCTTCGAATCGGGCGACACCCGCATCCTCTCCGACGCACTCGGCCCCCTGAACGCGATCGGCTCCGTGCTCGCCCTTTCCACCCTGCCGATTCGCGTGGAGGGCCATACCGACGACCGACCG
>JASMLK010000035.1 GCA_030748735.1 Myxococcota bacterium | reverse complement strand
AAGCGAAGGTTCTCCGCACCGAGGTTTGCGACGAGGGCGATGTCTTCCGGGCTCTGGTGATAGATCAAGCTCGTCAGCGCGAAGGTGTGACAGGAAGAGGCCGTGAGGCCACCGAAGATCGAAGCCACGGCGGCCGCATCGTCGATGTGGAAGGGCTGGGGGTCGAACTTCGTGGCGAAGTCGACGATGTCGTCTCGCGAGACTTCCAGCGTACCGACCACCCGCTTCTGACCGACTGCGAAGTCCTCGAAGTAGCGCAACGCAAGCTCCTCCCATTGACCTGGGCTCGACCGGAACCCGTGAGCCGAGTTCTACCACACGAAAGAAAGCAGAATCCTGCGTTCGGGTGGGTCGTCGTAGGAACCAGCCATCATTCGCCAGACGGATCCCGTTGCCGGGTTCGCTTGTCGGGAAGGCCGTCGTTCGCTGCGGTGGCTTCGACGGTCTCGCGCGAGTAGAGCGGGCCGTCGCCGAGGCCGGGGCAGCTGAGCGCCTCCTTCGCCCAGGTTTCGCGGTCGACGAGGTTGGCGCGCCAGAAGGGGTAGGCGTCGCACTGTCGAGGGCGCACCGGATAGACGGTGCAACCGACCTTCGGATCGTGGAAGAGGCAGTCCCGGTTTCGTTTTTCGCGCAGCACGACGCCAAGGCGCCCCGCACGTCGCGTCGCGCGCTCACGGAACGCAGCTTCGTCTTCGCCGAGGTGTTCGGCGAGGGCGTGGATCTCGTCTTCGCTCAGCCACACGTTTCCGGCGCCGCGACAGCAGCGTCCGCAGCGCGTGCACTCGAAACGCAGCCCGTCGCGGTACCAGGGCGATTGCGACGCCGACATTCAGCTCTCCGGCAGGCTCAACTTGAACAGGTCGATCGATGTGCCGCCGTCGACAGCGATCACCTGTCCCGTCACGTACGACGCGGCTTCGCTCACCAGCACGAGCACCATGTTGGCGATGTCCTGTTTCGAACCCACGTAGCCGAGCGGGCAGGGCGAGTCGCTCGCAGCACCCTCGACGCCTTCGAAGCGATCCAGGCCCTCGGTGTCTGCGGTGGCACCTGGTGCGACCGCGTTGACGCGAACGCCGTACGGTCCGAATTCGACTGCACAGGTTCGCGTAAGCGAATCGACGCCGGCCTTGGCGGCGGCCACATGGGCCTGCAGGCTCACGCCCATGTTCTGGAAGGGTGCAGTGATGTTGACGATGTGTCCGCCATTCGCCTTCAAGAACGCTTCGAAGGCGGCCTTGCTCACGTTGTAGGTGCCCCGCAGATCGATGTCGACGACCGCCCGAAACCCGTTGTAGGAGATCCCGGTGATGGGGGCGGGGAAGTTGCCGGCTGCATTGTTGACGACGATGTCGAGCGCAGCGAAGCGCTCGCGGACGCCGGCGATGAGTCGATCGACCTGCTCGCCGTCACGGATGTCACACGCCAACCACATGGCGTCGATGCCTTCGGCGCGCAGCTCACCGGTCGTGCCTTCGAGGTTTTCCTGCTTGCGACTTGCAATACAGACGCGGGCGCCATGCCGGCCCAGGGTGCGTGCGATTTCGCGACCGATGCCGGTCGCCCCGCCCGTGACGAGTGCCACCTTCGAGGCAAGCAGGTCTTCGCGGAACACACTCATCTTGGGTTCTCCGGTTCCGAAGGGCGATCCCTTCGGCGCTGGCGTCGTTACAGCGGCATTGCGCGAGTGTGCGCGCGTCGCGCTGACGCGCGCGTTCAGGTGAAGTCGCGCGGGCTCGCTTCGGCGACCTTCTCGATCCACCACTGCGGTGCCTGGGAAATCATGTTCTGGATGTCCCAGTAGTCGCACCACATCGAAACCCTGCCATCGCGCAACTCGTGGACGCTGACGAGCCGGTTTTCAACGACCTCACCGGTCCTGAAGTGCCAGCGTTCGCGATGCTCGATCACGACGTCGTTGCCCTCGGCCACGATGCGTACTTCTTCGTTGTCGAAACGATCGATCAGATCGAAGCCGATGCGCATGCGCTCGACGATGTTGTCCGGGCCGCGCGCGCCTTCGTCGGGGGCAGGCATGTCCTGCTGCCAACAATCGTCGGTGAGCAACGAGGCCAGCGCTTTCCAGTCGCGGTCGTAGACGTTCGCCCAGAGTTGGCGAACGATGGCTTTGTTTTCGTCGAGTGACACGCTCCACTCCCAGTTGGGGCACGTCTCGCCAGCCTACACGACTATCGGACCGAGGCGCTGCCCCAGTAGTTGAAACCGGCAAACCGCGGCGTCGCCGGCAGGTAGCGGGTTTCGAGCGTCTCGATCTTGAAGCCCCCGTCTTCGAGGTAGCCGGGAATCGGTCGATTCAAATGGCATCCACCGGCGATCGCGTTCCAGAGCGGGTTCAAGCGATCCTGCCAGCGGCGCACGTCCTCGTCGGGTGCTTCGCCGTGTTCGCAGAACAACATGGTGCCTCCCGGCTTGAGGACGCGGCGCATCTGTTCGGTCGCGGCGCGCCAGTCGGGGATCGTGCACAGGGTGAAGGTCAGGACGATCGTGTCGACGCTCTTGTCGTCGAGGGGGATCTCTTCGCCCGGGAGATCGAGCCAACGCACTTCCACCGGGGATGTGGTGAGGTTCTTCTGCGCCTTGTTGCGCATGCCTTCACTGGGCTCGAGACCGAAGACGAACTCGACGTTGTCCTTGTCGTAGTACTGCAGGTTGATGCCCGAGCCCATTCCGACCTCGAGCACGCGCCCGGTGGCGTTCGGGACGATCTTCTGGCGCTGCTTCAGAATGGCGGGGGAGCCGCAGGCCTTGTCGATGACGTGGGGCAGGATGTGGCGTTCGTAGAAACCCATGGGTTCTCCCGAGGAGCGGCGCAGGTCGGTGAGGGGTAGGGGGCCGAGTGTAGTACGCGTTGGTGTGGTCTCGATGCTCGCGAAAAGGGCCTCAGGGCGGCCTCGGGGTAGGGCGGTGTGTCGGCTTGGCCGTCCGGCGGCCATCACATACGATTGCGCCACCCCCGCAATCGCAGTGGCGCCTGTGCGCCGGGGGAACCATGACGACTCGTATCTTGAACGCCGTCCTCGTCTTGATCGCAGCCGTGGCGGGTTTTGCTGCCTTTCGCCTGCTCGAGGCGAGTCTCGAGGCGGATGTCTACCGCGAGCGCCTGGGCGCGCTCAGCGCTGACTACGAGAGCCTTCGGTCGCGCTACAACGACGCCGTGCGTCGCACCGCCGTGACGGAGTTGTTGGTTGGCGATGCGACCCTGGACGTCGTGATCCGCAACGCGGCAGGCGAGATGCAGACCCTCTCGACGCCGTTCGATCCAAAGCGCGAGATCTACGTCGACTATGTCGTGCTCGATGGGCGTTTGTGGATCCGGCGCCTCTTCGATGAGGGCACTGCGCCCGATCAGGGCTTCTTCGTCGACCCGCGTCTGGTCGACGTCGACTGGACCCAGGAGGGTGCCAGTCACGGCAAGGCCGCCTATCGCGCTCTCGAACCCGGGCGCTGGGTGGTCGATGTCACGGGCGACGGCTCCCTCGGACTCGCGCGTCGCAACGACGACCTCCCGACCCATGTTGCACCCGCACCGCCGATTCGCGAGTACACGCCGGTAGAGCACGAGGTCGGGGTGCGCCTTGGCGAGATCGAACCCGCCGAGGCCTTCGACGCGCTGATGCGTCAGCTCGACTTGCGGGGTTCGGCCGCTCTTCTAGCCTGGTCAGTCTCGTTGCCGGCTGCGCCGGCGGACCGTGCCAACGGCTCCCAGCGTGACCGCGAGTAACACGTATCCGACGGCACCGAGGCCGGGTACGTCACTCGGAAACTCCAGGTAGCCGAGGTCGATGCCAGTGCCGTTGTAAGGCTCGCCGGTCGGAAGGCCTGCATCGATGGCCGGCGATAACGCGGACAGCGAATAGTCCCCGTTGCTGGCATCCTGGAACATGGGGTCCGCGTTTACTTCCTGCGTCAATCCCGACACGCCCGTCTCGAGGGCGAGGGCTGCCGCTGTGATGTTGGCAGGGGAACCCCAGAGGTCGTCGAGGGCGTAGAAGAGACCGGCGCTCGGCGGCGCTGTGTCCCAGCTCCCATTGGCTTCGATGTAGACGTCCTCCGAAGCCCCCACGCCCAGGCTCGACTGGTGGATTCGGATGGGCACGTGTCCTGTACCGACGACGATGTTGTTGAAGATCTGCGGTCGGACGGCGCCGTAGACGTAGATGCCGTTGTAGAGAGAGTCGATGACCGTGTTGTTGTAGATCTCTGCGTCTTCGGGCCACTGGGATACGCCCTGATTGAAGGTTCCGAGGACGATGCCGTGTTGCGCGTTCACGACGAGGTTTCGTTTCACGCTGTTTCCATGGGCTCGGCGTTCGACGAAGATGCCACGGCCGCTGAACCTGCTCGCGAAGCCCTCGATGTCACGCACTTCGTTGTTCTCGATCACGAAGTCGGTGACGTCGACATCGGTCCAGATTCCATGCGGACTGTCGAACCCATTGCGATTCAGATGGGTCCCGCTCACGAGCACATTGCGAATCGCCCCACCCGCGACTTCGTGCACCTTGATCGCGGCCGGGTTGTACTCGGCGACGTCATCGTTGGGCCAGGGGCCATAGGTGTCGAGGATGCTCGAATTCTCCATCACGAAGCCTGTCGTGTGGGGCAGGTCGTCTGGGTAACGAGCGGAGAGCCCGATGCTGAGTCCAGACGCGATGTTCTCGCTGAAGACGGAGTCCTGGATCACGAGGTCGTGAATGGCGCCCAGGCGCAAGCCCTTCCAGTTCTGCCGGAAGGTGCATCCACGGATCGTGATGTTCCGGCGATCCGACGGCGACGTGATCGCTGCGATGTTGGTGAACGTGATGGCGCCGGGGAGCGCGACAGCCACCGAGTCATCGTTGAACGGTACGCCCGTGTAACCTCGAAACTCGATGCCTTCGAACACCAGGTGGGAAGCAAAGGGGGGTGAGCGATCTCCCAGGGCGCTGGGCACTCTTCCGACCTCGATCGTGTAGGCGTTGGGATCGACGCCCGCGCCCAGATCGTTCACCCAGACATGGAGTTCGTCCAGCGCAGCGTCGAAGTACCAGGTTCCGGGCTGAAGGTTCAGCGCAGAACCAACCGGGTCCGGCGGATCGGAAAGGAAGTCTCCACCGGTCTGGCCCTTGGGGTTCTGGAAGACCAGAAGCGGCCTGAAATCGGTGGGGAAGTCGAGGCCGCTGAGCGCGATCTTGTAGACCGAGCCCGCAACGAGTTGCCAACCCGAGTCGATCAGGTGGGTACCCGAGAAGACGGGCGCGTGGCCGGGCGCGTTTCGGATCGTGATCTCGTTGCCCACTCCCGCGGCACCGGTCACATAGATCTCGACTCCGTCCTGCCCCTGATATGGGGTGCTCGAGTCGCCCCGGATGAAAAGGGTGTCGCCGGGGGTGAGTTCGGGAATCGCCTTCGTCAGCGTCTGCCAGGGATCACCGTCTGTGCCCAGACCCATGTCGTCGCCGAGTGGGTCCAGGTAGTAGTAGTCGTCGGTCGCGCGCGCAGTATTCGCAATGACGAGCAGGACCAATAAAGTCCCGTAGAGACTTCGCGTGAGCATCAGCATGGATTCAGTCAATCAACTTTGCAGCGTCCAGGGAGGATTGGAGTTCGCGCAGCTTTCTTTGACGCCTACACAGTAAAGACAGTACGGTACTGCTTCCACCCGAGGAAGTCCGTGCGCATCGGACTCTCAGTCAGCTTGGCTTGCCGTCGTCGCGACGCTCAGCGCTCAGGAGCCCTTCGACCGTTCGCTGGAGTTCGTCCGTGGCTTCGACCCGGCGGTAGAGGCGTTCGCGCGCGCTGAAGCGACCGGTCACGATCTCCACGTCTTCGCGGACGGTCTGGGGAAGCAAAGCGCATCACGAGGCGCCCGAAACCGGCGCTGCGAAACACCTCGGTCAGGGATCGCGATGTGTGACTGCCGAAGGGGCGCATCGACCAGATCCACCCGACCATCGCAGCCACGAGCAAGCCCAGCGGGACGGCCACGAGCAGGGCGACCGCAAGCACGATGTTGATGCGTCCTTCGTGGGTGTTGATCGTGAGCAGCTACCGAAGCGCACCGAGTGCGTCACGCGCCTGCGCGACGAGGCGCTCGATCTCCTTCTCGACGGTGGTGACTTCGTTGCACCACGCGACCCCCTGGCCTGCACCCTCGTACATCAACGGTTCGATCTCGTTTTCCATCACGCCGGTGAGCAGTTCTCCGATCAGAACCTGTTGGTAGGGCATCTTCAGCGGTTTGGGCGCGCCCTCGGCGTCCCATTCATCGCTCCAAGCGGTTCGAATGACGCGACAGGTCTTTCCGCTATGACTGCGTGTGAGCACCGTGTCGAGGCTCCCAGCCTTCAAGAGTTTGTCGAGAACGCGTTCGTTCAGCTGGTGTTCCTCGGTCGCCAACCACACGGTGCCGAGCCAGACACCCTGCGCGCCGAGGGCCAGCGAAGCGGCCACCTGACGGCCGTCGGCGATGCCGCCTGCGGCCAACACGGGAATCCCATCGGCGGCGTCGACGATCTGGGGCACCAGCGACAACGTTCCGATCGGACCGGTATGACCCCCGGCATCGTACCCCTGCGCGACGATCAAATCCGTACCCGCTGCCTTCGCGTACTGCACGTGCTTGGGGGCCCCCACGAGTGAGAGCGTGGTCTTCCCCGCTGCCTTGGCGCGCTCGATGATGTGTGGGGGCGTGCCGATGGCACTCGCGAACATGTCGACGTCCGACTCCAGGACGGCGTCCGCCTGCGCTTCGAACAGTTCGTTCGAACGCACCATCGAAGAGAAGAAGGACTTCCCGACCGGGTCGGGCACGTCGTACTTCTGTTTGAGTTGCTTCACGAAGTCTTTGTGGCCCTGCGGCAGTTCGGCTTCGGCCGCGGCCCAGTCGTTCTTGTCCGCCATGCCACCCGGGAGCAGGAGGTCGGCTCCGAAGGGGCGATCGCCGACCAGGGCACGAATGCGCGCGAGTCGCTCCGAGATGGCGTCTGGCAGGTCCCGCGTCGCCCCATAGACACCGAAGCCACCGGCATTGGTGATCGCCGCCGTCACTTCGATGCTGTGGGAAAAGCCGAAGATCGGGTATTCGATGCCCAGGCGGTCGCAGAGCGCTGTGTGCAGTGGATCGGAACCGTCGCCTTCCTGGCGGGCCTTCATTCGGTTTCTCCTCGTCGAGTCAGGATCCCGTGCGTGTGTCGCTCACGCGAGAGCGTTCGCGTTCGACGGCGAACGCTTCACAGTATTCGCTCACGGTCGGGTCGTTCCACACGTCGTCGGCCTCGTAGCCGAAGGTTTCGAGGACCCGGGGTGGTGCCGCGCGCTTTCCGCTGCGTTGTTTGTCTAGATAGCTGGTGATGCGCCGTTGCAGGTCATCCGGCGGGTCGATTCCGAGCGTCTCGTAGGCGGCGTGGGTGGTCGCCACGGCGTCGGACATCAGGTCCGCGTAACGCACGTTGGCGATGCGCGCGGATGCGCTGCGTGAGAAACTCGTGATGGCCTGCAGTGCGAGTTTCTGACCGCCGAACGATTCCCGGGCGTGCAGCCCGTCTTCGTGCAGAGGGCTGTGCGATCCCTCGACGAACGGCTGGCAAATCGAATCCCCTGTCCCACAGGCCGAGACCAGACAGCGGAACGGGTCGCGGTGTGCGAGCACGAAGGAGGCTTCGGGGAATACCCTGGCGAATCGAGCGAGCTTGACCGTCGTCATGACGCACTTCAGCACGAGGTGCCCGTTCGGCGGGGGAGGGCACTTCCAGATGAGCAACTGCACGAGCTTGCGGAAGTCGCGGTAGGTCGCCTCGAAGTCGTTGTCGGCTGGCCAACGCGCCCAGTGTTTCATCAGCGGCGTGACACCGCGTCCGAGCATTCCCGTGCAGTCGAGAAAGCCCCACGCGTTTTCATCGGGTTCGTCGGCGTTGACCCAGTGCATCTGCTCCATGCGCGACCCGCGCAGCGGCTCGATCGACGCCTGGAGTTTTTCGATCCGAGGGTCCGTCGCGTAGCTGCTGGCTTCCGGGGGTGGCAGTGGCTCCATCAGTTCCCAGCGCAGGAGCGCCCGGCCTTCGGGGTGTGTCGCCATGAGGTTGTGCAACAGCGTCGACCCCGTTCTCGGAGGGCCGGTAATGAAGACGATCGGTGGGATCTCGACTTCGAGGATCTCGGGGTGCGCGTCGAGATAGGCCATCACTTCGAGGCGCCGGCAGAGATCCCTGACCGCGAGCCGACGCAGGAACTTGCGTCCAAAGTCGTTGATCGCAGGGTTCGCAAGATCGTGCACCCAGGCCAGGAGCGGTCCCTCGAAAGAGGAACCGTGGAAGTCGCTGAGACCGGTCTTCGCGGTGGCATCACGCTTGATCGCGTTCATCTCTTCGTGCACGACTTCATCGTAGGGTGAGGGCATGGCGAGGTTTTCCGGAATCGCGAATTGGCCAATGGGTCTGGAGAATGATCCGGCTATGTAGTGTGCCAGAACCCGGACGTGACCAAGCGAAGAAAAGTGTGGTCAATGACCGCACTCTCATCCGGACGGCGAGTCGTTTCGGTGATTCGTGCGCGACAGGGGGCCGAGGCGAGTCGCCCGTCTCTGCCAGATCGGTCACCATGCGAACCTCAGTGAATCGAAGGTGCATGCCAGGCCACAGCTCCGCAGGGCACCGCAACGGGGAGAAGTGATGGATTTCGAACTTTCGGACAAAGCCAAGGCCGTCGAGGAGCAACTCCTCCGTTTCATGGACGAGTATGTCTACCCGGCCGAGCGTGAATACATGGAGCAGGCCGAGGCGAACGAAAACGAAGAGCCGGGCATCATGCTCGAGCTTCGCGCCAAGGCGAAAGAGATCGGTCTCTGGAACCTCTTCCTCCCCGACGACGAATGGGGCGCGGGTCTGACCAATCTCGAGTACACGCCGTTGTGCGAGATCATGGGCCGCAGTGGGATCGCCGCCCGCGTGTTCAACTGCCAGGCGCCCGATACCGGCAACGCCGAGATCCTCGCCGAATTCGGCACCCCCGAGCAGAAGGAAAAGTGGTTGAAGCCGCTGCTCGACGGCGAGATCCGTTCCTGCTTTTCGATGACGGAGCCCGAGGTTTCGGGTGCCGACCCGACCAAGCTGCAGACGCGCGCGGTCCGCGACGGCGACGATTACGTGATCAACGGCCACAAGTGGTTCACTTCGGGCGCGATCGGGGCGTCGTTTGCGATTGCCATGGTGGTGACCGACCCCGACGCGGCACCCCACGAACGCATGAGCCAGATCCTCGTGCCCATCGACAACCCGGGGTTCGAAATCGTGCGACCGGTTTCCGTGATGGGTCACACGGGCGGCGGCGGCCACTGCGAGATCCGCTACGAGGATTGCCGCGTACCCGCCAGCAACCTGCTCGGCCCCGAAGGTTCGGGCTTCATGATCGCCCAGGCGCGGCTCGGCCCCGGTCGCATCCACCACTGCATGCGCGCGATCGGCATGGCAGAGCGCGGCTTCGAGATCATGTGCCAGAACGCGAACAACCGGGAAGTTGCGGGTGGACTTCTGCGCGAAAAGCAGTTCGTCCAGGAATTCGTGGCCGCGTCACGCATGGAGATCGATCAGGCGCGCCTGCTCACCCTCTACGCCGCGCACAAGATGGACAAGTACGGCAAGAAGGACGCCCGCCAGGAAATCTCGATGATCAAGGTCGTCGTGCCGAACATGATGATGACGGTGCTCGATCGCGTGATCCAGAGCCTGGGAGCGCTGGGTGTCACGGACGACACGCCGGTGGCGGCCATGTGGCGGCACGGGCGTGCGCTGCGCATCGCCGACGGCCCCGACGAAGTCCACAAGATGGTGATCGCACGGCGCGAGCTCAAGCGGTTCGCTTAGCGCGCGAGGCGCGATTCCGAGATCAGTTGCCCTTGAACGTCGGCGGTCGCTTTTCCATGAAGGATGAGACGGCTTCCTTCAGGTCGTTGGAGCCGAGGTTGGCGATCATCGTCCACAGGCCGTTCAGCAGCAGGCTCTGTTCGGTGGTGAGGTCTTCGCCTTGCTGGAGCATGAACTTGGTGCCGCGCACGGCCAGCGGTGCGTTGGCGGCGATCTCTTCGGCGAGTTCATAGGCGGCCTTCAGCACGGCGTCCTGGTCGGCGACGACGCGATTGACCAGGCCGATCTCCTGGGCGTAGTTCGCGTTGAAGTCGCGTCCCGTGTAGGCGAGTTCGGCGACGTGACCCTTCGTGATGATGCCGGGTAGGCGCTGCAAGGTACCGACGTCGGCCGTGATGCCGATCTTGGTTTCGCGGATGCCGAAGATGGCGTCTTCGGAGGCGAGGCGGATGTCGCAGGCGGTCACGAGGTCGATGCCGCCGCCGATGCAGTGGTTGTGGATCGCGGCGATCACGGGCACCGGGCAATCGGCCACCGACGAAATCGCGGCCTGGAAGGCGCGTGTAATGCCCATCTGCTTGAGGTTCGCTTCCGCGGCGGAAGCGGGCTTCTGCGCGTCGCCGCCGACGCCGCCACCGCTCACGGCCGACAGGTCGAGCCCGACGCAAAAGCTCTTGCCGCGCCCCGCAAGCACGACCGCGCGCACTTCCGGGTCGTCGCCGAGTTCTTTCATCGCGTAGGGGAGGTCGGTCCAGAATTCCTGCGCCATCGCGTTGCGCTTTTCGGGACGATCGAGCCACAGGGTGGCGATGTGACCGCCCCGTTCGATCGAAAAGACGTTGGATGAAAAACTCATGGGGGCTCCTGTGCCGGGGCGCTGCAGCGGCGGTGTGACGGGTTCGGGCTGAGGCGCCGGAGATTAGCGATTCCGTGTCATTCGCCTCGGCTTGCGCCATGTTTTCGCAATGGCCGAACCGTCAGTCGAAGCCGCGGCGTTTGCAGGGGCGCGTCCGGGTCGAAGCGCCGCCACGCAGGACGGTGCTGCGGGCGATCGCGAGGTTGAGGGCGCGCCACCCAGCCGTCTGCGCCGCCTGCTCCGAACCCTCCTGCCGTGGTGCGTGGCCGCCGCGATCTTCGCCTGGCTGTTCCATCAGGTGCCGGTGGCCGACGCCTGGGAAGCCATGCGCCAGGCGCGCCTCGATCTCTTCCTGCCCGTCATGCTCGTGGCCGTGGTGCTCTGGTTCTGGATCGACTCGGCGGCGTTCGCCTACCTGTTCACGCGCTTCAACGCGCAGCTTCCCTTTCGCGAAGCGCGATCGCTCCGGGGGATGACGTATATCCTCACCCCCATCAACTGGAACCTCGGTACGGCTGCAGTGATCGTGCACCTGCGCACGTCCAAGGGCATCTCGGCGTTGCAAGCCACGAGTTCGATGCTCTTCTACCAGACGATCGACGGCCTCGTGCTGGCCGCCTACGCACTGGTGGGCGCATTGATGCTGCCCCTCACGCCCGAGATCACGTCGCTTCGCAACGGCGCCTTCATCTTCGTGGTGATTCCGATCGTGTCGCTGTGGCTGTTCATGAGTGGTGGGCCGCGCTTTCGCTGGCTCGTGCGGCTGCGCGCAACCGAACTGTTCAGCTCGCACCAGACGGCGGTCGTGCGTGACGTCGCGGTTCTCGCGGGTCTGAAGACGGTCTACTTCTCCGTCTTTCTGGGAATGTTCGGGTTCGGGACCGCGGCGTTCGGGATCGAGCTTCCAGTGGGCCTCGTTCTGGCGTCGACGCCGATCATCATGATGGCCGGCGCGCTGCCCATCACGCCGGCCGGCCTCGGCACCCAGCAGGCCGCGATGTTGTACTTCTACGGGCCGTACGGTGACGAAGCCGCGATCCTGGCGTTCGGCTTGCTCTTTCCGATCGCGTTGGTGCTGCTGCGCGTGCTGATCGGAACGCTCTACCTGCGTGATCTGCCGAAGCTTCGCAAAGCGCTCGAAGCACAACGCGCCGCCTCGTCTTGAGACGAAGCGGGCGCGTGGGCTGGCAGACACTTCCGGGCCGGTTGGCCCGTGATTCGTCGGGTTCGATTGGTTACGGGAGATATCGATGACGCTGTTCCTCGCGGGTGTCCTGATTGCGCTGGGGGTCTCGGCGCTTTGCTCAGTGATGGAGGCGACGCTGTTGTCGCTCACGCCGGCCCAGGTGGCAGGGCTGTCCCAGCGACGGCCGCGGCTGGGGCGCATCTGGCAGGGCTTCAAGAGCGACGTCGAGCGACCCATCGCAGTCATCCTCTTGATGAACACGACGGCTCACACGGTCGGTGCTTCGGTGGCCGGAGCGCAGTTCGGAAAGGTCTTCGGCGAGGAGCACCTGTGGTTGTTCGCAGGCGTGTTCACCTTTCTCATGCTCCAGTTCACCGAGATCCTGGCGAAGTCGCTCGGCGTTCGGTTCAACCGCGATCTGGCCGTCATCATCGGACGACCGCTGCACCTGTCCACCATCGCGTTGCAGCCCGTGCTCTGGTTCATCCACCTCATCAACCGCCCCTTCGAGAGGCGGCGCAGCGACAGCGAGGCCCCTGCCACGGTCGAGGAGATCACCGCCCTTGCCGGACTCGCGCGCCTCACACGGCAGATCAGCCCGCAGCAGGAGCGCATCATCGCCACCGCACCGCGGCTGTCGGAATACCGCGTGCGCGACCTCGAGGTCGGCCGCGACGACATCGCGTGGCTGCGTGCGGGCGTATCGCTGAAGGACGGTATCGCTCGCGCCCGCCACCACGCCCACACGCGTTTTCCCGTCTGTGAGGAGGGCGACCTGGATCGCGTCATCGGCTACGTGAACGTCAAAGAGATGCTCTTCCTCGCCACCGACGATGTGCCCGACGAAGAAGAAGCGCTACCGGTGCGCCCGGTCCTGGAGATCAGCGGAAACCTCTCGGCTGCGGACGCGCTCAACACGCTGATCCGGGAGCGCATCCACCTGGCGATCGTAAAGGGCGATGGTGGACGCACGACCGGTCTCGTGACTCTCGAGGACGTCGTCGAGGAACTCCTCGGAGACATACGCGACGAGTTCGACCGCCTGCCGAGGCACTTCCATGTCCGCGGAGAGAAGCGCTGGTTGGTCGGCGGAGGCATCCGGATGAACGTCCTGGCATCCGGCCTGGGACATGATCTGCCCTTCGCGCCCGATCAACCGCTGGCCGAATGGCTCGAGGAACGCATCGACGGTCCCTTCGGGCTTGGGTCGACTCTCGACGCCCACGGACTGCGTTTCGTGGTCCGCCGGATCCGACGGGGAAGCCTCCTGGAGTGCGAGATCGTGGAGTTTGACGGCGGAGAGACTCCGCGCTGATGCAGCGGGCAGACTGTCGAATCGGTGGCCCAAGGTGGCCATGGAAGCTCTGCCCGCAGTCCGTGGCGACGACTACATCGAGAGCGTTCCGAGAACGCAAGCCACCTGGCTTCGGCGGTAGCGGCGACAGGATTCGAACCTGCGACCCCCGGGTTGTGAGTCCAATGGTCGCTCGGCCGACGGACGTCGGCTGTTTGGTTAGAGCCGCGTGGCCAGCAGTTCGATCGTGCGCCCCTCCGCCTTCTCGTCGACGGCCACGATGGCGGCGTCGAAGTCGGTCACGCCGATGTCCGCCATGCGATCGAGCTGGCTCGCGACCGACGCTTCGTTGCCGACGATCGCCACGTCGGCCGGGCCCGCAGCACCTTCCTTGTCGAGCATCGCGCGGTAGGAGGGCAGCGTGCCGTACATCGCGAGTCCCTTGCCGATGGCTTCGCGCGCTGCGGCTTCGTCGTCGGTGACGACGATCGGGAGACCGGCGACGATGCGCGGGTCGGGACGTCCCGCTTCCTTCGCGGCGTCGCGGAGCTTCGGACCGATGTGGCTCTCGATCGTGGCCGGGCCGGTCATCCAGAGGATGGTGCCGTCCGCCAGGGTCCCCGCGATCTTCAACATCAGGTCACCGAGGGCCGCGATCAACACCGGTACCGGGCTCGCACCGGGAACGTCGAGGCCTGCATTCACGCGGTATTCATCGCCCTGGAAGCTCGCCGGTTCTCCGCGCAACAGCGGGCCCAGCACGCTCAGGTATTCGCGCATGTGTCGTGCGGGCTTTGCGTACGAAAGCCCCATCATGTCTTCGATCACGAGCTTGTGCGAAAGGCCGATGCCGAGGGTGAAGCGGCCGTTGCAGGCGGCCTGGGTGGTGAGCGCCTGTTGGGCGATCGCCGCGGGGTGGCGCGGGTAGGTCGGGACGACGGCTGTGCCGAGCTCGATACGCTCGGTTTCGCGACCCACGAGGGCGAGCGTCGTGATCGCGTCGAGGCCGAAGATGTTCGCCATCCAGATCGAGGAAAAACCGGCCTTTTCGATCTGCTGTGTGCGGGCGATGAGGCCGTCGATGGTTCCGTCGGGCCCCGGCGTAGCACCAGACATGATTCCGATTCGCATTTGTTTCTCCATTCTTGGTTGGGGCTTGGTTCAGCTGATTGCGAAGCGCGGCCGGGCAGGATAGAGCGCGTCAACAGGTCTCGCTTGTCGCTTGTCGCTTGTCCCGGGCGATGCACTGCGCTCTACTCGTAGAAGCCACGCCAAATAAGGGAGGTTGGTCCTTCTTGCTCCAACACGTCTTCAGCGCAGGGTTT
The DNA here is from genome assembly GCA_030748735.1 of Myxococcota bacterium. Classification (GTDB taxonomy): domain Bacteria; phylum Myxococcota_A; class UBA9160; order UBA9160; family UBA4427; genus DUBZ01. The sequence continues at coordinate 30,860 of JASMLK010000035.1, read as the reverse complement.
CGCCCGTTCTTCCTGCTTGCCGCCTGCAACGCATGGGCGTCGATGCTGCCGTGGCTCGTCGTGCTGAGCGGCACGGCGGTGCCGACCCAGGGATGGCCGCCCCACACCCTGCACGCACACGAGATGCTCTACGGCACGGTCGCCCCCGTGATCGCGGGCTTCCTGCTGACGGCCGTCCCCAACTGGACGAAGAGCGAACCGGTGCGCGGCCCACGCCTCGTGGGCCTCGTCTTGCTCTACCTGGCCGGGCGCCTTGCCCTCGTGCTCGCGGGAACACTCGGCGCGCTGACGGTGGCGGTGATCGACATCGCCTTCCTGCCCGTGCTCGCCTGGTTCGTCGGCGCGCCAATCGTTCGCAAACAGTTGTGGCGCAACGTGCCGGTGGTGTTCGTCTTGCTCGCGCTGAGCGTCGCGAATGCAGCGATTCACTACGGTCTGGCCACCGGCAACGCAACCTTCCTGCGCGTGGGGACCCATGGCGCGGTGTACTTCGTCGTCATCCTGATGCTCGTGATCTCGGGCCGCGTGGTGCCGGCCTTCACGCGCAACGCATTGATCGATCGTGACCGCGCCCAGCGAATCGCGACAGCCCGCTCCGTCGGTGCGGCGGCGTTCGTATGCGGCGGGCTGGGCATGCTCACGCAACTCATCTCGCCCGGTCACGTGGTGGTGGCTCCGCTCGCCGACTTCGCCGGGGTGTTCGTCCTGCTTCGCATGCGTGGGTGGCAGAGCCTGGCGACGTGGCGGCAGCCGATGCTCTGGGTGCTGCACGCTGGCCACCTGTGGATCGCGCTCGGGTTCCTGCTGCTGGGGATGTCGGCGCACTTCGGTATCGGGATCGGCGCGGCTGCCCTGCACGGGTTCACTGCGGGTGCGATGGGGACGCTCATGCTCGGCATGATGGCGCGCGTGACCCTCGGGCATACGGGCCGGTCGATCGAAGCCGATCCGGCCACCGTCGTGGCCTTCGTCTGCGTGATTGCAGGGGCCGCGGTTCGCATCATCGGTGGCCTCGGTCCGGTTGGGATGTATCGCGGCAGCATGCTGTTGGGTGGTGTGCTCTTTTCGCTCGCGTGGTTCGTCTACACCCTGGCCTACACGGGCAAGCTCGTGAGCCCGCGCGCCGACGCCGCTTGAACGAGGCGCGTGCGTCGAATCGACCGGGAGACGGCAACATGGCAGAGACCCGCTACACCTTCTGCCGAATCTGCGAGGCGACCTGCGGTCTCGAAGTGGATGTCGATGTCGAAGCCAATCGCATCGCGGCCGTCCGCGAAGCCCATGAAGAAGTCGGCCTCGACCCCTCCCTCGTCGACGTGGTGGGGGAACTCGACGACGCCTGGAGTGGAGGGCGGCATCATCTCGTCCCCGTCGTGGCATGGCTTCGCGACGCGCCCGCCTTGCGCGCGAATCCCGCCGAGGTGGCCCGTGTGATGCGGGTCCCCGTGCGCGAGGTGCTGCATCCCGAAGCGCGCAACGACGCCACGGTCTATCTCGGCAGTCTGGCCTGCACGAACACGACGATCGACGTGAGCGAAGGGCAGATCTTCGGCCTGACCGCAGACCTGCTACTCGAAGCCGTCGAGTGGGGGCTAGAGGCCCGGTAAGGCTTCGGAAACTGAAAGCGGCGAGTGAAGCGCGCGGCTACGACGTTTCTTGATCTTCGGCCAGCTCCGACTCGTCGTCCGGTGCCAGGAAGCTCGCGAAGCGGTTCTTGTATTCGGTGTGGACCCAGAAGTCGAAGGCCTCGGAGACGTCGTATTCGACCAGGCCCTCGTAGTCGCGTGACAGTCCAGCCGCGCCGATGGCTCTGCCTTGGGACATGGCCCGAAAACTGATCTCGAGGACTTGATCGAGTTCGGTGTAGTAGAGATACGCGCTGTCGCCCGCGACGGCGTCGAGCTTGTCCTCGATTTCTTCTTCGAGACAGGCCGGGGCGCAGAGGTGGAGTTCGCGGGGGCGAAGCGCTTCGGGGAGCTGAGCGGCGGCCTCGATGGCCTGCCGACAACCGAGTGAGTGGGCGACCACGCGAACCTGCCGCCCCTCGCGCGTCAATCGTTCGATCTCGTCCGCGAGGTCGTGGGCGCGAAGTTCGGCCTGCTTTCGCGCTTCGATGAATTGCGCGATGAAGCGCGCGCAGACACCGACGGCCTGCTCGGCGATGAACCACCCCGCGGTCGCCAGCGGGTTGACGGCACGGGTGTGGCGAACCAGGCGATAGAGATCCCAGACCGTCTTGGCGCCGCTCGCGACGGGAAGGGCGAGTTTGCGCAGGTTGCCGGCTTCCCAGTGGTAGCCGCGCGCGCTCGAACCCCAGGCGAGGGTATCGACGAGCTCTTCGTGTCCGCCGAGCCAGGCGTCGAAGTGCTTGGGCGCTTCGTTGCGACCGAGGAAGCCCTTCACGTAGATCGTGACTTCTTCGTCGTTCGCGTCCCCGGCGAGTTCGATCAAGCGCGATTCGTCTGCCTCGCGCGCCTCGTCGGCCTTTTGCAACTCACCTTCGTTCAAACCGTCTGGCTTCCTCTTGCCGCGGCGGCCCCGGGCGCGGGACGCATCGACAGCACCCATGATAGGCTGAGTTTGCGAAATCGGAGGCGGACATGAAAGCCTGGCGCGTCACGCCCGACCCGCAGAAGCCACGCCTTCGATCAAGCGAACCCCAGCCCCTCCATGTCGACCTGGTTGCGCAGCGGTTCGCCAGCGAGGTAGCGCTTCACGTTGGCTTCGAAGAGGTCCATGACGTTTTCCATGTGCCGGTCGACCGAAGCGGACGAGTGGGCCGAGACCAGGAGGTTTTCGGTGTCCCACAGCGGGCTCGATGCGGGCAGGGGTTCTTCTTCGAACACGTCGAGTGCCGCCGCTCCAACCCGACCGGTTTTCAACGCGTCGAGCAACGCGTTCGTGTCGACGAGGGAGCCCCGCGCGATGTTGATCAGGACGGTCCCGGGTTTCATGGCGTCGAAGGCTTTGCGATCGAAGAGGTGATGGGTTTCGGGGCTGGCTGGTGCGGCGATTACCACGGCGTCGCAGCGCCCGAGCATCGTGTGCAACTGGTCGGTGCCGTAGATCTCGTGCGCGAGCTCCGTGGCTTCCCCGGTGGCCGGCGAGCGCTTCGAGCCGAGCACCGTGCATCCGAACGCGCGGGCGCGCCGCGCGACCTCGCAGCCGATGCTCCCCATGCCCACCACGCCGATCACGCTTCCCGCAAGACTGCGGCCGTAGGTCTGCTTGTAGACGTGATCGCGTTGTTGCTGGTCGGATTCGGGGAAGCGTTTCCAGACCTGGAGAAGGCGCCCCATGGTCCACTCGGCCATCGATGGCGCGCTCACGCCGGACGCGTTGGTGACGACCACGCGATCACGCCGCACGTCGGCGGCAACCAACTGCTCGACCCCGGCGCTGATCGCCTGGATCCACTCGAGACGTGGGGCAAGTTGCATCAAGGCCTTCGGCGTGTTGAGGGCGATGAGGATCTGGCAGCGTGCGAGGGCTTCTTTTCGTTCGCGTGCGAAGCCCAGCGCCCAGGGTGGAGGTTCGTCGTAGGGCAGATGCGGCGTGTCTGCGCCCCAGCTCGAACCTTCGTCAGCCGGCAGCGCGACGACTTCGATGCGCGAATCGATCGCCTCGAGTCTTTCTACGATATGCGGCTGGTTCAGGGCTGGGATTCCCAGGCAGATCACGATCGAATCGGTGTCACTCACAGGTCGGTCTCCAGTGCGCTGAGCGTGCGATGGTTGCACCGGCCTTCGAGTGCTTCAACGTCGACGCGTACCCTTGGCGGGGTGGCTCGGCTAACGTTCACCTGATGTGGGGAGCGCGCGCAGAGGCGTGGTGGCAGACGTGAAGAGACTCGCGCGATTCTTCGCGGCGACGGTGCTGGTCGTGGTCACCGTTGCGGCTTGCTCTCTGGACGCGCCGCCACCTGAGGCCATCGCGATTGCGCCCGGTGCGTACGAGGGGCGCAATGTCGTCATCGTTTCGATCGACACCCTGCGCGCCGATCACCTCGGCATCCACGGCTACGCGCGTGACACGAGCCCCCGTCTCGACCGGCTCGCGCAAGAAGCGATCGTCTTCGACCGCGCGCGGGCCCCACGCGGCTTGACCTGGCCCTCTCTGGTTTCGCTCTTCACGAGCCTGTACCCCAGGTCGTCGAACGTTCGGCAAAACGGCGACCTGCTGGCAGATGACGTGCCGACGCTGGCGAGCGTCCTCCAGGCCCGCGGGTATGCCACGGCGGCCTTCCTTGGGAACGCGTGTGGCGTCTTCACCCGCAACTTCGACACGAACTTCTGTGGGACCGACGAAGATGTGCACCGCAAGTCGCTCGACTGGATCGCTTCTGCGCCGGAAGAGCCCTATCTGCTCTGGGTGCACTACAAGGCCCCGCACGAAGAGTACCTGCCCCCGAAGCGCTTCGATCGCTTCACCGACCCGGGCTATGCGGGCCCCGCGACGGGGCATCGCAGTTATCTCGATGATGTGATGCTCTCGAAGAAGGCCCCCGCCGACGACGATCGCGAGCACGTCGTTGGCCTCTACGACGGCGAAGTGCTCTATTCAGACGCCATGATGGGCGAGATCGTCGACGCCCTCGAGCGACGCGGCGACTTCGACGACACGATCTTCGTCTTCACTTCGGATCACGGTGAAGAGCTGCTGCAACACAACAACTACTACTACCACTCGTGCTCGGTGTACGACGCGGTGCTCCACATCCCGCTCGTGATTCGGCTGCCCGATCGCAATCACGCGGGTCGGCGCGTCGATTCGCTGGTCGAGAACATCGACGTCACACCGAGTCTGCTCGAAATGTTGGGTGTGGACGTACCGGTGGGGGTCGAAGGGCAGAGCCTGCTGCCGCTCATCAACCGCGAGCCGGGTGCGCCGGATCGTTTCACACGGGCCTTCGCGGAATACAACAGGCCGGGGACCGGGTGGATCGGGACCGTGCGAACCGACCGCTGGCACTACATCCACAACCCGGACGACATCACGACCGTGTGCCGGCCGCAGTCGGACTACTTCGAGGTGCGGCCACGCGAGCTCTACGATCACAGCCGCGACCCGGGAGAGCAGCTCGACGTTGCAATCGAGCACGAGGCTTTGGTCACCGAGTTTGCGCGCGAAGTCATGGACGCTTTCGATCGTCAGCGCGACCACGCCCCCCCCGAACGCGCGGATCCACGTGTGATCGAACAGCTGAAGGCGATGGGGTACCTGGTCGAATGAGGGGGCGCGTCGGCTACTACGACGAGACCGAGAGTGAGCACTACGACCTGACGCTCGACGCCCCGGACTCACGGCCGCGCTACCGCACCCAGGACACCGACTTCAGCGACTACCACGCGCACACCATCCGGGCTAGCCCGGAAACGAAGAGAGATACCCCGAATGCCCTCGTCTACACCCCATCGAAAACTCGCCGAGTTGTCTCGCGAGGAACTCTGCTGCGTTGGTCGCGAGTACCTGCTGATCGGACACCTGCAAGACCGGGTCGGGCTTCCGATGGCGACCAGGCTCGTGGGAGAAGAAGCGCAGATCCAACTCTCGATCGATGAGTGGATGGGGGCGAGTCCGATCTACTCGGTGCGCATGCAGAAGGCGCTCGACTTCGAAGGTTCGACAGTCGCCACCGTTTTCAAGAATCTGCAGCTCGAAATCGGGGCGCCCGCGCAGTTCATGGACTTCCAATTTCGGCTCGACAGTCCGGAAGCGGGGGAATTCTGGCTACCGCACTGCGGGGCTTTGCTCGACGTCGAGCCGTTCGGTGAACAGCGGGTTCACAACATGTGCCATGCGATCGAAGATCCGACCTTCGATGCCACGGCGGCTGCGACGCATCCCTGCATGAAGATGCGAGCCATCCATCGTCCGCCGCGCAACCCGAGTGGTCGCTATCCCCATTGCCGTTGGCGCGTGTTCATCGACCAGGATGACCCGACTCCATACGAGCAGCACCCGAATCTGCCGCTCATGCGGAAGTCGTTGATCGCAAGTGTTCCGATCGAGCTTCCCGACGAGGATCTCGAACCCGGCGGATGGCCGGACTACAGCGGAGCGTTCGACCCGGGCTTCCAGTTGGAAGACCTGAGCCACCGCGCGTTGCTCGCCGTGTGTCAGGAAGCGGCGGTCCAGGCCCACCTCCTTGCGCGTTCGTTCCTGCTGAACGTGGACCAGCGGCACGGGGCCGAGGCCGTGCATGAGTTGGGCCGTGGCCAATGGATCGGTGCGGCAGGCGTGGGTGCCTATCGCCTGAAGCGGGCGCTCGAACTCGACGACTCGATCGAGTCGATCGCAACCATCTTCGAACTCCACCCCCACTTCCAGCCGCGAGCCTACGTCGACCTGAGCGTCGAAACGACACCCGCCGGCACCCTGAAGGTCGAGCTTCGTGATTGCCCCGCACTCGAAGAGGCGGACGATCACAGCTGGTTCGGCACACTGATGCGAGGGTCGAGCGAAGCGATCCAGACGATCGCTTCAGTGGTCAATCCGAAGGCGCGTTGCGCGCCGGTCGGTTCGGGCACGGCACGATTTGCCTGGGAGATCGAAATCGACCCCAGTGCCGAAGCCCTCGACGAGCCGGCGGAAATGAAGATGGCCCGCTACAGCCGAGGCGTGGACTTCGAGTTGATGGCGCGGCGCCCGCTACGCGCGTGACGCTACGCGTTCGGCGGAGCCATCGCGTGGATGGTCTTCACGACGTCGAGATACACCGGCTCCACCCGGATGCTCGTGAAGCCCGCAGCTTCGACGTTCGAAACCGTGTCGCGGTTCATCTCGGGGCCGACGCGTTTCGACAGCTGCGTCATGAAGGTCATCATCAGGCTCAGCGGAAAGACCTTCGATCCGGTGTGCTCGAACATGTGGAGTTCGCCGCCCGGAGCGAGCACGCGTCGTAGTGCTTTCAGTCCTTCGATCGGCTGCGGGACCGAGCAGAACGTGCACGAGGTGAAGACCTGATCGAAGTGGCCGTCGGGGTAGTCGAGGTGGTGGACGTCCATGTGGCGGGTTTCCAGGTCGCCCTGGTAGGCCTCGACGCGGGGCTGTGCCTTTTCGAGCATCTTGTCCGAGATGTCGATCCCGACGATGTGCTTGCCGGGAGGAAAGAAGGGGATGTCGAGCCCGGTCCCGACTGCGAGGAAGAGGATCTTTCCGTCTCCCATCTGCGAGAAGAAGGCGCGCTTGTAGGGTTCCCAGCGCTTCTCGGGGCCGTAGCCACTCATGAGATCGAAGTTGGGTGCGGCCTTGTCCCACTTGGCCTTGGTCGCGAGGTCCATCAGTTGGCTCCTTCGGGCGCGCTGGGTGCGCGGTGCCCGCGACGGAACCAGGCGTTCAGGGCGTAGGTGACGAAGAAACAACCAACGCCGATCGCGGCGCCGTAGCCAGCGCCGTCACCTGCGGACATCGGGTTCATCGCTGCGGCCATGGCGATCCACATGCCGGCGAACATCCCCGCCAACATGGTGGGGACCATGATCTCCATCGCCCCGAAGAAGGGCATGAAGGCGAAGCTACCCGGGAGCGACACGATCATGCCGAGCGCCATCCCCACCAGCATCGCAACCATCATGTTCCAGCCGACCGGAATGAGCAGCGCGGTCACGAGTCCGGCGAGTGCACCGACAGCCGTGGTCGCCAACAGATCACCAATCACGAAATAGGGTCGCGTCTCCACTCGGGGTGGCTCCTTTCTGTGCAGCGACGCGTCGCCTGCTCGTGCTGCGGCAGGAGCTGCCCGTCCGCGTCAGTCGGCCTTCGTCGTCGTGTAGCGCTCGAACTGCAGAATAGGAGACCAATGGCCCGTTGGGAGCCCCGCCTTGGTGAGGAGTGCGTCGACGAAGTCGTCGGGATCGGGCAAAGACCCCCATACGTCCGGCAGGAAGGTCGCCTGGTGCGGGCCGTCGCGGACGATCAGTCCGTCTACCCCTGGAACGAGTCGTGCGATCAGTTCGGCCCGAGAGTCGGCGGGAAGAGGCTGGGGTTCGCCCAGGATCGATATTTCGACCTCGAGCCGATCGAACTCTTCTCGTGACAGAGGGCCGAAGCGCGGGTCTTCGAAGGCCGCGCGGCAGGCGGTTCGCGCAACGTTCATCGCCAGGGACTGCGTGACGTCGAAGCTCCCCATGCAACCGCGCAATTCGCCTGCGAGTCGCAGGGTCGTGAAGCAGGCCCGCGGCGTGCGCCATTCGTCGGGGAGGTCGCGTTCGGCGATTTTCGGCGGGCGTTGCTCGTGGTCGAGGCCGTGTTCGATGCACTCGAGCGCGAATCGCTTGAGTGAACGAGACGGGCTCGAAGCGTCATTCGATGTTTCCGGCTTCAACAGATACGCCCCGTAGCCCACGACGCCGTCTCGCGGCCCCGCGGTGTCGCCCGAGTTGCGAAGGTCCACCGTCGTGGGCCGCAGTCCGTGATCGCGGGCGGCCAACAGCAAGCCCTGCACCGGGATGCGTCCGCATGCGCCTTCGGTTTCGATCTGCTCGGGATGCATCGCTTCGATCGCGTGGCTCGTGGCTTCGTCCATGTGGCGCGCCGTTTCGTAGTCGAGGTAGTGGCTGAGGTCCGAACTCACCACGATCAAGGTTTCGTCTCCGCCCCAGAGTCGGTCCAACACCTCGGCGACCTCGCCCCCGGTCGCGTCGCCCACGACGAGCGGCACGAGGGTGAACTGCCCGAGGACTTCCTGCAGGAAGGGCAGCTGAACTTCGAGGGAATGCTCGGGCGCGTGGGCGCGGTCGGAAAGGGTGACCTGCGGGAGATCCGCGAGCATGGCGATCGCAGACTGGTCGATCGCGACTTCACCGAGGGGCGTCGCGAAGACTTCCACCGTGGGTGCGGCCAGCCCGCGCACGAAGACCCGGTGGGCAGGGCCGAGCAAGACGACCCGTTCGATCCGGCCCCGAAGCGGCTCGAGGGCGGCGTAGGCCGACCCTGCGATCGGCCCGGAATAGACGTAGCCCGCATGTGGCGCGATGAGCGCCTTGGGCGGGGCACCGCCTGGACGATGGCCCGCTTCCAGGTACTCGCGCACCGAGGTGCGCAGGGACACGGGATCGGCGGGGTAGAACTGCCCGGCGACTGCGGGTGACCGGACTTCCGGCATTGCCATCCTCCCTTGGGTGCTTACTTCACGGGTCATCGTCGCCAGTGACGACGAGGCAAGGTTTGTATGTGCCCTGAAGAACAGATCGTACGCGATGAAAGCGTGGTTTCCGGACGTCATTTCGAGGCACTGGAAGACGGTCGGGTACGCTGCGACGTCTGCCCCAGGCATTGCCTGTTGTCGGAAGGTCAGCGTGGTCTGTGCTTCGTCAGGGGGCGTCTCGACGACGAGATCGTTCTCACGACCTACGGTCGCTCGAGCGGCTTCTGCATCGACCCGATCGAGAAGAAGCCACTGAATCACTTCCTGCCCGGGACCCCGATCCTTTCGTTCGGAACCGCGGGCTGCAATCTCTCCTGCCGCTTCTGCCAGAACTGGGACATCAGCAAGTCGCGCGAATTCGACACCCTCCAGGAGCAGGCGTCCCCCGAGATGATCGCCCGGGCGGCGAGCGAGACCGGCTGCCGGAGCGTGGCCTACACCTACAACGACCCCGTGATCTTCCTCGAGTACGCCGTCGACACGGCGCTCGCCTGCCGCGAGGAGGGCCTGAAGTCTGTCGCCGTGACCGCCGGGTATGTCTGCCCCGAACCGCGTGCGGACTTCTTCGCCGTGATGGACGCGGTGAACGTCGACTTGAAGGCTTTTACGGACGACTTCTACAAGAACGTATGCGCGGCAGAACTCGCACCCGTGCTCGACACGCTCGTCTACCTGAAGAATGAGACCGACGTCTGGCTCGAGATCACGACCCTCCTGGTCCCCGACGAAAACGATTCTCGAGAAGAACTCGAAGCGATGGCGGCCTGGGTCGTCGAGCACCTCGGCCCCGACGTGCCGTGGCACTTCAGCGCCTTCCACCCCGACTTCAAGATGACGAACAAGGTCGGGACCTCGTTCGACACGCTTCAGCGTGCGCAAAGGATCGCGCGCGAAGCGGGTGTGCATCACGTCTATACGGGCAACGTCCACGATCCCGTTGGCCAGAGCACCTATTGCAGTGGCTGTGGTGACATGCTGATCGGTCGCTCGGGTTACGTGTTGTCGACCTGGAAGCTCGATCCAAAAGGGCACTGCCTCGGTTGTGGCCGGCATTGTCCAGGAGTGTTCGAAGCCGAACCCGGCGATTGGGGCGCGCGACGCGTGCCGGTAAGCCCCGCTCACTACGCTGCTTGATCGACCCACCCAGGGCGGCGATCTCAGGAGGAAGGAAGATGGAAGTCGAAGTGAAGGCGTTCATGACCGGTACGCCGGTTTCGATCGAGCGCGATACTGCAGCCCTCGCTGCGCTCGAGCTGATGATCGACCACGCGATCCGCCACCTGCCCGTCGTCGACCCGAGCGGCTCTGTCTGCGGGATCGTGTCCTTCGAAGACCTTCGCGCTGCCCTCCCGGTTCCGGTCAGCCTCACCCAGCCCCTCGACGCGGACACGCGTCAATCGGTGCTCGACGTCTCCGTGGCCGACGCCATGACGGATGCGCCGGTGACGATCGCTGCTGACGCGCAACTCGAGGAAGCCGTCACCCGGATGCTCGAAGGGCGCTTCGGCTGCCTGCCGATCGTCGACGAGCGGGGCCACCTCGACGGCATCCTGACCCAGACCGACTTGCTGCAGGCCCTCGCAACGGTGCTCTGGTCTTCGGGCGACGAAAACGTCGTGACGAAGTCCGCGACTTCCTGAACCAGCGGATCGCAGTTTCAGGCGATGTCCGGCAGCCCGAGCAGCCGGGCCGCGTTGCCCCTGAGGATCCTGCGGCGCGCTTCCGGCTCGCCCTCGGTCACGAGCAGCACCTTCGCAAGGGAGGCGCCGAGGTGATAGAAGGGCCAGTCGGTGCCGAAGAGCAGCCGCTCGTTGTCGATCGTTTCGAGCATGCGGCCGAGCACGGTCACGCCCTGGCCATGCAGGTCGTACCAGAGGTTGGGGTGGCGGTCGGCGAGGCGTAGGGCGTCTTCGACGTCGCGTGCTCCGCTGTGCCCGAGCACGAACTGCACGCCGCGATAGCGCTCGAGGGCGCGCTCGTAGTGGCGCATCACGCCGTAGGGGTGCATCGACTCGGGTTCGATACCCGCACGACCGCCGTGGAACAACACGGGCAGCCCGAGCCGATCGCAGGCCTCGTAGATCGGATCGTTGCGTTCGTCGTCGGCGTAGAAGCGGCCCATCGGTGGGTGCATCTTGACCATGCGCGCGCCAGCCTTTGCGTAGCGCTCGAGCTTTTCGACCGCGTTCGCGTCGCGATGGTGCGCCGCGGCGCCGGGGATCAAGCGATCGGGCGCGTTCGCGCTTTCGAGTGCGGTGAGGAAGCGGTCGCTCAGGTCGTCGCCGAAGGGCAGCCCGAATGCAACGGGGAGGATCATCGCCTGCTGCATTCGCATGGTGTCCATTTCGTTCAGCAGGTTGGGGACGGTGTGGGTCGCGACCTCCCGCGGCACCGTGAACGCACCCTTGAAGGCGCCCCAACGCAGGGCTTCCAGGTCTTGTTCGCGGAAGTTCGCGTTGATGTAGAGGTCGAGATCGATCGGGATTGCGGGATCGTGGCCATCGGCATCGAGGATGTGGATCACCCGATCGCTTTCCGCCATCAGGTCGGGTTGAGGCGCGAAGAGCATCGTGATGCCGAGGTGGGCGTGGATGTCGAGGATCGGAGGGAGGTCCTCGACGGTGCAGGCGAGGCGGCCCGCATCGTCCAGCTCGAAATAGGGAAGGGCAGCCAGGCCCCGGTAGCCCGCGTAGCGCTGCTCGCCCCAGGGCCCCGTCCCGGATGCTTCGCGTTCGGCTTTGCGCTGCGCCGCGAGGTTGCGTACGTCGGCTTCGGTGTAGCGACTCGTGTCCGAACAGCCGGTCAGTTCGAGCGCGGCTGTCGCCGCGACCCCGGTCAGGAATTGCCTGCGTCGCATCGTCTGGGGCTCCTCTGGGTTGCACGCGACTCTACATCACAGCCTCGTGTACTTTCCCGTGCCCGCCCAACGCAAGCAACGCGAGGAGCCCCATGCCCACCGTCAAAGCCACTGGTGCCACGCTCTACTACGAAGTCGAAGGCGATGGTCCCACCATCGTGTTCGCCCATGGTGCGGGGGGCAATCGCATGTCGTGGTGGCAGCAGGCGCCGGAGTTCGCGCGCGACCACCGCGTCATCCGCCTCGACCTTCGCTCGTTCGGACGGTCGCGTTGCGAGCCGGGAGCGATCGATCCCAGCCACTTCGCCGACGACCTGCGCGCCATCCTCGACAACGAAGGCGTCGAGCGCGCGAGTCTGGTCTGCCAATCACTCGGTGGCTGGACGGGGCTGCGTACCGCGCTCGAAACGCCAGAACGGGTCACGTGTCTCGTACTGTGCGGCACGCCGGGAGGGATCGCGCATCCCAGGGTGCTCGAAGCGGCGGCGTCGATCGGTGAGCGCATCCAGGCGGAAGGGGTGAAGGGGAGCGCCGCACTCGCACCGGGTTTCGAAAACGTGCAGCCCGAACTCGCCTTTCTCTACGACCAGATTTCCGGGCTCAACACGGACGTCGACATGACGGCGCTCGGTCGGATCTTCGATCCCGAATGTGCGATCACACCCGAGCGCGCGGGTGAACTCCGCGTACCCACCCTCATGGTGCTCGGCGGACGCGACCTGCTGTTTCCGATCGAGTCCTTGCGCGCCGTTTCGGAGCTGATCCCCGGCGTCGAGGTGGCCGAGTTTCCCGAGTGCGGGCATTCGGTCTACTTCGAAGCAGCCGGTGAGTTCAATCCGCTCGTGCGCGCCTTCATCGAGCGCCACGAAAAGGCCGACTGAGGAAAGCGATCAGGCGCATCGTCTTTCGCGATTCGAATGCAGTCGCGTTCGTTCAGTGATACGAACGGGCAGCCTGGTTGAGTTCGGCCGCCATCACTTCGAGTTCCGGGTCGAAGGGAATGTCGTGCGGCGTGTAGCGCGGGCTGTAGGTGCGCAACACCTTCGGCAGGAGTAGCGAGCGCAGCTCGGGCCATACCTTGCGAAGGCGTTCCTTACGACTGGCCTCACCACCGCAACGTTCGATGGCCTCGCGATCGGCTTCGATCATGTGTCGCGTCACGTGGCGGATGAACGACGACATGTGCCACTGGGCATAGAGCCCCGCCGTCAGGCGATAGAAGTAGTCTCCGTAGAGGTGGTCGTAGACGTCGAAGGCGACCGTTCGATGCTCGAGTTCTTCGACGAGATGCCAGTTCAGGAGCGCGCCGACCTGCGGGTGCATGTTCGGGTCGGCGCCGCGTTCGAACGAAAAGCGCGCACTCGCCGTCGTCAGGGCCTCGAAGCCTTCCGCATAGGCCAGGTTGAAGCGAAGTGACTTTTCCGTCGAAAAGCGTCGATAGTCGGCGTCGAGCTTTGCTTCGAGTTCGGGGAGCTTGGGAAAGCAATCCAGGCGCAACGCCTGGTTGAGGCGGATGTGCTGCTTGTAGTGCTGCCCTTCTTGCGCGCTGAAGCGCTCGAGGTCGTCGAGCAGCTGCGGGTGGCGAACCTCCTTCTTCGCTTCTTTCATGGTCCGAATCAGGTACGGCTCGAGATACGGAAGCAGAAGCGACAACCCGATCACCATGTACGACTGCTCGGGGTCGCCCGCCACGACGAGTGGGTCGAGGTCGTCGTCGAACTGGAAGTCCATCTGTCGCACGTAGATGGGTTGCTCAGCGTGATTGGCGGCGGCAGGCATGCTGTTCTCCTGAGGGCGCAGGAGGGAAGGGCTCGCGCGCGCCGACAGTCTGCTGCTAAATGATCTGCCCGGCAATCATCAACATGCCCACGAGGGCGGTGCCGAAGACCAGCGTTCGCAGCCACGGAATTCCGGCGAGGTAGGTCGCGGCGTGTGCAACGCGCGACCAGAAAAAAAGTGTGGCGCCCATTGCGGTGGTGTCGTTCGTGGCGCCGCTCACGTGGGCCGCGAGGACGAGCGCGGCGAAGACGGGAAGGCTCTCGAGCATGTTGCGGTGGGCGCGCACCGCCCGCCCGCCCCACGCGGGCAGCTCGTAGGCTTCGTCTCGATTGCCCGCGGCGAAGCTGAGCCCCCTGGTCATGATCAGGCAGATCGTCGAAGGCAAGGCGAGAAGCACGGTGAGAAGTGCCGAGTAAACGAGCATGCTGAGTTCGGTCGTCATGATTCGGGCCTCCAGAAACACTTGTCGGGGGTTGTCGAATGGTGCCACGCTCGGTTCGGCGGGCGAACCTACGTCGTTAGCGCCGAGGTGCCGGTGTCGTGGCGACGAGTTCTTGTTGCAGGGGTTCGACCCAGTCGAGCCATTCGCACAGAGCGGGACGCGTCGTACGGGGATCGATCAGGTCGTGCACGCCGAAGGCTTCGGCACGGGGGAAGGGGCTGCGCCCTCGTGCGAAGGCCTCTTCGAGTTCGAGGCGCTTGGCTTCCGGGTCGGGGGCTTCGGCGATCTCGCGCCGGAAGGCGACCGCCACACCGCCTTCGATTGGCAACGCCCCCGCTTCCGCAGACGGCCAGGTGAGCACCGTGCCTTCGGGGCCGAAGTGGGCGGCCGCTGCCACGCCGTACATCTTGCGCACGATCACCGAGGCCCAGGGCACGCGCGAAGTCACGGCCGCCATGATGGCGTCGACGCCGTAGCGAATGGTGCCGGCCTTCTCGGCATCCGGTCCGATCATGAAGCCGGGCTCGTCGACGAAGCTCAGGATGGGCAGGTGAAAGGTGTCGCAGAACTTGATGAAGCGTTCGACCTTCTGCGCGCCCTCGGCACTCATCGAGCCGGCGTAGAAGTAGGGGTCGTTGGCGATGACGCCGATGCTGCGTCCATCGAGGCGGGCGAGCAGCGTGATCTGGGACCGGCCGTAGCCAGCACTCATCTCGAAGACCGAATCGCGGTCGACGACCGCGCGAATCAGGTCGCGCATCTTGTAGACCTGCTTGCGGTCGCGCGGAATGATCTCGAGCAGCGACTCTTCGCAGCGGTTCCGATCGTCGCTGGGGGTCTCGGGCGGGGGAAGCTGCCAGACGTTGCTCGGTAGATACGAGAGGAACTGGCGCATCAGCTCGAACACGTGCGCTTCGTCGTCGGCGACGCAATCCACGACGCCGCTCTTCGCGTGAACCCGCGCGCCACCGAGTTCGTCCTTGGTGAGCAGCTTGCCGAAGGCCCGCTCGACCAGGGCGGGGCCGGCGATCAAGACCTGCGAGGTTTCGCGCGTCATGATCGAAAGGTGCGAAGCCGCGAGCCTTGCGGCGGGAAAGCCCGCGACGGCGCCCATCGCCGCAGAGACGACCGGAGCGGTGGCCATCACATGTGCGAAGGATTCGAAGCGCGGTCGGCTGAAGACCGGGTCGCCCGCGGGTCGCGGGCCCGCTTTCTGCTTGCCCGTGCCGCGAACGCTCCCGCCTCCGCCCTCGAGGAAGCGCACCAGGGGGACGCGGTAACGGCACGCCAGCTCTTCCGCGTACACGCTCTTGCGCAGGCCTGCGGGTGTCGGCGACCCGCCGCGCTGGGTGAAGTCCTCGCCGCCGACGGCGACCGGCCGCCCGTCGATCTTGGCGAGGCCCAGGATGTAGTTGCCCGGTGTGAAGGAAACGAGCTGGCCGTCCTCGTCGACTTCGGAATGACCCGCCAGTGGACCCTGCTCGCTGAAACTCTCCCGGTCCACCAACCCGTCGATGCGTTCGCGAATGGTGAGCCGCCCGCGCTCGTGTTGTTTGGCGACGGCTTCTTCTCCACCCATCTGCTTCGCGAGTTCGCGTCTCTTCGCGATCTCGTCGACTTCTTCTTTCCAACTCATCGGGTCTCCATCACGCAAGTGCGGGCAAGACATCGTCGAGGAAGCACGCTTCCGATGCCGCCACGGTGTCGATGTCGAGCTTGCCAGATTCAAAGCGGACCGCGACGTGGCCGACGCGAGCCGTCTCGCAGCGCGCGAAGAGCTGGTCTCGGCACGCAGGCGCGTCACCCGCGATGACGTCCTGCGTTGAGAGGTCGCTACCGGCCGGGGTCGCGCGCTCCATCGTTTTGACGGCTTCGGTCTGCGAGGTGCCCACGTACACGGTGCAGATCAGCACCGGCTCTTCCTCTTCGGCTTCGCTTTCGAGTCGCTCGTCGCCCGCAAGGGCGTCCACGGGACCATCCCACACCAACCCGAGATCGTGCTCCCGCGCCCACGCCGCGGCGTCTCGGTCGCGGGTTGCGAGGTGTAGCCGGGGTCCGGCCGTGCTGTGTGGGGCGGGATGACATGCGACTTCCTCGAAGCGATAGAACTCGCCTTCATGGGAAGTCGCCGTGCCGGTCACGGCTCGTCGGACGATGTCGAGTTGCTCGCGAAAGCGTGCGTCGTCTCGCGGTGAACCGTGCGCCGCCCACCGCAGCCGGCCTTCACTCGCGATGTCGAGCATGGTGATCCCTTCCGCGACACGCAGAGGATGCATGAACGGATGCAGGGTTTCGATCAGGCCGATTTCGAAGTGGGAGGCGGCGTTCGCGGTGGCCGTGGCCACACCGGCCGCGAGCAGCGAGATCGCCGGAGCAAGGGCCTCGGCGTGGGGCTGTGCTTCGGCGAGCCAGATCCCGGCGTAGCCATCACGCGGAACGCGCTCGACGCGTTCGAGCAGGGAGGCGAGGCGCGAGCCTGTGTCGGCGGAAACGGCATTCGGCTTCGTCGCCACCCCGCTCACGCCGGCCGGCCAGTCGATGGGTAGATAACGCGAAACCTTCAAGGCGCTTCTCCGCCCTGCGCCGGCGTGTGCCAGATCGGTGAGGTCCACGCGCGTTCCTGGATCGTCTGGGGAAGCGAACTGTCGCAACACGCTTCGAGCCCGTCCGGGATGTCACCCGCCGCGCACTCGACTCCAGCGCGCACGCAGACCCACTGGTTCCAGCGACAGCTCGGGTTTTCGACGACCCGCGCGTAGTAGTAGGCGCGTTGGTCGCGCTCGAAGTCGGGGTCACGCCACACGCTGCACAGTTGGTCGTGTCCCATGCCGCGTGGCGTACAGGTCGCCAGGTCTACATCTGCGTCGCTCGCCTTGCCGGCGATGTCGTAGACCTTCTCTCGCGGTTCGCCGTTCTCGACCCAGCCCTTCACGATCTGGATCCGCTGCAACGGTGTCGACGGAACGCCGCCGTCGCCCGGGTCGCGCAGCGCACTGACCACGAAGGCGGGTGGACGCTGTTCGTCGTCCGGTCGTTCCGGGAGTTCACTGCCCATGGGGACGCCAGCCGCGTAGCCTCGAGCCACCAGTTCGTCCGATCCACATAGATCGTCGTCGAAGTCCCAGCCGCCGAAGAAGCGCACCACCATCCGGGGGCCGCTCGTGCCGTAGGCTTCGCGCCGCTTCATCGCCGCGAACAGCGACGCGCGCGAATTCTCTTCTGCCCACAACACCGCGAGGCCGCCGGGATTGAAAGCACCGAAGTCGGGAAGGGGAGGCGGGCCGAAGCGCGCGCTCACGATTCCGGCGGCGTGGCCGAGGTGTTCGTCTTCGTCGACGCGGCCGGGCGTGGCGAGGTGGGTGTCGGTGGATCCGATCAGCCCGAACTGGAAGGGGTTCACGCCGAGTCGCTCTGCTTCGACGAGCCCCGCAGTGAGGGCCTCGCGTGTGTATACGCGTGGCTTCGCCTCGAACGACGCAGACGCTGAGACGCGGGCGGTGTCCTGCATGCGCGCACCGCGAACCGTCTCGAAGGCGCAGAGTTCGTCTTCACCGCCGAAGCCACCGACGCGACACTCGCTGTCGCCCTTGTGTTGGGTGACTTCGACCAGCGTCTCGAGGCGTGCGCGCAGCCGCGCGTCGCTTGCGTCGATGGGCGTGCCGTCGTCGCGCACGAGCGACCAGATGAGCCCGTTGCTGACGTTCGAGTTGTGGGGGATCGCGATGGCGTCGCAGCCTTCACGTCCATCGATGCATTCGTCGATCAACGAGCGCCACAGGCCCTGCGCGGTCGGCGTTTCGATGTAGGTGGTGGGGAAGTCCTGAACGACGTCATTCGCGAACACGACATTGCGATGGATGTTGTTGCCTCCCGGCATGCCGGTCCATTCGTAACCCACGAAGGTCGTAAAACGGCAAGCCGCGCTTTCGTCGTTGTGTTCGCGCGCGGCTTCCTGCGTGATGCGCCAGGGTTCGGCGGCGGCGTCGAGACACAGCGCGCCGCCGTCACCGCAGAACGAATAGCGACTCGGCCGTTCGCTCGAATACACGTGGCCGTTGACCAGGATGTAGCCGAGTGCGGGAAAGCGGCGTACGACACGGCAGACGAGCGAGTCGTGGCCCGGCAGGTCGTCGCTGCGGCAGATCCGGGTTTCGCCCAGCAGGTCGCTGTGGTCGGTGACCACGGCGAAGTCGAGGGGCCGTCGCAGGCGCACCTTCGTCTGGCCGTTGCCCCGCCGATCGTAGGGTTGGATGCCGATCGTTTCGCCCTTTGCGAAGCGATAGGCCGCGTGCGGATCGCCCAATGTCCCCTGTCCCCATGCGTCGAAGGAGAACGTGGTGTGGACGTGGGTGTCACCGAAGAACGGGCGCCGCAGTGCGTCGCGGTGCTCGCAAGCCGGGCGGGGGGTCGCCAGCGCGTTCGCACCGCTCGTCACGACCGCGAGTCCCGCGAGGCAAGCCAGTGCGGTGCTTGCGAACAGAGACAGCCCCCTCTTGTTCTTCGTTCGCCCTTCGCCCGTCACGAAAGGACCTGCAATAGCCCGCCGCGTACGGCGTGCCCAAAGGGCGTGTGGTAGGGCTCGAACGTCAGCGCCCAGATGAGCAAGCCGGTGATCGCGCTATAGCTCGCAAGCAACGCCGTGCGATCGGGAATGAGGCCGGACGCCCGCGCGAGCAGGAACGCGATCAACCAACACATGGCGGTCGTGATCAGCGCCCAGCCGAGAAGTAGAAGAACGATCTGGAAGACCGGCCCCGCTGCTCCTTCGAGCAGGCCCAGCGTCGCGGCCACGCTGCCGAGCATCCAGTAACGGATCGCGGGCACGAAGGCGTCGTGGAGTAGGGGCAGGGGCCAGGGGCACAGGAACAGGAGCGCCAGGAACCAGAGCCTGCGAAGCCGACGTCGATGCATCGCGTGAGTTTACCCCACGCACCAGCCAGCCGGAGCGATCCGCGTGAGCTAGCCCGCGGCGGTTTCAGCCCTGCGCGCTTGTATCCAAGCGACGTAGCGCGCCGGTGGAAGGAAGGCGAGGAAGAGCGCTGTTCCACCCACCGTCGATCCTGTGGCGAAGCACGCCGCGCCGGCTGGATGGGTGAACGGCGTCATGCCATTGGCGTGAAGCAACAGGGACACGAGCGTGTTGAGCGCCGCGAACCCGCCCGAAAGCGAGAACAACAGAAAACGATTCGTGACGATCGGATCGCTGAGCCCGAGTGCTTCTCGCTTCTTCGCCTTGGCGAACTGCGTGATGCCTTCGACGAACATCCAGGTGAATGTGATCGTCAGCGGGACGCGGATCCACAGCACCACGTCGCGCACGACCTGAGCTGCAGGCATGTCGCCGGGGCTGGTCGACAATGTCCGCAGGATCTCGGTCATGATCGCAAGCTCGCAACACGCCACAGCGACCGGAACAGCGACGGCCCAACGCCGACCCGGGCGAAAAGTTCGCCAGACGAAAGAGGAAAGACATGCGGCAGCGACCGCGATGCAGAGCAGTCCCGCGATCAGTGGCGCAGAGCGTACGTCGTCGATGCCGCCCCGGCCGAGCCGCGAAGCGGCAAGTAGCGGAATCCCGATCATCAGCGAAGCGAAGCCCGCACCGAGTAGCGTTTCCGGTAGTCGACGATTGCGAATGCCCAGGCGCAAGAGGTTGAAACCAATCACGCCCGAGGCCGCGACGAAGATGAGGTTGCCGAGGATCACGAGTAGAGCCGTCGTGTTCATGACATGGCGCATCGGATCGCCCCGGCAGGGCCTTCAGCAACGCACCGGCAGCCATGACGCGGGTGCGTGTCAGGCTCGTGTGGCTGCGATCTTCGATTCCGACCTGATGCGAGACTTGCGTTCAGGATCGAAGCGCGGACCGGCCTGGGTCACATTCGCCGCGATGCCAATGATGACGAACGCAAGCCGTGCACCTTCGTGGGCTGGTCTGCGTGCTCGCGATGGGGCTGCGCTGGTGGGCTGGACTCGCGGGTCGCCGCAGGCCTTCGTTGACGGCGTGACCGGCGTTGAGTGACACTCGCTTCTTTCGCGATCGGAGAGCCCCGTTGCCCGACCCCGCCGTACCGACCACGATCACGATGGTGAAGAAGCGCCTCGTCAGCGGCGATCCCTGTGAGAAGTGCGCCCAGACCGAAGACATGTTGCGGCGGCGCGACGTCTGGGACCGCATCGACGAGGTCGTGTGGGCGATCGAGGGAGACGACGCGTCGCCGGGCGTCGAACTCGGACGACGTCACGGGGTGGCGGTCGCGCCGTTCTTCATCGTGCGCTTCGAAGACGGCAGCGAGTCGGTCTACACCAGCGGCATGCGGTTGTTTCGAGATCATCTGTCGCAAATGACGCCCAGCGTGGCCGTCGTGTCCGAAGAGACGGGGACGAAGCAGCGCGCCGCCTCCGCCGGGGTCGATCAGCTCACGAGTGAATGGAAGAACCTCGAACCGCCCGAAATCGTCGGGCGCGCCCTCGAGCACTACCGCGAGCGTTGCGCGGTCGTCCTGGGCGGTGCAGAAGATGTCGTGCTCGTCGACATGGCCGTGCGCAGCGGCGCTCCGTTTCAGGTGTTGTTCGTCGATACCGGCAGGCACCACGCCGCCACCTACGCATTGATCGACACGCTTGCGCGCCACTATGGAATCGAGATCCGCAGCCTGCTTCCCGACAGCGCCGAGCTCATGCGGTTGCTCGAATCGAAAGGGCAGAACTCGTTCCTGCGAGACGGTCACGCCGAATGTTGTGGCGTGCGCCGCAGGGCTCCACTCGCGCGAGCGCTGCGCGACTTCGATGCGTGGATCGGACACGAGGGCCTTGGGCGAGAGCTGGACCGAAGCGAGGTGGCGGCCGTCGTCGAGGCCGACACCGAGCACGGCGGCGACCGGTCGCTTGCGCGGGTGAACCCGCTCGTCGCCTGGGACAACAACGCCATCTGGAGCTACGTGCGCAAGCACGACGTTCCCCACAACGAACTGCAGGACCAGGGGTATCGCTTCATCGCTTGCGAACCGTGTACACGTGCGATTCGCCCCGATCAGCAAGACGCCGAAGGGATCTGGTGGTGGGAAGCGCCCGGGCGCCAGGCGAGCAGCGCACCAGGAGAAGGAGAAGGGATTTGAACCGGAAGCTCGAGCACGTCCAGAAGTTGGCTTCGCGTGGGACGCTGTTCGCAGCGCTCTTGTCGCTGTGTCTCGCCACTGGCTGCATTACCCCGATCATCGACCTGGGGTCGCTGGGGCAGGTCTCTTCTCTCAGCGAAGTGACGATCGACGAAAAGGGCACGTCCAAGGTCGCGATGCTCGAACTCACCGGTGTGATCTCGTTCGAGGAGAACGGCTGGAGCTTCGGCGGCCAGAAGCCGAGCGTGGTTTCCCGTCTGCATGAAGCGCTGGAACTCGCCGCCCGGGATCGCAACGTGCGTGCGTTGGTCCTGCGGGTTCGCAGTCCGGGCGGAGGCGTCGCGGCGAGCGAATCCGTCCACCACCTGGTCGAGATGTGGCGAACGCAGACCAACAAGCCTGTGATCGCCTACCTGCAGGAAGTCGCCGCGTCCGGGGGCTACTACGTCGCGATGGCCGCCGACCGCGTCATCGCGCACCCGACTTCGATCGTCGGATCGATCGGCGTCGTGATGCCCGGCATCAACCTCGCGGGTCTGATGGATCGTTTCGGCGTCGAAGACCAGAGCCTGACGAGCGGAGCGTTCAAGGACGCCGGCAGTGTGCTGCGTCCGATGCGCGAAGAGGAGCGCGCGCAACTCCAGAGCGTGATCAACGACTTCTACACGCGCTTCGTCGACGTGGTCGACAAGGGGCGCCCCGAACTCGATCGCGGCAGTGTGGAACGCCTCGCCGACGGGCGCGTGTTCACTGCGAGTCAGGCCCTCGAAGCGGGGCTCGTGGACGAGATCGGCTACATCGAAGACGCCATCGAGGTCGCCGAGCTCCGTGCGGGCGTGAGCAACGCGACGCTCGTGACCTACAAGGAAGCAGGGCGAACGGCGGCGAACGTCTACAGCAGCTTTCGCAGTGATGCGCGGGCGGGGGACGGACCGACGACCGAGGTCAACGTCCTGTCGCTCGGCACGGGCGATGCGTCGTCGATCCCGATGGGGTTCTACTATCTCTGGCCGATGGCGCTACCGCGCTGATCGCGCACGAGGGCTAGCCCTAGAGCGCCTTCCAGACGAGGCCTTCGTCGCTTCGCCAGATCACGCCGATCGCCTTGCCGTAGGCGACGTCTTCCGAGATCAACCCGAAGCTGCGGCCGTCACGCGAATTGCCGCGACTGTCTCCCACCACGAGTAGCTGCCCCGGCGGAATCAGCTGCCCGGCCATGTTGGGGCCGCCCGGAGCGTTGTAGCCTGCGCGGACCGTGGATCTCCAGCTGTCCGACATCGACTACAAGAACTATCGGGTCTGGCTGCACTCACCGAGTGTGTTCGGCAGCGAAACCGAAACCATCCTCGCGTTCAAGATCGGACGTGAAATCAACGCGATTCCGTCCCGCGTCCTGAAGGCGTTGCGCGGTCAGCCTGAGGTCGATCCCGACCTCATGGCGCGCGTAGAAGCCTTCGTGGCGCGGGACGAGAATCTCTACTTCGTCGAAGACGGCGACCGCCGCCGGGTCGAAGTGGTGAAGAAGTCGCAAGCGGCGGAGTGACCAGAGGGGCGTGCGCGTGAGCGAGGCGATCGAGAACATCGAGCTTCAGTTCGACTCGGGGCCCGGTGGGCTTTCGATTCGATGCGACGTGGCGGGGCAGGCCAGTGAGCCGGACCGTCCGCTCGTGCTGGTGCACGGCTTGACGGGACACCGCAAGGACTTCGAACTCGTGCTGCCCGTGCTCGCGCGTCACGGACGCGTGCTGGCGCCCGATCTTCGAGGGCATGGCGACGCGAGTCTGCAAGGAAGCGCCGAAGGCCATGACTTCGCCACCCTGGTGGAGGACCTGCGCGCGCTGCTCGATGGGCTCGG
The DNA here is from genome assembly GCA_030748735.1 of Myxococcota bacterium. Classification (GTDB taxonomy): domain Bacteria; phylum Myxococcota_A; class UBA9160; order UBA9160; family UBA4427; genus DUBZ01. Next base: position 7,661 of record JASMLK010000035.1, on the reverse strand, counting down.
CGTCGAGCGGTGTGATCTCCTGGGCCACAGCTTCGGGGGCATGTTGGCGTTGCGCTTCGTGCTGGCGTATCCGGAACGCGTGGCGTCACTCGTCCTGATGGGCACGTCCTGCGAGCCGCCCGACGACTACTCGCGAGAGATGTTCGAAAAGGCCGGTGGTTTCGCGACGAGCCGCGGTCTCGACGAGCTACAGGCGCGCCTCGAAGAAACGGGGCGCCGCGACGAAGATCCCCTGCCCGACGACGCGAGCGAGGAACAACGCGACTGGCGCGCGCGCTACTGGGATCATCATCGCCTGCGCATCCGCGCGATGGATCCATGGGCCTATGGGACCCTTGGCGTCGCGATGATGGACCAGGCGACGGTGACCGACCGGCTAGGCGAAATCAGCTGCCCGACCAGCGTGATCATCGGGCTCGACGATCGCGAGTTCGTGCGTGGGGCGCGGCTGTTGGTCGAGGGCATCCCGAACGCGGTCGAGTACGCCCTCGGTGGGATCGGCCATCAACCGCACCAGGAAGCGAAGGCGCGCTTCCTGGAGATCATGGCGGAGCACCTCGACGCGGCGCGATCAGCGTAGGCCGCGCGCGCGCAGGTCGCGGCGCGCACGTTCGATCGTGCCGCGCACCGAGTCGTCCGTGGGCGCGAGAGGGGTCTGCTGTTTCGGATCGGCGGCCTGGTCGAACACCTCGACGTCTTCGGTCGTGAGCGCCTGTCCAGCTTGGGTATAGGCGAAACGAACCACGCGGTTCCCGTCGCGCCACACGACCCGCATGCCGCGCGCGTCGCGCGACTCGGCAACCAGGGGCGGTCGTTCGACGGACTTGCCCTCGAGGAGCGGCAAGAGGCTCTGGCCGAGGAGAGGCGCAGCGCCGCTTGCCTGTTCGAGTTCGAACAGATCGACGAGTGTCGGGAGCACGTCGACGAGGGAGACGGGTTCGTCGATCTCCGGCGGCATCGCGTCGTAGCGCGGATCCGCCGGCCATAGAAAGACCAGTGGGACGTGCACTTCTTCGACGTAGACATCCTGGCCGTGACCGAAGGCCAGGTGCTCGAAGAACTCCTCGCCGTGGTCCCCGGCGATCACGACGACCGTCGATTCGAGCACGCCCTCGGCTTCGAGGGCTGCAAATAGCTGATCGACGTCGCGATCCGACGCGCGAATCTCGTCGTCGTAGCGCCCCTGCATCTCCTGCATGCGGGTGTCGCGCGCGTACCGCGCGTGGTCCGGGTTGGGCGGGGGCAGGCGCAGGAAGTCGATGTGCGAAAAGGGGTCGCCGAGGTCGGCCAACGCAGGCGGAACCGCACCCATCCCGCGGTCGTGGTACGGCCAATGGGGGTCGAGCAGATGGACGTATAGAAAGAAGGGACGTGCGTCCGCTTCGCGGTCGCTTCGGGTGTCGGCGACCCACTCGCGGGCGAGCCCTGTGACGGTATCGGAGCGCTCTTTGTGGATCTCGAGTCGCTCCATCCATTCGAAGCCGCGGTAGACCCGCTTGCCCGCGAGCAGGTGATTCAGGAAGAACGAGTGGATGAACTGGTCGTGGCTCGCGACGTTGCGATAGGTGGCGAACCCCTGTTCGAAGCCTTCACCACTGACGAGTCCGTTGGCGGTGATGCCCGCGGTTTCGAAGCCCGCGTCGGCCAGCGTTTCGGCGAGCGTGCTGGCTTCGAGTGGCGGTCGCCTCACGATCTGACTCTCCCCTCCATAGTGGGAAGAGAGCTGGCCCGTGAACAGCGCCTTCATCGAAGGGATCGTGTTGGGCGCTGCCGACCAGGCCGCGTTGAAGCGTGTGCCGCGGTCGGCGGCGCGGCGCGCGATCCCCGGCGTCAAGTCGACCTGCCGACCAGCCAGGTCGGTGTGATCCGCGCGCAAGGTGTCGATGATCACGAGCAGCACGTTCGGGTGCTCAGCTGTGGGACGCGGTCCTTCGGTCTCGCTGCGAATGCCGTGGGTATCGACTGCGCACATCGAAATCCAGGGAAGAGTGATCGCCAGCAGCAGAGGGGAGAAGCTCCCGCGATGGGTGCCGCCTTCGTCGAACCGGCTCGCGTTGAACAACACCCACGCCGTCGCCAACCATCCCGCGGCCAACACGCTGGTATGGGCGAGGTTCGGCTCTGGTGCGAACTGGCTATACACGAGCACGATCCAGCAGGCGAAGGCCAGGCCGGACGACGCAAGTGCCGCGCCCTTCCGAATCGAAGCCAGCAGAATGCTCGAAAGCACCCACGCCACGAGACCGGCCACCATGAGCGCTACAGCGAAGGCAAGCAGGCTGCCCAGGTGTGGTGCGAGGCTGCGATCCGACGCGAAGCGTTGGATCGGATCGAGGACCAGAATGAACACGAGGGCGCCGGTCATCGCGCCGCTCGTACCGCTCCGGATCTGGTTCCCGATGTCGTCCGCTGCGGCCATCATGGCCGCGACGAGACCGAGAGCGAGTGCGATGAACAGCGCGATCGCAGCCGAATAGAGGAACGCAGTACGCGTGACCGGACTCACGATGAGTGCGCTGACTTCGAACGGTCGCGTCGCCTCGAGCAGAAGCACGGGGATCCACAACAGGAGTGAGAAGCCCAGGGTTTCGCGGAGCGCCCGAAAATGCATCGCGGGATGCTACCAGTTGGGAGCGCGCGCGGAGGCCAGGGTGTAGGCCCGAGAGATCCGACACGACTCCCCCGACGCAGCCGATGCCGAGTTGCAGCGCTGTCTCGAAATCCCTCGCGTCGTGTTCATCGAGGAACAGGGTGTCGATGAGCATCTCGAACTCGACGGGCTCGAGGATGCTTGCATCCACTTCCTGGTGTGGCACGAGGAGGGGGAGCCGCTCCATCGGGCCGTCGGGACGGCGCGACTGTGGACGGATGATCAGGGGCGGGCCAAAGCACAACGCGTCGCGGTGCTTGCGGATGCGCGTGGCAGCGGTGCCGGGCGTCGCTTGATGCGAAGGCTCGAGGCGACTGCGCGTGAGCGCGGACACACGCGCCTCGACCTCGGTGTGCAACTCGAAGCCATCGCGTTCTACGAAGCACTCGGCTATCGCGCATACGGCGATGAATTCGACGATGCGGGGATCCCTCACCGTATGATGGAGCGTGAACTCAGCGATTGAGTGCCGAGGTGCCGCGTCGGAGTGCCGTCCACGTGGACGGTCGGTGTCGCATGATGCGCGCGGTTGCACCGCCAACGCATGCCGGCCCAGTGCTGACTTGACCCCCGGTTTCGATGCTTGCTGAACATCGAAGTCGGGTAGGGCTCACCAGCCTCGAGCAGCGCCCTGACTCCGAGGAACCGGAGTGCATGCCTGCCACGGATTTTGCTCTCCCGAACTCTGTTTTGCTGTGGGCGGAAGCTCTTCTCGGGGTGCGAGTACCCGTTGAAACCAGGGTCGATCCAACGTGCGATCGATGTCACTTCCTGGTGTTTGGTGCAGCAATAACAATGCCAATATTCGCGATTGTACGGCTATTGATAGATGGCCGAATTCGAAAGTGATTTCGAGGCCCTGGTGGTGCTGCGTTCCCCCCGCACCAGACATCGTCCAGTAAACTCGGAAAAGCTGGAAAGACTATTTGTAGTGCCCTCTTGGAGGGAGGAGCGGGCGCCCTTCGAAGGTGGGAACCCCTGGACGATTGCGCGCGATCGACCGGCGCCATCGGGGGACGGCGCGACCGAACTTGAAAAAATCGGCATAGCCTTCACGCGGAGCGCGCGAGACGGGAGCAGCCGGGCGGTTGGGCCGGGTGGGGGCTGCACTCGATTCATGCGACGCCGCAGCTCTTCGAGATCGCGGTGTGTGCCGCGCTGCGCTTCGCTCCACGAGCCGGCTTCTTCGAATTCCATGAAGTCGCCCACGTGCGCGATCAACGTCGCACCCCCCGGGATCGGACCGACGTAGAGCAGCAGGTTGAGGCCCCAGTCGAGGCGTCGCCTCAGCTCGGCCGGGTTGCTGGCCCGCGAGTCGTAGATCCGCCCGAGCCCGAAGGTCTGCAGCCCCGAGTGGTAGACGTCCCACCAGGTCACGAGTGCCGAAACCGAAACGGCCCTCCACGGTGAAGACCACATCGCCAGGAACAGCACGATGGGAACGAGCGTGAAGCGCAACGGGTAGCTACGAAAGATCACCGGATTTGCGTGGCTGTGAAACACGACCAACGCGAGGTGCGCGTAGATGAAACTGCCGAGCAGCACCCCGACGACGGGCTGTGGTTCGACGCCCAGGTTCGTTTCCGACATGAGGGTGTCGGACATGGAAAGTGCAAAGGGCAGGGCTGCGGGGTTTGGGCCCGATAGGACGAAGCGATCGTTTGCGCCATCATGGTTGCGGCCGCGACGGCCGATGCAATGTCGAGGGGGGACGACATCGATGGGGGCCGCTTCGAGTGTTTCGCGCCGCTCCGCCTTCGACTTGTTCGCGAAGCCGTGGACGATCCCGCTGCTCACGACGGCACTCGTGGTTGGGCATTTCGCCGGTATGTACGACGCGAACCAATCGCTCGTCACCGACACGCGCTACTACACCCACTTCGCGTTCGAAATCGCGGACGGTGCGGTGCCCCACCGCGACTTCTTCGGCAACAAGACCCAGTTCATGGCCATGTTCGCCGGGATGCAGGTGGCCGTGGCCAACTTGCTCGGGCTCGACGCGTTGGCGGTCTTGAGGCTCGTCTCGCTTGGGCTCGCCGCTCTCGGCGCCATCCTGCTCTTCGCCCTGCAACGTGAGCTTCAGGGCGGCGACGCCGTTGCAGCATGGCTTGGCTTCCTTCCCTATCTGGGGTTCGCCTACATCGGGACATTGGCCGCGACGGGACCCGTACCGAAGCTATTGATGGCGCTCGCCGCGACCGCCGCGGCGCTGCTCGTTGCGCGCGGCCATTGGTTCGCCGCGGGGCTGGCTTCGGCGATCGCGCCGATCGATTGGCAGATCGGTCTGTTCGCCTGCTTCGGCGTATTCGCTGCGGCGGCCCTCGACGAGCGGCCGCGGCGGGCATTCGCTCGAAGTGCCTTGGCTGTCCTGCTCGTTGCGGGGGCGTTCGTGCTCTACTTCGCACTCAGTGGTGCGCTCGAGATGATGCTGGCTCAGGCCGTCGGGGCATCGTTCGCAAGGGGCGCCGAAGCGGGGGGGCCGTTGTTCAAGTTCGCGGGCATCGCGACCCGGCTTTCGATGAACGCCTCGGGAGAGTTCGTGCTGATCGCGGTCGGTCTCATCGGTCTCGTCGTCTTTCCGTTCTGGCTGCGAAGTCCGCGCTATGCGACGCAGCGCAAACCGATCGTCGTCCTGGTGATCTACCACTACGGAGTCCTCGCATTCAGCTCGATCGACTTCCAGGGGTCGGGGGACACGATGCTGCTGCTGCACAGCTTCGCGTTCTTCGCGGGCGTCTCCCTCGTCTCACTGTGGTTCGCATTGTTGCCACGCATTCCAGAGGTACGGCTGGGTCATGCGACCGTGGCCGTCGTCATTCTCTCGCTGCTTCTGGTGCGACCCGTCGTACGCGATCTGCCCAGAGTCGAAGCGCCGGACGCGCCCCTGGGCGTGACGCTCGAAGACCAACGCACGCTCGCCCGGCGTCTCCACGCGCGAGCCGGTGACCGCCCGATGCTCGTGCTCGGCCCCACCGAATTGCTCGTTCTCGAGGACTTCGATCACGAGACCATCTTCCACTTCTGGAACGACGCGACGCGTTTCGAATACGCCCGCACGAGGGGCCTCGAAGACGAAGACCTCCTCGCGGCGCTGGTCGACGAGGTGCGGCCCGACTTCATCGTGGCGAGTCGCTACCTGTCGTTTCCCCCGGACATCCCCTACCGCGGGGTCGATCTCGGGTCGCCGGGGGGCTATGCCGTGCGCGTGTTCGAACGCGACGAAGCGAAGGCATCACGGCTGAAAGCAGGGCCGCGGTCGGTTTTGCCCGGGCGCCACCCCGAACGGGACGACGACGCGTGAATCGAGTTCGTTACCTGGTGAAGCTGCAACGCGTCCTCTGCGCGGTCGTAGGGACGAGCGTCTTCGCGTTTTCGATCTTCGGGTGCGATGCGGAGCCGCGTGACGCGGAGGAACCCGACGTGAAAGGGGAGGAGGCAACGCGCGTCGTCCTGATCACCCTCGACACGATGCGCTTCGACACCCTCGCGGGTGCCGAGGGAAGGCCAACGCCGATGCCGCTACTCGACGCCTGGTCGAAGCGCGGCCTCGTCATGACGCGCCACTACGCGGCCAGCTCGACCACGCAGCCCACACACGCGTCACTGCTCACTGGGCTGCACCCGTGGCAGCACGGCGTGTCGCGCAACGGCCAGGTCCTCGATGCGCGCTTCGACACCCTGGCCGAGGTGTTCGGCTCGGCGGGGTATCGCACCGGGGCCGTGGTGTCGTCGTTTCCGCTGCACCGTCACTTCGGCTACGAGCAGGGCTTCGAACGTTTCGACGACGCCTTCGATATCCGAATGACGCTCGAATGGTCGGGTGCTCGCGTGCCGGGGGGCGCCTTCTATTCCCTGGCGAGGTCGATCACCGACAAGGCCCTGGCCATGGTGGATGCCCTCGAAGGTTCGCGGCAGTTCCTCTGGTTCCACTACTTCGATCTCCACGAACCCTATGGGGATCTCGCGGCTCCGAATCAGGTGGTTCGCCTTGCAGAGGTGTATCAGCGGATCGAAGCGGGAGACGACGATGCCGCGGGTCGACTCGAGCTTGCGCGCCAGCGCTACGAGGCCGACGCACGCAAGCTCGATCGCGAACTCGATCGCCTGCTCACGCGACTCACGAGCGACGCCGGTGAAGTGGCCACCCATGTGGTCGTGGTTTCAGATCACGGCGAAGCCTTCGGCGAGGAAGGCTCGATCGGTCACGGCAAACGCCTGAGCGAAGCGCTGATTCGCGTGCCCTGCTTCGTGCTCTCGCCCTCGGTCGAACCCGGTCGCGTCGATGTCCCGGTGGGTTCGGTCGATCTACCCGTCACCCTGCTTTCGCTGGCACAGCTCGAAGTCGAAGCATCGTCTCCGATGGTGGTCGCGGGGCGCGACTTGACCGGGCCGCTCTCGGAGGACCGCAGCGTGTTCGGCATGCGGCGGACCTTCGCCTCGACGTTCCACGAGTTGCGCCTCGACGGTGCGCGGCACGCGCTGCCCGACCCCGTCTTCTACATCGCCGACCGCAGCGGCGTTTCGATCGGCAACCGCGACGAGACGTTCCGTCGTGCACCAGTGCTAAGCCCGCCCGACCAACGAGACGCGCCACACCTGGCGGTCAGCGATGAGGCCCGTGCGCGCAACCAGGCGCTCTTCGAGGCCTTCGCCCGCGATCTCGAATCTGCGGGCCAGGACGTCGAGCTCGACGACCAGACGCGCGCTGCGCTCGAGGCGCTCGGCTACGTGCAGTAGCAGCGACACGCGGCCAAGAAGCCCTTCGAAGGTCAGCGCACGTAGCCCAACGCTTCGAGGGTGGCTCGCATCTCGTCGTTGATCTGCTCGATCTGCACCTGATGTTGGGGATGCGCGGCAGACCAGGTTTCGAGCTGTTCGCGAAGCGTTGCTGCCACTTGCGGGTGAGTGGCCACGACGTTGTTGCTTTCCCCTGGATCGCGAGCCAGGTCGTAGAGCTCTTCGTGGTCGCCACGGCGGAGGTACTTCCATTCGCGCGTGCGCACCCCGAGCA
>JASMLK010000034.1 GCA_030748735.1 Myxococcota bacterium | reverse complement strand
CGTCGCGTTCTTCCGCGGCGACACCGGCCATCGACCGAATCACCGGCGCCACGAACTCGTGGAAGGTGAAGATCGCGGACGTTGGAAAGCCGGGAAGGATCACGACCGGGCGGCCGTGATGCGAAGCGAGACAGATGGGCTTACCGGGTTTGAGCGCGACACCGTGCACCGCGATGCCGGGTTCGAGCTCCGAAACCACGATGCCGTTCAGGTCGCCCTCACCCTTCGACGTGCCGCCCGAAAGCAACACGATGTCGGCCTGGTCGAGTGCCGAGTGGAGGGCCGTGCGAAGCGCGTCGACGTCGTCGCGAAACGCGCCGAGAAATTCGGGCTCGCCACCGAGTTCGCGCACCGCGTCGGCGAGAATGCGGCCGTTGCTGTCATAGACGAGGCCGGGGCGCATGACTTCGCCGGGCTGCACGATTTCGTCACCCGTCGAAAGGATGGCGACGCGCGGGCGCTTCTGGACCTCGACTTCGTTGCGACCGATCGCAGCGAGCACACCGGTTTCACGCGACGTGAGTCGCGAGCCCGCGAAGAGCACCGTTTCGCCGCGGCCCATGTCGGTACCTGCGAACGAAAGCGCGGCACCCGGTACGCGCGCGCCGCGCACGACGAGCAGGCGCGCTTCGCCTTCGCCTTCGACGTCGGTCAGCTCGACCGGCACGACCGCATCGGCCCCGCGCGGAAGCATGCCGCCGGTGGCGATCATGGTGGCCGTGCCCTGGCTGACTTCTTCCTTCGGCATTACACCGGTGGGAATCGTCTCGTCGTTGAGACGCAGGCGAATCGGCCGCTCCTCCGACGCACCGAAGGTGTCTTCGGCGTGCACCGCAAAGCCGTCCATGTTGGAGCGATCGAAGCCCGGCACGTCGACTTCAGCGCGCACGTCTTCAGCGAGCACGCGACCGAGTGCCTCTTCGAGCGTCACGGTTTCCACGCCCACAGGCTGGAAGTCGATCACCTCACGCCAACGGCGTTCGGCTTCGTCGCGATCGATCACGTCGAGAAACTGCGTCTGCTTCATGGTGCTTCCTCGATCGCGTCGTCGTCGTAGAGCAGGACTTCGACTTCTTCGCCTTCCGCCATCCCTTCGCGCTCCCGGGCAACGACCACCGCGCCCGCCGCGCGCACCGTGGAAGAGAGAATCGAGGCGCCCGACGTCGCGAGCGGAATGATCTGCCCGTCCTCTTCGGCAACGCGCACATAGTCGGTTCGTCCGACCTTCGAAGCAATCTTGCGTGCGAGTGGCCGACGCACGCGGCGGTGCGGCCATGCACGCCCGCGCCCACCCATCGCGCGAAGCGTCGGGCCCGCAAAGAACTCGTACGCGCACAGACAACTCACCGGGTTGCCAGGCAGAAGAAACACCAGACGCTCGCCGATGCGCCCGACACCCGAAGGACTCGACGGGCGCATCGACACACCGTGGAAGTCGAGGCTGCCGAGTTCGTCGAGCAACTGTGGCGCGTAATCTTCCTTTCCCACGCTGCTGCCACCCGAAACGAGCACGACGTCGGCTTCGGGGTCCTGCATCGCCTGGGCGATCGGTTCCCGTTCATCGGGGATGATCTCGAAGGGCAAGAGCTCCGCACCGTCACGGGTCAACAACCCACGAAGCACCACGGAATTGCTGTCGACGATCTTCGGACCCTCTGGCCTGCTGCCCGCCGGAAGCAGTTCGTTGCCCGTCACGACGAGTCGCACTCGCGGCCTGGCGACACAGAGCGGTTCGGCGACACCAATCGACGAGAGCAACCCCGCGTCCTGGGCACGCAGCCGGCGGCCCGCGCGCAAGACCGTTTCGCCTTCGCGAATGTCTTCGCCGACCTCGCCCACGTTCTTCTGCGGCGCGACCGCTTCGCTCACTTCGACGTGACCGTCGGCTTCGCTGCAGACTTCGGCCATCACGACCGCGTCTGCACCGGCGGGCACCGGTGCGCCGGTCATGATGCGAACGGCTTCGCCCTTGCCCACCTCGCCTTCGAAGGGATGGCCGGGCATCGACTCACCCGCGATACGAAAGCGAATCGGGTTGTAGGCCGAAGCACCGAAACTCTCTTCGCCCTTCACCGCGTAGCCATCCATCGCCGAACGCGCGAAACCCGGCACGTTCACTTCGGCCGCGACGTCTTCGGCGAGTACGCGCCCAACGCATTCGACCAACGACACCGGTTCGGTCCCGCGCACGCGGGTGTGCTCGACGAGGAAGCGCTCGACCTCCTCGACGTCTGCACGCTCTGCAAAACCCTTCATGCGAACGTCGCGCATCGCCCCATCATGCCTTTCGTTGGAACCCGAAGTCGAAACCGTCCCACCAAACGGAAAGCGGGCAGGGAACCGGCAGCCCTTTGAAGGGCTGCCTGCCCCCTGCCCGCATCCGATCCATCTCGAGCTCGAATCAGCCGCTGGCCTTCGTCTTGAAGAGCTCTTCGCGGTTGTCGAAGCGAACCTTCGCCTTCGCAACCACGTCTGCAGCGAGGTCGAACTTCAGCGCCTGGTCCGGCCCGATGCCCTCGTTCACCATGTCGTCCGAGAGCACGTCGTCCTCGGCCTTCCAGCCGGCCTTCTCGTTGAACGCCCACTCATCGCTCAGGATCTCCCATCCCTGGTCGGCGATCTGTTCGCGGGAGACTTCCTCGCCGTAGAGCTGGCTGTAGTACTCGCGAATCATGTCGAGATCCGGGCCGAGGAACTGGCAGAAGCCCGACGAATCGCACACGGCGTTCACCAACTGCACTTCCTGCGAAGCCTGCGCCATGTCGTCGGGGGCCATCGCCGGGTTCACGATGAGCCCGGCCGTGTGGTCGGCACCCATGGGGCTCGTGCAGTAGGTGATGCCCGTCGCCTTGAGGGGGCGGGGGTCCCAGGCCGGGATCGCCTGACCGCGGGAGTTCGGAATGCGCTTGTGGCCCGTGCGTTTGCCGACGGCCACCGCACCGTTGCCGATCGCCTTGCCGAGATCGCTTCCGCTGGCGATTTCGTCGAAGAGCTTCTTCGCCCCTTCCGCGTCGCCCCACTGCATCTCGCCGGCGTCCATCAACGCCGCGATCGCCGCACCGGTTTCGATCGTGTCGAGCCCCAGTTCGTCACACAGGCGATCGAGGTCGGCCACGTCATCCCAGTTGTCGATCGCACAACACGCACCGAGCAGCGTCAACGTCTCGAACTCGAGCGCGCTCGTCTTGTAGTTGCCTTCCTTGTCGTGAACGACATTCGAGCAACTCACGATGCAGCCCGTGAGGCAGTTGTGCATGCCACCGCCGCGTTCTTCGAAGCTCTCGTGAATGCGGGCGCCGTCGAGGTTGTCCACGTCGGGGGACTGGCCTTCCGTGCGGTTCTTGTAGGGGAAGGTGTTCAGCATGTTCGCCACCGGCACGACGGAAGCCGTGCCCGACTTCATCATCTGCGGGCCCTCGATGTACTCCTTCGACCGGGCCTTGACGACTTCCGTGTAGCCCTTCGGGTCCGCGGCCTTGCGCATCGGCGCCTTGCCGGGGTCGACGACGACATACTTGAGGCCCTTGCTCCCCATCACGGCACCCGGTCCACCGCGCGCCGCGTGACGCGCCGGGCGGCGGTCCTTGTCCTGGTCCGTGCACGCCACCGAAGCACCCGTGAGCATCTGTTCGCCCGCGGGACCGATCGAGATCACCGAAGCCGTCTTCGATTCGTTCTCGAGCAACTTCGCGCAGAGCGCGTAGTTCCACATGCCCTTGCAGTCGTCGGCGTCGATGACCTCGACACCGTCGGCGGTCACCCGCATGCCGTAACGCTTGTCGCGGTCGGCCGGCTGGCCCTTCACCACGATCGCGCGAATACCAAGCTTCATCAGGTGCTGAGCGGGCTGTCCGCCGGCGTTGGCTTCCTTGATGCCGTGCGTGAGCGGGCTCTTGCATCCGATCGAAATGCGACCCGAGGTCGGCGCCGCCGAACCACCCAACACGCCCGGTGCCATCACGAGCACGTTGTCGGGACCGAGCGGATCACACGTGGGGTCACAGTCTCGCGTCAAGATCTTGGCCGACAGGCCGCGTCCACCCAAGAGCTTCCACTCCGCGGGGAAGTCCTCGAAACTCGTGGTCTGCGTCGTCATATCGACGTGGAGCAGTCGATCGCCTTCCGGTCCAGCCATGTTCTAGATCTCCTTCCTGATCCTGGTCTTTCAGGTCAACAGAGGTTGATTGGGTTCGAATCTCGCGGTCCGTCCAGCCGGACCTTCTTTGAATCGCGCTTCGGCGCCCGACATCAGCCGCCCGCCACGGCGGCCAGGACTTCGACGCGATCGTTTTCGCCCACTTCGACGTCGAGAGTCCCGGGCCCCTCTTCGAGCTGTACTTCGTTCAAGAAGAACTTGAGCCACCGCTGGTTGTTACCCGCCTTGTCGAAGCACAGCTCGTGAAAGCCTGGAGCCTGCTCGGAAACGCTTTCGAGGCAGCTGCGAATGGTGCCGGCGGGCACTTCGACTTCGGCTGCGCCATTGGTCGTGCCGCGAAACGCGGTGGGGATGACGACGATCGGCATGCGGGGGGCGGGACTCCTCGAACTCGGGCGCGGCCGGCGAGTTTAGCCTGCGAAATTGCGCAGGTGAGTCCGAAATTCCGAGGGAACGGGCGTGGCCCCGGGGGCGACTTCGGGACCCTGGACAGGGTTGTCGCCCGAAGCTGCGGGGTCGCCGTCTTCGCGAGCGGCCTCGGCCGCCCCGCGGTAGGGCTCGCGGATCGCAATCTTCACCAGCGTGCCGGGCTCGAGTGGTTCGCCCACCGTCAAACCGTTCACGACCGCGGTGCGATTGACGTCCCAGGCGTTGCCGCTGCGCTCACCGATCGCGGCGAGGTCTTCGCCTTGCCGCGCAGTCGCGATCCGCAGCCGCAGCTCGTCGATCTTCTCCAATTCGTTTTCCCGCAAGTTGCGGAAGCTGCGGGCAAAACCGCGAAACACCCCGGCGTGGCGCCCGAAGCGACCCTGACGAGCGCCGCCCGAAAGCCGATAGACGTTGCCGTCGTAGGCCACGAAGGTGATCTCCATTTCGAACGGGCCACCCTGGGTCGGCACGAGGCCCCGAACCCGGACGGCGTCCAGAGGGCCGATCCGCACCGCTTTGCCCTCGCTCAGCGCGAACCCCTCTTCGCGGGCGTAGCTGTGGGCGGCAGCGAGCGGGTCCATGCCAGGGCCCTGGAGTTCGAGCAGCGCCACGGCGTCGCGCGTCGGAGCAAAGGCGATCACCCGCGAGCGTTGGTTGTCGACGTACCAGCCGTGAGGGAACGCGAGTGAGATCTCGAGGTCGGGGTGAAGGAAGCGTCCGTCGCGGAACACGCCCTCGCTGGCCGGCTTGCCCACCGGGAGACCGTCGAGGCGCTTCAAGAAGTCGGCCTTTGATTTCGTGAGTGAGAGCTTGGGCTCCCAGCGGATCACAGCCGCGCGCGTGGTCGCCTCTGCGACACGCTCGGGCGTGCTCGGGTGGGTGTCGAAGAAGCCCGTCTCGCGCGAAAAGCCCTGCTCGAGTCGGGTGGTGCGGTCGAGGGTGCGCAAGAAGTCCGCCATCCCCATCGGGTCGACGCCCACCGTCGCGGCAAGGTCGAGTGCGATGCGGTCCGCTTCGCGTTCCTGGTCGCGTCCGTAGGCCGAGATCATGCCCTGACCGAGCATCTGGGTCGCCGCAACCGCTCGACCGTCACCCCCCGCAACCACCGCGCCCACAGCGCCGAGGATCGACGCGATCCCCACGGTCTTTGCGCGCACGTCGCGTTGCGCCGCGTGCCGCGCCGCCACGTGACCGATTTCGTGGCCCAGCACGTTCGCGAGCTCGGCTTCGGAATTCATGTGGACCAGCAGTCCGCGAGAAACGTAGATGTGGCCACCGGGCAGCGCGAAGGCGTTGGGGACGTCCATCTCGACGATGTTGAAGTGGTAGTCGAGCTTGCGTTTCGGAGCGTGGGCCGCCATCGCCTGGCCGAGCTGCTCCACGTAGGCGGCGAGTTCCGGTGCGTCGATCAGACCGAGAATCTCGGCGACCTTCTTCGCTTCGCGCTCGTCGATTTCGCGCTCGTCCTCCTCGCTCATCAAGATCACTTCGCGGCGACCGGAAACCGGATTCACCGCGCAGGCGAAGAGAAGGACGGGCAAGAGCAGCGATGCAACCCGACGGATCTGGGCGCTGCGCCGCCGCGCCCTTGGCGATGCGATCGAAACCGGGTGTGAACCCGGTGCGGAGGTCGGGAGGGAGGGCAGGAGTAACGTTTTCCCGGGTGAGGGTGCGCGAGCGCGGCGCGGGGTCGCGGGAGCCAGCATATCCCACCCAAGACACTGCGGGTTCTCGCGCGGTTCTCCGCCCGGGCGACCGACTCGGTCGCCGTGACCGCCCTGGTCGGCCAGGTTGACCGAACCGAAGTGGCGGGAGTCTTCCCGGACCTCCGACGGGGCTCTTGCCAGTGCTGGCTGCGGCGAAGTCGCTACGTGGAGACCGCAACCGGACGCGCATTCACCTCTGGTTCTTCGACCTCGGTGATGCCGGGTGCGTCTGCGTCAATCGTGGCACTGCGCGACGCGCCCCGGTGGCGGGTCCGGAAGTCGACTGTCATCGATCCCGTTCACGAGCCAGAAGCGATTTGGTGCATGGGCGCCGGCTGGGGTCACGACTGCGGCGGTGGCGCAATCACGCCATGCCGCAATGCAACCCCCGGCAGCTCGACGCAGCGCCCGGGGCACGGCTTCGCTCCGTACTCCGCCCTCTTTTTTGAGCACCCGGGTCGGGAAGTCCTCCCGCGCCAGGACTCACTGCACGCGAACACTCGAAGAGGAGTGGCCCGGCGAGACACGTTTCCCGACTCGAACGCGCAATCGAGGTGAGATCGAACCAGCAATCGATCCGCTGTCTGCGATGCAACGAAGTTGGGGTTGATTCCGCGTTGCGGATCGAAGCGATCGAGCCCGTTGTGTGCTGGGTCGCGCCCTGACATGGCCCGTCACGGCCAAGCCAGGCACACACACACGACGATTCGGCGGTATTGCCGCCGCGAAGCCGGGTGGTGCAGCGGGTTCGCCCTACCCCATCGACACGGTTCGTGATTCGTCGAAGCTGGCGGTGCGCATCGGTCGGTGGGGCCGGGTCCTCGGTCTCCTTTGTCACCGCGCCTCGACGAACCCAATCAACATAGTCCAGTGTCTCTCGGGCACCATCCGGTTTATCCCCGAACGCGAAGAAAGATCCCGCCATCTCGCCAAAGGGGTTTCACCGCGCGGGGCGGAGTCCCGCGCGTGGCCGTGACGCGCGTCTTGCGCCTACTTGTAGTAGGGGCGCTGCGGATCGATTCGCCAGAAACGATCGTCAGGAACGGCGAAGGGATCGCTGGCGAACTTGCCGGTGTCGTCGTCACGGGGAAGCCAGCCGGTCAAGAACCCCACGTTGCCCCGGCCATGATGCACGCAGCCGCTGTCGAGCCCACGCAGCCCAGGAGCGACGTACAGCCGCTGCCTCGACCAATGCCCGTACACCACGCCGTAGTCGTGGTCTCGTTCGGCCCACGCCTCGTGCCACGGCCGGGTCGCCTTCTTGGGTTCGGCGCTCGACCAGTTCATTTGCGCATCGACGCTGCGACAGCGCGTAAGCCGGCCGAGGTTGTCGCGGTCTTCGAGGAGCGCCGCGTCCGCGCTGGAATCGTCTTCGCCGAGAAGTGCCACCAATTCGCTCTTGTCGCGGGTGGCGAGCCGCTCTTCGATGCGGCGGGCACTCGGTTCGATCTCGTCGAGCGTCCAGTCGGGATGGACCGCGGCATGGACCATGGCGAAGGGCCTGCCCGCGATCTCCTCGCAACGCGCGAGCGGCTGCCCACAGAGCCAATCGATCCATTCGTCGCACTCGTCGGAGTCGAGGATCTCGGGATAGGTGTTGCGCGGTTCGACACCCCAGATCCCGAGCCAGATGCGAAGCAGGCCAATTTCGTGATTGCCGAGGATGAACACACCGCGACCATCCTCGACGCGCTCGCGCATCAAGTGCAGGGGAAGCAGGTTCTTCGGCCCGCGGTTGATCAGGTCTCCGACACACCAGATCTGGTGATCGCGACCGAAGCTGCGATCGGCACGCTCGCACAGGGCCTCGAACTCGTCGCCACAGCCCTGCACGTCCCCCACGAAGATCTTCTGCACCGTCTATCCCTCTTGCTCCTCGGTCGTTTGCGCGGGCTCTTTGAGCCAGACGATCGTAGCCCCCCAACCGCCACGATCGGGCGTCGATTCAGCGAAGCGTTCGACGCGTGGGTCCTTGCGAAGCCGACGCTGCAGGTTCGCGCGCTGGACACCCTTGCCACGTCCGTGAATCAGGCGCACTTCGTACAGCCCCTTCTCGATCGCGGCATCGAGGTAGGCGTCGACGACGTCCAGGATTTCACGTGGATGGAAATGATGGAGGTCGATTGCGTCTTCGATGGGAACAACGAAGACATCGTCGTCGGTTTCATTCTCGTTGTGCATCTTCGCAGGGGCCTTCAACCACTCTACCAGCCGCAGTAGATATGGTGCGTCGTGTTGTCTCCCTGTGCCCCGATCCGCTGCGCCCCGGCACGCCCCCGTGTGGGCTAAGGTCGCGGCGTTTCGAAACAACCGGCCACCGCTGGCGGTCGCGCCGATTGAAACGTCACGGCCGGGACTTTGCCCGACAGCTGCGCACCGAAGTGGCCGATAGTGATGGCGCTGGTTGTCGTCGACCGCCCGCCAGCCCGTCATACAGACAGAATCCGCGCGTCCCGGACGCGAAGAAGGTTGGGGATCACAGGCTCGTGGGACGCCGCATCATCATCTGCGACGGAGTCGACCAGGCGCGCCAGTGGGCGCGCGTGGGGACTCGGGAAGAAGAGGAACTCACCTGGGTTCCCCGCGACGAAGAGTCGAGCCTGCGGCCGCCCGGCTTTCGCATTCTCCAGGGCGGGCTCGACGTCGACGCCATCGCGAAGCTCGACCGGCAGAGCGGCGAGGGGTTCGCGGTCGCGTCCGACGACGGTCCGTTTGCCCGCGCCGCGATCCAGGCGATCACCAAGGCCTTTCCCGAAGCGCCGATCCTGCTGTTGAGCGACGCGCTGGGCGATGACGATGTTCCCGAACACACGTGTCTACGGCGCGCCGGGCTCAAGACGCTCATCCGAGACGACATCGACGTCGAATTCGAGCACCTCGACAACCTGCAGCGCGTCGTCGAAATACGCGACCTGCTCGGCCCTCGCGAACGGGTCGCGGTCCTGCTCCAGCCCGACCCCGACCCCGACGGCATCGCGTGTGGCTACGCGCTGCGGGTGATCCTCGGTCGCAAGAAGACCACGGCACCGCTGGTTTCGTTCGGTGAGGTCAAACGGCCCGAAAACCAGGCACTCGTCCAGGCCCTCGGCATCGAAGTCGCGACGATCAGCCACGAAGAGCTCGAAGAATTCGATGGCATTGCTCTCGTGGACGTACAACCAAACGTCTTCGGCGACGAACCTCCGGCGCGTCTGCGTTCGGTCGATGTCGTGATCGACCACCATCCCGAACGCACGGGCTACGACAGCGTCATCAAGGACATCCGACCGAGCTACGGCGCCACGGCGACCATCCTGACCGAGTACCTGCGCGCGGCGCGCATCGAAGTCGGGCCACGACTCGCGACGGCCCTGCTCTACGGCATCAAGAGCGACACACAACTGCTTGGCCGCGAAACGAGTCAGCACGACATGACGTCGTTCGCCCACCTGCACTCGTCCTACAGCCCCGCGCTCCTGCGCCGCATCGAACGCCCTGCGCTACCCCTCGACGGCCTTCAGGCACTCGGGCGCGCGTTGACGCGCGCTGAAGTCAAAGACGACATCCACATTCTCGTACTCGGTCGCGTGCGCGAAGACGTGATCCCCCAGGTCGCCGACATGGGGCTGCAGGCCGAAGGCGCCGAATGGGCGATCGCGGCGGGCATCGTGGGCTCGAACCTCGTGTTCTCGGTGCGCAACGTCGGCTATGTGCGTGCGGCCGGAGACGTCGTGCGTGCAGTCGTCGAAGACCTCGGTGTCGGCGGTGGTCATCGCTCGATGGCCAAGGGCATCATCCCCCTCAAAGCCTTCCGCAAGGTCTACGAGCGCGCGGATCGCGAGACGATTCGCAAGGCGCTTCACGACGCGTTCGTGGCCGCGATCGAGCGCTGAGAGCGACGTTCCTTTCTCGCAGCCGTTTGGCCGCGAACCACGCATGGCGGGCAATGTCTCGCGCCGAATCGGTCAAGCACGTTTTTGGGGTGGCCGATTCGGGTTCGTGGAACCGTCCATGTCGAGCCCGCTTACCCACGATCATGCTGCGCGCATCCTCGTCGTCGACGACGATGCGACCTTTCTGCTGGTCGTACGCAAGGTTCTCGAGAAGTCCGAGTTCGTCGTCACCACGTGCACCAGTGGCGAAGAAGCGCTCGAAGTCTTTTCGGATTGTGAACCCGACCTCGTGCTGCTGGACATCAACCTGCCGGGGATCGACGGCACCGAGGTGTGCCGGGCGCTGCGCACGAGGATGGACGACCTCAGCCTGCCCATCCTGCTCGTGACCGCCGGCGGTGACGAACGTGCGATCTCGAAGGGTTACGAGGCCGGGGCCACCGACTTCCTCACCAAGCCGATCAACTTCGAGTTGTTCTCCCATCGCGCGCGGTATCTCGTGAAGGCCAGCCGCGCCATGCGCGAGCTGCGGTACAAGCGCGCCTCGCTCGCAACCGCGCAGCGCATCGCACGACTCGGCAGTTATACCTACGACATCGAAACGCGGGAAATGCAGTGGTCGAACGAGGTCTACAGCATCTTCGGTGTCGACTCCGACAACGAACAACCCTCGCGCGAACGCTTCGCAGCCTTCGTCCACCCCCAGGATCGCGACCGCGTCCACGCAGCCCTCGAAGAAGTCGTCCGCGAACAGAAGAACTTCGCGATCGAACATCGACTGCTGCTTCCGAGCGGTGACGTCCGCCACGTTCGTCACCACGCCGAGAACGTCGACGATGGACGCGACCACCACATCGTGACGGGGGTCGTGCAGGACACCACCGACCACGCCCGCGCGATGGACCAGATTCGCTATCTCGCGAACTTCGACGGCCTCACCGGCCTGACGAACCGGCGCCAGTTCAGGACCCGACTGGGCGACATGCTCAAGAGCGCGGGCCGAGGTGAAACGCTCGTCGCGATCATGATGGTCGACGTCGATCGCTTTCGCGCCATCAACGAAACCCTCGGCCATACGGCGGGGGACCAGATCCTGCAGATCGTGGCCGACCGCGTCACCGGGCTCGTGCGTGACAGCGATTCGGTTTCCCGACTCGACGCCGGCGAGTTCGAAGCCGAGATCGCCCGCATGGGTGGAGACGAATTCACCCTGCTGCTGCCCCGCATCGTCCACCCCACCGACGCCGGTCGCGTTGCCCAGCGCATCCTCCAGGCGATACCCGAACCCATCGACGTCGACGGCCATCGCGTCACGTTGCGGGCGAGCATCGGGATCTCGATCTACCCGCTCGACAACGTCGAGCCCGAAGCCCTGCTTCGCCAGGCCGACCGCGCGATGCAGTTCGCGAAGTCCCGGGGCGGGAACAGCTTTCAGTACTACACCGAGTCGCTCAACGAGACTTCCCTTCGTCGGCTCGTGCTCGAATCGAAACTCCGCGAGGCCGTTGCGAATGAGCGCCTCAACCTCGTCTATCAACCCAAGGTCGACCTCGAAACCGGCGAAGTGCACGGCATGGAAGCGTTGCTGCGCTGGGAAGAACCCGACCTCGGTTTCATTCCGCCCGACGAATTCATTCCTCTCGCCGAGGAGATCGGGTGCATCTCCGAGATCGGCCGCTGGGTGATCGCCGAAGCGTGCCGCCAGAACAAGGAATGGCAGGACAGGGGCCTGCGCTGCGTTCCAGTTGCCACCAACGTTTCGAGTCGGCAATTCTCGAGTTCGGACCTCTACGCCGACGTCGTCGAGCAACTCGAAGCCACGGGACTCGACCCGCGGTATCTCGAAATCGAGGTCACCGAAAGCGCAATGCTCGAGGACGAGCGCACCACGACCGAAACCCTCGAGCGTCTACGCGAACTCGGGGTCCAGGTCGCCCTCGACGACTTCGGCACCGGCTTTTCCTCCCTCAGCTATTTGCGCCGCCTGCCCCTCGACATCCTGAAGGTCGACCGTGCCTTCGTGCTGGACTTGCCGGGGGACCACGACGCCGAGGGGATCGTGGGTGCGATCATCACCATGGCCCACGTACTCGGCCTTCGCGTGATCGCCGAAGGGGTCGAAACCGAAGAACAGCGAGCGTTCTTGCGCGGCATCTCGTGCGACGAGATGCAGGGCTACCTCTTCAGCGGGCCGGTGAAGCCCGCAGCATTCGAAGCGTTTCTCTCGCCCGTCGCGGAAGACGGCTAGGCGAAGCGAAGTAGCTCGTGCGCGCCGGTGGTCCGCTCCTGGATCGAAATGCCGTGCGGGCAGCTCCCGAGACAGGGTGCATCGCAACTCGAGCAGGCCGAAGCATCCACGTCGAGATCCGCGTAGAGCTGCATGCCGATCTTCTCGGCGCCGTAGTCTTCGAAGTACATGCGCTGGCGCAGCACGTCGGCGATCGGCACACCCTCGGGACACGAATCGAGACACGCGCCGCAGTGGGGTGAGCAGTAGGTGCCCTGAACCTGGCGGTCGTACTCACGCAGCAAGGCGATGTCCTGGTCCCTGAGCTTCTGGCCCGAGGCGTAGAGGTATTCGTCGATCTGCTGCAATTCGAACATCGAGATCACAGCGCACGAAACGTCGTCGTTGGCGCGTACCCACTTGAGCGCCGCCTGGGCGTAGCTGTCCGCGTAGGGCGTGAAGTCTTCGAGCCCGCGGTGGCGCGCGCCCTTCAAAGTCTTCATCGCCACGATCCCCATGTCTTGTTCGTCTCGCGCGCGCTTGATCACTTCGGAAAGCTTCGGCCAGATGCCGTGATGGTAGGCGAGCATCATCACGTCGAAGCGCCCCGACTCGATCGCACGATTCGCCACCTGCACGAGGTGCGGTGTGTGACTCGAAAACCCGAGAAAGCGCACCTTTCCCTCTTGCTTCAAGCGATCGTAGGCTTCGTGCATGTTTTCGCTCATCAAGCGATCGACCTCGTCGCATGAATGCACGTGGATGAGGTCGACGTGGTCGGTCTGCAAGCGCCCGAGGCTTTCTTCGAACACGCGTTTGTACTCGGAAACCGGGGCGTCCGCGGGGAGGTGCCCCGTAGGTGTGCAGAACTTGGTTGCAAGGAAGGCTTCCTCGCGGCGCGTCTTGAGCACGCGACCGACGACCTGCTCACTGCCCGAAGCCGAATAGTCGGGCGAGGTGTCGATGTAGTTGATGCCTCGATCGAGAGCGAGGTTGACGACCTTCTCTCCCTCTTCGCCCTTGAGCGGCCCCGTCCCCATCACGATGTCGGAGATCTGATATTCCGTACGGCCGAAGCGGCGGTATTCCTGCACGCGGCTGCCGCGCCATTCGTTCTTCCATTCCGGATGGGTCTTCGTCACCTGCGCACCGAAGATCTCGGCTGCGGGCTGTGCCCATCCGCCGCCCTCGCTCCCCATGCCGAAGAAGGCGCGTCCCGCCATCGCGGCACCGCCCGCAACACCAGCCCCCACGGCGCCAATGACGCCCGCCATCGAACCGGTCAGGAACGACCGTCGCCCTTCGTCATCGCGCCGCGCGGGTGATGCGGAGCGCATGAAGAAGAAGGCGGCGATCGCCAGGGCGAGAAGCGAAACGATGACGAGCACGAGACCGGCGATCGTCACGTCCAGAGAGGGCAAGAGCGCCGAACCGACCGCCTGGAAGAAACCACCCAGTGGAAAGGCGCTCGGATCGAGCCCGATGAACGTTTGTTCCATGTAGAGGCCGGTTACGAAATAACCCACCAGACCGGCAACCAGGATGCACAAGCCAAGCGCTACGGCAGGACGGAGCTTCACTTTCGACCCTCCCTCGTTCTTCCGTTGTTTTCGCGTTCTTGTCGAAGCGGGGCGCGATGCCGATGACTCAGTTCAGGTGTCGCCACGGCCGGCCGACAGTATATGGGGCAAGACGCCGCGCGGCCGGCGCGACGCCGAGTCCTGGCGCGGCTAGGCTGTGCCAACGCACGGGCCTCGTTCCAGCGGCCTCCCCTCGAGCGCGCCACCCCGAACCCATGCCGACTCCCCTTCACATCCCGGACATCGCTTCGATCGCCGACTACGTGGGCAAACCGCTCGGGCCGAGCGGCTGGTTCAGCGTCACCCAGGAGCAGATCGACGGCTTCGCGAAGGCAACGGGCGACCACCAGTGGATCCACACCGACCCCGAGCGCGCCGAGCGTGAGTCGCCCTTCGGCGGCACGATCGCGCACGGCTACCTGACCCTGTCGCTCGCACCCGTGCTGCTGCCCCAGCTGCTTCACGTCGGCGGGAGTTCGCGCACGATCAACTACGGCGCCGACAAGGTTCGCCTTCCAGTCCCGGTCCCCGCCGGCGCGCGCGTGCGCCTCGGGGGAGCGATCAAGTCGGTCCGCAAGGTGCCCGGGGGTGCGGCCCGCGTGACGATCGCCCTCGCTTTCGACGTCGAGGGCGGCAAGCGCCCCTGCTGCACCATGGAAGCGATCTACGTCTACTTCCCGTAGCCGGCACCCCGCCTGTCGCCGCGGCACCCCTGTTATGATCCCGCGCGATGAAGATCGCACTCGCACAGGTGAATCCCACGGTCGGTGACCTCACGGGCAATCGAAAGCTCGTCGAGCAAGCGGCAGAACGCGCAAAGCAGCAGGGTGCCGAACTCGTGGTGCTTCCCGAGATGGTGCTCACCGGCTATCCGCCGATGGATCTGCTCGAACGCGACGGCTTCGTGCGCGACCAACTGCGCGAACTCGAAACCCTCGAACAGGCTTCGAAGGGCATCGCGATCGCACTCGGTGCCGTTACCGAACAAGACGACGCCCCGAGCGGACGACCGGGCAAGCTCTTCAACGTGGGTGTGCTGCTCGAAAACGGCCGCCGCAGCTACATGCAGCCCAAGACCCTGCTGCCGAGCTACGACGTCTTCGACGAGAAGCGCTACTTCGCGCCTGGCGAAAAGCGCGAGGTTGCCAACCTCGGCGAAACCACGCTCGGCATCGCGACCTGCGAAGACAGCTGGAGCAGCCGCATCCCCTACGAACTGCATCCGGTGGAAGAACTCGTGGGGAAGGGGGCGCAGCTGATCCTCAACCCGAGTGCCTCACCGTGGCACGCCGGCAAGGCGGCCGAGCGACGCAAGATGCTCGTCGACCTCGCAACCGATCAGAGCGTGCCGATCGTCTTCGTGAACCAGGTGGGTGGCAACGACGAGCTGATCTTCGACGGCGGTTCGTTCGCGACCGACGCCCGTGGCCGCATCCACGGCCAGCTCCCGAGTTTCGAAAGCGGGCTTTCGATCGTCGATCTTCCGGGCGGTAGAGGCGGCGTGCCGTGCGCCGATGTCGTCGACATGGAAGTCGCCGCACAACTCGAAGCCGGGCTCGTGCTCGGCATTCGCGACTACTTCTTGAAGCAGAAGCTTCCGCCCGGGGCCGTGATCGGTCTTTCGGGTGGCATCGACTCGGCCGTCACCGCACACCTCGCCGTCGAAGCCCTCGGTGCAGACCGCGTGCTCGGCATCGCGATGCCCGGCCCCTATTCGTCGGACCACAGCGTGGACGACGCCCTCGCGCTGGGTGAAATGCTCGGCATCGAAGTGCGCAAGGTTTCGATCACCCCAGTCTACGAGGCATATCGCGCGATCTTCGGCGACCTCTTCGGCAAGCAGGACGACTACGGCCTCACCCAGCAGAACATCCAGTCGCGCATCCGCGGCGCCATCTTGATGGCCGCTTCGAACCAGGAAGGCCGACTCGTCCTCGCCACCGGCAACAAGAGCGAGCTTTCAGTCGGCTACTGCACGCTCTACGGCGACACGGTCGGCGGCTTGTGCGTGCTCGGCGACGTCTACAAAGGCGACGTCTACGCGATCGCCCGCCACGCCAACCGCGACAAGCTACGCATCCCCGAAAACACGATCGAAAAGCCCCCGTCCGCCGAACTCGCCCCCGACCAACTCGACACCGACGACCTCCCCGACTACGACATCCTCGACAACCTGCTCAACCAGGTCATCGAAGGAGGTTTGGGCTCGACCGGCGTGGTCCCCCCCGACGGCTGCACCCCCGAACTCGCGGGGCGCACCATCGCCCGCCTGGACCGCAACGAATACAAACGCCGCCAGGCCCCCCTCGTCCTCCGCACAACCCCGAAAGCCTTCGGCACCGGACGCCGCATGCCAATCGTCCACCGCTACACGCGCTAGCTGACGGGTTGCTGCTGCTCAATCCGCGTCAGGTGGAAGAGGGGGTTGCGGGGAATGACTCGCCTCTTCGCGATACCGCGCAGCACCGTGATGGGTTCGGGTGATCAAGGGGCTGAACCAGTTCGCAAGAACTGCTCCGTTTTACTTCCCCGCAACCCCCTCTCCCACCTGCCGCTCCGAGTAGGAATCAACGGGCAGGCGAGCGCGTGTTCCATCAAACAAAATGAGAGTGCGACGTCTCGCTTTGTTTCATGAAGAAGCCCGCACGACGCAGTCAGGCGGCCCCAACCTGCAGCGCCCGCACCACGATGCCCGAGTCGAGCAACCGACGGACCTTTCCTCGATCGCAAACCCCTGGCGCACCAAGCCAGCACGAGATCGCAACGAAAGCTCCCGGAAAGCAGCGCGCCTCAGCCCTCGTCCGCCGCAGCCTGCTTCACGTTCTCCGCCCGAGCCCCTCGAGGCCCCTCCTGAACGACGTACTCCACCGAATCCCCTTCGGAGAGGCTGTCGTACTCGGAGGCATTCAACCCCGACCGGTGAAAGAACACTTCCTTCCCGTCGTCGCCGCGAATGAACCCAAACCCCCGGTCGCGCACCATCTTCTTGATCTTGCCCTTGCACTTGGGGCCCGTGGGCGCCGCCGCCGGCTGGGCCGGGCGCTTGCGGCCGCCTTTGCGGCCCCCCTTGCGTCCACCCGAGCGAAAGCGATCGCTCGAAATGAATTCGGCACGGAACAGATCGATGGGAACCGTGAGATCTTCGAGCCCATCCTGGTCGGGCGAGAGCAGGACTTCTTCGTCGCTCACGTCGATCAGGCTATAGCGGAGGCCCGTATTGCGGTGGGTGATCAGGAGACCTTCTTCGAGTTCATCCAGGTGCAGCATGTGGGGACCTCACGGGTTGGCGGTGTTGCGCGTGGTTCGGACTTTCTGGGGATGACCCCCGGGCCGTGCATTCCTCGGCACCCAAGCGCGCGACCCTGCGATGAAAAACGAAAGCGACGCCAGGGGGGCGTCGCAGCTTCGGACATCGGGTTTCGGCGGGTCTTGGGAACCGGATTGGCCCGGGTGGGTCTGGTGGCTCCGCGGGGACTGCACGGCGGAGCTGCGGGGCGCCGAACCATAGGAGAGCTGCCGAGCACGGTCAATCGGCGCGTGGGCGTAACGGGCTGCTAGCCTGCTCGAATGCCTCCCGAATCGTTGCGCGTACAAGGTTCTGACGGCCTCTCGCTGCACCTGCTGCGCTGGAGCAGCGAGGGCGTTCCCGCGCTGCTGATCCACGGCTTCGGCAACGAAGCCCACATCTGGGACGACTTCGCGCCCGCAATCGCCGAGGCCTACCAGACCCTCGCGCTCGACCTGCGCGGCCACGGCGATTCCGACTGGGACGAGCAGGGGCGCTACGACTACGAGAACCACGTGGCCGACGTCGAGGCCGTGGTCTCGGCCCTCGGCTTCGAACGGCTGGTGATCGTGGGCCATTCGCTCGGTGGGCGCGTCGCCATGCGCTTCGCCGCAGCGCACCCGGAAAAGATGGCCGGGCTCGTGATCGTGGATTCGGCCCCCGAACTCGACCCGCGTGGCATCGCCCGCATCACCCAGGACGTCGAGGAGCACCGGGCGCCGGTCTTCGAAACGGTGCGGCAGTACGAGAACTACCTTTCGACCTCCTATCCGGCCGCGACCCCGACGGCCGTCCGACGCATGGCCGAGCACGGCCTCAAACAGCGCGAAGACGGACGCTTCGAGCTCAAGATGGACATCGCCTTTCGCACGCGGGTCTCGGACGACGCTGACGCCGACGAAGTGCGCAAAGCCGAAGAGGCGTCGACCGCCCTGCTCTGGGATGCGCTGGGCAAGATCGAATGCCCCGCCCTCGTGGTGCGCGGCGCGGCGTCGGACATCATGAGCGCGGACGTCGCCGATCGCATGGTCGACGACGTGCTGGCGAACGGCACCCTCGAGGTGGTTGGACAGGCCGGGCATTCGGTCATGACCGACAACCCCGAAGGCTTCCGCGAGTGCGTCGGCGCCTTCATGCTCGGCGAGTAGCCGCTACACGCAGAGGCCCTCCCCACCGCCTCTCAGTCGAAGCCCGCGATTCGTCGCTCCTGCCGGCGACCCCAGATCTCGTCGCTGCGATTCTGGTAGAAGGCGCTCCGCAACACCGGGTAGAAATCGACCGAGGATCGCTCGAGTTCGTCGAGCTGTTCCTGGTACTGCTCCAGCGTCACCACGCCGCCGCCGGCGTGGTACCCCCCGACGTAGTAGAGATTTCCCACGCCGGGAAACAGCCAATTGGTGGGCTGCAGGAAGAAGTCCACGAACTGCCCCACGGTCCCGCGCGCGGTGGTGGGGCCGGCGATCGGCATCACGAGATAGGGCCCACTCGGCACCCGAGCCAGCGCCAGCGTCTGGTCGAAGTCCGAGTCGTGGCGCGGCAAGCCGATGTGCTTGCCGGGCTCGAAGAAGCCCGCGATGCCCACTGTCGAATTCACCACGAAGGCGCCGGTAACCACGGCCGCGTCTTTCCACTCGAGCTGCATCACGTCGTTGATGAAGACGACCGGGTAGTTCACGTTGGTGAAGAAGTTGCGCAGGCAGACCTTCGCGGGCTCGGGTGTCACCCAGCCGAAGAAACGCGTGATCGGCCCCAGGAAAAAGGTGTCGACACCCTGGTTGAAGGCGAAGACCCCGCGATTGGTCTCCTCGAGTGGGTCCGGGTAGCTCGCCCCGGTCTCGTCTTCGTAGTCGTCGTCGAACAGGGGGTCGGGGCCTTCGGGAAAGAAGGGATCCTCGAGCTGCTCGGGCGAATC
Organism: Myxococcota bacterium; assembly: GCA_030748735.1. GTDB lineage: Bacteria > Myxococcota_A > UBA9160 > UBA9160 > UBA4427 > DUBZ01. The sequence continues at coordinate 1,747 of JASMLK010000034.1, read as the reverse complement.
CGCCGGGCTGTCTTCGGCGGCCGCCGGAACTGCCGCAACCAGCAAGGCCAACCCGAGCACCCAAACCACCGCCAGGCTCACCGAACGCATGACTTCGTCCCCCACATCGGGCCGCACTCTACCCGAGGCAGCAGCCCGAAAACAAAGGCGAATCTCACGGGTCCCCTCGGGGCCTGGGGGCTCTGCCCGCGCTTCGTGCCAATTCGTTCCTGCGCAAACAGCCGTGCGGTAACCTCGGGCTCCCCCGAGCAAGCAGACGCACGTTGGTCGCTCTTCATTTACAGCCTCTCGCGGCCGGCTCGAAAGCAATGAAACATAAGTGGATTGCCGGAATCTGAAGTTGCCCATGACGCAATGCGCGATGCCTGCCCCAGAGTTCCAGCGGAGCACGGGTCGGGTGCAGAGCGAGGGCCGCAAGACCCGGCGCGCGACCACCCAGGGCTCCGGTCGCGGCTAGCAGCAACCCTGGGATCGCGGAGGAGGTTCGGTGGATATTTTCGACAAGTGCGACGAGTACACGCTTACGCGTGAGCTACGCGCCAACGACATCTACGCGTATTACCGCAACATTTCGTCGCCCCAGGACCCGGTCGTCACGATGGACGGCGAGAAGGTCATCATGCTGGGGTCGAACAACTATCTCGGGCTCACCAACCACCCCGAGGTCAAGGCCGCCGCCATCGCCGCCGTCGAAAAGTACGGCGCCGGTTGCGCGGGTTCGCGCCTGTTGAACGGCACCCTCGACATCCACGTCGAGCTCGAAGAAGCACTCAAACGCTTCATGAATGCCGAAGCCGTGTTGACCTTTTCCACCGGTTTCCAGGTGAACCTCGGCGTCATCTCGTGCCTGCTCGGCCGCCACGACATCGCCTTCCTCGACAACCTGAACCACGCCTCGATCATCGACGGTGTTCGCCTCGGCTTCAGTAAGAGCTTCAAGTACAAGCACAACGACATGGCCGACCTCGAAGCGAAGCTCATGCGCGCAGACGAAGAAAAGGGCCGCATGATCATCGTCGACGGCGTCTTCTCGATGGAAGGCGACCTGTGCGACCTGCCCAGGCTGGTCGAGTTGAAAAAGCGCTACAACACCCGGCTCATGGTGGACGACGCCCACGGGCTCGGCGTCTTCGGTGAAAACGGCCGAGGCACCGCCGAACACTTCGGCCTCGAAAACGAAGTCGACCTCACGATGGGGACGTTCTCGAAGTCGCTCGCGACCGTGGGTGGCTTCATCGCCGGGCCGCAGCAGGTGGTCGAGTACATCCGCCACCACGCCCGCTCGCAGATCTTCTCGGCCGCGGCTCCGCCCCCGATGGCGGCGGCCGTGATCGCAGCGCTGGCGATCATCGAGCGCGAACCAGACCGCCGAAAGCAGCTCTGGGAAAACACCAACTACATGAAGCGCGAACTCGTGAACCTCGGTTTCGACACCGGAGATTCGGATTCACCGGTGATCCCGATCGTGGTGGGTGACGAAGTCGCGACCTTCACGATGGCGAAGCGACTGCAAGAAGAGGGGGTTTTCGCCAACGCGATCGTCTCTCCCGCAGTGCCGCCCAGCCAGTCGATGATCCGCACCTCCTACATGGCCACCCACACCCGCGAGCACCTCGACCAGGCCCTCGCAGCCATCACCAAGGTCGGGCGCGAACTCGACATCATCTAGAGGCTCGGCCGGAAAGTCCCCCGTCGCACCGAGGGTGTGGCTGCGGCCTTCGTTCAAGGCGCGCGACCGAGGCGTAGC
>JASMLK010000033.1 GCA_030748735.1 Myxococcota bacterium | reverse complement strand
TTGCGTCGCCGGTGGATACGTCGTCGAAGTAGAGTTGGCTCTTGGACATGCTTACCTCGCAATCACAGAAAAGTGGCCCTTGGCGATGACGGTGCCATCCTGATTCGTGTACAGCGTCTCGCGCGTGATCAGGACGAACTGACCGGACCGGCCGCTCTTCTCTTCGATGTTCTGGATGCGCGTTTCTGCAGTGATGGTGTCGCCGGGATAGAGCGGGGAGAGGAACTCGTAGTCCTCCCCACCTGCCATCAGGCGCTCGGCTCGCAGGGGGATGTCGGAGCCACCCTGCAGCGGAACCCCGTCCTCGCGAAGTGAATCGAGCTGCGTGACTCCCTGTAGGACTTGAGGGAGAAACATGGGGGGTGCGATCACGCCCCGATAGCCGTGGGCCCTGGCGATTTCGTCGTCGAAGTAGAGCGGGTTCGTGTCTCCCACCGCTGCCGCGAAGCGTTGAGCTTCCTTGACATGAACGGTGCCCGTCTGTCGTCCGACCTCCTTGCCGATCATCGCCGTGGCTTCCGGAGTGATGAGGGATTCTTCCATCTGCTGATGCTCCTTGGTCGTCGAGGCGCGAAGAGTGTGGCGCCCTTGCTCACTTCCTGGGCCCCGTCGACGTTCCGACGGAACTCTTCAGACCGGAGCTTGACACAAACAAAACGTTCGCTCAATATGTTTCAATGGACTTTCGCTGGGAACAGGAGTACCTCGAGTTCCGAGACGAACTCGTTGGATTCCTTCGGGCTTGGCGAACTCCCGAACTCCTCGCGGAGTACGACCGGGGAGAGGGAACCCCGGGGCCGGCAATGCGTAGTTTCTACGAGGCCCTCGACGCGCGCGGCTGGATGCGAATGTGCTGGCCCGTCGAGTACGGAGGCGAGGGACGCGATCCGCTCTATCGCTTCATCTTCATCGAGACGATGGAGTATTGGGGGATGCCGTACGGCGATCTCACCTTTACCTCCGTTGCGCCCACGCTCATCGCTTTCGGCAGCGAGACGCAGAAGAAGAAGTACCTGCCCGGCATCTTCAAAGGGGAGGTTCGATTCGCGCTCGGCTATAGCGAACCGAACGCCGGGACCGACCTCGCCAGCCTGCGTACCCAGGCGATGCGCGCGGGAGACGACTGGATCATCCAGGGGCAGAAGATCTGGACTTCTCTCGCCGAGAGTTCCACGCACATCTGGCTCGCCGCACGAACCAACCCCGACGGTCCCAAGCATCAGGGCATCTCGGTCTTCATCGTGCCGGTAGATGCCGAGGGTGTCAGCATCCGGCCTCTCCACACCATGAGTGGGTTGCGCACCAACGAGACCTTCTACGATGGCGTTCGCGTACCGGCCGAGAATCTCGTCGGTCCCGTCGATGGTGGCTGGAACATCGTGATGTACGCGCTCAACTTCGAGCGTGTCGGCCTTGCGGCCGTGGGCGATCTGGCACGCGAGTTCGACCTGTTCGTCGCCTACTTGAAGGAGCGGCGTCCCGAACTCCTCGATGATCCCGTGACGCGCACGCGTCTGGCAGAGCTCAAGGTCGACCTGCACCGTCAGCGTGCCCTGGCCACCCGCAACGCTCACGCGATCGCAAGTGGGGGCATCGGGATCGGCGAGGCCTCGATGGCCAAGGTTCATGGCAGCGAGCTTCGCTACCGCTTTTCGAACACGGCCATGGATCTGCTGGGTCGATACGGTGCACTGAGCGAGGAGTCGGGCGCACTCGCTCCGATAGACGGTGGCATGGAACTCACCTGGCGCATGTCACCCATCCTGCGCTTTGGCGGGGGCACGAACGAAGTGCAACGCACCATCATTGCAACGCGGCACCTCGGGATGCCGCGCTGATGGAAGACCGATGGACCTCGAACTGACCGAAACACAGACGATCTTCCGCGACACGATCCGCAAGTTCCTGGAAGAGGAAGTGCCCTTCTCGCGCGTGCGGGAACTCGAGAAGCAGCAGCGCAGCGACGAGGCCCTCTGGGCAACGCTTGGTGCCCAGGGGTGGCTGGGTGTGGCACTCCCCGAAGAGGCGGACGAGGGAGGCTTGATCGAGGCGGGCCTGCTCGTGGAGGAAGTGCAGCGACGGGCAGCATTGGTTCCGGTTGCGGAAGCCATCAGCTGTGCGGTGACGCTCCAGCGCCATGGGTCGCGGGAGCGGGCACCCGAGCTGGTCGAGCGGATCCTGTCCGGGGAGATGACGGTGGTGCCGGCCATCCTCGAGTCGGTCGACCGATTCGGTGAGGTGGCGGCCGAAGTGAACGATGATGGCCTTCTCAGCGGAGAGAAGTTCTTCGTCGACTACGCGAGCATCGCGACTCATCACCTGGTGGCCGCCCAGTGCCGAGGCGCTGTTGGTCTCTACCTCGTCGATCGCGGTCAGTCGCAGATCGAAACGACATCGACGCCGACCCTTGGTCGCACGCCGGCCGCCCACGTGCGTTACCAGAACGCGAGCGCCGAGCAGCTCTGTGGGGAGGATGGGCATGCCTTCCTGATCCAATTCGCTCGGGTGCTCTGCGCAGTACAGGCGCTGTCGTGTATGCAGGTCGCCCTCGAGATGAGCGTGGCATACACCTCCATTCGGGAGCAGTTCGGTCAGCTGATCGGGACCTTTCAGGCAGTCCAACACCATGCAGCCGACATGGCCATCGACACCGAGAGCACGCGCTTTCTCGTCTACGAGACGCTCGATGCCCTGGACCGCGGAGAAGCCAGCGAGGAGCAGGTCGCCGTCGCAAAGGCCGCGGCCTCGCGAGCGGTGCCCGAGGTTGTGATGCTCGCCCAGCAGCTGCACGGAGGTCAGGGTTTCATCGAGGAGAACGATCTCTACTTCTTCACGCTTCGGGGCAAGGAGCGCTCGCTGGCATGGGGTACTACCGAGGAGTGTCTGGCGCTGATCGGCCGCAGCGTCGAAGCCCCGGAACGCTGGCTCTAGGCATGGCGACGTCGGCGCAACACCCTCCCAGAAGTCCGCTCAGCGGCGTGCGCGTACTCGAGTTCTCCCTCGTCTTCTCGGCACCCTACGCGGGTGTCCAGCTCGCTGATCTCGGGGCCGAGGTGATCAAAGTCGAGCCTCCCGGCGGTGAACCCTTTCGCAACCTCGGTACGCCCGTCCCCGGCTACGCGAAGAACTTCCAGTGGGCGAATCGCGGCAAGCAGAGCCTCGTCATCGACCTGAAACAATCCGAGGGACGTGAGGTCGTCCACCGTCTGGTCGAGAAGATCGATGTCGTCCTCATCAACTACCGACCCGGTGTCGCCGAGCAGCTGGGCATCGACTACGAAACCCTGTCTGCCATCAAGCCCGATCTCATCTATGCGGACATCAATGGCTTCGGGAGCGAAGGGCCGCTCGCCGGACTTCCGGCTTCGGACATCGTCGCCCAGGCCTATGGCGGCGCGGTTGCCCTCGACGCGAAGCTCGACGAGTCGGGAGCACCGGTTGGGCCCGCGCTCCCGGTGGGAGACCTGCCATCCGGGATCGCCGCTGCGATGGGGATCTCGGCGGCTCTCTACCGTCGCGAACGAACGGGCGAGGGACAGTGCCTCTCGGTTTCACTGCTTCGCACCGTAATGCACATGGGCTTCAGTCACGTGATGGTCGAGCCGGTGAACGACGAAGTCCTGCGTGACTTCATCGTAAGGGAGATCGAGCGCCGACGTGACGCCGGGGGCTCCTACGCGGACCTCGTCTCGGTGCGTACCGAGTTGGGAATTCGCGGCTCTCCCATGTCGCTCTACTTCTCAGGCTACCGGGCGAAGAACGGAGGGTTGGTGCTCGGTGCGCTCACGTCGTCCAACCGCGAGGCAATTCGATCCGTGCTGGGGATCCACGACGATCCCAGCGATGAGCCGGGCTTCGACGGGAGCGACCCCGAAAACCAGAAGACGGTCGAGGCGCTGCGCGACCGCATTCGCGCCAGCCTGATGGAGAAGACGGTCGAAGAGTGGATGCAGCTCTTCATCGAAGCCGGTGCGCCCGCGGCTCCGGTCATTCTGCCGGAGGATCTGGCGCAACACCCACAGACTTCCATGCACTTCATGGAACTGGAGAGCGAAATCACCGGGCCCCAGAAGCAGGTTCGGCCCCTCGTCGAATTGACACCGAGCCCTTCCCAGCCAAGATCCGCGGCGCCCGTCATTGGTGCGCACAGCGAGCGTGTGCTGACCGAAGTCGGTGGCTATGCGCAGAGCGAGATCCGCACTCTACAAGAGGCCGGCGTCATCGAATGAGCCGCGATGGTTCCACTGCAGTCCGCGGCCAGCGTTCGGTCAGAGATCAGCGGCCTTGCTTGCGTCGGGCCGCGTTCGACATGACGAGCATGCCGACCCCGAAGACCATCGCGGCCGTCGGTTCGGGTACAGGGTTCGAAAACACCTGATCCTGATTGCCACGAAGTTCGACGATGAGGGCCGTCCCGCCGTTCGCGTTGCCGAACGGGCTGGTCATGATCTGGTCGAAGACCGTGCGTGCGCCCCTCGACATGCTGTTGGCGTCGACGATCCCACGAGTCTGAGTGCTTGTCGAGCGTCATGTCGCAACATCGATGACAAAGAGGATGATCTGTCGGAGGCGTGCGAAGACGCCCTCATGGAACTCTTCGAGTGCGTCGAGGGCACGAACTGCGGCACGCCGGTCGCCGAGTTCGTAGGCATCCTACGGCCGCTGTTGCGCAACGCAGAGATTGGGTCGAAGGGCCGTGCATGGCGACCGAAGGGGCTTTCAACGGACTGCTAGCGCCCCGCCGAAACCGGCGGGAGCTTCTGCACGTCGAGTTCGGGTGCCAGGTTGCGCAGGAAGGGATGGTCCGGAGTCAGCACCATGGTCGTGCCTTCGCGCAGTGAAGTGCGATAGGCCTCGAGACTACGCACGAAGGCGTAGAACTCGGGATCCTGTTGGTGGGCTTCGGCGAAGATCCGCGTCGCCTCGGCGTCGCCCGCGCCGCGCAGGTTTTCGCTTTCGGCCCGCGCGGTCGCCAGCGTGGTGCGCGCGCTGCGCTCGGCGGAAGCCCGCATCTCGCGTGCCATACGTTCACCCTGAGCGCGATGTTCGCGCGCCAGTGCCCTTTGCTGTTCCCGCATCTGCGCATACGCCGCTTCGACGGCGTTCGGCGGAAACTCGGTGCGATTCAGGCGCAGGTCGACGACTTCGACACCGGTACCCCGGAGACGCTCGCTGCTCTCTTCGTGGAGGGTGCGAAGCACTTCGTTGCGTGCGAGCAGTTGTGCGAGGTCGAGTGCGCCGATCTTCGAACCGACGAGCGACTTGATGTCTTCGCGGATGCGCCCCGCCGCCTGCTCTTCGCCATTCGGAAACTGACGGCGGAATTCGAGCGGATCGGTGATTCGCCACAGCGCGTAGTAGTCGATGATCAGCTTCTCGCCGTTCGCGATCACGATGCGCACCGGCGGTGCGTTCAGGTAGCGAAGCCGGCGATCGTAGGTCAGCACCTCGTCGACGAAGGGAATCACCCAGACGGTCGGGTCCCAACCGGGCTCCTTGATTTCCTTCCTCGGCCCGGTGAGGCCGACGATGACTTTGTACTCGTTTTCCTTCGTGATCACGATCGGCCCATAGCCGTACTCGGCGGCCCACAGAAGACCGACCACGATCGCCATGACGAGCAACAAGGGAAGCAGGACGCGGCCCATCACTGCGCCTCCTTCTTCGCTTCGGCGGCGGTGGGTGGAGGCGTCGACTTGCCCGCCCTGCCCTGTGCGGGCATCGAGAGCATGGGCAGCATCTGGACGGTGTCGCGCTCGACGACGAACTTGTCCACGTCGCGCATCACCTGTTCCATGGTCTCGTAGTAGAGCCGCTGGCGCGTCACCTCGCGCGCGTTGCGGTATTCGGCGAGCAACAACTCGAAGCGTTTGGCCTCGCCACTGGCCTCGATCACCTTGGCTTCCTTGTAGGCTTCTGCGCCCTCGGTCAACTCGACCGCCTTGGCGTTGGCACGCTCGCGGATTTCCTTCGCGTCACCCTGGGCCACCGAGACCGCCCGGTCCTTGTCCTGCTTTGCGGCAACGAGGTCATCGAAGGCCTCCTGCACCTTGGGTGGGGGCTGGATGTCCTGAAGCTGGATCGACAGGATCTCGAAGCCCGTCTTTCCGCCGTCCCGGCGCGCGTAACGCTCGAGGATTTGCTCGAGTGTCGCCTTTGCGGCCAGCTCGATCCCTTCGCGGTCGGCTTGCAGCACTTCGTCGATGCCATGCTGGCCGATCACTTCTCGCATGGCCGCCTGCGCGGCGTCGCGCAGCGTCATCGTGGGGTCCATCAACGAGTAGGTGTAGGTGAACGGATCCCCCACCCGGTACTGGACGACATAGCGCGGGATCACGATGTTGCTGTCCGACGTCTGCACTTCGTTCTCGTCGATCGCAACGGCCTCGCCATCGGCCCTGGCGAACTCGTCGCGATCCAGACCGAAACCGATCCGCCGCACCTCGCTCGTATTCACGACGTCGTGGGACCCGAGCGGAACCGGGAAGCGCCAGTGCATGCCTTCGTCGTAGATCGTGTCGTGGTAGCGGCCGAGCAACAGCACGACCGACGCCTCACCGGGCTGCGTGTAGTAGATGCCGGTCGAAGCCCAGCCCCCGATCACGCCGAGCGCAACCAGCACCACCGTGCCATCGAAGAGCGTACGCGCTGCTGAACGCCGGACCTTCTGATCCGTGCTCATCCCATCGTCGCCTTTGCTCGCCACGCTACGAAGCCTGCTCCGGAGTCTCTTCCGAAGCCGCTGCTCGTTCCGCCTTCATCGCCTGGTCGTAGAAGGGGCGCAGCAGGTCGAGCGGCACCGGGAAGACAGTCGTCGAGTTCTTGTCTCCTGCGATCTCGTTGAGCGTCTGCAGGTAACGCAGCTGCAGGCCGGTCGGTTCGGTCGCGAGCACCCTCGACGCGTCGGCGAGACGTTGGGCGGCCATGTATTCGCCCTCGGCCAACACGACCTTGGCGCGCTTTTCGCGCTCGGCTTCGGCCTGCTTGGCCATCACGCGCTGCATTTCCTGGGGAAGATCGATCTGCTTCACCTCGACGGCGCGCACCTTCACACCCCAGGGCTCGGTCTGGAGGTCGATGATCTCCTGCAACTTGCGGTTGATGCTCTCGCGATCGGCGAGCAGGTCGTCGAGTTCCGCCTGACCGCACACGCTGCGCAAGGTGGTCTGTGCCAACTGCGACGTGCCGTACAGGTAGTTCTCCACCTGGATCACCGACTTTTCGGGATGCAGCACGCGGAAGTACAACACCGCGTTCACCTTGATCGACACGTTGTCGCGACTGATGACTTCCTGCGAAGGAATGTCCATCACGATTTCGCGCAAGCTGATCTTCACCATCTTATCGATGCCGGGGATGATCCATTTCAACCCCGCCGTCTTGACGCCCGAAAAGCGCCCAAGGCGGAAGACCACGCCGCGCTCGTACTCGGTGATGATGCGAATGCCCGCAACGACGAGCAGCGCCAGGAATCCGATCAAGATCGGAAAAAACATCAGACTTCCCCTCCATCCTCCCGCCGGTTTTCGCAGAGCGCTGCGAAGCGGACGGGCTGTCCTAAGCGGGCCGCAGCATAGGGATCAAGAACGCTCTACGCGACGTACCGTCATGTGTAGACCGTCGACCGACGACACCTCGACGGTCGTTCCCTCTTCGATGGGCTCGTTGGCGTTTGCTTCCCAATACTCCCCACGCACGAAGACCTTGCCTTCGGGGTCGAGCGGGCTCACGGCCTTGCCAACGAGCCCGACGAGTTCGTCGACCCCCGTCGTCTGTCCGCCCACCATCGCGCGCCCCACCGAAAACACGATCAAGCCGCCGAAGATCGCCATGGCGGCGACGGCCGGGACCAGGACCTCCCAGAACGACACCGTGAGATCCGACAGATCGGGCTGGTCGAAGACCATCGAACCGCCCAGCAGGATCAGCCCGACGCCGAGCGCAAACAGCGCGCCGAACGCAGTGACGAACATTTCGACGACGAAAAGAACGAGCCCCGCAAGAATCAGGATCAACCCTACCCAATCGAAGGGAAGGATCTGGAACGCGATCGCGGCCAGGATCATGCACACCACGCCGACCACACCCGGGACGATCAGACCGGGGCTATTGAACTCGGCGTAGAGCCCGATGCCTCCGGCCATGAACAGCAACATGGCGACGTTGGGGTCGGCCAGGAAGTTGAAGATGCGCTGCACCAGCGTCATCTCGAGCTGGTGGATCGGCGCGGCGGCCAACTTCAACTCACGTTCTTCACTGCCGACCCGCACCATGCGACCCTCGATGCGATCGAGCAGGTCTGCACGGTTGTCGGCGATGATGTCGATCACGCCGAGTTCGAGGGCCTTGGTTTCGCTGATCGCCACCGACTCGCGAACCGCCTGTACGACCCATTCGACGTTGCGGTTTCGTTCTTGCGCGATCGATTCCATCATGGCCGCCAGCGCGTTTTCGGCCTTTTCCGTCCCCACGTCGATCGGCTGCTGCACCGGGGCATCCTCGTCGCCGGGGGTCGTGGCGGGACGCTGCGTCCCGCCTCCCGCCGACACGGGATGTGCGGCGCCGATGCTGGTTCCAGGCGACATGGCCGCCACGTTGGCGGCCACGGTGATGAAGGTGCCGGCGGACATCGCCCAGGACCCACGCGGCGTCACGTAGACGATGATGGGCACCGACGAATTGAGCATCGCCTGCAAGATGTCGCGCGTCGACGCCACGAGACCGCCGGGCGTGTCGAGTTCGACGAGCAACGCGGCGGCGCCCTCGCGCTCACTCGTTTCGATCGCATCGATCAAGTACGCAGCGGATGCGGGATTGATCGATCCCTTGATCGTCGCAATGTTGAGCCGCCCGCCGTCGCGTGCGGGAGCAAGCTGCGCGAACAGCGAGAGCATCCCCACGGCGATGAAGCACGCATGGAAGGCGCGAAGGCTACGTCTGCTCTTGCTCAAGCATTCTCTCCCAGCAGCTTCTCGACCCGGTCGAGAAGCTCCGCCGCAACCCTGGCCTTCGGCAGCAGCGCGAGTTCTTCGATTTCACCCTCGGGCCAGATGAAGCTGACCGCGTTTTCGTCGACGTTGAAGCCCGCGTCCGTTCTCGACACATCGTTGGCCACGATGAGGTCACATCCCTTGCGCTCGAGTTTGCGCTGCGCCGCCGGAATGACGTCGTGGCTTTCCGCCGCGAACCCGACCACGACCTGCCTTCCCCCCGTCTGCTTCACCTCTCTACAGACGTCGGCCAGGATGTCGGGGTTGCGTACCAGGTCGATTTGCAGACCGGCGTCGGGGCCGAGGTCTTCCTTCTTGATCTTGCGCTCGCTGGTTTGGCGAGGACGAAAGTCGGCGACGGCCGCCGCCTTGATGACGACCTGTGCGGAAGCGAGTTCGCGCAACACGACTTCGTGCATCTGCAGCGCCGAACTCACAGCGACCCGCTCCACGCCGGTCGGTGTTGCGAGTGGAGTCTCTCCGGCAACCAGTACGACGGTGGCCCCGCGGCGTGCCGCTTCGGCTGCAATCGCGAACCCCATCTTGCCCGACGAGCGGTTGGTGATGCTGCGCACCGCGTCGATGGGTTCGGAAGTACCGCCGGCCGTCACGATCACACGTTGCCCGTGAAGACTGGGCGCAGTGAGCACACGGTACGCGGCTTCGGCTATCACGCCCGGGTCCGACATGCGTCCTTCGCCCTGCCAACCACACGCGAGTTCGCCTGCATCGGGCCCGACGGTTTCGAAGCCGCGATCGCGCAGCAAAGCGAGGTTGCGCTGGGTGATCTCGTCTTCCCACATGTTGACGTTCATCGCCGGCGCGATGAGGACAGGGGCGCGAGTCGCGAGAATGACGGCGGTCACCAGATCGTCGGTGATCCCGTGCGCGAGCTTCGCGATCAGGTTGGCGGTCGTGGGCGCCACGATGATGAGTTCGGCCCAATCGGCGACCGCGATGTGGTCGATCTCGCCGCTGCGCGAATCGAACAGATCGTCACCGGCGGGCTGCTGGCTCAACGTCTCGAGAACGAGGGGGGAAACGAAGCGGGGCGCTTCGCGTGTCAGCACGCAACGAACCAGGTGCCCGGCGCCAGTCAGCACGCGAACCAGTTCAGGCGCCTTGTAGGCCGCGATGCCGCCGCTTACGGCGACGACGATGCGCCGCGGATCCATGGCTCGACTCCCCCGGCTTGATCGTGGCGAACGCCGTCGCAAGAAGGGGCGCCAGATCCGCCCCTCTTCTCCATGCCCGGTCTCAACACGATAATCAAGCGATATCGCGAGCTTACCCAAGCGCATCGCCCGCTCCAAACGCCCATGGGGACGCTGCCGTGAGATGCAACGGGCCCACCCGCACGATCGAGACGGGGCGAATCAGCCTCGACCGACCTTTTCGGACAGACGCTTTGCAACGATGGGCGGTACGAACTCGTCGATCGGGGCACCAAAGCGGACGAGTTCCTTGAGCCGGGAGGAACTCACGTAGAGGTATTCCTGCCGCGTCATCAAGAAGAGCACTTCGACGTCTGGAGCCAGGTGACGGTTCATCAAGGCCATCTCGAATTCGTACTCGAAGTCGCTCATCGCCCGCAGGCCGCGGATGATCACCGTGGCGCCCATCTCTTTGGCGTGTTCGACGACCAGCCCCGAGAAGCCCTCGACGCGCACGCCCTCCATCCCGGCCGTCACCGCCGTAAGCATCTCTTGCCGTTCTTCGAAGGAAAAGGTTCCCGTCTTGCCGACGTTGATCGCCACGGCGACGACGACTTCGTCGAACGCCTTCCGTGCTCGCTCGATCAGGTCGAGGTGTCCATTCGTCGGGGGGTCGAAGCTGGCCGGGAACAGGGCAATCGTCGGGGACCGCGTGACTTGCGCAGCTTGCGCCCCGTTGCCGGCTGTCCCCTGTCCACGCTTGTCTGACATTTCGATTCTCCGGGCGGCTGCGAGCCGCGTGATCCTGGTGTCGCCCGCGATTCTCTCGTCGATCATTTCGAAGCCGAGCGCTTCGACCGCCGGCAGAGAATGGCGTTTCGCGCTCTCGACGACCACTGTCGCTTCCGGTTCGAGCAGATCACCCCGCGAGAGCGCCGCGAGTGTCGGGGCGATCGCATCGTCGTCATAGGGCGGGTCGAGAAAGACGAGGTCGAAGCGCTCGCCGCGCTCGGCGAGACGGGGAAGAACGCTCCGCACGTCGCCGCGCATCACCCGGCTACACCGCTCGAGCTCGAGGTTGCCGAGGTTCTTCTTCAAGGCGTGCAGCGACGCGCTGGCCCGGTCGACGAAAACGGCATCAGCCGCCCCCCGGGAAAGAGCCTCGATGCCCAGTGCGCCGGTGCCCGCGAAGAGATCCAGCACCCGCGCCCCGTCGATGTCCCCGAGGCGCATGAACAGCGACTCGCGGATGCGATCCGAGGTCGGGCGCACCCCCTTCGGTGGTGGCACCAGGATGCGACTGCGCAGATCGCCACCGATCACCCGCACGCTCTCGAACCTCCTCGGGCTGCGTTTCGTGGGATGAGATTCCACACGGGTGCCGCGCAGCGCCGGCCAGTGCATAGCCAAACGCGCACAGAACAGCCCAGCCCCTCACCTCCGCCCGGCAACCAGGCGTTACTCTTGGCTACTCTCCGAAAACCACCTGCCTCGTCGATCCTTGAAGTCGGGACATCGCGTACGTCTGATACCGCGTCGCATTTTCATGTCGCGCCCCTGCAGTGCGCGAAACCGAAGTGCGTCGACACAAATCAGCGAACACAACCAAGCGTAATGTTCCCATTGTTCGCATTGAACCGCAGCGGCGCGCTGCTTCGACTGCTCATATCCCGCAGCAGAAAAGCAGAAAAAGAGTGCGCGGCGGACGGCTAGACGATATCAAGGTCATCATCATCAGCGATCCATCAGCCTCGCGACCCCGTAGCGCGAAGCAACGAAGTGAATCAAGCGCACCCCTTTGCGCGATCGTCATGTCAGCAGCGAATCGCGGAGCAACACTGTATAGCGAGACGAACACGAACAGCAGCACGACCCAACTACAAAACCCGCAAAGCAACGAACGCACGAAACCAACCAAGAGGACCAAGAGGATCGATGGCCACAGCCTCCCTGCAACGCATCAAGCGCAAGCTCCCCGATCGGATTTCCCAAGTACGCGGTGATCGCTCCCAGCGACAGTTCGCGCGGGACCTCGGGGTTTTCCAGCAAAACGTGAACCGTTACGAAAACGGCACCACCCCCCATACCGACTTCCTCATTACCCTGGCTGTGAAGGAACAGGTGAGCCTCGACTGGCTGCTCCTCGGCAAGGGGAAGATGAAGAAGCGGTAGACGATCCAGAGCGCTGCGGCAGATTCGCAGGCCTGACTCGCCCGGGGTGGGCGGGCCTGCCGCAGCCTGGGTGAGTTCCCCGATCTGATCGATCCGCCAACACGCGGCTTCTCGCACGCCAACCGGGTCCAGATCGACTCGAGATGCACACAAACCGCGTCTCGATTGTCGCTACGCAAGAAGTTTCGCGGCGGCATTGCTGTCTCGCTTTGAGAAAGCCGCTACCCTGCGTGCGCTGGATGCCCCCCCCCTTTCCCGCCCGCAGCAGCCTGCACCGCTGCCCCCCAACCCACCACCAGTATTGACGTCTGCGCAGGGGTTCGCCCGAGGGCACGCTTCTTGCTCTCTCCATGTTTCGCCTGAAACGGCAACGAGCGATTCCCGCTCTCGGGGCCCTCTGCGAAACATGCTCTACCCCCTCGCTGCACTCACTTTGCTGCTCACCATTGCAGACCACTGGACCACCTACCTCTGCCTGCGCGCCCCCATCGTGGGCTGGCACGTGGTGGAGGCCAATCCGGTGGTGGATTCCCTGTTTCAGGTGAGCGGTCTGGTCGGCGGCCTGCTGATCGACAGCGTCTTCACGCTCTTCGCGATCGGTTTCATCCTCTACACCAGCCGCTTCCAGCGCAGGGTGAAAGAGGGCTTCCTCGGCTTCATCGTCGTGGCCACCGGGTATGCGGTGGCCAACAACCTGGCAGCCATTTCGGCGCTCGGCATTTCACCCCTGGGAACGGGCTGATCATGGGCGCACGAATCGCATTGGGCCCCATGCTCCTTGCGGGCGCCTTCTATTATTTCTTCGGTGGGGCTTCGACCACCCACGTGTTCGCGGCAATGGACGCGCAGCGCCTGGAACTGGCGGACGTCTCGGCAGCCCCGACGCAGACCCATGCTCTCGACACCGGTGAGAGCGACGAAGGTGAGAGCGACGAAGTCGTCTCGAACGATACGGACGAGCGTGCCGTGCTCGCCTTCTTGCGAAGCCGACACACCGGCCTCGCCCGCCATGACGAACTGAACGTTGCGCGCACGGTCGTCGCTGAAGCCCGACGCAACGGTTTCGATCCGGCTCTCGTGCTCGCGGTGATCCAGGTGGAAAGCGGCGGATACAACCTCGCGGTTTCCCATGTGGGTGCCATGGGCTTGATGCAGCTTCTCCCGGCGACCGCGGAAGAACTCGCGAATCGCCTGGACCTCGACTGGCGCGGCCCCGACTCGCTGTTCGACCCGGTGCTGAACGTGAAGCTCGGCACCACGTACCTCAAGCACCTGAGCGATCGCTACGGCGACATGACGACCGCACTCGCGGCCTACAACTGGGGGCCGGGACGCATCGACAAGCGAATCCGCAAGGGTTCGGGTCTACCGTTGATCTACACGAACCGCATCATGCAGGCGCGCGAACTCGCCGAAGCGCGGCGCGAGGCCCTGCCGACCACCCAGAGCTGACTACTCTTCGGGTTGTGACACCTCTTCGCGTCGTGAAACCCTGGACGACGCCCCGAGCGGCCCGTCGCTGACCAGCGCGGCGAAGCGATCGAGCGCGTCCATGGCAGCTTCGTCGCCATGGCGCGTTGCGTTGGCGATCACCGAGAACACCACCTCCTCGGGTTCGCCGTCGGTGCGCATCATCGTTGCGTAGCCCGACAGTCCGGTCACGTTGTTCAGCAAGCCGGTCTTTGCACGTACACGATCGCGCGCGCCTTCCGCCCGTTCTTCCAACGTGCCGTCACGCGCCGCGATGGGAAAGGCCGCCGCGAATTCAGGAGCGAAGCGAAACGTGCTCCGCCCGGCACGAAGCGCAGCCACCAACGCTCGCGGTGACACCTTGTTTTCGTACGAAAGCCCGCTGCCGTCCACGAGTGAGAAACTGCCGGCCGGTACGCCGTGTGCGAGTAGTCGCCTACGCAATTCGGGCATCCCTGAAGCCCAGCTTCCAACCCCCGCCCCCGCCTGCACGCCGAGGTTCTTCACGAGCGCTTCGGCGATGCCGTTGTTGCTGTACTTCATGAACAACCGCACGACATCGAGCAGCGGCTTTCCCTCGAAGACGTGCAGAGGCTCGGCGTCGCTCCCGACACGCCCGCGTTCGACACCTCCGGCCACGGGGATCCCCACGGCGGCCAACTGCATCTTCAGGACATGCCCCGCGTAGAGCGCGGGTTCGAGCACGCTGCGGTAGTAGGCTTTGCGCTTGTCACCCAGGCGCACGCCACCGTTGACCGTCACCGACTCGGCACCCGGTACCTTGGCGCGATCGACGACCAGGGTACGCCGACGCTTTCGCGGCAACGTCGTCCCTTCGTTGACGAGCGGCAAATACGCCACGGGTGGCGTGATGGTCACCGACACCTGCGCACCCACGCGCGCCCCCGGCGTGACACTCACCGCGAAGCTTCCGTAGTTCGCGTTGAGCGCACCAACCGGGGCGTGATAGGCGCGTGACGAGAGCCCGTTCACGGCGGGATGCCAACGCACGCGATCGAACAGCCCGTCGTCGACGCGGATGTTTCCCGATACCCCGGTGAGCCCCGCTTCGCGAAGCTCGGCAGCCATGCGCCAGTAATCCTCGTTGGTCAGCGCGGGATCCCCCCCCCCCACCACGATGAGATTTTCGACCATGCCCGCTTCGTCGAGAGGCGTCGAGGTCAGGATCCTCGTCTCGAAGCGATGGGTCGGACCGAAGGCGTCGAGGCTCGCGAGTGCGGTCAGCACCTTCGCGTTCGACGCGGGGATCATCATGCGGTCCGGCTCGCGGGCATAGAGTTGCTGGCCATCACTCGCACGAACCACCAACGCGGCGACATAGGCCCCCTGCAGGCCATCGCGCGTGAGCACACGATCGAGTTGCTCCAGCCAGCCTTTATCATTCGAGTTTGGGACGAACGCCTCGGTGGCCGCGTCTTTCGCAGAGAGACAAGACGCCAGGACCAGGCTGAAAACGATGGCGAAAACACGCGCCCTGCCGAAGCCGCCCCTCATTTCGCACTCTCGTCGATCTCGCATTCGATCCCGCACCCGACCTCTCCCGGCTTCACCTGCCACCCCCGCCAACGCGACGGCCTGCCCCGAGTCGACGGGGAACGCCACGAAATCGCAAAACTCATTGCGGGGGGAGGTCGAACACACGGGTTCGACGTGGCAACGTTATCTTCGAGGCTGTCGACCGGCAATCGGTTCGGCTGTAGCTCGCTTTCGGGACTGGGGGGGTCCGGTGCTCAACGGGGTCTGGCTCGGGATGATCGTCTTGTCGGTCATCTACGGAGCCTTCACGGGTCAACTCGGCGACGTCAACAAGGCCATCAGCGGCGGCGCCAGCCAGGCATTCGAACTCGTCCTCGGTCTCGTGGGCGGGATGGTGTTCATGCTCGGCATCATGAAGGTCGCTTTCGACGGTGGCCTGCGCGACCTCATTGCGCGCGCCCTCGCACCGCTCTTGCGACGGCTCTTTCCCGAGATTCCGGCCGACCACCCCGCGATGGCCGCCATGGTGATGAACATGGCGTGCAACCTGATGGGCCTCGGCAACGCGGCCACCCCCTTCGGCATCAAGGCGATGAGTGAACTCGCGCGCATCAACGCCCATCCGGGTGCGGCGAGCAACGCGATGGTGCTGTTTCTCGCAATCAACACGTCGTCGATCAATCTCTTTCCGCCGACGGGCACGGTCTTCGTGCGCGCAGCCGCCGGGAGCGAAGACCCCTTCGCGATCTGGATCCCGACGTTGATCGCGACCTTCTGTTCGACGATCGGCGCGGTGGGGGTCTACTTCCTGCTGCACAAACTCCCGATGTTCCAGCATCGACCCGTCGAAGGCGCGAGCGCCGAAGCCGGGGCTTTCGATACGCCCGAGGTCGAGATCCCCTCGGAACACGAGGTCGTTGCGATGGGCGCGGCGAAGCGTGCGTTCGTCTACGGCGTTCTGCTCGCAACCGCGGTGGGGCTCTTCGTCGACGCAAGTCGCCAGCTCAGGGAAAAGGGTTCGACCGACGTCTTCTTCGACGTCGTCAACGCCTGGAGCTTCCCGCTGCTGGTTGGCGGGCTTCTGCTCTTCGGTTATGCGCGTGGCGTCCAGGTCTACGATTCGGCCGTCGAAGGCGCGAAGGAAGGGCTCACGGTCTCGATGCGCATCGTGCCCTATCTCGTGATCATCTTGACCGCCGTCACGATGTTCCGCGCTTCGGGTGCACTCGACTTCCTGATCGGCCTGATCGATCCGATCACGAGCCTCGCGGGTGTGCCCGCCGAAGTGATGCCGATGGCCCTGCTGCGGCCGTTCTCGGGTTCGGGCGCGTTCGGCATCATGAGCGAAACGCTCACCGCCCACGGCCCCGACACCTTCATTGGCTATCTCACGAGCACGCTGCAGGGTTCGACCGAAACCACCTTCTATGTTCTCGCCGTGTACTTCGGTGCGGCGCGCATCAGCCAGGGACGTCATACCCTGCCCGCCTGCCTGGCCGGCGACTTCGCAGGCTTCTGCGGCGCAGTGATGGCATGTCATCTCTTCTTCGGGTAGACGACGAGCTCCGCGACGCACTGGCGGACTGGATCGCCAACCGGTGGAACGCAAAGCTTGCGAACATCACGCCGATCGCACCGGGTCTGGGTACGCGGCGCTTCTATCGCGTGCGCGTTTCGGATGGGTCGGCACCGGCCGAAGCCCTCGTGGCCCGCGTCGATGCCGAAGAAGACCCGGCCAAGCGCGCACCGAGCGTCGCCCCCGAACCGCCGCTCGAACCCATCCGCCAACTGTTGGAAACGAGCGGGATCCCAGTGCCGCGCCGCTATGCGCACGCGAGTGAGCTGCGCACCGAGTTTCTCGAGGACGTGGGCGACCGGAGCCTCGAGCGCGCGGCCCACGAAGTCGACGTCGAAGAACGCCGCGCACTCTATGGGCGTGCGTGCGAGATCGTGGTGCGCCTGCAGGGAATCGATGCACCGACTCCGCCCATCGAGGCGTTCGGGCGTCGCCTCGACCGGGCGCTCTTCGAGAGCAAAGCCGATCGCGTGGTTCGCTGGGCTCTTCCGTACTGGTTGCCGCGACCGGTGCGCGCGGAAGACGAAGCCACCGTTCGCGATTTGTACGATCGCGTCGCGGCCCTATGCGAAAGCGCACCGATGCGACTCGCCCACCGCGACTACAAGGCCGCGAACATCCATGTCGTCGAGAACGGCCGACTGGTCCTGATCGACCTCCAGGGCGCATTCCTCGCACCACCGGAATACGACCTCGTGTGCCTGCTCCGCGACGCCCACGTGCGCCTTCCCTGGGATGAAGTCGCCGCTCATCTCGAAGCCACGCGGCCCCGCCTCCCGGACGCGCCTTCTCGCGAGGACTTCGACGAACGCTTTACCCTGCTTACCCTCACGCGGGTCGCGAAGGATGCGGCCCACTACATCCACGCCTTCACCGACGCGGGAGACACGCGCTACCTCCCGCTGCTGCCCAACGCACGAGCGAGCCTGGTCCACGCCGCCGAGAAGGCCGCCACGCTGGACCCGGCATTCGAAGGCATCGCCGCCTTGTTCGGGGAGCTTCGAGAACCGTGACGCGCGCAATGATTCTCGCAGCCGGTTTAGGGACGCGCCTGCGCCCACTGACGGACTACCGCGCGAAACCCGCGCTCCCGGTTCGCGGCGTTCCCGTGATTGCGACGCTGCTCGAATTCCTCGCACACCACGGGATTCATGAA
Source organism: Myxococcota bacterium (assembly GCA_030748735.1). Lineage (GTDB taxonomy): Bacteria > Myxococcota_A > UBA9160 > UBA9160 > UBA4427 > DUBZ01. Next base: position 9,894 of record JASMLK010000033.1, on the reverse strand, counting down.
GTCATCATCAACCTCCATCACCTTCCCCAGACGATCCGCGACGCCGTCGCCGCGTGGACGCCCGAGGGCACCCACGTCGTCTTCAGCGAAGAAGACCGTCCCCTCGGCACCGGGGGCGGCATTCGCCAGGCGCGCTCGTTCCTGATGGAAAGCGATCACAGCGTCGTGTTGGCGGGCGACATGCTGCTCGACTTCGACCTTTCTGATGTGATTTCCCGGCACACCGCGAAACAAGACCTCGCTACGCTTGTGCTCCTCGAAGATTCAAGAGTGGAACGATTCGGATCGATAGGAATCTCGAAAGGAGGCGCTGTGCGCCGCATCGCAAGCAGCCTCGATCTGGGTGGTGAAGCCGCCGCCGGCCTCTTCACGGGCGTGCGCGTGTTTTCGCGCGAAGCCCTCGAGGCCTTTCCCGAACGCGATGACTTCGAAGACGTTCGCGACTGGATGCTTCCCGAACTCGAAGCCGACAACGAGCGAATTCGCGGCGAACTCCTTGGCGCTCCCGGTTGCATGTGGGAACCCGTCGGCACCCCCGACGAATACCTCCGCGTGAACTTCGCACCGCCACCGCTTTCGTATCTGGACCTCGACGCACGTGCCCGCAACGCGGGAGTGCAGTTCGACGGCGACAACGTGCTCTGCCGTGGAGCAAAGATCGAAAACGGCGCTCGCCTCGATCATTGCGTCGTCTTCGAAGACGAACACGTACCCGCACGGGTTCGCGCGAGCCATTCGGCGTTCGTCGCAGGTCGCGTGCACGAGCTGCAGGAGCCCCACCCGGCGTGATCGAACTGCACTTCATCGGTACGAGTGATGCCTTCGGCGCCGGCGGTCGGCGACAGTCGGCGTTCCTCGTCCGCGAACCCAACGGCACGCTGTTGGTCGACTGTGGCGTCACCACCAACACGGGACTCACGGCCGAGGGCGTTCGCCGCAACGACATCGACGCCATCGCGATCAGCCACTTTCACGCGGACCACTTCGGTGGCATCCCCCTCTTTCTCCTGGCTTCGCTCTACGAAGACCAGCGGCGCAATCCACTCCAGATCGCGGGGCCACCCGGGATCGAGCAGCGGGTCGTCGACCTCGCCGCGGCCATGGGACACCCGATCCCGGGTCGCAACTGGACCTTCGAAATCAAGTACGTCGAACTGCCCGCGGGCAAGACCTGCGAAGTCGCGTCGGCCCAGATCACGTCGTTCGAGGTCTTCCACAACAAGGACGTCAGCCCGCACGGGATGCAGCTGCAGTTCGACAGTCGGCGCATCGTGTATTCGGGGGACACGGGGTGGTTCGACGAACTTCCCGAGCACACCCAAGGTGCAGACGTCTTCGTTTGTGAATGCACCTACTGCACGGCGGGCTTCGAGATGCATCTCTCGCTCGAGCAGCTCGAAGCGCGCGAAAAGGAACTCGCTGCCGAGCGCACGATCCTCACGCACCTGGGAGGCGACATGTCCAGGGCGCGAAAGGAAGTCGGCTACGAAACCGCCGACGACGGTCTGCGCGTCAAGCTGTAGGCCGTGGGTGTCCGGGTGTGATCTCACCGAGTACCGCGGCGCGGGACGCTCCGGTGCAACGCGGCAAGTGATTGGGAACGCCCAGCAGCGCGTTGCGACCCATCAGCGAAAACGCCATCGCTTCGGCGGCCTGCGCGGGAACACCGTGGTCGTCGAAACGATCGACCGCCACTGCGGGTAGCGCGCACGAAATCGCTTCGACGAGAACAGGGTTGTGCGCGCCACCCCCCCCGATGATCAACCGGTCGATCTGCTGGGCTGCCGGATCTTCACGCGGAAGCAGCTCGCGACACGCGCGCCCGATCGATTCGGCGGTGAACGCCACGAGCGTTGCAACCAGGTCGTCGAGTGCGCGCTCGACGCTTCGCGACTTTGCGAGCAGCGAACGGGCTTCTGCAGTCCCGTAGCGCTCTCGTCCTGTGGATTTCGGTGGAGGCTTCGCGAGATACTCGTCGTCCATCAGCTTGTGGAGGAGGAGGTCGTCGACTCGCCCCCGGGCCGCGCGCGCGCCGTCGAGGTCCATCGCCTCGCGTCCTTCGCTCGCCAGGGAGATCACGCCATCGATCAGTGAGTTGGCGGGACCCGTATCGAAGGCGACCACGCTGTCCGGATCGCCCGTTCGGGGCAACCAGCTGATGTTCGCGATGCCACCGAGATTGAGGGCAACGCGGTTTTCGTTGTCGCCACTGAGCGCGGCCCAATGAAAGAACGGTGCAAGCGGCGCACCTTCGCCGCCGAGTGCGAGGTCGCGGGGACGAAAGTCGGCGATCGTCGTGCGCCCCGTGCGTTCGGCGATCACGGAGGGGTCGCCGATCTGGAGTGATGCGCGGTGTTCGGGGTGATGCGCGATGGTCTGCCCGTGTGATGCGACCCCGTCGACACGATCGATCGTCAGCCCGGCTGCCTTTGCAGCCGCGAGCGCCGCTTCGGCAAAGCGCTCTCCGAGTTCGACATCGAGTGATGCGACTTCGCGCAACACATCGGGCCCCGGCACCCCGCCGGCGGCCAGCGTGTGGATGCGCTGCTGCAACAAGGCGGGATGAGCGAGGTGGGCGTGGGCCACGAGTCGAAACGGCGTGGCGACCTGCGTGTCCGGCCACTCGACGAGCGCCGCATCGATCCCGTCCGCCGAAGTGCCCGACATCAACCCGATCACCAACATGGCGCCATGTTAGCGGTCCGCTAGCGTCATCGCGTTGTGGTGCTCGTGTTCTCTCGCGCACCACGAGCACCCCAACCATCCGCTGAAGAGGTCCCCCCGGCATGGCAGAGATTCACGGTGGTCAGCTCGCGGCCCGTCAACTGAAGGCGGCCGGCATCGACACGATCTTCGGTGTGGTGGCCGGCCCGATGATCGAACTCTTCGCGGGCGGCCAGTCCGAGGGCCTTCAGGTCATCGGTTGCCGCCACGAACTCAACGGCTGCTTCATGGCGTCGGCCTGGGGTTGGCAGAAGCAGAAGCCCGGCGTCTTCATCGCGGGCTCGGGCCCCGCCGTCACCAACTGTTTGACGCCGCTCTACGTCGCCACCGAAAGCGCGATGCCGCTCGTCGTGCTCGGCGGTTCCGCGTTTTCGAACACGACCGGCCTCGGGGGCTTCCAGGAACTCGACCAGGTGTCGGCCGTGAAATCGGTCTGCAAGTGGACGGGACGCGTCGATTCGACCGCGCGGATCGGCGAGTGGATCCACCTCGCCATCGGGAAGGCGCTCGAAGGGCGCCCCGGCGGTGTCTACCTCGACTTTCCCGGCGACCTGGTCCCCGGTCGCGTCGACGAAGACGCGGTGTCGCTGCGCGCAGCTCCTAGAATCACCCGGCCCCACGCAGACCCGAACGCCATCGATCGCGTGGCCGACCTGCTGGTGAGCGCCGAGCGTCCGCTCGTGCTCGTGGGCAAGGGTGCTGCGTGGGCGGATGCCGGTCCCGCGATCCAGAAGATCGTCGATCTCGGCATCCCATACGTATGCTCGCCCATGGGCCGGGGAACCCTGCCCGACGATCATCCGAACTTCGCGAATGCCGCGCGCTCGCAGGCGCTTTCGGGCGCCGACGTCATCGTGATGCTCGGCGGGCGCTTCAACTGGATCTTCGGGATGGGCAAGCGCTTCGCACCCGACGCGAAGATCATCCACATCGACGTCGAAGCCGAGGAGATGACCTCCGGCGCCAACGTAGACCTCGGCATCGTGTCGGACGCGCGCGCTGCGGCGGAACAACTCGGCCAGGCACTCGACGGACACGCGCTGAACGGCGCCGCCGAAAACTGGCTGACGTCGTTGCGCGAAAAGGCCGCGGGCAACGAAGCCGGCGCACGCCAGGCCCTGGTCGACGACTCCGTCCCCATCAACCCGTACCGCGTCGTCGCCGAAGTGAAGGACGCGCTCCCGCGCGACGCCATCATCAGCTGCGAAGGCGAGACCATCATGGGGATCTGCCGCGCGATGCTGCCCTCCTATGCGAATCGCTCTCGCTACAACGCGGGCACCACGGGTTCGATGGGCGTCAGCGCACCCTATGTGGTGGGCGCTGCGATCGCGTGCCCGGACCGGCTCTCTGTCGGAGTTCTTGGCGACTACGCCTTCGGTTCTGCGGCCATGGTTGTCGAAACCGCAGCGCGCGTAGGTGCCAGGCCCGTGTTCGTCGTGGTCAACAACGAAGGCATCGCGGGACACATGCTGCAGGACCATCTGCTGCCGCCCGAGTCGCCGCGCATCGCGTCGCTCTTGCCCGCCCGCTACGACAAGCTCGCCGAAATGGTCGACGGACATGCCGAGCATGTGGAAAAGCCGGGAGACATCCGCCCTGCCCTCGACCGCGCACTCGCCGCCGACAAGCTCGCGGTGGTGCACGTCCGCGTGAACCCCAAGGCCGTGCGCATGGGTGGCACCAACTATCTACAGTAATTGCAACGTGATGCTCGAGCGGTGATCCGCCGTCTGCACGACGAACGCAGGGAGACCCCACATGTCCAGTGACAACAAGATGCCCCTCGAAGGTTTGCTCGTCCTCGACTGGACGATCTGGCAACAGGGCCCGGTTTGCGGCGCCATGCTCGGCGACATGGGCGCCGACGTCATCAAGATCGAACAACGCGGCACCGGAGACCCCGGGCGCTACCTGGCGGCGGTTGCCGGCCAGAGCACGGAGGGACGCCCCAACTGGTACTTCGAGGCCAACAACCGCAACAAGAAGTCGATCACCCTCGACCTCAAGAAGCCCGAGGCCATCGAGGTCGTGCACGCACTCGCCGCCAAGGCGGACGTCTTCTTGCAGAACTTCCGCAAGGGCGTCGCGGGGCGACTCGGCATGGGTTACGAGGACCTCAAGGCCATCAACCCGATGCTCGTTTACGCGAGCGCCACGGGTTATGGGCCAGACGGTCCCGACAGTGCGGAACCGAGCTTCGACCATCTCGGGCTCGCGCGTTCGGGCATCATGAACGCCGTGGGCGAACCCGACATGCCGCCGCTCGGGGTGTCGGGCGGCGTCGCGGACCAGATGGGCGCGATCATGATGGCCTACGGCGTGATGACCGCGCTGGTGTCGCGCGAGCGCCACGGCGTCGGACAGGAGGTGAACGCTTCGCACCTCGGTTCGATGAGCTATCTGCAGGGGCTCTCGCTCTCGATGAAGCTGATGGCCGGCATCGCGATGCCGCGCACCTTCCGATCGCAGGCCTTCAACCCGCTCTGGAACCACTACGAATGCGGCGACGGTCAGTGGATCGCGCTCGCGATGCTGCAGCCCGACCGCTACTGGGAAGACGTCACGCGCTTGATCGAACGTCCCGATCTCGCCACCGACCCCGAATTCGCCACGATGGAAGCACGCGCCCAACGCGGAGCAGAAGTCGTCGCGATCCTCGACGAAGCCTTCAAGGCGAAGCCCCGCGAAGCGTGGCTCGAACTCTTCCGCGAAGACAAGAGCGACCTCATCTATACGCTCGTGAACACCGTGGATGATCTTCCCGACGACCCGCAGGTGCGCCAGAACGGATACGTCGTCGAATTCGATCATCCCCAACATGGGCCGACGGACATGGTGGGGATCCCGGTCGGGCTTTCCGAAACGCCCGGCTCCGTACGAGCCCCCGCCCCCGAACTCGGCCAGAACACCGAAGAGGTGTTGATGGACGTGCTGGGCTGGGAATGGGATCGCATCGAAGCGCTACGTGAAAAGGAAGTGATCTAGGCCGGGCTCGTCGACACCGAATGGGACATCCGCAGCGCCGATCACCACCTGGAGTGGCGCGACGGGCCGCTGTATCCGCCCGGCACGGTCAACCAACCCTGAAACCCAGATGTTTTCTTGGCTGCAGCTTCGTTCGCACTGCGCGAGATCCCGCGACGCCGCAGGCTGGGCCGAAGCCAAAGCCCACGACGCGGCGGGCATCGAAGACATGCTGCGCCGCCAACTGCTTCCGGCGGTGGGCTTCACCGATCATTGACCACGGCGTTGGTCCCAGCTCTTGTTTCCCATTTTCATCTTCCGCATTTAGTGTCAACCATGGGCGAACGCGGGTCCGTTCGGAGGTAGCATGGCTCGCATGAACGCAAAGCAAGCGCCCGAGCTTCTGTCAGAGTTCCCCGTGGTGCTGGAGATACCGGTGGCCTGGGGCGAGATGGATGCCATGGGGCACGTGAACAACGCGGTGTACCTGCGCTGGTTCGAGTGTGCCCGCATGGAGTACTTCAGCCGCATCGGATGGGAGGTGCCTCCGAGGGCGGGCGGACCGGGGCCGATCCTGGCGAAGACGAACTGCGTCTTCAAACTGCCCATCTCATACCCGGACAGCATCTGGGTGGGCGCACGCTGCGATTCCCCGGAGACCGACCGGTTCACCATGCACTATCGCGTGGTCAGCAAGGCTCACCAGGCCGTGGCGGCGGAGGGTGAGGGCCGCCTGATCTGCTTCGACTACGCAACGCAAAGCAAGGCCCCGCTGCCGGCGTCTCTCCGCCAGACCATGCTCGAGTTGGAAGCAGGCGAGTACCGGGCAAACCTGGAGTCCTGATTTCGGCTCGATCGCGGCACGATTCACTCCTCTATCTCTCTACCCCCCCTCCCGTTGACAGAACACCATTCCACCCGCATCCTCCGCCGGTCAATTTCTCGGCCTGGTCGGTCGGGCGCCCTCGCAGGCAGCCCGATCTTGCTGGCGGGGCGGGATCGGGGCGGGTCCACTTCCGTACCGATCGGTTTCCTCCTCGGCAGCTTCGCGCCCCGGGCCTCTTCCCGGACCCATCCGCCTCCCCCCCCTCATTCACCGAGGCCGGCGGAATCATTGGAGAAAACTGCGATGAACGACGCCTCTCGGACGCAGGGTTGGGCGATTTGTATTGGTGCGGGGGTGCTCGCGCTGCTGTTCGTGATCGGGGTGCTGAATGGGAGTTACATGGCCCTCGCGATCCCCGTGGCGATCCTCACGCTCTTCGTGCTCGGGCTGATGGGCTGGGTCGGGTACACGATCGCCACGATCCAGGTCGAAGCCGACCCGGTGCCGGAACTCGACGACGAACTCCCCGAAGCGGGCGAAGCCTCTTCCACCTGATCCCAACCGCATTGCCCTGAGTCGCGGGGCCGCTCGCAAGAAGAGCCGCCACCCGCCCCCAGCCTCTGCCGCGCCACGCGGCCCCGCTCGCGCGGCTCCTCCAGGAGGGAATTCGTGCGCATCGCGCTCTTCACCTATCGCGGCAACATGTTCTGTGGCGGCCAGGGGATTTATGCCGCCTATCTCGCCAAGGAATGGAAGCAGGCGGGGCACGACGTGCACGTCTTTGCCGGGCCGCCCTACCCCGAACTCGAACCCGGCATTCCGCTGCACAAGATCCACAACGACAACGTCTTCGGTCTCGAGCACCCCGACTACTTCGATCCGGAGCGACCGTTTTCGTTGCTGCGCCCGTTGAGCCTGTGGGAACTCGGCGTGTCGAAGATGGGCGTCTTCCCCGAAATGCAGACCTTCGGCTTCCGCATGATGATGCGTTGGCGCGAGTTCCAGGAGAAGTACAAGTTCGACGTCGTCTTCGACAACCAGACGTTGTCGTGGGGGCTGCTCGCGATCCAGGCGATGGGTGTGCCCGTGGTGAGCGTGATCCATCACCCGCTGCACATCGATCGCGAAGCCGACTACACGATCGACCCGCGCCTCATCAAGAAGATCCGCCGCACGCTCTACTTCCCGCTCTTCATGCAGGAGCGCGTGGCGCCGCGGCTTTCGACGATCGTCACCGTGAGCGAAGCGTCGCGCACGGAGATCGAGCGCTACTTCAAGATCCCGGAGAAGAACGTCCCGGTCGTGTACAACGGCACCGACACCGACATCTTCTATCCATGTGAAGTCGAGAAGGAAGCCGACCTGCTCTTCGTTGGCCGTACCGAGGACCGCAAGAAGGGCATCGGGACGATGATCGAGGCGCTCTCGATGTTGCCCGAGCACCTGACGCTGAAGATCGTCGACGGACGCATTCCGAAAGACGGGCTCGTACCGCGCTTGATTCGCAAGTATCGACTCGAGGGCCGGGTGAAGATCGTCGACCGTATGCTCACGCGCGAAGAACTCGTGCGCGAATACTCGACGGGACGCGCGGTGATCGTGCCTTCGTTCTTCGAAGGCTTCGGCTTCCCGGCGAGCGAAGCCATGGCCTGCGGCCTACCGGTGATCGCGAATGCGGCCGGCGCACTCCCCGAAGTGGTCGGCAGCGACGGCCGCAGCGGGCGACTGGTTCCCCCGCGCGACGCAGGCGCCATGGCGCAAGCCGCCCGCGAGATCCTGCTCGAACCGGGCAAGGCGGAAGAGATGGGCCGGGCTGCGCGACGCCGCGTCGAGAACGTTTTCCGGTGGGACGCCGCTGCGGCGAGTCTCGTCGAAGTCTTCGAGGACACCATTCGTGCTTCTGACCGTCGATCTCGAGCGGCTTGAGGTCAAAGAGGGCCACCTCGCCCTCGACGCCGGTTGCGGTGAAGGCCGCCACTGCTTCGGCATGCTGTCGCGTGGCGCCCGGGTCGTGGGCTTCGACCTCGACTTCTCCGCGATGCGCGACGCGAGCAGGCGTCTGCGCAAGGAAGCGAACGAAGCGAAGAGCTTCGGTGAAATGGCGCAGGGCAACATCTACAAACTGCCCTTCCCCGACGCGACGTACGACCGGGTGATCTGCTCCGAAGTGATGGAGCACGTGCACAGCTACCTCGACGCCGCGCGCGAACTCGCGCGCGTCACCAAGCCCGGTGGCAAGCTCGCGATCACCATCCCGACGGCGACCAGCGAGCACCTCTACCTGCGCCTGGGCGACGACTACTTCGAGAGCCCGGGCGGCCACATCCGCATCTTCCAACCGCGCGAACTCGCAAACGCCCTCGCGAAGGCCGGCTTGTCGACAACCGGTGTTGGCTTCGCCCACGGCTTCCACACTCCCTATTGGGTGCTGCGTTCGATCATGCATCTGCCCGATGCGGACGACTCGGCGCTCGTGCGCGCCTATCGGCAGTTCCTGATCCGCGCGACCGGGAGCAAGTTGATGGACCGCGTCGAAAAGTGGCTCAACTACGTGTGCCCGAAGAGCCTGATCCTCTACGCCGAAAAGCCCGTTCGCGCACGCGCGTGACCGTGACGATGGCCGACCGCAAGACGCGCATCTGCTTCGTCGCCTACCGCGGCAACATGAATTGCGGTGGTCAGGGGGTCTACCTCTGGTTTCTGTGCCGCGAACTCGCGGCCCTCGGGTTCGAGGTAGACGTCTTCGTCGGTCCCCCCTACCCCGACCCGATGCCCTTTGCTGCGCGGGTTCATCCGATCGAGAACCAGGAACACTGGGCGAAGTGGTTCACGCGTGATTACGGCGGGATGATCCCAAAGGAAAACCCGCTCGACGCGTTCAAGCCACTCGATCTCTATGAACTCGCAGCGAGTCGACTGGGCTTCTTGCCGGAACCTTTCGCATTCAGCATGCGCGCGTTCCGCACCCTGGCTTCGCGGCTACGGGAAGGCGAGCGCTGGGATCTGATCCACGACGTGCAATGCCTCGGCTACGGGCTGCTCGGCTTGAAGGCCATGGGGATTCCCGTGGTCACCACCGTGCATCACCCATTGACTGTCGACCGGCGCGCGTCGTTCATCCGCGACACCAACCTGACTGAAGCGGTCGGCACGATGCAGTTCTATCCGATCGGCATGCAGTCGTTCGTCGCCAAGCGGATCGATCGCGTACTCACGTCGTCCGAATGCAGTGCGAACCAGATCGAACAGGACTTCGGCGTCCCCCGCAGCCAGATCTGCAACGTGTGGAACGGGCTCGACACCGACCTCTTCTCTCCGGACCCCGCGATCCCGCGCGACCCGGCGAAGGTGCTGTGCGTGGGGCGGGCCTCCGATCC
>JASMLK010000032.1 GCA_030748735.1 Myxococcota bacterium | reverse complement strand
TCTGGTCGGCGAGAGCCTTGTGGGCCTGCCGTGCCGTGATCGCCGCCGTCAACGTCGTCTTCCCGTGGTCAACGTGACCAATCGTTCCCACGTTTACGTGGGGCTTCGATCGATCGAACTTCTCTTTGGCCATGCTGGTTCCCCTTCTTGTCTAGCTGGTTCGCAGTCTTATGAAATGAATGACAAATGACGAAGCGCCGCGGGTCAGGCGGCGCCGAAACTCTCTGCAACTTCCTTGGAGACCTGTGCGTAGCGGGCGAACTGCATCGTGTAGCTGGCCCGTCCCTGCGTCATCGAACGCAGATCGCTCACGTAACCGAACATCTTGGAGAGCGGCACTTCGACCTGAAGGACCTGGGTCTCACCGCGTAGGTCGACGCCGAGGATCTGGCCGTGCCGTGCGTTGATGTCGCCCTGCACCGCACCGACGAACTGTTCGGGCGTCACGATCTCGACCGCCATGACGGGCTCGAGCAGGATCGGTTTCGCATCCGAAAGGCCATCGCGCATCGCGAGTGAGGCCGCGATCTTGAAGGCGCGTTCGGACGAATCGGTGTCGTGGGTTTCACCGTCGATGAGACGGGCCTTGATGTCGACCACCGGGTAGCCCGCGATCGCACCGCTCTCGGCCGACTCCATGCAACCCTGCTCGACGGCCTTCACGAAATCCTTGGGGATGACGCTCGCCTTGACGGCGTTTTCGAAGGTCACGCCACTGCCGGGCTCGCCCGGAGCGACTTCGAGCTTCACCACCGCAAACTCACCCGAGCCGCCCGTCTGGCGAATGTGGCGGACCTCGACGGTGGCGGGCTCGCTGACCGTTTCGCGGTACGAAACCTGGGTCTTGCCCACGTTCGCGTCGACGTTGAATTCGCGGCGCACGCGATCGGCGAGGATCTCGAGGTGCAGCTCGCCCATCCCCGAGATGATGGTCTGCCCCGTTTCGGAGTCGACGCCCACCTGGAAGGAAGGATCTTCCTGCGCGAGGCGCTCGAGGGCCTGGCTCAGCTTGTCCATGTCGCCCGCGGTCTTCGGCTCGATTGCAATCGAGATGACCGGATCGGGGAAGTCGAGGGTCTCGAAGACGACCGGCGCGTTGACCGCGCAGAGCGTCTGCCCCGTCGACACCTTCTTCAAGCCGACCGCAGCGACGATGTCGCCGGCAAACACTTCGTCGGTTTCCTGCCGCTTGTTCGCGTGCATCTGCAGGAAGCGACCGACGCGTTCCTTGTCGCCGGTGTTCGCGTTGACGATCTGACCACCGGTCTTCGCATGACCGGAATAGACGCGCAGGTAGGTGAGGTGCCCCGCGTGCTTGTCGCTCATGATCTTGAAGGCGAGAGCGGCGAAGGGCTCGCTGTCGTCGGCCTTGCGCGGGACTTCTTTTTCGTCCTTGGTGCGGATGCCGACGGCGGGCGGGATGTCGACCGGCGAGGGCAGGTAGTGGACCACCGCGTCGAGTAGCGGCTGGACGCCCTTGTTCTTGAACGCGCTGCCGCAGAGGACGGGGACGATCGCGAGTTCGAGGGTGCCCTTTCGCAGCGCAGCGCGAATCGCGTCCGCTTCGATCGCATCGACATCACCGTCGAGGTAGAGCGCCATGATGTCTTCGTCGAAGTCCGCGGCCGCTTCGATCACGGCTTCGCGGGCTTCGGCGACGGCATCGGCGTACTCGGCCGGAACGTCCTCACGGCTGAATTCGACACCCTGGGTGTCGTCGTTCCAGTAGATCGCCTTCTGGTCGATCACGTCGATCACGCCGGCGAAGTCGTCCGAGGCGCCGATCGGCAGTTGGACGGGAACGGGGTTCGCGCCGAGGCGGTTGCGGATCATCTCGACGACGTTTTCGAAGTCGGCACCGATGCGGTCCATCTTGTTCACGAAGGCGAAACGCGGAACCTGGTACCGGTTCGCTTGATGCCAGACGGTTTCGGACTGCGGCTCGACACCACCCACGCCACAGAAAACAGCAACGGCCCCATCGAGAACTCGAAGGGACCGTTCGACCTCGATCGTGAAATCGACGTGGCCGGGCGTGTCGATGATGTTGACGGAATGGTCCATCCACGTGCAGGCGGTCGCCGCCGACGTAATCGTGATGCCCCGTTCCTGTTCCTGCTGCATCCAGTCCATGGTTGCTGCGCCGTCGTGCACCTCACCGATCTTGTAGTTCACACCGGTGTAAAAGAGGATTCGTTCGGTTGTCGTCGTCTTGCCGGCATCGATGTGGGCCATGATGCCGATGTTCCTGACGCGTTCGACCGGGACTGCACGAGGCATTGTTTCTTCCTTTACCTGCTGCCTCGCGCTCCGCCCTACCCGCTCACGCTCCTACCAGCCAGGCGGTCCAAAGGCCCGCCCTACCATCGATAGTGAGCGAATGCCTTGTTGGCCTCCGCCATGCGGTGGGTGTCTTCGCGTTTCTTCACGCTTTCGCCGCGCTCGTTTGCCGCGTCGATGATTTCGTTCGCGAGCTTCTCGGCCATGTTCTTGCCGGGCCGCTTGCGGGAATTTTCCTTGAGCCAGCGCATGGCCAGCGACGAAGCCCGCTCGGGGCGAATTTCGATCGGCACCTGGTACGTGGTACCGCCGACGCGCCGCGACTTGACCTCGACCCGCGGTCGGATGTTCTCGAGCGCGCGGCGGAACATCGCCAACGGGTCCGAGCGCATCTTCGACTCGATCATGTCGAACGCGCCGTAGATGATGCCTTCGGCGGTGCTCTTCTTGCCGTCGCGCATGATCACGTTGATGAAACGACCGATGGTGCGATCCCCGTGCTTGGGGTCCGGCTGGATGGGGCGCTTCGGAACTTCTCGACGTCTGGGCATTGCTTCGTCTCGCTCTCTTTGGTCTTTCGACTAGAGTGAAGATTCAATGGAAAGGAAGTCGCGATCAGCGGCTTCCGGAAAAAGCACAGGAAGTCGCCACTGGCGACTTCCGGAAAAAGATCATTTGGGCTTCTTGGCGCCGTACTTCGAGCGGCCGCGGTTACGACCTTCGACGCCCGTGGCATCGAGGGTGCCGCGGACGATGTGGTAACGGACACCGGGGAGATCCTTCACGCGGCCACCGCGAACGAGAACGACCGAGTGCTCCTGCAGCGTGTGACCGACGCCGCCGATGTAGGCGTTGACCTCGCGGCCGTTCGTCAAACGAACACGAGCCACCTTACGCAGAGCCGAGTTGGGCTTCTTGGGCGTCGTCGTGTAGACGCGAAGGCAGACGCCTCGCTTCTGGGGCGCCTTCTGGAGATCGGGCGACTTCGACGTCTTGCGCTTGAGGCTGCGTCCCTTGCGAATGAGCTGTTGAACTGTGGGCATTTGCTGGTCCTGCTCCCGGTATGTCCCGATTGCGATCAGGCCTGAATGGCTTTGTGTTCGCAGGTAGGTAGATAGAAGGAAGAACTGATTCGCCGGTGGTTCGTGCTTGGCCTGCGCTGCGGCGATATGGAAAGCGGCCGGCGGTGAAATTTTGAAGGCTCAAAAAAAGATTTGGAGACACATCTCCCCTGACACCCGCTTCGCGGCGACGGTGAGACCGGAAGATCACCCGAGCTGAAACCCCTGCTGAGCCGAAGCGTTGGTAAACGACTTGCGCACTACCAACTGCATCGCTTGCGGCTATGCAGGTACCCGAGTTGTTCCCCGGTTCGCGCGAAAGAGCCACCGAATCTGGCGAAGTCGTGGAGCGCGCAGTGCGCTGATTTCGCCGGGTGGTTCCCTTGGCGCTTACAACCAGGTGAACCGATCTTCAGGAGGAATTCACCGTCCATCCCGAAGCGGACCGCGAGGAGGCGGTCCCTATCCTTACTACCTTGATCTGTGTTTTTAGTTCGTGCTGTACTGGCGTTTAGCTCTGCCAGAACCGCTACTTGCGCGGCCTGAGCGTTCCAACTCAGACTGCCCAAAAAGCGGGCGGCATCTTAGCGTCCCGCAGGGGCGTGTCAACGACGCCCCATGTTGCGTGTACGACTGCGGCGACCACCGTCGCCGGTGATCGCCGCTTGAAAGGTGTGGGAGGAAGTTCCCACATCAAGATTCGATCGGATCGCCTCCGCCGGTCGGCGCTGCGAGCAGCCCGTCCGGGCTCGGCGGCGGGTCCGAGGGGCCACCGAGCGGGCTGCTGAAGAGCTCGTCGCTCGGCACTTCGCCCGCCGGATCTTCCTCGAGGCCCGGGATCTCGACACCTTCGGGAGGATCGATCGTGATCCCCGTCTTCTGGTAGTCGATCAAACCCGTACCTGCGGGGATCAGGCGACCCATGATGACGTTCTCCTTGAGACCGCGCAGGGAATCGACCTTGCCCCAGATCGCCGCTTCCGTGAGGACCTTGGTGGTCTCCTGGAACGACGCGGCCGAGATGAACGACTCCGTCGACAGCGACGCCTTGGTGATCCCGAGCAGCTGCGGCTCGCCGATCGCCGGGGTGAGCCCCTCGGCCTCGAGGGCCTCGTTGACGATCTGGAAGCGCGCCTTTTCGACCTGCTCGCCGAGCATGAAGTCCGAATCGCCCACGTCCGTGATCCGGACCTTGCGGGTCATCTGGCGGACGATCACCTCGATGTGCTTGTCGTTGATGCGCACGCCCTGCAGTCGGTAGACCTCCTGCACCTCGTCGACCAGGTACTTGGCCAGCGCCTTTTCGCCCTTGATCTTGAGGATGTCGTGGGGGTTCGACGAACCGTCCATCAACGCGTCGCCGGCGCGCACGCGGTCGCCCTCGTGCAGGCTCACGTGCTTGCCCTTCGGGATCAGGTACTCATCCGGCTCGCCACCTTCGTCCGGGGTCACCAGGACGCGGCGTCGACCGCGGGAGTCCGGACCGAACGAGACGATGCCGTCGATCTCCGAAACGACTGCGCATTCCTTCGGCTTTCGGGCCTCGAAGAGCTCAGCCACGCGCGGCAGACCACCGGTGATGTCCTTGGTCTTGCTCGCCTCGCGCGGGATCTTCGCAACCACGTCGCCTGCGCCGACCGCGTCACCCTCGTTGACCGAGAGATAGGCGCCAACCGGAAGCAGTGCGCGGGACACGGTCTCGTTGTCGGCGTCCTTCACCGAAACGCGCGGACGCATGTCGGGGTCCTTGGACTCGGTGATGACCTTCGACGAAACACCCGTGAAGTCGTCGACCTGCTCCTGCATGGTCGAGCCTTCGACGATGTCGCCGAACTTCACGACGCCCGCGTTCTCGGAGAGAATCGGGTTCGCGAAGGGGTCCCATTCGAGCAGGACGTCGCCGGGCTTCACCGCCTGGCCCTCTTCCACCTTGATGTAGGCGCCGTAGACGACCGGGTGCCGTTCACGCTCGCGGCCCGAGCTGTCGACGATGCCGATCTCGCCATTGCGCGTCATCGCCACCACGTTGCCCTGCCCGTCGAGCACGGAGCGCACGCTGTGGATCACGATGTTGCCCGAGGTCGCAGCTTCGGCGTGCGACTGCTCTGCGCGCCGGGTCGCCGTACCACCGATATGGAAGGTCCGCATCGTGAGCTGGGTTCCGGGTTCACCAATCGACTGCGCCGCGATGACGCCCACCGATTCGCCGAGGTGCACCATCGAGCCTCGTGAGAGGTCGCGGCCATAGCACTTGGCGCAGACACCGTGGCGCGTCTCGCAGGTGAGCACCGACCGGATCAGGACCGATTCGACACCCGCCCGCTCGATCATCATGACCTGCTCTTCGTTGATGTCGACGCCGGCCGGGTGGAGCACCCTGCCGTCGACGGGGTCGATGACGTCGTCCACCGGCACACGACCGAGGATGCGCTCGGAAAGCGGCTCGACGATGTCGCCGGCTTCGATCAATGCGGAGATCTCGAGGCCGTCGCTCGTTTCGCAGTCGAGATCGCGCACGATCACGTCCTGTGACACGTCGACCAGGCGCCGGGTCAGGTAGCCCGAGTTCGCCGTCTTGAGCGCCGTGTCTGCGAGACCCTTACGCGCACCATGCGTCGAAATGAAGTACTGCAACACCGACAGGCCTTCACGGAAGTTCGACGTAATCGGCGTTTCGATGATCGCGCCCGAAGGCTTGGCCATCAGACCACGCATACCGGCCAGCTGCCGCATCTGCTGAGCCGAACCACGAGCACCGGAGTCGGCCATCATGTAGATGGCGTTGAAGCTCGGCGCTTCGACTTCGTTGCCCTCTTCGTCGATGCGGGTCTCGTGGCTGATCCCATCGAGCAGCATGCCGGTGATCTTTTCCGTGGCTTGCGCCCAGATGTCGATCACCTTGTTGTACCGCTCGCCGTCGGTGATGAGACCGTCCTGGTACTGCTCACTGATCTCGGTCACTTCGGCCGCTGCAGCGTCGATGAACGCCTGCTTTTCGGCAGGCACGTGCATGTCGTCGATGCAGATCGAGATGCCGGCCTTGGTGGCATGCGTATAGCCGAGCGTCCGCAGCTGATCGGCGAGGATCACCGTCGCCTTGTTGCCCTTGCTGCGGAAGACGATGTCCATCACTTCCCCGAGCGCCTTCTTGTCCATTACCTTGTTGGTGTGTTCGAAGGAAACGCCGTCGGGAATGACCTCGTACATCAGCACGCGGCCCGGTGTGGTCTCGATCATCTCGCCGTCGATGCGCACTTTGATGCCCGCGTGGATGTGGACCACACCAGCGTCGAACGCGACACGTGCTTCTTCGGGGCTCGAGAAGCGTGAGCCTTCTCCGTAGACACCCGGGCGCAGCCGCGTCATGTAATAACAGCCGAGCACAATGTCCTGGGTGGGCCCGATGATCGGGCGACCGGTTGCCGGACTCAGGATGTTGTTCGTCGACATCATGAGCACGCGCGCTTCGATCTGCGCTTCGACCGAAAGCGGCACGTGGACCGCCATCTGGTCACCGTCGAAGTCCGCGTTGAAGGCGGCACAGACCAGCGGGTGAAGCTGGATCGCCTTGCCATCGATCAAGAGCGGCTCGAAGGCCTGCACACCGAGACGGTGGAGCGTGGGTGCGCGGTTGAGCAGGATCGGGTGCTCGCGAATCACGTCGGCCAGGATGTCCCAAACCTCGGGGCGTTCCTGCTCGACCATCTTGCGCGCTGCCTTGATGGTCGTGACGAAGCCCTGGGCTTCGAGCTTGGAATAGATGAAGGGCTTGAAGAGCTCGAGCGCCATGCGGTTCGGCAGCCCGCACTGGTGCAGGCGAAGCTCCGGCCCCACGACGATCACCGAACGCCCCGAGTAGTCGACGCGCTTACCGAGCAGGTTCTGGCGGAAGCGCCCCGTCTTGCCCTTGAGCATGTCGGAGAGCGACTTCAGCGGGCGCTTGCTCGGGCCCGTGATCACGCGGCCGCGGCGGCCGTTATCGAAGAGCGCGTCCACTGCTTCCTGCAGCATGCGCTTTTCGTTGCGGATGATGACGTCGGGCGCGTTGAGTTCCTGCAAGCGCTTCAGACGGTTGTTGCGGTTGATCACGCGGCGATAGAGATCGTTGAGATCACTCGTCGCGAACCGGCCACCGTCGAGCGGCACCAGCGGGCGGAGGTCCGGCGGAATCACCGGCACGACCTCGAGCACCATGTACTCGGGCTTGTTGATCGACTCGCGGAAGGCTTCGAGGACCTTCAGGCGCTTGGCGATCTTCTTGCGCTTGGCTTCGCTCGTCGCCTCTTTCAACTCGACGCGCAGCTCCTGGCAGAGCTTCTGGACGTCGAGTTCGCCGAGCAACGTGCGAACGGCTTCAGCGCCGATGCCGTACTCGAACGCGCCACGACCGTACTGCTCCTTGCACTCGGCAAGGCGCTCGTCGGTGAGCAGCTCGCCCTGCATGAGCTCGGTATCGCCCGGATCGAGCACCACATGGGCTTCGAAGTAGAGCACCTTCTCGATGTCGCGGAGCGTGATCTCGAGGATGTTGCCGATGCGCGAGGGCAACGACTTCAAGAACCAGATGTGGGCCACCGGCGAAGCCAGCGTGATGTGCCCCATGCGCTCGCGGCGCACCTTGCTCTGGATCACTTCGACGCCGCACTTTTCGCAGACGACGCCGCGGTGCTTCATGCGCTTGTACTTGCCGCAGTTGCACTCGTAGTCCTTGACCGGACCGAAGATCTTCGCGCAGAACAGGCCATCGCGTTCCGGCTTGAAGGTCCGGTAGTTGATGGTCTCCGGCTTCTTCACTTCGCCGAAGGACCATTCCTGGATCTTCTCCGGAGCGGCCAGCGAAATGCGAAGCGCGTTGAACGCGAGGGGATCTTTCGGCTTTTCGAAAAGGTTGTAGAGATCGCGCAAAGGTCGTCTCCCTTTCTACCTTGAAACTTGCTTATTGACGGAGGAACCAGACTTGCTGGAACGTCCGCTTATTGTTCTTCGATCAGCTCGACGTTGAGTGAGAGAGCCTGCAGCTCCTTCACCAGCACGTTGAAGCTCTCGGGCAGACCCGGCTCGAGCACGTTCTCGCCCTTCACGATGGATTCGTAGATCCTCGTGCGGCCGAGCACGTCGTCGGACTTGACCGTCAGGAATTCCTGCAGGGTGCAAGCCGCGCCGTATGCCTCCATCGCCCAGACCTCCATCTCGCCGAGGCGCTGACCACCGAACTGCGCCTTGCCGCCCAGCGGCTGCTGGGTAACGAGGCTGTATGGCCCGATGCTCCGCGCGTGGATCTTGTCATCCGCGAGGTGGTGGAGCTTCAGCATGTAGATGATGCCGACGGTGACGTCTTCGTCGAACGGTTCGCCCGTGCGCCCATCGAACAGGATCGTCTGTCCGCTGCGCGGCAGGCCGGCGCGTTCGAGTTCGTCCTTCACCTGCTCTTCTTTGGCGCCGTCGAAGACCGCCGTCGCGGTGTGGATGCCGCGGCCGACGTTCTTGGCGAGGGACACGAGCGTGTCCGGCGACGCTTCGTCGATCAGGGCGCCAACGCGATCGTCCGAGTAGATCTTCTTGAGCTCACCGCGGAGCGATTCGGGGTCGAGCTTCCTTTCGACCAGTTCACGCACCGCATGGCCGAGGCCCTGAGCGGCCCACCCGAGGTGGGTTTCGAAGATCTGCCCGATGTTCATGCGCGAAGGCACGCCAAGGGGATTGAGCACGATGTCGACCGGCGTGCCGTCGGCGAGATAGGGCATGTCCTCTTCGGGAAGAATCCGCGAGATGACGCCCTTGTTGCCGTGGCGACCGGCCATCTTGTCACCCACCGAGAGCTTGCGCTTGATGGCCACGTAGATCTTGACCATCTTGAACACGCCCGGCGGCAGCTCGTCGCCCTTCTTGAGGCGAGCGATCTTCTCATCGAAGACGGCACGAATGACCGAGGCCTGCCCTTCGACGTTCTCGAGCACGCGGTCGATCTGATCCTGGGCCGGCGTGTCGTCGACCTGGATCTCCCGCCAGCGGCGCTCGGGAATGTCGTTCAGGATCTCGCCCGTGATCGTGTCACCACCCGCGAGCCAGTCGACACCGCGGCGTTCGTCGGTGACGCGCGTCGCACAGCGCTTGCCCGTCATGAGCTCGCGAATCTTGGCGAAGGCGCTGGTGCGGATGATGCGGATCTCGTCTTCCTGATCCTTGCGCAGGCTTTCGATTTCCTGCTCTTCGAGCATGCGCGCGCGTTCGTCCTTTTCGACGCCGCGGCGCTGGAAGACCTGCGCACCGATCACCGTACCCGTGACACCCGGCGGCACACGCAACGAGGTGTCGCGCACGTCGCCGGCCTTCTCGCCGAAGATGGCGCGAAGCAGGCGTTCTTCCGGTGACAGCTGGGTTTCGCCCTTCGGCGTGATCTTGCCGACGAGGATGTCGTCCTGCTGCACTTCGGCGCCGATGCGCACGATGCCGGCCTCGTCGAGGTCGCGCAGCGCTTCTTCGCCGACGTTCGGAATGTCTCGGGTGATGTCTTCCTTGCCGAGCTTGGTGTCACGCGCGATGCACTCGAATTCTTCGATGTGGATCGAGGTGAAGTAGTCGTCCTTGACGACGCGCTCGGAAATGAGGATCGAGTCCTCGAAGTTGTAACCACCCCAGGGCATGAAGGCGACGCGCACGTTCACGCCGAGCGCCATCTCGCCGCGGTCCGTTGCCGGGCCGTCTGCGATCACCTGGCCTGCCGTCACCTTGTCGCCGACCGCGACGATCGGGCGCTGGTTGATGCAGGTGTTCTGGTTGCTGCGCTGGTACTTGATGAGGTTGATGATGTCGACATTGCTACCGGCGCCGTCGTCCTCGTCGGGCTTCAGCACGATGCGCGCGGCGTCGACCGATTCGACGGTCGCGTTGCGCTTGGCCACGACCGTCACACCCGAGTCGCGGGCCACGACCGCTTCCATGCCGGTGCCGACGAGCGGCGCCTGCGTGCGAAGCAGCGGAACGGCCTGACGCATCATGTTGGAGCCCATGAGTGCGCGGTTGGCGTCATCGTTTTCGAGGAAGGGAATCAGCGACGCTGCGACCGAAACCAGCTGGTTCGGCGAGACGTCCATCAGGTCGACCTCGTCCTTGTTCAGCATCTGGAATTCGCCCTCTTTGCGGGCGGAGACCGTGTCGGTGGTGAACGCACCGTCTTCGGCGAGTTCGGCGTTCGCCTGGGCGATGGCCGAGCGCTCTTCGTCGAGGGCGGTGAAGAAGTCCACCTTGTCACTCGTCTTGCCGTCTTCGACCTTGCGGTAGGGCGTTTCGATGAAGCCCATGTCGTTGACACGCGCGAACGTCGAAAGCGACGCGATCAGACCGATGTTCGGGCCTTCCGGCGTTTCGATCGGGCAGATGCGGCCGTAGTGGCTCGGATGCACGTCGCGCACTTCGAAGCCGGCGCGCTCGCGCGTCAGACCACCTGGCCCAAGCGCCGAAAGACGACGCTTGTGGGTCACGGACGAAAGCGGGTTCGTCTGGTCCATGAACTGCGACAGCTGACTCGAACCGAAGAACTCCTTGATGACCGCGCTGACCGGCTTGCTGTTGATCAGGTCGTGGGGCATCAGGGTCTCGATCTCCTGGAGCGACATGCGCTCCTTGATCGCGCGCTCCATGCGGACCAGACCGATGCGGTACTGGTTCTGCAGGAGCTCACCCACGACGCGAACACGGCGGTTACCGAGGTGGTCGATGTCGTCGACCTTCTTGGTGAGGTCGATGCCGTTCTTGAGTTCGACCAGGTACTTCACGGCGCCGAGGATGTCCTCGCGACGCAGGGTCGGAAGCTCACCCAGCTTGATGCGATCTTCGGGCCCCGTCTTGCCGAGCGGGTAGAACGGCACGGATTCTTCGCCGTCGAACTCGAGCTTGTGGTTCACCTTGAGGCGGCCCACCTGCGAGAGGTCGTAGCGTTCGGGGTTGAAGAAGAGGTTGTTGAAGAGGTTGGTGGCCGTTTCCGACGTCGGCGGGTCGCCCGGGCGCAGGCGGCGATAGATCTCGATCATCGCCTCGTCCTGGTCCACGGTCGCGTCCGCGAGCAGGGTGTCGCGAATCGCGGTGCCCGTCGTGATCGGATCGAGATAGAGCAGCGGGAATTCGAGAATGCCCCGGGCCTTCAAGTCGTCGAGATGGGCCTGGGTGAGTTCCTCGTTGCACTCGAGGATCACTTCGCCGGTGTTCTCGTCGACGATGTCGACCGGCACCACGCGCTTCACCGCGTCTTCGCGGATCACGTCTTCGGGTGCGACCTGGATCCAGTCGTCGATCGCATCGCCCATCTTGCGCAGCGAGGCCGCGGTGAACTTCTTGTCCTTCTTCACCAGGACCTTGCCCGCGTCGTCCTTGACTTCGCGGGTGCAGCGCTGACCGATCAGCAGGTCTCGGGTGGTCTTCTTGAAGAGCTTGCGACCGTCGATCTTGATCTGCTCGGGCGTATAGAAGTGATCGAGGACCTCCTCCGGCGTGTAGCCGAGGGCCTTGAGGAGCACGGTCACGTGGATCTTGCGGCGTCGATCGATGCGCGCGAAGAGCAGGTCCTTGTGGTCGAACTCGAGGTCCAACCACGAACCGCGGTACGGAATGATGCGGCAGCTGTAGATCTTCTTGCCGGCCGCAGTCACCGTCGTCGACAGCGACGAATCGTAGAAGATGCCCGGCGAGCGGTGGAGCTGGGACACGATCACCCGTTCGGTGCCGTTGATGATGAACGTCCCGTTGTCGGTCATGATCGGGATTTCCCCGAAGTAGACCTCCTGCTCCTTCACGTCGCGGATCGTCTGCGAGCCTCCCCCGTCTTCCCAGGCGATCAAGCGGATCGTCACC
The DNA here is from genome assembly GCA_030748735.1 of Myxococcota bacterium. GTDB lineage: Bacteria > Myxococcota_A > UBA9160 > UBA9160 > UBA4427 > DUBZ01. The sequence goes on along the minus strand of JASMLK010000032.1, from coordinate 4,051 downwards.
TTGAAAGGCGCCGCATAGGTCATGCCTCGCTGGAGGCACTCCTGCACGTCGTACTTGGGCTGCTCGAGGGTGTACCCGACGAACTCGAGGGATGCGGTGTCGTTGAAGTCTCGGATCGGAAAGACCGAGTTGAAGACATCCTGCAGCCCGTAGTTCTCGCGCTTCTCCATGTCGACGTCGACCTGGAGAAACCGCTCGAAGGATTCCTTCTGAATCTCGAGGAGATTCGGGGTCTTCACCATCGGCGGTGTGCGAGCAAAGCTCTTGCGGATACGCGGTGCAAACTCGCTGAGATTCGATTCAGTCACGTCTTTTCTGACCTCCCACTCGTCACGCATTCTGATCGCGGGGGTGCCGTTGCAGTCCGCATTCGGCCACCTCTACCGCGTCTCAATCGATTGCACGTGACGGCATTGAAGCTCGCGCGCCTTCCCATGAAGGCGCACGTCCTGCCAGAAAAGCGGCCTACTTGATGTCGACCTGGCCGCCGGCCTCCTCGATCTTCTTCTTGATCTCTTCGGCTTCGTCCTTCGGCACGCCTTCCTTCAGCGGCTTCGGAACGCCTTCCACGAGTTCCTTGGCTTCCTTGAGACCAAGGCCCGTGATGCCGCGGACTTCCTTGATCACCTGGATCTTCTTGTCGCCAAAGGCGATCAGAACCGCGTCGAACTCGGTCTTTTCTTCTGCAGGACCGTCTGCGGCGGCACCGCCGCCGGCTGCTGCAACCGCGACGGGAGCCGCGGCGCTGACGCCCCACTTCTCCTCGAGCATGGTGGCGAGCTCGGCCGCTTCCATGACGGTGAGGCTGGACAGCGATTCTGCGATTTCGTTGAGGTCGGCCATTTCGTACAACCCTTCCTTTCTATCTTCGTGCTTGATGTGGGGTGTGGTGTCGAACGCGCTCTCGCGCTCCCGCGCAACAGACGCATCGGATGGAGCCCTACGCCCATCCTCCCACGACCCCGATCTGGTTTCGATCAACTCGCAAGCCGTTCCATCCGCGCGGGGCGGTCATCTGCTTCCGAGATGTCTCTTCGTGCTTCCGGACCGCACCGTGCGATCCGGCAGATTCTTTCTATCTACCTGCTCGCGACCTACTCGGAGTCGCCGCCGGCCTTCGCCTTCGCGTCGATCACGCGTGCGAGCTGGCTGCCAGGCTCGTTGAGGAGCCGCACCAGCTTGGTGGCGGGTGCCTGGAGGAGGCCCACGAGCTTGCCGCGCAGTTCGAGCAGCGACGGCAGCGTTGCGAGCTTGCCCACTTCGGCGACGTCGAGCGCCTTGCCGTCGAGGTAGCCACCCTTCAATTCGAAGGCGTCGACTTCTTTCTCCGTCTCGACCAGCACCTTCGCGATGCGGACGGGGTCGCCGTACGAGATCGCGATCGAGGACGGTCCAGCGAAGTGATCGGCGAGCGGCGAAAGGTCCGAATCCGCGACGGCGAGCTTGAGCACCGAGTTCTTGCGAACGCTGTACTCGCTGGCTTCGGGTTCGTCTCCGCGCAGATCACTGCGCAATTTGTTCGCCTCGTCGACGGTCAGTCCGCAGTAATCGGCGACGAATACGCCGGTTGCGCGCGTAAACTTGTCGCGAAGGTCGGAGACCTGTTCTTCTTTCTGGGCACGGGTGAGCACGGCTTGCTCCTTGGTCCGTTCGTTGGCTCTTACTGATGAGCGGTTGACTCTTGAATTGGTTCCTGGTGGCGCGCTTCGCGCTGAGGCGGTTGCCTGCGAGGCTGACTCAAGAAGCCTCAGCCGACCCCGGTTCGAAACCGACGGACGGCCCCATCGTGGTCGAGATGGAGGCCGACTTCATGTAGGTCCCCTTCGCGGCCGCGGGCTTCGCCTTCACGAGCGCTGCCACGAGGGCAGAAGCGTTCGCGAGCAACTGTTCCTCGCTGAAGGACTGCTTGCCGATCGCGCAGTGGATGTTCCCGTTCTTGTCGACCCGGTACTCCACCTTGCCGGCCTTCTGTTCCTCGACCGCCTGGCCGACGTTCGGGGTGACGGTGCCGAGCTTCGGGTTGGGCATCAGGCCGCGGGGACCGAGCACCTTACCGAGGCGGCCGACGACGCCCATCATGTCCGGCGACGCGATGACGCGCTCGAATTCCATCCAGCCTTCTTCCTGGATCTTCTTTGCGAGGTCCTCGCCACCGACGTAGTCGGCGCCAGCGGCCTGGGCTTCGGCTTCCTTGTCGCCCTTGGCGAAAACCAGGACGCGCACCGAACTACCGGTGCCGTGGGGCAGGACGAGTGCGCCGCGCACCATCTGGTCGGCGTGCTTCGGGTCGACCCCGAGGCGCACCGCGATGTCCACGGTTTCGTCGAACTTGCCGGCGGGCATCTGCTTGAGCAGGGACACCGCCTCGGCGAGCGGGTACTGCTTGCCCTTTTCAACCAGGGCAACCGATTCGCGATAACGCTTGCCGTGCTTCGGCATGATCAGCCCTCCACTTCCAGGCCCATCGATCGCGCGGTACCGGCGATGATGCGTTTGGCGTTTTCGATGTCGTGTGCGTTGAGGTCCGCCATCTTCATTTCGGCGATTTCCGCCAGCTGATCCTGGGTGACCTTCCCGACCTTGTTTCGATTCGGCTCACCCGATCCCTTGGCGATCTTCACGGCCTTCTTGAGGAGGACCGACGCGGGGGGCGACTTCAGTTCGAAGGTGAAGGAACGATCGACGTAGATCGTGATGATGGCGGGAATGATCAACCCGGCCTTGTCCTGCGTGCGCGCGTTGAACGCCTTGCAGAACTCCATGATGTTGACGCCATGCTGGCCCAATGCCGGACCGACGGGAGGCGATGGATTCGCCGCGCCGGCCGGGCAATGGAGCTTCACGATGGCCATGACCTTCTTTGCCACGTTTCTATTCCCTTGATTTCTTCAGACTGGTTCGTTGAGTTCTTGTATGGCGCCCGCGGCTTCAGCAAGTCGCCGCAAGGCGACTTGCGGTAATCAGGCGAGCTCTACGTTCGTGTAGTCGAGCACGACGGGAGTGGCGCGTCCGAAGACCTGCACCATCACCCGCAGCTTTTCTTTTTCGGGCATCACTTCGTCGACGTAGCCCGAGAAATTTGCGAAGGGGCCGTCGATCACGCGCACGCTCTCGCCCTCTTCGAAAGTGATGGTCGGCTTGGGCTTCTCCTCGCCGTCCTTCATGCGCTGGGTCATCTGCGCAACTTCTTCTTCGGAAATCGGCGGCGGATTGGTCGCGCCGCCGACGAAGCCCGTGACCTTGGGCGTCCCCTTCACCACGTGCCAGGTCTCGTCGTTGAGCTCCATGCACACGATGATGTAGCCGGGGAAGAACTTGCGCTTCATGTTGCGCTTCTGGCCCTTGACCATCTCGACGACCGATTCTTCGGGAATCAGGATCTCGTCGAACTTCTCTTCGAAGCCGAGCGCCGTGGCCCGCTCGAGCAGGCTCTGCTTGGCGCGCGCCTCCTGCCCGGAGTAGGTATGCACGATGTACCACTTCTTCGGAACGGGCTGACCCGCAGCGCCGGGCTTCCCCGCCGACGCGGCCGGGGTCGCAGTCGTCTGGCCGGGCGCCGATGCTTCGCCGCCTACACCTTCTGCGCCCGTTGCGCCGTCTGAGCTATGGGAATCACTCATGAGACCACCATCCATTTCGAATCTCTCGATTCTCGGAAGCTCGAATTTCCCGACCGTGCCGACCCCCCTCAAGCGGTCGCAATGTCGGTTGCCCTACCCCGCTACTCCAGGACCTGCTTCATGACTTCGGCCAGACCGAAGTCGACGAACCCAAGAACCACCGTAATGACCGTGACCACGACGACCACGCCCACCGTGCCCGCAACTGCTTCCTTCTGCTGTGGCCACGTGATCTTGCGATACTCGACACCGACCTCGTGCAGGTACTGCCTGGCGCCGCTGATCCAATCGACGGGGTTCATCGAGTCGCTGCTCCGATCATCGCGAGTTCGCCGGCGGGTGCCGCGCGGCCCGGTCTGTGGTTGTTGCTGCGGTTCTGTTTGCGGTTGGGTTTGATCTGGCAGGCGCGGAGGGACTCGAACCCGCAACCT
>JASMLK010000031.1 GCA_030748735.1 Myxococcota bacterium | reverse complement strand
TCTTCGGCGGTGGGGTCGACCCGTTGCATGGATTTCCGTCTTTCTACAGGGACGCCAACGACCTGGTTCTGCAGCCGTGCCTGGCAACCAACGGTTCCTGCGGTCCGGCCGATGAGGTCCCGACGACATTCCCGAATCCGGTCTTCTATTGGGTCGCTCAAGCCCGGATGTACACCTACGGGGGCAAGGGCGGGAATCCGGACGCGGCGCGCCCCGGCGGTCAGTCGACGGCTACTCTCACCATGCATCTGGCCGGCACCTACCCGCTCGACGCAAACGGTGACCGGACTCCTGTCGCGGGCCAGGAGCTCGTGTTTCAAAGCATGGAGTTCCGCGTCGACAGCCTGCTGGACGGCGAGCTCTACACCGTCACGACTCCCTTTGGCGTGTTCGACAACATCCCCGCCAACGTCAACTTCAACTCCGACGGAAGCCGCGCATCGAACAGCGACGCGGTCAAGGAGGCTTTTCAGTTTCCTCCCGACCCGGTCGCGCCCGGAACCTTCGATTAGTCCTCCTATCCGACCAGCCCTCCGGGCACCGTCCCGTGGACGTTCAGCGGTTTCGACCGCTTCCTCACCTGCGTTGGCGGACCCCAGCCCTCGGGTTTTCTGGCACCGGTGCCGCTCGACGAGCCGGGAATGCTCGAGTGCACGATCGAAGGCAGCCCCCTGGGCCCGAGCTACGACGTGTTTCGCGTCGAGGGACCCGAGGTCGGCGGTGGCCCGCTCCTCTGGGCGGAGCTGAGCGGGAGCGAATTCGCGATTGGCCTCGACCCCTGGGTCGAGGGGCAGCCTTCGATCGATTCAGTCGAGACGACGCAGTTCTTGATCACAGGTCAGGTGCTTCCGCCGGCGCCGGTTCCGTCCGCGGGCTGGCCGGCCCGCGGCGTGTTCGTCGCTCTGCTGATCGCCGGCGCGTTCGGCGCCCAAGCGTGGCTCGCGCGGCGCCGAGCCGCTCGCAGCGTGGCGTTGTAGTCGCGGCCTGCCAACTGCCGAGCGGTCCAGCTCGAAGCCCAGGCCGCCCCGGCCACTCGCACCGGCGAGCAGCGCCACCTTCACCGCTTCTGCGGGCCGTCAATTCTGCGTGATCGTATACCGCGCCCGTTCGGCTTCGCGACGAACAACACGTTCTCGTTCATCTTGATCGCAACGGCGCGGGCGCACTCCTACCTCACCGGGAGTCTTCTCGGATTCGTTGACTTCACGTCGGCGAATCTCTCGAACGCCGGCTTCACGTCTGCGCTGGCGGCGCGCGTAAGCATCATAGGGTCATGGCGTCGTCGCGCGCAGACGCCATGACCCGATGCTCCTCGTACCCGCGGGCCTCCAGCGCTTAGAAGCTGAGCACCCGATTTTGTTTTCCGCTCAAGGAAGCGGCAGCTGTGCCAGTGCGGGCACAGCGGTGCCGTGGCTCGGTACTTCCGACGAGCCCGGCTCGTAAAAATCTCCATCGCGATTCCGGCGGCATTCCAACTGCTTGGGCCCGCAAAGGCCGTCCGGGCCCGCTGCGACTGGCGCGCACGACGGAACGGGCACAGCGGTTGCACTCGCATGTCGACAGCCCGCGAATCGCGCGGGGGCCACGCGACCCCAGGACGAAAGGAAGCCAGAAAAATGAAGTGCTCCACCACGGCCTTGCTCATGCTTGCCGCGCTCGTTGTCTGCCCGCTGCCGGCCCTGGCCGGCGGAAAGATCGTCATCGACGACACGAAGTGGATCAGTGTCGGCGCCGGTATCCGCACGTCGTTCAAGGCGACCGAGGACGGCGCAGACAGCGCGAGCGACTTGTCGAACGATTTCAGGATCGACAACGCCCGTCTCTATATCAACGGGCAGATCCACGAATACATCAAGTTCGAGTTCAACACCGATTGCGTGTTCTGCGGGAACAGCAACCTCGAGTCCTTCGCCCTGCTCGACGCGATCGCCAAGGTCGAGCTCAACCAGTACCTCAACCTCTGGGCGGGGCGGCTGATCGTCCCGGGTGAACGGCAGGAAATGAACGGCCCGTTCTACTCGAGCACGTTCGACGCCTACCAGACGCCGTTCGTGTCGTCGGACTTCAGCACCAACTACGGTGCGGGTGGCGCCGGCGTCTATGCGCGCGACCAGGGTGTCAACCTCTGGGGTGCGCTGGGTGAGGAGCGGGAGTTCCAATACGTCTTTGGTGTCTTCCAGGGGCTGCAGTCGCGCGCGAACCAGAAGGATCACCCCCTGGTCGCCGGCCGCTTCGCCTACAACTTCCTGAACGTCGAGAGCAACCCCGGCTACTACACCAGCGGCACCTACTACGGAGCCGCGGGCGACATCTTCACCGTCGCCGGTTCGTTCCAGTGGCAACAAGACGGTGCGGGCTCGGAGAACAACCCCGGTGACTACCTCGCGTTGATGGCCGACGTGCTGGGCGAGAAGGTCTTCGACGGAGGTGGGGTGGTCACCTTCAACGGGGAATACAAGTACTTCGACTCCGACTACGACGCGGACGCGTTCGCCGACGCGGACAACTTCGGGATGTTCAGCGGGGATGCCTTCAGTGTCGCGCTTCTCTACCTCTGCCCGAACGAAGTGGGCGTCGGCCGCCTCCAGCCCTACGCGAAGTTCTCGGGCGTCTACCCCGACGACAGCAGCAACCGGGACGAACTCGAAGTCGGCCTCAACTACATCATCAGCGGACACAACGCGAGCGTGTCGCTCTTCTACCAGTACGGCGACATCGAGACGAAGGGCATCAACTACGGGCCCAACGGAACACCCTCTAGTTCTCTTGGTGATGTCGACGGCGACGAGGTGAGCTCGATCGTGCTCGGAATGCAGATCCAGATCTAGGCCGCGGCGCCGCGGTGGCGCCGCACCCATCGAACCCGTGGAAGCCGGGGGGCGACTCGCCGCAGCGGGGCCCGACCGTTCCAGCAGGAAAAACGAAGAAAATCAAGGAATCACGAAAATGATGCATGCACTACGAAGCTTGATGATCGCGCTCTTCGCGATCCCGATCATGGCCGGCCTCGCCAGCGCGGCCGACACCATCAAGGTGGGCGTCCTCCACTCGCTCTCGGGAACCATGGCAATCAGCGAAACGACGCTCAAGGACACCATCCTGATGCTCGTCGAAGACCAGAACGAGAAGGAAGGGCTGCTCGGAAAGAAGTTGGAGGCGGTGGTGGTCGATCCGGCGTCGGATTGGCCGCTTTTCGCAGAGAAGGCGCGGCAGCTCATCGAGCAGGAGAAGGTCGACGTCGTCTTCGGTTGCTGGACCTCGGTTTCGCGAAAATCGGTGCTGCCCGTTTTCGAAGAGCTCAACAGCCTGCTCTTCTATCCCGTGCAGTACGAGGGTGAAGAGTCGTCGAAGAACGTCTTCTATACCGGTGCGGCGCCAAACCAGCAGGCGATCCCGGCGGTCGACTACCTCATGAACGACGTGGGCGTGAAGCGTTGGGTGCTCGCGGGCACCGACTACGTCTACCCGCGCACGACGAACAAGATCCTCGAGGCCTACCTGAAGTCGAAGGGTGTGGCCGAGGAGGACATCATGATCAACTACACCCCCTTCGGTCACTCGGACTGGCAGAGCATCGTTTCGGACATCAAGAAGTTCGGCGGTGCCGGGAAGAAGAGCGCGGTGGTGTCCACCATCAACGGCGACGCCAACGTGCCGTTCTACAAGGAACTCGGCAACCAGGGCGTTTCCGCGGACTCGATCCCCGTCGTGGCCTTTTCGGTCGGCGAGGAGGAGCTGTCCGGGATCGACACCAAGCCGTTGGTCGGTCATCTCGCCGCGTGGAACTACTTCATGAGCGTGGATTCGGGGATCAACGATTCCTTCATCGACGATTGGCACGGCTTCATCGACAGCCGGGATCGCGTGACGAACGACCCGATGGAGGCGCACTTCATCGGCTTCAACATGTGGGTCAAGGCGGTGGAGAAGGCCGGGACGACCGATCCCGCTGCCGTGCAGAAGGCGATCATCGGCATCGAAACGCCGAATCTCTCGGGGGGCATCTCGAAGATGCTCCCGAACCACCACATCACGAAGCCCGTGCTGATCGGCGAGATCCAGGACGACGGCCAATTCGCGATCGTGTGGGAGACGGGCGGGCTGGTTCCGGGTGACGCCTGGAGCGACTTCTTGCCCGAGAGCAGCGTCGTCGAGGCGGATTGGACCGAGCGACTGAACTGCGGGAACTACAACACGAAGACGCAGAAGTGCTCGGGACAGAAGTTTTAGTGCGGCTCGAGATCGAGTGATTTCGAGGTTGGGACACGTTGGGGTGGGGAGGCAGTAGGAGGTCCCACTGCTTCCCCACCTGCGTCTTCGCAGCGCAGGCATCGGGCGGGGTTCCCGCCCTGGTGTGCTCTGCCCCGAAGCGTCGCTGGGCGCATGACCGCAAGAAGGGATCCGTACATGGTGCCCCGACAAGTCCTTCGCATAGGTTGGGCGTTGGTTCTGCTCCTCGTGGCGCTTGCGAGCAGCTCGGTCCCGGCACGCGCGGTTTCGAGCGATCTCGAGCCGTTGGTGGGCAAGCTCAGCGAGCGAAGCCTGAGTACGAAGGCGCAGACGATTCGCGAGATCGCGGAGGTCGGTAGTGCGGAAGCCAAGGCCCTGCTCGAGACCCTGCTGGCCGGGCAGGTCTACTACAGGAAGGACGACCGTCGGGTCGTGCTGGTCGAGGAGCAGGACTCGGCGTTTGCGATCCGCGATGCGTTTTCGGGCGAAGCGCTGGGGCAAGCCGAGAAGAGATCCCTCAAGCGGGTCGTGATCAACAACTCGATTCGCGGTTTTCTGCGTGGGGCGATCGCCAGGCTGAGTCTCCGCGCCGAGGACCCGGACGACCGGCTGCACGCGGTCGAGTCGCTCTACGATGAGCTGACCCCGGACACCGTGGAGTTGTTGAAGTCTCGCCTGGTCGAAGAGACGGACGACGAGGTGCAGGACGCGATCCGGGTGGCACTCGCACTGGCGGCTCTCGATTCGGCCGACCCGGCCGAGCGCGCTGCGGCGGCGCAGCGACTCGCGGAAAGCATGGACCAGGTCGTGCACGTCCGGCTTTCGGCGTTGGTTCGAGAGCAGGACGGGGATCCGGACGCGTCGGTTCGAGCGGCGGCGCAGTCGGCCCTGCGAGAGATCGACCAGAATCGAAGCCTGTACTCCGTCGTCGAGACGCTTTTCTTCGGGCTCAGCCTCGGCTCGGTCTACGTGCTCGCCGCGATCGGCCTGGCGATCACCTTCGGTGTCATGGGGGTCATCAACATGGCCCACGGCGAACTCATGATGCTCGGCGCGTATACCACCTGGGTCGTCCAGCAGGCGCTGCCGGACAGGCTCGAGCAGTCGATTTTCTTCGCCATCCCCGCAGCCTTCCTCGTTTCGGCGCTCGTCGGGGTCGCCATCGAGCGAGGCGTCGTGCGCTTCCTCTACGGCCGCCCGCTCGAGACGCTGCTTGCGACGTTCGGCGTTTCCCTCTTTTTGCAGCAGGCGGTCCGGAGCATCTTTTCGCCGCTGAACCGGGCGGTATCGACGCCCGAGTGGATGAGCGGACAGTATGTCGTCAACGACGCGCTCGCGTTCACCTACAACCGGCTCTACATCATTCTCTTCGCGTCGGTCGTCTTTGCCTTCCTGGTGGTGATCCTCCGGTACACGACACTCGGGCTGCAGATCCGCGCCGTTTCCCAGGATCGGAACATGGCGCGCGCCATGGGGATCAAGAGTGCCCGGATCGATTCCGCGACCTTCGGGCTCGGCGCAGGGGTCGCGGGCCTGGCGGGCGTGGCGCTCTCGCAGTTGACCAACGTGGGCCCCAACCTGGGCCAGAGCCACATCGTGGATTCGTTCATGGTCGTGGTCTTCGGTGGCGTCGGCAATCTCTGGGGCACCCTGGTTGCGGGTTTGACGCTCGGCGTCTCCAACAAGCTGCTCGAGCCGCTGACGGGTGCCGTGCTCGCGAAGATCATCGTCCTCGTCTTCATCGTTCTGTTCATCCAGCGCCGGCCACGGGGTTTGTTCCCGCCTCGAGGCCGGTCGGCGGAAGCGTAGGCCGACAACGTGCCCCGCCCCTCTTTCATCTCCCGCCTCGAGCGCCCGGATCGCGTGGTCTACGGGGCGCTCATCGTGATCGCTGGCATGGCCGCACTCCTGAACCTGGTGGTGCCGGAAGGGTCGGCGTTCCACATGTCGACCTTCACGGTGACGTTGCTCGGGAAGTACGCCTGCTTCGCCATGCTGGCGCTCTCCGTCGATCTGGTCTGGGGCTACTGCGGGATCCTCACGCTGGGCCACGGGGCGTTCTTCGCGCTGGGTGGCTACGCGATGGGCATGCACCTGATGCGACAGATCGGCGAGCGCGGCGTTTACGGCAATCCCGAGCTGCCCGACTTCATGGTCTTTCTGGACTGGCAGGAGTTGCCCTGGTACTGGTGGGGCTTCTCGAGCTTTCCGTTCGCCATGGCGATGGTGCTCGTCGTGCCCGGGTTGCTCGCATTCGTCTTCGGGTGGTTCGCCTTCCGGTCGAGAGTCAACGGTGTCTATCTCTCGATCATCACCCAGGCGATGACCTACGCGCTGCTGCTCGCGTTCTTCCGCAACGAGATGGGGTTCGGGGGCAACAACGGGCTGACCGACTTCAAGGACCTGCTCGGCTTCTCGCTCCAAACAGACGGGATGCGGGTGGTTTTACTGGTTACTTCCCTGCTCGCCCTCGGCGGCGCGTACGCGATCTGCCGTGCCGTGACCCGATCGCGCTTCGGCCGGGTGGTCGTCGCGATTCGAGATGCGGAGAACCGTTCCCGGTTCCTGGGCTATCGGGTCGAGCACTTCAAGGTCTGGGCGTTCGTACTTTCGGCCCTGATCGCCGGCGTGGCGGGTGCGCTCTACGTGCCCCAGGTGGGCATCATCAACCCGGGCGAGTTCGCTCCCCTGAACTCGATCGAGTTGGTCGTCTGGGTCGCGATCGGCGGGCGTGGAACTTTGTACGGCGCGATGGCGGGGGCGCTCCTGGTCAACTTCTCCAAAACCTACTTCACCGGCGCGCTACCCGATGCATGGCTTTTCGTACTCGGTGGCCTGTTCATTCTCGGCACGCTTTTCCTCCCGCGAGGCGTCGTGGGTGTCTTCACCAAGGAGAAGGAATGACACCGGCCGCCCCCGCGATCGAAAGTAGAGCGACCGCGTCGGATCAGAACGCGTCCCACGACGTACTCAAGGGCGCCATTATCTACCTGGAAGGCATTACAGTCTCGTTCGACGGGTTTCGCGCGCTCGACGAGTTGGATCTTCGCATCGAACGAGGAGAGCTGCGGTGCATCATCGGTCCGAACGGAGCCGGCAAGAGTACGATGATGGACGTGATCACCGGAAAGACGCGCCCCGACAGCGGGCTGGCCCTGTTCGACCGGGGTACCGACCTTTTCTCGATGAGCGAGCCCGAGATCGCGATGGCGGGGATCGGCCGGAAGTTCCAGAAGCCTTCGGTCTTCGAGAATCTCTCGGTGGCCGAGAACCTCGAACTCGCGATGAGGGCGAATCGGGGCGTGTGGTCGAATCTCTTCGCGAAGATGTCGAAGGAGCAGTCCGACCATCGCGATTCGGTGCTGGAGACGATCGGATTGACCGCGGCGAGGGCGATGCGGGCGGGCGCGATTTCTCATGGTCAGAAGCAGTGGCTCGAGATCGGCATGCTGCTGATGCAGGAACCGAAGGTGCTGCTCGTCGATGAACCCGTGGCGGGCATGACCCACCAGGAAACGGAACGCACGGCCGAGTTGCTCACGTCGCTCGCGGGGGACCACACGGTGGTCGTCGTCGAGCACGACATGGAATTCGTTCGTTCACTGGCCCGTCGTGTCACCGTCCTCCACGAGGGCCGGGTCCTCGCAGAGGGAAACATGGACTTCGTTCAGAACGACCCGCGCGTCGTGGAAGTCTATCTGGGGGTGTGATGTTGTTCGTCGAGGGCGTGAATCAGTTCTATGGTGAGAGTCAGGCCTTATGGGCCCTTTCGCTCTCGGTCCCCGAGGGCTCGTGCACGTGTTTGATGGGCCGAAATGGCGTCGGCAAGACCACGACCCTGGAAGCCGTGATGGGTCTGCTCCCGATTCGCAGTGGGCGCATCCGCTTTCAGGACCAAGTCCTGTCGAGCAGCCCGGCCGAAAGCCGAGCCAAGAACGGAATCGCGTACGTGCCCCAGGGTCGGCGGATCTTCGCCCGCCTGACCGTCGAAGAGAACCTACGGATCGGTCTCTCGACGAACTCCGGTGCACGAGGTCGCAAGGCGCTCGAACGTGTGCTCGAGCTGTTTCCGGTGCTCGGGGAGATGATGCACCGTTTCGGGGGCGACCTTTCGGGCGGGCAACAGCAGCAGCTGGCGGTGGGTCGAGCGCTGGTCCTCGAACCCACGCTGCTGATCCTGGACGAACCCACCGAGGGGATCCAGCCGAACGTCGTGCATGAAATCGGCGATACGATTCTGCGGCTCAACCGGGACGCAGGCCTCAGCGTACTGTTGGTCGAACAGAAGCTTCCGCTCGCGCGACGCGTCGCCGACCGATTCTATGTCCTCGACAAGGGGCGCAGTGTGGCCGAGGGTCTGATCGACGAGCTGAGCGACTCGATCGTCGCGCAGTACCTGACCGTCTAGCCCGGATTATTCATGAACATCCTACTGCGACGGCACATCTCCGCACTCTGGCAAGAGAAATCGACGTCCCGCTGCTCGACGTGGGGTGAACCACGTCTGCGCGGCGGAACGCCGATTTCTCTTGCCAGAGCACGAA
>JASMLK010000030.1 GCA_030748735.1 Myxococcota bacterium | reverse complement strand
CTGCCCGAGCCGGGTTCGCTGTAGCCCTGGCACCAGGTGATTTCGCCACTGAGGGTCTTCTCGACGAACTTGTCCTTCATCCATTGTTCGCCGCGTTCGAGCAGCGTCGGGATCAGCATCATGGTGCCGATGCCGCGCACTTCCATCGGCGCCCACTTTCTGCCGAACTCTTCTCGGATCACCTGCCCGGCGATCACGTCGGGCTCCTGCTCGGAGCCGCCGTACTGCTTCGGAATGCTCCGGTACAAGTACCCGGCCTCGGTCGCGCGCCGGCGGAACAGGGCGTGCTGCTCTTCGACCGAGCGGCCTTCCTTGTCGCTCTCGGGCAGGGGCCAGTTCTCGTCGAGGAACTTCGCGACGGTTTCGCGAAAGGCTTCGGCCTCGCTGCTGTAACTGAGATCCATGGGCCTTCCTTCGTTCTCGCATCCGATTCGAGGCGGCGGAGTCTCCGGGGCGCGGGCGGCGGGGTCAAGTCGCGTTCGATCGAGCGGGAGGCCCGAAAGCGTAGATAGATCAAATAGAAAGAAGACCTCCGGGGTGTGCGCTTCGCGATTGACGCAAGCACAGCTTCGCTTTACTTTCGCCTTCCTGAAGACCCAGCCTCCTTCCCCCAATCGTCGACGAGATGTCACCCCCGTCGATGCACCGCCAGGCTGGCGACCGCCCGCGCAGAGCGAACACGCTGCCCTGCGCGGGCGGGGTTCTGCTGAGAACCCGGCCGGGCGCTTCGAGCGCCTGCATCACGTCGAAGATCTCGAAGCCAGCGAACGCGCTCGGCTCGATGCCGAAGAAGGAACCACCCGGGCGCGTTTGCCACGCACGCAGTACCTGCGCGACGCCACGCGTTCGGTGCTCGTGCGCAACAACAGCCCGGACGTCGGTTTCGACGTCGGCCTGATCACCAAGAACGCGCTCATCACGCGCGACGTCGACCTGCTCGGCGAACTCGCGCGCTGGAACGCGACGACGGTGCACATCTCGGTAACGACCCTCGACAGCTCCCTTCACCGCGTGATGGAACCGCGGGCGTCGCATCCCGCCCAGCGACTGCGTGCCATCGAAACCCTGGCGCGTGCGGGGGTGCCGGTGGCCGTACTCGTCGGCCCCGTCATTCCAGGGCTCACCGATCACGAGATTCCCGCGATTCTCGAAGCCGCAGCTTCGGCAGGGGCGCATTCGGCTACGCGCATCCTGCTGCGCCTGCCCGGGGCCGTCGAACAACTCTTTCGAGCCGGGCTCGACGGCGAGCTTCCCGAACCCACCGCCGACCACTTCCGACGCCCGCGGCGCGGACAGTTCGAACTCTTCGACCCCGCGCCAGCAGCCCCGCACCAGTCCGCGATTCGCTGAAGAGAACGCAGCGAGCCGCAACTTCATCCCGCACCTACCCCCGCGCCGCTCGCGACCGCTACAATCTGCCCCCCATGCCGAGAGGTGGACGCAGATACCGGGTGGGGGATCCCGACCTCGACGGGATGCTCGACGAACTGATCGCCCGGGTGTCGACGGCTTCCGAATGCGACACCGATCGCGAAGCCGTGCGCCAGATCATGGTGACCGCTCTGCGGCTCGTCTCGGACGGCACGTCGGCACGCGACGTCAAGCTGGCGAACAGCGCACTCAAGGAACTGCGACAGACCTTCCGCGTCTTCGAGCCCTATCGGGCGATCCGCAAGCTGTCGGTCTTCGGCAGCGCGCGCACGGCACTCGATCATCCCACCGCGATGCAGGCGGGCGCGCTTTCCCAGCGGATGACCGAAAAGGGTTGGATGGTCATCACCGGGGCGGGCGATGGCATCATGCGTGCCGCACAACGCGGCGCCGGACGTTCGGCTTCGTTCGGGGTGAACATCCAGCTGCCCTTCGAGCAACGCGCAAACCCCACCATCGCGGGCGACGCCAAGCTCATCAACTACCGCTATTTCTTCACCCGCAAGGTCGCCTTCGTGAAGGAGTCACACGCGATCGTGCTCTTCCCCGGCGGCTTCGGCACCCACGACGAAGGCCACGAAACACTCACCCTCATCCAGACGGGCAAGAGCGAACTCGTCCCCATCGTGTTCGTCGACGAACCCGGCGGAACCTATTGGAAGGAATGGCGCGACTACGTCGTCGGCAACCTCGTGGCGGGCGGTTTGATTTCCGAACGCGACGTGTCACTGTTTCGGGTCACCGACGACATCGACGAGGCGGTGAACGAGCTGGTGGGCTTCTACGCCAACTACCATTCCACGCGCTTCATCGGCAATCGCGCCGTGGTGCGGCTCCGCAAGGCACCGACCGAAAGCGAACTCGCCACGCTGAACGAGAGCTACGCGTCACTCCTCGTCGACGGCGAAATCGCGCGCACCGAGCCACTCCCCGAGGAGAACGCCGAGTTCTCGGGACTCCCGCGGCTCACCCTCGAAGTCAACCGACGCGAAATCGGTCGCTTTCGCGAATTGATCGACGACCTCAACCGACTCGTGGGCGACGCAGACACATCCACCCCGATCGCACCGAGCCCGCTGGTCATTCCCGAGCTTCCGCTTCCCGAAGGCGCAGAGCACGAACGCGACGCGTAGCAAAGGGGTTGGAGCGGAGGCGGTGGCGCCTGGGCCGGAACGGTGGCGCGCGCTCGGTGTAGCGGCAACGTCAAGCGCATGCGGGTACCCATTCCCCGCTCACTCTGCGCCGTCAACGTGCCTTCGTGCGCGGTCACGATGCCATGCGCCACGCTCGAGCCGAGGCCTGTCCCGCCATCGACCAGTCGCGTCGTGAAGAAGGGGTCGAAGATCTGCCCCGTCTGCTGTTCGCTCATCCCCTCGCCGTCGTCGTGAATCCGCAGGAAGACGAAGTTGTTCAACAACACGAACCCGGCCCAGACCACGACGAGCACCTGGGTGCGCTGGACTTTGAGCTTTCGACCGCGCAGCCACAGGCCGAGGGAGCTGAGTGCGACGCACGAAACTCACTGTGCCAGCCAGAATCGACTCACACGTGTTTCAGTCGGACCGGCGAAGCGCCGACGAGGTCAAGAGCCCCGGTGGCGGGGCCCGAAACGCCCGGTTGGTGTCGAACTCAGCTCACGAGCGGTACTCGAACCCATGACGAACCTCTTGGAGCAGCAGCCGCGAGCACTCGTAGACGCGCTTCTCGAACGGGACGTGCCGCGGGTGATGCTGTTGGGCTGCGGGGCGATCGTTCCTTCGCGCGTCTCGGATCCGCGTTTCGAGTGGCTCGCCGGCTTTCTCGCAAACCCGTGCCACGAGGTGTACGACCACGAAGCGCTGTTTCTTGCGGCCGGCACCGAGAGCCGCGCACTCTTCGGAGCCTTCGTCCACAAGACGCAGCGCGGTCAGGCCCAGGGTGGCGTGAGAAACTGGAACTACGACACCGTCGAATCCTTCCTGCGAGATGGGCTGCGGTTGTCAGTGGGCATGGGACGCAAGTGCGCGCTGGCCGACCTGTGGTGGGGCGGGGGCAAGGCGATCATCTGCCCGCAGGACCCACCGCGCGACCGCGATGCAAGACGCACGATGTTCCGCGAGTTCGGCGAATTCGTGACCTCGTTACGCGGCATCTACATCACGGCCGAAGACGCCGGCACGACGCCCCACGACATGGAAGTCATCCATCGTCATACGCGCTTCGCCACGTGCATCCCCGAACGCTTCGGGGGCTCGGGCAACCCCTCGGCCATGACGGCTCGCGGTGTCGTTCGGGCCATGCAGGCCGCGCTCGACCACAAGGGCCTGGGCGACCTTGCGGACAAACAGATCGCGATGCAGGGCGCCGGCAACGTGGGTTCGTTCATGATCGAGCGACTGTTCGAAGCTGGTGTCGCGCGGGTCGTTGCGAGCGAGATCGACGAAGAGCGCTGCCGCATGCTCGCCGCGCGCTACCCCGGCCACTTTCTCGAAATTCGCCATGCACGACCCGGCGATCAAGCCATTTTCGAAGAACCCTGCGACATCGTCTGTGCGAATGCACTCGGCGGTGTCTACGACGCCAAGACGATCGAGCGCGTGCGCGCGACCGTCGTGTGCGGTGCCGCGAACAACCCGCTCGCCGACGAAAGACGCGACGCACAGCGACTACGCGAGCGCGGCATCACCTACGTGCCCGACTACGTCGCGAACCGGATGGGGATCGTAGCCTGCAGCAACGAGCAGGCGGGGAGTCTGCCCGGCGACCCCTACGTCGAACGTCACTTTGATGGGCCCGGGGGGTGGGCACATTCGATCTACAACACGACGCGTGCGATTCTCGAGCACGCCGACCGCGAGATCATCGCCACCACCGCGGCGAGCGAGCAGTTGGCTGACGCGGCCACGAACGTTCCGCACCCGGTCTGGGGTCATCGCGCCCACGACATCATCGAAGCCCTCTGGCGAGAAGGCTGGGCGGACGAACGCGACTGATCAGCGGGCGTGCTCGAGCGTTTCGTTGCAGCCCGTGGCGCCCCTCAGCCAAGCCCCTCGAACGCCGCGTCGACCAGGGCCGCCTGTTCCTTCAAGTGAAGACGCGTCGACCCCACCGCGGTACTGGCCGAAGGTTGTCGACCCGCGTAGGCGAGCTTCGAGTTCGGTCCGAGAAGATCCTGAATTCGTTCGCGCACGAAGGTCCAGGCCCCCATGTTCGCCGGCTCTTCCTGCACCCAGGTCACGCGTTCGGCGTTGGGGTACTGGGCGAATAGTGCCTGCAAACGTTCTTCCGGCCACGGGTACAGCTGCTCCACCCGCAAGATCGCGACCTCGTCGTGCCCGTCTTCCCAGCGCTTCTTACGCTCGGCCACGAGGTCGTAGTAGACCTTGCCGCTGCACATGAGCACGCGTTCCACGCGGTCGGCGGCCGCGCATGCTCGTTCGTCGTCGATCACCTGCTCGAAGATCCGATCGCTGAAATCCGCGATCGTCGACGTCGCGGCGGGAAGGCGGAGGAGACTCTTCGGCGTGAAGATCACGAGCGGCGCGCGGTAGCCCCGGCGCATCTGCCTTCGCAGCACGTGGAAGTACTGCGCGGGCGTCGTGCAGTTCACCACCTGAATCGAACCCTCGGCGCAGATCTGGAGATAGCGCTCGATGCGCGCGCTCGAATGCTCCGGCCCCTGCCCCTCGTAGCCATGGGGCAGCAGCATCACGAGCCCGCTCATGCGACCCCACTTCACGTGGGCCGAACCGATGAACTGGTCGATGATCACCTGGGCGCCATTCGCGAAATCGCCGAACTGCGCTTCCCAGAGCGTGAGCGTCGCTGGATCGGCGAGGCTGTAACCGTATTCGAAACCCAGTACCGCGGCTTCGGAAAGCAGGCTGTCGTAGACCTCGAAGTGCGCCTGTTGCTTGGTGATGTGATCGAGGGGGATGAACTCCTCGCCGCTGTCCTGGTCGACGAAGACCGCATGGCGATGACTGAAGGTGCCCCGCGAGCAGTCCTGGCCCGAAAGACGCACGGCGTTGCCTTCGAGCAGTAGCGTTCCGAATGCAAACGCTTCGCCCATCGCCCAGTCGATCGGCGTGCCTTCGGCGATCATCTTGCGGCGACGTTCGAGCAGGCCGAGCAGCTTCGAATGCGGGCGGAAGTAGTCCGGCACACTCCCCACCCCCTCGGCGACCTTCGCGAGGGTCTCGACGCTCACACGTGTGTCGATGTCGTCCTGGATGCGCGTACGCGAATAGCCCGTCCACGGCCCCTGCGGTTCGTGGGGCTCTGCGGGATCGACCGAACCCACGTTTGCGGTTTCGAGCGCGGTTTCGAGTTCGGCCCGCACACCGGCTTCGATCTGCTGCACTTCCTGCTCGCTGACTTCACCGCGCTCGACGACCGCGGTGCCGAAGAGCTTCCGCACCGAATCGCGGTCGCGGATCCTTGCGTACAGGCGCGGCTGGGTGAACGCCGGCTCGTCGCCTTCGTTGTGCCCGTGCCGCCGGTAGCAGACGACGTCGATCACCACGTCATTGCCGAAGCGTTCCCGGTACTGCATCGCGAGGTCGGCGCAGTGGAGGACGGCTTCGGGGTCGTCGCCATTCACGTGGAAGATCGGGATCTGGATCATCTTCGCCACGTCGGTGCAGTAGAGCGTAGAGCGCGCTTCGGCGGGCGTGGTCGTGAAACCGATCTGGTTGTTGATGATGATGTGGATCGTGCCGCCCGTGGAATAACCTTCGAGCTGCGCGAGGTTCAGGGTCTCGGCCACGATGCCCTGGCCCGCGAAGGCCGCGTCGCCATGCAGGATGATCGGCACGACGCGTTCGCCTTCCATGTCGTGCATGCGCACCTGCTTCGCCCGCGCGCGTCCCTCGACCACGGGGTTCACCGCTTCGAGGTGACTCGGGTTCGACGTGAGCGACAGGTGGATGCGTTCGCCACTGGCCACGCGCAGGTCCATCGAGAAGCCCTTGTGGTACTTCACGTCGCCCGAACCGAAGGGCAGGTCGAGGTCGGGGCTGTCCTGAAATTCCGAAAAGATCACGTCGAGCGGCTTGCGCATGACGTTTGCGAGCACGTTCAAGCGACCGCGATGGCTCATGCCGAGCACGTATTCCACGATGCCGTGTCGGGGCGCGCGTTCGATGATGTGATCGAGCAGCGGAATCACCACCTCGCCACCTTCGAGGGAGAAGCGCTTCTGCCCCAGGAACTTGGTGTGGAGGAACTGCTCGAACATCTCCGCCTCACACAGCTTGTGATAGACGCGTGCGAGTTGTCCGGGTTCGATGCGCGGCCGGTTTTCGTCGCGCTCCATCTGCTGTTGCAGCCAGAGCTTGCGACCGGGGTCCTGCACGTGGGTGTATTCGACGCCGATCGAACCGCAGTAGGTGTTGCCCAGGCGCGTGAGGATGTCGCGCAGCGTCTGCACCGAACCGCCGGGTAGATCGCCCGCGGTGAAGTGTTCGTCGAGGTCGTGATTGCTAAAGCCGTAGTGCGCCGGGTCGAGTTCGGGGAAGTACTTCTTCTGCACCGACAGCGGGTCGCTGCGGGCGATGCGATGTCCACGCGCACGATAGGAGTGGATCAGACGAAGAACGCGCGCATTCTTGTCGTCGTGCATGAGACGGGCGTCGCGGTCGAGCGCCGCGGCAACCCGCGGGCCTCTCGGGTTGCCGTGGGGAGCTTCGGCGGTAGGGCCGGCCGGTGCGGGTACAGCAGGAGGCGTTGCCTGTGGTGCAGGCGAAGGCGGAGCAGCAGCAGCGGCCGTTGCAGAGCCATTGCCCGACGCACGCGGAGCAGCCGGCTGCGGACGTGCAGGTGCCGGGCCACCACCAAAGGCGTCGCTCCAACTCTCGTCGACCGACTGTGGATCGACCTGGTAGTTGCGGTGGATCTCTTCGACGAAGCCCGCGTTGATGCCGAAGTCGTTGAAGGGCGACTCGGGTGCAGTGGGTTCGTCGGAATCGTCGTCGGTATGTTCGATCGCTTCGGCCATCGGTCTTCTCGTTTCGGGGAGCTCGTCGTCGGAGGTCTCCCGACGAGCGGGGACCGAGGATATTCGTTTATCGGCCGCGCATCACGCAACCTCAAGGCTCGCGCAATCGCACTGCGCGACACTACGATTCCGCCCATGGAGTTTGGTTCGATCCTCGGCCGCGATTTCTACGACCGGCCCTGCCTCGAAGTCGCCCCCGGCCTCGTCGGCGCGATCCTGTGCCGGCGCTTGCCGAGCGGCCAGCTCCTCGCCGGCCGCATCGTCGAGGTCGAAGCCTATCTGGGTGCCGGCCGCGACCCCGCCTCCCACGCCCACAAGGGGCCGGCGCCCCGAAACCGCAGCATGTTCGGACCACCCGGTCGGCTTTACGTCTACCGCTCGTACGGCGTTCACCTGTGTATGAACCTGGTGTGCGAAGCGGAGGGCGAGGGAGCCGCGGTGCTGCTGCGCGCAGTCGAGCCACTGGCCGGAATCGATGTGATGCGGGGCCATCGCGGGCTGCGGGACGAGCAGGGAGATCGCCTGATCGCCGCTGGGCCCGGGCGGCTGACCGAGGCGCTGGGGATCGGGATCGAACTCGACGGCAGGTCGGTCACGCGAGGAGAAACGGTGGTGCGACGAGCGGGGGAGGGGGGTGCTGGCGACACCGCCGTGACGACGAACGTCCGGGCGAGCCAACGGATCGGAATCTCGAAGGCCGTCGCGCGCCCGTATCGATTCACCGCCGCCGACTCGAAATGGCTCAGTCGCCGAACCTGACACCCCGCGACATCGCGCGGCCCCCCGAAGCGATCGCCTCGCGGATGTCCGTGGTCGACTCAGTCTTCGACGAGCTGAACCACCCTATCGCCGAGGTCCGGCAGGAAGTCCACGGGCGCTTCGTAGTCGACGCCGTCGACTTCCCAGCCGAAGAGCTGCATGAACTCCTTCTTGAAGAGTTCGAGCCCGCGCACGGTGAGCGGAGGTGGATCGCCCGGCTTCGCTTCGGCCCATGAACCGGTGATCGCCTGCTG
>JASMLK010000029.1 GCA_030748735.1 Myxococcota bacterium | reverse complement strand
CTGTCCAGATTGCTCTGCCGACGTACAGTGTTTCACCGACCGTTGCCCATTGGAGCCTGCGTTCAGACCGATCCCTCGCACTTCGGCGCGCACAACTCGTTCGACACAAACCGGGTCGCCGCTGTGTGATCCGCTACGCCTTCGAGGGGGGGGACACTGGAGAGGAACTCGGAATCTTTGCGAAGATGCGCTCGCGTGGTCCCGATGTGCGAACACAGCGGCTGCTCGTCCAACTGAGGCAGGCGGGGCTCGACCACGCGCGCGGCAGCCGCGTAGGAGTTCCAGCGGCCGTCGGCGTTGTTCCAGAACTCGCCCTGACACTCCAGTCCGCCTGTCCGGGGGAGATGCTCACCCTGAAACTGATCTCGGGGGAGGTCGACGAGACCATCGAACACGTGGCAGATGGCCTGGCACGATTGCACGACACGGTGGTGAACACGACCCGAACCCACACCATCGAGGACGAACTCGACATCCTCAATGCACGATTGCGGGAGGCGTGGATCGGCAGGCCGGGTGATCGTGCACGAATCGATGCAATTGAGGAGGCCTGCAACGACATGGCGCGGGGCCTCGTAGAGGGGCCTCCCCGCGGTCTCCACCGGGACTTCTATCCCGATCAGGTGCTTGTCGACGGGGATCGCCTCAGTCTTCTCGATCTCGATCTCTACGCGTTGGGCGATTGCCCTCTCGACGTCGGGAACTTCGTCGCACATCTCACCGAGCTGTCACTGCGCACGCACGCTCGCCCCGATCGTTTTTCGGGACTGGAGCGCCGATTCGAGGTCCGCTACTGCGAGCGAATGCCGGAGGTGACGGCTGAGGCGATTCGGGTCTACCGAATTCTCACGTTGGCGCGACACATCCGCTTGAGCATGATCATCGAGGGGCGCGAGTCGACGACGCATCGATTGATCGACCAATGCGAACGGGAGCTCGCCGAATTCTCGGGGTAGTGGGTGCCCACCGTGGCGCCGCGAAGTCGAACGTCGTTCGCGTCCGAGACCTCGACCTCGCAGTCCTCCCGCGTCATGGTGGGATGACACGGGAGCATGATTCCCTGTTCCATGATCTGATCACATGCACCCAGGCCGGCTTCCTGGATCCGGTACTCGTGCCCGTGAAGCATGGGGTGGCGTGTGATGTTGCCCGAGAAGATTACCCGGATCACGATGCCCGAGTCTTCGAGCTGCAACTGGAACTCGTTGTGCCACTCGAAGCGTTCTTCTCGCAGTCGCCAGAGTTCCTTGAACTTGTTCATCTGCTCGATGCCGAAGGCGGCTCCAACCTCGTCGGGGATTAACCCATAGGCGTTTTCTTCGAAGATGAAGAGCCCGTCGTATTCGACGCCGTCGAGGTCTTCGAGGAAGCGACCGTCGCTGTCGCCTGCTCGCGTTCCGAACATCCACTTTTCGGAAGAGGGGCTCCAGATGGCCGGGTCGTGGGGCATTCTAACGCGGTCGGCACTGTTGTTGTCGACCCGCGAGCCGACTCGCAATTGCTCCGTCGTACCGATTCGGTGCTATCTCTTCGCCCCTCGCGATCGTGCCCGATGCGATCGCGCCACCGGAATCGAACAAGGAGAATTTCATGCCGACGATGCAGGCTGCCGTCATGCGCGCCAACAATGCGCCCCTCGAGATCGAGGAGGTGGAGATCGACAACCCGGGCCCCGGCGAAGTCCTGCTCGAGACTGCAGCCTCGGGGATCTGCCACAGCGACCTGCATGTGATCGAAGGCGGTCTTCCGATGCCGCCCCCCTGCATCCTGGGTCACGAACCCGCGGGCGTGGTCGAAGCCGTTGGTGAGGGCGTCAGCGAATTCGCCCCCGGCGACCACGTGATCGGTTGCATCACCCAGTGGTGTGGCGTGTGCAAGTTCTGCACGGCGGGCCGGCCCTACCTGTGCCCGACCCAGTACGAAGGTCGCCCCCTCGGCGCCGCCCCGCGCATCACCAAGGGCGACGACACCATCATGCAGTTCGCCAACCTTTCGTCGTTCGCCGAAAAGATGCTCTGCCCCGAACGCGCTCTGGTGAAGATCCGCGAGGACATGCCCCTCGATCGCGCTTCGTTGATCGGTTGCGGTGTCACGACGGGCCTCGGTGCAGCGCTCAACACGGTGAACATCCCCGCTGGCGCGAGTGTCGTGATCATCGGCTGCGGTGGCGTGGGGCTTGCGGCGCTGCAGGGCGCACGCATCACGGGTGCGGGCAAGATCATCGCGGTCGACGCGCAGTCGTGGAAGTTCGACATCGCGACCAAGCTCGGTGCGACCGACTGTGTCGATGCCTCGGACGGTGATCCGGTAGCGGCCGTGCACGAACTCACGGGTGGTGGCGCGGACTTCGTGTTCGAATGCATCGGCCTGGTGCCGACCGTCCAGCAGGCGATCGGCATGACGGGTCGCGGCGGAACCACGGTGTTGGTTGGCGTCGTGCCGGTGACCGAAATGGTTCCGATCTCGGCCGCCGATCTCACGTTGCAGGAAAAGAACGTGACCGGCTCGTACATGGGCTCGAACCGCTTCCGCTTCGACATGCCGAAGTACATCGACTTCTACCTCGACGGTCGGCTCCACCTCGACGAGATGATCTCGTCGCGCATCAAGCTTGCCGAAGTGAACGATGCCTTCGACCTGATGCGCAAGGGCGAGGCGGCGCGGCAGGTGATCGTCTTCGACTGATCGCCTCGCCAGGCCGAAGAAATCCGGGCGATCGCCAACCCGAAGCGTTCGGAAAGCGGCGTCTTCGTGTGGAGGGCTCGCACGTAGCGATCGATCAGCGTGCGACGTGCGACCAGGTTTGCGGACGTGAACCCGGCCGCGAGGATGTCGGCTTCGAGTTTGTGATCGCGCAGCTTGTTCACGTGGGGTTCGCCGACCCGGTATGATGGATCGGCAGGAGCAGGTCTTCGAGAAAGAACGCCGACAGCTCCGCGCGGCCCGAGAGCCCCGACTTGCGATAAACCGCAACCGCGTGCTGGCGAACGGTTCGCTCGCTCTTTTCCTGCAGCGCGGCGATCTCTTTGTGACCGAGACCTTTCAACAGGAGTAGCGCCGTTTCGCGTTCGACCGGGGTCAGCCCCCAATCGCGAAGTTGGCCGTCGATTTCGTCTCCCAGCCCTCGCAGGAGCTTTTCGGCCCGGGCGCGCCACGCGTCACGCTCTCTGGCCTGGACATCGAGGTCGCGGTGCGCGACTTCCAGTTGCTCGTGTGAATCCCTCCAGCCGATCCACAGGTAGGCGAGCGCACCCAGAGAGAGGGTGAGGAGAGCGAGCTCGAATAGAACGTGAAAGCTCCACAGGGTTTCCGGCTCGTCCAGGACGAGGTCCACGGCCCCGCCAGCGGCGACCAAAGCCAGCAATATGGTGAGAGGCCAACGAAATCCGATTGCGACATCCGTCGTATCCATGTTCTCATTCAACTCCATTCCATTCCATGCGTGCTTGCGACTCCATCTCCGACATCTGGCGGATACCCCGATGGCCTCGATTACCTAGCTTGACCGACGAACTCAACCGGAGGACTCCATGATGCCCGACCCCCTACACCCCGCCATCGTCCACTTGCCGATCGCTCTGGCGATGTTGCTGCCGGGGCTCGCGATCCTCGCCATCGTGACGATTCAGAAGGATCTCTTCCCCGCTCGACTCTGGGGGCTGATCGTTTTGTTGCAGGCGATCCTCGTGGGCAGTACCTGGCTTGCGATGGAAACCGGTGAAGAGCAGGAAGACCGTGTCGAACGCGTCGTGGCCGAGCGCCACATCGAGACCCACGAAGAGGCAGCGGAGCGCTTCGTTCTACTGACGGGCCTCGCTCTGCTCGCGGTGGGAGCGGGCCTGCTTCCGGACAAGCGCGGTGCGGTCGGCCGGATCGTCGGAACGGTGGCGACCCTGGTCGTGTTCGCCGCCGCGACCTCGGTTGGTCATTCGGGTGGCGAACTCGTCTACAAGTACGGTGCGGCCAGCGCGTATGTGGACGGGCAGGGTGCTTCCGATCAGGCTGCCGGTCACGACGAGCATGACGACGACGACTGAACCCGAGGCGGGCGGCCGTCGAGGGCAGCCCGCTTCGATCACCTTGCTATGACTTCGGTCGGTCTCCGGCCAGCACGTCTGCACCGAGCCCCGGCTCGAGGAACGGGCCGAAGTCCGGACCGCAGCGAAGGGCGTGGCCGCCGTCCACGTTGATCGTCGTGCCGGTGATCCAACGCGATTCTGCACCGATCAGGAAACGGGCGAGGTGCCCCACGTCTTCGGGGACGCCCACGTCGTTCATCGGCGTATTGCGGAGGTACGAGGCATAGACCTCGCTGTCTCGCGGAACGCCTTCCATGATCTCGGTGGCGATGAAGCCCGGGCGAATCGCGTTGAAGCGCACGCCGCGCGCAGCGAATTCGTCGGCGGCGTTCTTCATCATCATCTCGATCCCCGCCTTGCCCACGCCATAGGCGCCGAAGTAGGGATGCGTGAGGTGCCCCGCGATCGATGACATCCCCACGAAGGACCCGCCGCCCGCGTCGATCATGTGGTTCACCGTGTGCTTCACGCAGAGCATCGTCGATAGCACGTTGAGGTGCAGGACGCGGATGAACTCGTCGGTGTCCTGCACGTGGTACGGCCCCATGCCGCCGCCCCCACCCGCGTTGGCCACGCAGCCGTCGAGTGCACCGGTCGGTTCGAGGGCCTTTTCGACGACTCGCTTGACGTCGTCTTCGTTGGTGACGTCGCCGGCGGCGTAGTGGATGCTGCCGCCGTGCCCGAGGCCCTGCTCGATCTTCCCGGCCGCCTCCTGAAGCTTGTCTTCGCGTCGCCCGCAGATCGTCACCGCGGCACCGTCGGCAGCACAGCGCGTCGCGCACGCCGCCCCGATACCCGTGCCTCCGCCGGTGACGAGGATCGCCATGCCCTCGAGCCCGCCGCTGGGAATCGTTCCCCTGGCCATCGTTGTCTCCTCGTTCTCTTTCTCTCGGGCTGTGCATGGCGACCGAAGGGTCTTTCTGCAGCCTGCTAGAGCCCGCCAGCATAACGCGTGGGTCTGCGCTGCGGAAAAGCGTGGATGGGTTAGCCTCCGCCCCTTCCGCGCTCGCCCGACACCCCAAGTCCGACCCCGCCGATCCCGGCGCCGAGCCCCGATCCCGATGAACCAGGCCACAACCAAGTCCCTTCCACTGACCGCCCTTGCGGTCGGAGAGACGGGTGTGCTCGAAGACGACACCGCGAAGGCGGTGTCTGACCGCCTCTGCGAGCTCGGTTTCGTGGCGGGGACGCACGTCAAGATCGTACGGCGCGGTCTGCTCGGGGACCCGGTCGAAGTCGAACTGCGCGGCTATCGCATCTGTCTGCGCCAGGACGATCTGTCGGGCCTTCGCGTCGCGCCGCCGGAGCGGAATTCGTCGTGACCGCAGCCGGCTTCGAGGTGCGTTCGGTGGGCGAGGCGCAGGCTGGCAGTTGTACGGTCGCGCTGGTGGGTGCGCCCAATACGGGAAAGACCACCCTCTTCAACGCGCTCACGGGTTCGCGCGCGAAGGTCGGCAACTACCCCGGCGTCACCGTCGAACGCCGCGAGGGTCGGGTTCGCAACTCGGAACGCGAAATTCGCTTGCTCGATCTTCCGGGCACCTACAGCCTGAACCCCGAAACCCCCGACGAGGAAGTCGTCGAGGACGTGCTCTCGGGGCGGATGGCAGGCGAGCCCGTACCCGACGCCGTGCTCGTGGTCGTCGACGCCACCACCCTCGAACGCGGGCTCGCGCTCGTGCTGCAAACCCTGGCCGCACACCCCGACCTGCCGATCGCCGTCGTGGTGACGATGATCGACGAACTTCGCGCGCGGGGCGGCCGGGTCGACTTCGATCGCCTTGCCACTCGGCTCGGTGTTTCGGTCTTCCCGATCGTGGGCCATCGCGGGGTCGGGCTCGAAGAGGTGCGCCGCGCGCTCGAAAGTGCGGAAACGCTCCCCCGCAACATCAATGGGGATGCCGTCGAGGCCGCCGATCACCCGATCGCCCGCTTCGCGCAGGTCGACGAGATCTGGGGCGACATTCAACGTGCATCGTTGCGACCCGATGAACGAACCGATCGCATCGACCGCGTGCTGCTTCACCCCTTCTTCGGGGCGGTGACCTTCGCGGCGGTCATGATCTTCGTCTTCCAGAGCATCTTCACCTGGGCGGCTCCGGCGATGGATGCGATCGACGGCAGCTTCGCGCAGCTCGCCGGCTTCGTGGGAGACGCACTACCGCCGGGCGTACTGCGTGACCTGCTGACGGACGGTGTGATCGCTGGCGTGGGCAGCGTGGTGATCTTTCTGCCGCAGATCGTCATCTTGTTTACCCTGATCCACTTCCTCGAAGACGTGGGCTACATGGCCCGCGCGGCTTTCGTGGTGGATCGCATCATGGGTTGGTTCGGCTTGCAGGGCCGTTCGTTCATCGTGCTGCTTTCGTGTTATGCGTGCGCGGTGCCGGGCATCATGGCCGCGCGCACGATCCCGAACCCGCGCGATCGCCTGGCCACGATACTCGTCGCCCCCTTCATGACGTGTTCGGCGCGGCTGCCCGTCTATACGCTGCTGATCGCCGCCTTCGTGCCGAGCACGGCCGTGGGCTTCGGGTTGGGCTTGCAGGGACTGGTGATGCTCGGGCTGTATCTGCTTGGTGCGGTGACTGCGATCGGGTCTGCAGCGCTCCTCAAGGCGACGGTGATCCGCGGGCGACCTTCGACCTTCTATATGGAGTTGCCTCCCTACCGCTTTCCCTCGTTGCGCATGCTGGCTTCGCAGGTCTGGCGTTCGGCCAAGGCGTTCTTGAAGCGCGCGGGGACGATCGTCTTCATCGCATCGTTGATCGTCTGGGGGATGCTGAACTTCCCCAAGGCCGACGTGCCGCCCGGAACACCGCCGGCGGTCGAAACCCAGCTTCATCTCGAAGCCAGTCTCGGTGCTCAGATCGGCAAGGCCATCGAACCCGCCATCGCACCGCTCGGGTTCGATTGGAAGGTGGGTGTCGGGCTGGTGGCGAGCCTCGCGGCGCGCGAGATCATCGTGGCGACCCTCGCGCAGATCTACGCGGTCGGCGACGAAGAAGACTTCGACGGCCTGCGCAACGCGCTCGAAGCCGACGTCGACCCGACGACAGGGGAGCGGGTCTTCAGCCTGCCCGTGGCGCTTTCGTTACTCGTGTTCTTCGTGTTCGCGCTCCAGTGCACGTCGACGATCGCGGTCATGGTGCGCGAAACCGGAGGCTGGGGCTGGCCCGCCTTCGCATTCGGCTACATGCTGACCCTGGCATGGGTGGGCGCCTTGATTACCTACCGGGTGTCGAGCGTGCTCCTCTGAGACGCGGGCACCACCCAAGACAACCCCCAGACAAGGAAGACCGATGGCAGAGAACTTCGAGATCACTGATGAGATGCGCGCCGTGATCGGCGTCGAATCTCAACCCTGGACCCACGAGGTCACGTCTACGAGCGTGCGCGCCTTCGCACGCGGTGTTGGCTACACGGACCTCGTCTACTTCGATGAAGTAGCGGCCAGGGCTGCGGGGTATCGCAATCTTCCCGCACCGCCGACCTACCTCGGCACGCCGATCTTCATTCCCGGTGAGAGCAGCGACACTTTCAGTGGCCCGAAGGATTCCGGTCCGTCGATCGACCACGGTCTTCCCAACCTCCTTGATGGGGGCACCGAGACGGAATACTTCGACGACATCTGCGCTGGAGACACGCTCACCGTGACGTCCCAGATCGTCGACCTCTCGACCCGAGAAGGGCGTTCGACGGGCACCATGCTGATCACGACCAACGAGACCCGCGTGGTCAACCAGGATGGAAAGCTCGTCGCCGTTCAACACGGACAGGCGATCTTCTACTAGCCCGCCCTACCACTCGAAACCAATACGCGCAGTGTCGACATCGAGATCGACCACGCGTCTGGAGCACAAGACATGCCGATGCAATGGAACAACTTCAAGGAAGGGGACGCGATCCCCGAACTCAAGAAGCAGCCGGGTGTTTCCCAGCTCGTGAAGTACAGCGCCGGTGGCGGTGACTTCAATCCGCTTCATCACGACTACAACTTCCCGCAGAGCAAGGCGATCGGTTCGATCATCGTCCACGGTCGTTTCAAGTACGCTTCACTCGGTGAGCTGGTGTCGGGCTGGCTCGACCACGGTGGCCGCATCGTGAAGCTCGGCTGCCAGTACCGCGGGATGGACCTGCCCGACAAAGAAATGACCCTCGGCGGCACGGTCAAGCGCAAGTGGGAAGAGGACGGCAAGAAGCTCGCCGAACTCGAACTCTACGTGAACAACGAAGCCGGCAAGAACACCACGCCCGGTAGCGCGATCGTTCGCTTCGACTAGCGGCCGATGAGGTCGATGGTGATGCAGCGGCGATTTGGCGTCACGCGGAGTCTTGGGTCAGGCTCCTAGTCCCGGCTCCCCTGTCCGCCGGGGTCCCCGCTCGCGGCGGCCATGTCCTGGTCGCGGACGATCTGGCCCAGGGCCGCGACGACGTCGCGCTCTTCGGCGGCCATGTCGGTTTCGACCCACCGCACGAGTGCGAGACAGTCCCGCGCGATGGGCAGGGACGCAGCTTCCGGGTCGCGCAACTGCTCCAGGGAAAAAGCAAGTCGCTCGCGCTGGCGGGCGTGTTCTTCGCGCAGATCGATGATGCGTTCGAGCCCGTTCTCGGTCCGGCTGAGGAGCCCGGGGAGATGTTCTTCTTCCCACTTCATGTGCTCGAGCAAGCGGGCGTCGAACTCTTCGCCCTTGAGGCGCAGCGCCGGGGCGAGTTCGTCGTCTCCGCGGATCACGTTGAGCGCAAGCGCGCGCAGCGTCCCCATCTTGCTGCGCAGCTCCCGGTGATCCGCGACGAAGCGGTTTCGAACCGTCGCCCAATGGTCGAGGGGATGGTTCACGGCGAGGGGATCGGCGGGCTGTCGACCGTGAGCCATCTGCTCAATCCGGCCCGGGTTGGGTGGAAGATGCGCTCCCCGGGCGCGTTCGATTCGTGCACTTGGACTACCACCATTCCTCCTCACGGGCTCGATCCGCGCTCTCGCCAGATGGACGATGTCGAAATCTTTGCATGATACGTACCAGCCGGTGCAACACCCCTGAATCGCGTTTCGCACGCGAATGCGGCGCAGCGCTGAGGCTGGTCGCCCACCGGTGGGGCGTATCTCGTCAACGCCCAGGTGCAGCCGACCCCGAAGCGACGCAATCGATCGTCCGTCCATGGGCAGGCTGCCTGGCTACCCGGCGACTGCGCCCGCCGGAATTCGGGCCTTCTTCGAGCGTATTTCAGTGTCCGGCGGCTCACCCTTCACGGCCGAAACTCAACACAGCGTGCGACGCTTCTCCGCGACCCGACCTGGAATCGCAGGCGCAATAGTCGGTCCACCTCTCATCTGGTGCGGAGCGCCGGCGGTCACCCTCGGCTCGAAAGAAGAAGTTGCGATCGTCCCGTCCGCTTTCGAAGCGACGGCGCCGGAAGTGACCGACGCAGCCGATATCGCCGATACCGCCGACAAGGCGGATGAGATCGACGAGGCGATCCCGCAGGAAGAAAAATGTGAGGAAGCCGCTCCCCCCGGCGAGCTTGCCCCGGAACCGGAGCCCGTCGATCAGCAGCTCGCGGGTACGCTGGCGGCGGTATCCGACGCGCTCGGTCTGGTGCAGAACGCGGGCAACGATATCGAAGCCGGCCTCGTCCAGGGGCGGGATCTCGTGCACGACTCGATCGCCGACCTCTCGAATAGCTTCGATTCGCTCAAGAGCGACGCTGGCGAACAGCACGAACTCGTGAAGGGGCTCGTGGGTCAGATCGCCGAGCGCGACGAATCGGGCGGCGACGATTCGTCGGGCGAAGGTGTGCTCGCCGACTTCATGAACCGGTCCCGCTCACTGCTCGAGGAATTCGTCGAACACATCGTAACCGTCAGCCGGGAGAGCATGGCGACGGTCTCGCGAGTCGACACAATGACCGAGCAGATGAACAAGGTGCAGGAAGTGACGCAGCGGGCCATCAATCTCGCGAGTCAAACCTCCCTACTCGCCCTCAACGCGAAGATCGAAGCAGCGCACGCGGGCGAACAAGGGCGCGGCTTCGGGGTCGTGGCGGACGAGGTCAAGGGCCTCGCGGCCGAATCCCACGAGTTCAATGATCAGATCAATCGGCTCGTGCGCGAAGCCAAGGACACGATCGAAGGCACGCGCTCACGCATCAGCGAGCTGGCCGAGCAGGACATGACTTCGGCGATCGAATCGAAGAGCAAGGTCGAAGGCATGTACTCGAAGGTCGAGCAGATGAACGCCGAACTCGAGCGGCAGATCGAACTCGTTTCGCGCCAGACCGAACAGGTGAACGCGTCGGTCGGGGCTGCCGTCCGCTGCCTGCAGTTCGAAGACATCGTGACCCAGGTGATGGATCACACCAATGCGATCCTGGGGCAGTCGATGGAGTTCAACCGCCGCATCAGCGAACTGCTCGTCGCGGTGTCGATGAACAGCATCGACGCCGCCACGCTGCGGTGCGAACTTCGTGAAGCCTCCGAAGAGTTCAAGTCGAACCTTCAGTCGATCAACAAACCCGTCAACCAGGAAGACATGGGCGCGGGCGAGGTCGAACTCTTCTGAGCCGACCGTGGGTTCGCTACCGGGCTCCGGCTATTTCGCTTCGGCTTCGACGTCGGCCAACTTGAAGGCGTCGCCGAGTACCGTCTTGCCGTCGAGGCTCTTCACTTTTCGGTTCACCGAATGGACGATGTCGCGGCTGAAGATCACGCGCCCCACGTGGCGTCCGCTGCAGAGCTCGAGGGCGCCTTCGGCCATCATCTCGACCGGTTCGGCCATGTCGGGGTTCTTGCGCGCGATGTCGCGGACGTAGTCGGCACCCTGGGTGAGCACGATCGAAGTTGGGGCCATCGCGTTGACGAAGATCTCGTGTTCCGCGACTTCGTGGGCGAGGGCTTCCGTATAGCGATTGAGTGCCGCCTTGCTGGCGCCATATGGTCCGATCACCCACGCGGCGAGTTTGCTGTCGCGATAGGGCACCTGGGGCTGGAACGCCGTGGCGCTGCTGATGTTGAGAATCCAGCCGCCGCCGCGCTCCCTCATGTTCGGAATGGCCTGCTGGGCCAGGTCGATCGGGCCATTCACGTTCATGTCGAACATGAAGCTGCGCTCGGCGGTCGTGGCCATGCTCGGCAGCGGCATCGGCGACCCCGCCGCGTTGTTCACCAGGATGTCGATGGGGCCAAAGGGCTCACTCGCGCGCTCGATCAGGTCCGCCCGGGCTTCGGCGCTCGAAAGGTCGCACGCCACCGCGGCGGCCTTGCCACCGGCGGCTTGCACGAGGGACACCGACTCCTCGAGGGTCCCCTGTAGATCGCCGTGCGCGCCCATGCGCGATGCGTTGAGGACGACGGTCGCTCCCTCTGCGGCGAAGCGAAGCGCGATCGCGCGGCCGATCCCACGGCTTGCTCCGGTGATGAATGCGATCTTTCCGTCCAGTTCGCCCATGGCGGTCTCCTCGTTTTCGGGGCTCGACGCTACCGCAGTCGCTGCGGGTGAAAGCAGTCGCGTTCTCGCGGTGGGGCGAGGGCGCAGCCGCGCGCAGGCGACACCCGGCGGGGCCCGGGACGCCCTCGAACGCTGCTCGAGGGTGTCTCGACTCGTGCTCGCGGCTGTCCTATTCCTCATCGCATGAGTCTACGAGGCACCGGTCAGGGCGGAGCGCTCAGTCGCGCCCGCGAAACCATTTCCGTGCTGCACAGCGCGGGCTTTCTCAACCTCGGCTTCTTGCGAAGCATGAGCCAGGCATCGGGAAAGTTCGGCTCGACCGGCGCAGCCGGGATCCACGCGGCAGCGCTTCGCGACCCGAACCGTACGGGGCTGATCGACGAAGCCGGTTCGATGACGTTCGGAGAAATCGACCGCAATACCAACGCGATCGCGCGTGGGTTCGCGGACGCGGGCGTCAAAGCCGGTGACGGGGTCGCGCTCTTCGCGCGCAATCATCGCGGCTTCGTGCTGGCCCAGGCGGCCCTCGACAAGCTGGGCGCCAATACCCTGATGCTCAACACGGGGTTCGCCGCGCCGCAGCTCGAAGAAGTCTGTGAGCGCGAAGGCACCGACATCATCATCTACGACGAGGAATTCCGCGGCATCGTCGAAGCCAGCGGCGCGAGCAAGCTGACCCGCTTCGTCAGCTACGCCGAAGGGGGGGCGCCCGAACCGACCCTCGAAGACCTGATCGAGTCGAACGACGATTCCGAAGTCGAACCGCCCGAAAGGGCGGGGCGCTACACGATTCTCACGTCGGGCACGACGGGCACACCCAAGGGTGCCCAGCGCGAAATGAAGCGTCAGGGGATCGACAGTCTTGTCGGACTGTTGGGCCGCATGCCCATTCGCACGGGAGTGCGGCATTTGATCGTGGCTCCCACCTTCCACAGTTGGGGAGGCATGCACCTGCTGGTGGGATCGAATCTCGGCTCCACCCTCTGCCTGCGTCGCAAGTTCGACCCCGAGGACACCCTGGCCGCGATCGAAGAAACCCGGGCGGAGGTGCTGGCGGTCGTCCCGGTGATGATGCAGCGGATCATGGAACTCGATCGCAAGATCATCGAGAAGTACGACACGTCGACACTGCAAGCGGTGTGTGCGAGTGGCTCCACGCTCCCCGGCGAGCTTGCTCTTCGCTGGATGGATACGTTCGGGGACAACATCTACAACCTCTATGGCTCGACGGAGGTCGCCCAGGCTTCGATCGCGATGCCCGACGAGTTGCGAGCCGCGCCCGGTACTGCGGGTCGTCCGCCCCGCGGCGTCATCGTGAAGATCCTCGACGACGATGGCAACGAAGTGCCCGCCGGCACGACCGGGCGCATCTTCGTCGGCAACGACAACCAGTTCGACGGCTACACGGGTGGCGGCAACAAAGAGATCATCGCCGGGCTCATGTCGAGCGGTGACGTGGGCCACTTCGACGAAGAGGGGCGCTTGTTCATCGACGGCCGCGATGACGACATGATCATCTCGGGTGGTGAGAACGTCTTCCCGCGCGAAGTCGAAGACCTGCTCGCTGACCACGACGATGTCGTCGAAGCGACCGTCTTCGGCGTGGACGACGCCGAGTTCGGTCAGCGCTTGAAGGCCTTCGTGGTGCTGAAGGAAGGCGCGAGCGCAGACGAAGACGCCCTCAAGGCCCACGTGAAGACCAACCTTGCGCGCTACAAGGTGCCCCGCGACATCGTCTTCCTCGACGCCCTGCCGCGCAACCCGACCGGCAAGGTGCTGAAGCGCGTGTTGAAGGAAGAGTACTGAGCGGCGGGTTCTCTGATCGATCCAGGCCTTCGGAGCCCGAGCTGTTCGAAGACGAGGTGTTGCGTGCACAGGTTGAACGGCGGCTTGCTTCCGAGCGGGGAGTTACGGTGGTGGGCGTCGTCGCGGGGGGCGGTTTCGATCGTGCCGGCATTCAGCGCGGAGATCGACTCCGGCGTCTGAACGGCCGCAGGATCCGCTCGGCCGACGACTTTGCAAGAGAGATGCTCGAAAGCGCAGACCGAGCATCGATCGCGATCGAATACGAGCGTGGCGGCGAAGCCCAGCGGGTGGTCGTGTCCCCAGCCGCCGCCTGTCCCATTCGCCTGTCCCTCGGCTTCAAGCATGCGCTCACGACCTACCAGCCCATCCGCCTCCATGTGTCGGTGCCCATCGAGCTGGTGCAGACGGTCGAGCGCGACCTGCTCGCCAGCGTGGTCGCCCACGAAATCGCTCACGCGCTCTTCGACGTGGCGCACGAATCGAAGGCGCAGCAGGAACAGAGGGCCGACCGCGAGGGGTTGATGTTGGCGGCCCGTGCCGGGTACGATGTCTCGGGCATGGCCGAGTATTGGGAACGGGTCGCCGTGGCGTATCCGTGGACG
Source organism: Myxococcota bacterium (assembly GCA_030748735.1). Classification (GTDB taxonomy): domain Bacteria; phylum Myxococcota_A; class UBA9160; order UBA9160; family UBA4427; genus DUBZ01. The sequence goes on along the minus strand of JASMLK010000029.1, from coordinate 5,172 downwards.
ATCGAAGCGGCCTTCGACGGCAGGCGCTCGCCTCGCGGCGAACATTCTGCTGCGGCGCGGGATAGAGAGCTTCTTTCCCACGACGACATCGCGCGGCGCCTGCCGACGATTCGCAAGTACATCGCCGGCATCCAGGCGCAGCTGGCGGAGTCGCCTGGCGAAGCCAGCAACGATGCGACGAATTCTGCCGAAGCGCACCCGCCCGAAACCACCCAGGAGATCCACCCATGAAGCTCGCGACCTTTACCTCCGCGCAGTCCACGCGTATCGGCGTCGTGGTCGACGACCAGATCGTCGATCTCGTGGCGGTCGCCCCCGAACTGCCGCGTGACATGGTCGCGTTCCTCGAGGCGGGCTCCGCTGCGCTCGATGCCGCCCACGCTGCCGCTGAGGCCGGTGCACATGCCTTGCCCCTCGCCGACGTCACGCTCGAGGCGCCGATCCTACGCCCCCCGAAGATCCTCGCCGTTGGTCTCAACTACGCCGACCACGTCGCGGAAACCGGGCTCGATACGCCGAGCCACCCGATCATCTTCAACAAACAGTCGACGTCCGCGCATGCGAGTGGTGTTCCGTTTCACCTGCCGAGGGCGTCGAGCAAGCTCGACTACGAGGGAGAGCTCGGCGTGGTGATCGGTCGACGTTGCCGTCACGTGCCGAAGGATCGCGCGGCGGAAGTGATCGCCGGCTACACGGTCATCAACGATGTCACCGTGCGCGACTGGCAGGCGCGCGCGCCGACCATGACGATGGGGAAGTCCTTCGACACCCACTGCCCGATGGGCCCTTGGATCGTGACCGACGATGAGGTCGGCGATCCCCATGCCCTCGAGCTCAAGACCTGGGTGAACGGCGAACTGCGTCAGCACTCGAACACGAAGCATCTGATCTTCGGCGTGTTCGATCTGGTCGAGCATCTATCGACCGCGTTTACGCTCGAACCCGGAGACGTGATTTCGACGGGCACACCCTCGGGCGTGGGCATCGGCTTCCGGCCGCGCAAGTGGCTCGTGGAAGGTGATGTCGTGCGGATCGCGATCGAGGGAATCGGCGAAATCGAAAACGTGGTCGTGGCCGAGCCCGAGAGCACCGTTCGTATCGATTGATCGCCGCCGGGGTCACCCGGCTCGCCACACCCGCTTGTCCATCGAGCCGAACATCTTCGACAACTCGACCCGCGTTGGCGTGATGCGCACGGCGGTGTAGTTCGGGTCGGTCGGTCCGCCACTCCAGAAGTTGGAAAGGTCGTAGTCGAGCACGTCCCAGACCCGCTTCTTCTCGGCTTCGTCGCTGATCAGCTCCGCCGTGCCGCGCACCATGAGACGTGGACCGCAAAATGCACTTGGCACATCTCCTGCGTAGTCGTCGGGGCGTCTAGCCCGCATTCTTCGGTCCACGTCTCACCCGGACCTCTAGTCACCGACGATGAAGGCTTCGGTCTCCGCGTGGGCTTCTCCGTCGGGGAGCTGCTGCGGCGGGTGCTTCATGAAGTAGGCGCTCGGGGCGAGCACCGGGCCCGCGATGCCGCGGTGAAGCGCGAGCTTCGCGCAGCGAATCGCGTCGATCGAAACGCCCGCCGAGTTGGGGGAATCTTCGACCGAAAGCCGCAACTCGAGGTTCATCGGCACATCGCCGAAGAGCTTCCCCTCCATGCGGAGGAAGCAGACCTTGTTGTCGTTCTGCCAGGCCACGTAGTCACTCGGGCCGACGTGGATGTCTTCGTCGCCGAGTCGGTCGGCGGCGACCGACTGCACGGCTTCGGTCTTCGAGACCTTCTTCGACGCGAGGCGGTCGCGGTTCAACATGTTGAGGAAGTCGGTGTTGCCGCCGGTGTTGAGCTGGTACGTGCGACTCAGTTCGACCCCGCGCTTCTTGAACAGGTCCGTCAGCATGCGATGGGTGATGGTGGCGCCGAGCTGGGCCTTGATGTCGTCGCCCACGATCGGAAGGCCGGCGGCTTCGAAGCGGGCGGCGAATTCGGGGTCGCTCGCGATGAAGACCGGGATGCAGTTCACGAACGCGCACCCGGCTTCGAGGGCGCATTCGGCGTAGAACCGCGCTGCCTTTTCCGAACCCACGGGCAGGTAGTTGATCACGACCTCCGTTCCTGCGCTGCGCAGGGCGGTGACGATCTCGTCGCGCGTCGCCTCGGCGGCGTCGGACGGCATGAAGGTGCGCTTGTCGGGATGGTCGAGCATGTGGTTCGCGACACCGTCGAGCATGCATCCCATCTGCACCGGAACGTGGGCCTTGGGGAGGTTGGGGCAGAAGACGGTGGTGCAGTTCGGTTCTTCGAAGACAGCCTCGCTGATGTCCTTGCCGACTTTCCGTACGTCGATGTCGAAGGCCGCGACGACCTCGACATCGCTCGGCCGAAAACCACCGATCTCCCAGTGCATCAGCCCGATTGCATCCTCGGGTCTCTTGTCTCGGTAGTACTCGAGCCCCTGAACGAGCGAGCTGGCGCAATTGCCAACCCCCACGATCGCGATCCGAATGGTTTCCAACGGGGGCTCCTCCGAGGGCGCTGCGGCCTGGGGTACGGGGTCGATGCTGAAACTGTGGGTGGTGTCGGGCGGGGTGGGGGGTCACGCGCCGCCTGCGGGTGCCGGGTCGGCCGGCAGCCTTTGCGAGGGCGGACATCGTAACGCTTCGCCGTCGCGCTCGGGAGATGTGGCCCCCGCCGGGCGGTCCAGCGGTTGCGGGTGGTATGTTGGCGTCTTCGTGGTCAGCTGGCGCGGATCGATCGGTCCGCTGTCGTCCTGGTATCGCCCCGGCGTCGCCGCGGCAGGTTCGCGTCCGGAGAATCTCTTTGTTCAGGGTGAAGCTTCTGGCGACCTTGTTGTTGGTCGCCTTGCCGGTTGGATGCGGTTCAGGTTCCGATGTCACCGAGCAGGATACGGTTCCGGCGGCCCCACCCCAGAAGGCCGCGGTCGAGACGGCCCCGAAGGCCGCCGCCCCGACCAGGTCGCGTCCGACCAACGTCCTGCTCATCACGCTCGACACCACGCGAGCCGATGCCCTCGGTGCCTATGGCCAGGCGTTGCCGAGTTCGCCGAACATCGACCGTCTGGCGCGCGAAGGGGTCGTCTTCGAACAGACGATCGTCTCCAACCCGGAGACCCTGCCTTCTCACGCCAGCCTGTTCACCGGTCGCTTTCCCTTCGCTCATGGGGTGCGTTCGAATTCGGGGTACGTGCTACCCGACTCGAGCCAGACCCTGGCCGAGATCCTGCGCACCGAAGGACACGCGACCGCGGCCGAGATCTCCGCGCTCGTGATGAACCCGCAGACGCAGATCGCGCAGGGTTTCGAGCAGGTGCGCGACCCCGACAGCCCGGGCGTCCAACACAAGCGCGTGCGGTACGGCGATGGGCCCGAACGCGAAGTTCCGACCCGGGTGGCGGCGGACATCAGCCGGCGTGGGATCGAGTTCCTGCGCCGCCACCGCGCAGAGCCCTTCTTCTTGTGGCTCCACTATTTCGACCCACACGTTCCCTATTCGGCACCGGGTCGCTTCAACATCCGCATTCCGTCGAGCCCCTATCACGCCGAGGTGGCGTCCGCCGACGAAGAGATCGGGCGCGTCATCGATGCCGTAGTCGAGCTCGGCTTGCGTGACGACACGGTGGTCGTGTTGACGAGTGATCATGGGGAAGGCCTGGGGGAGCACGGCGAACTCACCCACAGCTATTTCACCTACCAGTCGACCATGCGCGTTCCGCTGATCTTCTGGGGACCGAAGTCGTTTGCGCAGGGGGCGCGCGTCGAGTCATTGGTGCGCAACGTCGACATTGCACCCACGCTGCTCGACCTGCTCGGGGTCGAGGTTCCGGAGCCGATGCAGGGGGTGAGTCTCGCGCCTCTGCTTTTTGGCAAGAGTGACGGTGTCGATCTGCTCGCCTATGGCGAGTCGATCGAACTCGCCAAGACCTTTGCGGTGGCTCCGCTGCGCTTCGTGGCGCGCGGGCGCTTCAAGTACGTCCACAAAGTGGTGCCGGCGCTCTACGACCTGGAAGCGGATCCCGGAGAAACGACCAACGTCGCAGCGGAGCACCCGGAAGTCGTGGCCCGCCTCTCGGCCGAACTCGCAGCGTTGCTGGCGAGCGGCCAGGGGGCGAACGCCGAAGCCCAGACCGCTGTCGATGCCCAGACCCGAGCCCGCCTCGAGGCCCTGGGCTACGTCGTTGGTGCACCGGAAGGAGAACTCGAAGCCAACATCGACGATCTCGAGGTCAGCGGGATCGATGCCGCTGAGATGATCGACGACGTCGAGACGATGGGCCGCATCCACGCGCTCCTCGGCCGAGAGGACCGCGTTCGTGCATTGCCCCTGCTCGAGGGCCTTCGCACGCGTCATCCCCAGAGCACCCACCTGCTCACCATGCATGCAGGTCTGATGTTCGACCTGGCTCGCAAGGACGAAGCCATCGCGCTCTATCGCGAATGCATCGAGCGTGACGCACACGACCTCGATAGCCGCCAACGGTTGGCGCATCTGCTTCACGAAGCGGGGCGGGTCGACGACGCGGTGCAGTTGCTGCTCGATGTCCTCGAACTCGATCAATGTGCCGACACGGTGTGGAGCAGCTTGAACGACTGGCTCTTGGCATCGCGGCGATTCGTGGATCGCGTCGATGCCCTCGGCCGAGCGGTCGCCGCCTGCCCCGATTCCGCCGCGACCCTCAACAACCTCGCCTGGGCGCTGGCCACGAGCCCCGACGCCGCCGCGCGCGACGGGGCGAGGGCCGTCGAGGTTGCCAAGCGCGCACTCGACGAGCTTGGTCGCGAAGACCCCGCCTATCTCGACACGCTTGCCGCGGCCTACGCCGAAGCGGGCGACCATGGACAGGCGATGCGTACCGAAGAGCGCGCGATCGAGGTGCTGGAACGCGCCGGTGCACCCGCGGCTGCAATCGAAGCGTTTCGCGCGACACTCGAGCAACTTCGTGCGAAGAAACCCGTGCGAGACCCGGCGGGGAATACGAACCCGCCCGGCGCGGCGAACGGTTGGAATGCCGCGATGATCGTGATCGCCGGAACCATCGAAATCGACCCCGCGCAGCGCCGATGTTTCGAAGTATCGCGTGGACTCGTGTGAGCCCGTCTACGGTTCGGAAGGCAAGGCGCGCGCCGACTTCTTTACCGCCTGAGCCTGAATCGAGAGAGCCT
>JASMLK010000028.1 GCA_030748735.1 Myxococcota bacterium | reverse complement strand
GCATACCTCGCCGTATGCGCGCAGCAGTTGCTGATCGCCCGCGTCCGGATCCGCCCGAAGTAACAACGCCGCAACCAACCCGAGACTCCCTCCCGCTCCGGAAACAGCCGACGCGCCAGGATCTCCTTGAGCCGCAGCGGCCGACTCACCAGCCTGAGCACCTTCGCCGGTGGCCCGCCGCCGTGATTCTCCGACCGCTCCTTCATGTAGTTGCGCCACACCACCCAGATCGCGAGCCGATACAAAGCCGATTGCCGCCGCTTCGAAAACGCCACCGTCTCCCGCTTGTGGTTCGCGCTGCTGTGCCGAAGCAGAAGATCCGCGTGGTTGACCGGAAACAGAGGGTTGCTCGGCGGTCCACGTCTCCGGAAACCACGCCCCAATCGCAGAACCGCCCGGCTGCTTTCGCAACCGGGCGGTCATGATCTTGCTTGACGCAGTAGCTAGAGCGCTACTACTTGCGTCGCTGGCGCATGGCGTAGCCACCGGCGAGGCTCATCAAGCCAACCAGTGCCGCAATGCCCGGACCGGACATCGACGGAAGGGCACCCAGCGGGCCGCCCATGCTCAGGTTGAGCCAACCGCGGTTTGCGTTCGGACCCGAAATCGCGCGGTTCGAGAGGCTACCCGAAACGAGCGAGATCGAGCCAACGCCGCTCACGCGAGCGTCGCTACCCGTGAGGGTGAACACTTCCGCCGCACCGAGCGCGAAGGGCGCGGTCACCGTCAGCATGCCCGTCGTCCAGGGACCACCAAACGTCGTCGCCGCGTTGGTGAGACCCGCCATCAGGCTCGGGGTCGGGGTGGCGTTGGTGATGGCACCAGCCGCCGTCGCGGTCACGATCAGGTAACCCGACGAAGGCGCAGCACCCGGGCTCGTGCCCATGCCGCCAAACTGGTTACCCACACCACCGGTACCGGTGGTGTTCGGGCTCGCGAGGGCCATGATGGCCAGACAACCCGTGCAGGGTGCCGCCGAGGCGCCAACCAGCGCAACGTCCGCGCCACCGAAGACGCGACCCGCCATGGCACCGCCGAACTGAGCGCCCGTGGCCGTGTAGGTCAAGATGCCCTTGACGTTCGGATGCGGAGCGGCAGCACCACTCGCGCAAGCCGGGTTACCCGTAGGGGTCACCGCCTGACCGGGGCAGTACGAAACCACCGCAGCACCCGTACGACCACCGGCCGAAACCGTCTGATCTGCGCCGCCCACCGAGTACGGGTAGGTGATGCCGATCGACGTCTTCACCTGGAAGACCGCCGGGTTGGTGATCGCGACCGGAACATTGACCGGCACGACCGCTGCCTTCATGGCGGCGTTGGGGAACTTGATCGCCATCGGATCCGTACCCGTCTGCGAAACCACCGCGCCCGTCACGGGCAGGAGGCGACCGGTCGGAGCCGGGGCGAAGGTCGCCGGAATCGGCAGACCATCACCAATCTGGAAGCGCCCGTTACCACCGAGCGGGTGCACCGTCGCGGACGCGGTGCCAGCCAGGCCGGCAACGAACGCAAAAACGACTAACAGGCTCGTCAGTCGCAGCTTTGACAACATTGAATTCATTTCATGTCTCCTGTGTGCTGATTGAACTGCATTGCTGCGTGGTTCGATCTTGGGTTCGTGCAAACTACCGATTGATACTGATTCGGTTGATCTTTCCTGCGTTGCTCTTGCTCTCTAGTCTGTTTTGCCCGCCGTTTCCTGCACTTGCCTGCTGGCTCCTGCCGGTTCTGTCGAGCTACCCGCTGAATCAACGCCGCACGACCTTTCGCCTTTCTCGCCGGGTCAGCGGGATTCAATCTCGTAATTCAGCTGAATACATTGCAAGAGGCGTTCCACAACTCAAAACCCTACTTTTTCAACAACTTACGAGACAAGGCCCCCGATGGGGTGGGAAATCCTTTTCCTACATTGAGTACCCACATTCCCTGGCGGGGAAGTGCTGTAAATGTCCGGTTTCGCTCGATTCCCCACCGCCTCAGCCGGACTCCCTCTGCTTGAAGGCCTGCCAGCGCTCCGAGACGCTGCGCGCAGCCTCGGCCTCTCCACGTGCTTCGTGCACTCTCACCAGCAGCTTCACTGCGCCCTCCCCGCCCCCGAATCGAACGGCTCGACGCGCAAGGTCGAGCACCCGATCGGCAGACGCATCGCGCTCCGCGAGCACCTCACCGAGCAGCTGGCAGACCGCCGCGTCGTGCTGGTTTTCCGTCATGACTTCGGTCAGCCGCTGCGCGGCATCCTCCAGGCGCTCGAGTCGAACCAGGATCCGCGCGGCCTCGACCACGGGCTCGACCTCGTCCGGACTCGCCGCTGCGGCGCGATCGAAGTAGGCGAGTGCATCATCCAAAGCATTCCCGGCAACCGCTGCTCGCCCGAGTCCCTCGAGGGCCCGCGCATTCTCGGGATCGACCTCGAGCACCGCGTTGTACGCCGCAATCACCTCGTCCGACGGCCGCTTCGAAAGCTCGGCGAAGTACGCGGCGACTTCGCGAATCTCCGGGGCATCGGGATTGGCAGCGAGAGCGACCTCGAGATCCTTCGAAGCCGCTTCTACCTCTTCCCCGACAGCCAGCTCCCCGACAGCCAGCGAGTATCCGACGATGGCACGCAGGGCCGCCGCGTGGTTGAGGTCGGCGGGGTCGAAGTCCTCCGCACGCCGGATCAAGGCCAGCGCGTGCTTGGGACCCGCCCGATCGTTCACCCCCTGTGCCGCTGCGGCGAGCGCCTGCCCCAGGAGTTCCGGGGAACCGGTGCGAATCGAATTCACGCTCCGATCGACTTCCCAGCCACGTCCGGCCAGGGCCCAGAGGCGTAGAGATAGAAGCTCGCCCTCTTGGGAAAGCGGTTCGCTGTCGGCGCGGATTCGGAGCAGCTGGAGCGCCTCAGCGTGGTGCCGCTGATCGAAATGGATCCCGGCGACCCGTTCACGAGCGTCCGTCGCACCGGGTGCGATGCGCAGCGAGTACCGATACTCCTCGACAGCACGATCGAAGTCCCCGACCGCCTCGGCCGCGCGCGCGGCGTAGAAGCGCGCGAATGGGTTGTCGGGCCAGAGCAAGAAGCCCGCGTCGTAATGCTCGAGCGCCTTTTCGAATTCGCCGCGCTCCTGCGCGACCCGGGCGCGAATCATCTCCTGGTAGGGCTGGTAGGTCATCTCCTCTGCAATCGCGAGCGCTCGCTCGTGCTCTCCCGCGATCAGCAGGGCATCCGCATAGTCGAGCAACAGCCTCGGCTCCGGGTTGCTCATCTGCTCGACGATCTCGACAGCCTTGCCAACCGCGTCGGCAGCGTCTTGGAAGCGCTCCCGTCTTTGATAGAACTTCGCCAGGTCGAGCCACGCAGCAGACTTCACGCGCGGCCGCTCGAGCTTGGTTCCATCGAGCAGCACCTGCTCAGCCTCTTCGTATCGCGCGAAGCCGACGAGCCGTCCGGAAAGTCCTACGCGAAACACCCGCGTGTCCGGGGCGAGTTCGAGCGCTTTCGCGAGAACGTCGGTGGATCGCTGGTAGTGGTGCTGGGAGTCGTAGAAATTCAACGACTTGGTAACCACCTCGGGGTCCGTGGGATAGGCGTCGAGGCAGTCGGCCCAGCGTTGTCGCGCGGCTTCGATGTCTCCCTTTTCCCAGGTGAAGATGGAGAGCGTGGTGCAGTGCCAACTCGACATCCCTTCCCCGAGGTCCGCTTTGTCGATCTTGCGGCCGAATTCCTCCATGGCCTGCTCGAGTTCTTCGACGCGCTCGAGGCCGATCAGCGCCAGGATCTTCGGCTCCATCACCTTGATGTTGTCGGGATCGAGCTCGAGAATCCGCTCTACGTCTGCGAGCGCTTCCTCGTGATAGATCCGTGAGTGCGTGTAGGCACTCGCGCGGATCAGCAATGCATCGATGTTGTCGGGCACATACTCCAGTACCGTGGTCGCACTTTCGATCGCCGCCGGGAAATTGAAGCCGCGCGCCGCGTTCGTAGCAAGCTGCAAGCCAGCGGACACCCTCCAGTCGGGGTCCTTCATGGCCTCACGCAGACTCCACTCCGCGAGCCCCGCCCTCCCGAGTGCCGAGAGCGTGCGCCCGTAGACGAACATCAGATGACCGTCACCCGGGTTTTCCTGGATCAGTTCTCGCAGCGGTTCGACGGTGGCTTGTAGGCGCCCCTCCGCCTGCAACTTCTCGATCTCTTCCATCGGGTCGGCGGAACGACACCCGACGATCAACCCGCCGAGAGAGACGACGAGTGCAGTCAAAGCGATGGGCATTACGAGGGACGGTCTGGTGCTACAAGCTCGGTGAATCATCCGCGCAGTATAGTCGTCGGTACCCCATAAGGAAGCGCTCGGGCGCTTCGATACTGGTCTGGCTTCTAGACGACGCGCTAAGGTCCCGCCCCATGTCAGACAGCATCCTCGATCGACGCTGGCCATGGCTGGTGGCCGCGGCCGCCATCGTGGTCGCCTACCTCCTCAGTACGGGCAACCAGGCCGAACCCGGCAGCGGTCCCGCAGACCCGCGGCAAGTCGGGACCATCGACGACCTGCAACAACTCCACGAACGCGACGACGTCAACGTTCTTTTCATCTTGATCGACACGCTGCGCTCGGATCGCCTCGGCAGTTACGGGCACGAGCGCGAAACCAGCCCGTTCCTCGACCAGATGGCCGCGACCGGGGTCCGCTTCGACCGCCATCTCTCTCAATCGTCATGGACGAAGGCCTCGATGGCGTCGATGTGGACAGGGCTGAACCCGTGGCGTGCGGGCATTACCCGCTTCGACCACGTGCTACCCGAAGAAGCAGAGATGCCGGCAGAAATCCTGCGCGATGCGGGTTTCCGGTCCATCGGGTTGTTTCGCAACGGATGGGTGGCCCCAACCTTCGGCTTCGAGCAGGGGTTCGAGGTGTACAACCGCCCGACGCCGCTCGGTCTCAAGCGCGGCGTACTCGCGAAGAAGCCCACCCTGAGCAAAGGCGGTACCGACGAGGACGTTACCGCTTCGGCGATCGAATTCCTGCGCGTCCACAGCGGTGGACGCTGGTTCCTCTATCTCCACCTGATGGACATCCATGAATATACGTACGACGAGGAATCGGCACTGTTCGGAAGCCACTACTCCGACGTCTACGACAACTCCATCCGCTGGACCGACACCACCATCAAGGTCCTGATCGAACACCTGGTCGACCAGGGTTACGCAGAGAATACGATCGTCGTCGTCGCGTCCGACCACGGCGAGGCCTTCTCGGAACGCGGCTTCGAAGGCCACGGGCGGCAGGTCTTCAAGGAGAGCACCGAGGTTCCCTTCTTCTTCTGGCTGCCGTTCAAGCTCGGTGAGCCCGTAGTCGTCGAGTCGCGCTCGCGCAACATCGACATCTGGCCGACGCTCTTCGAGATCCTCGGGGTCGAGACTTCGCGCCCGAGCGACGGGCGGTCGCTCGTGCCGGACATCGTCGCAGCCGCAACAGGCACCGAAGCCCCGGCTGCGGACCGCACGGGGATGGCGTACCTCGAAATGGGATGGGGCAAGCGAAACATCGAAAAGCAGGTGACGGTTTCGGTTGCCGATGATTCCCTTCGCTACGTCCGAACACCGATCGAAGTCGATCTGGTCGAGCAGCTCTTCGACGCGAGCCTCGATCCCGCCGAACTCAAGAACCTCAGTGAGACCGAAGCCGCCACCCTGGCACGCCTGCGTAGCATCGCGGACGAGAAGCTCGCCGAGCCCCCGATCTTCGGTGAGATGCCTACCCGCGAGATCAGCGAGATGGAACTCAATCAGCTGCGCGCGATCGGTTACGACATCGGGCAGTGATGATCCAGCGCGCCAGATCCCGACGGCTTCAGCCGGATCAGAACTCGGTAGAAAGCTGAACGCCGAAGGTCCGGGGCTCGCCGGCCGTGTAGATGACAGCATTGGTCAGCCGAACCGCGTCGAAGGCGAAGTTCTTGTACGCCTTGTTTTCGATGTTGCGAATCCAGCCTGCAACCTCGAACCCGCCGGGTGTCGTGTACGCAACGCGCGCGTTGTGAATCCAGTACGCCCGCTGCCCGATCGTGTGCTTCGGCAGGAACTGGTCGCCATCGACGTTCGGGAGGCCTTTGCCCTTGGATGCATCGAAGGTCGTGTCGTCGGTCCACGCACCATCCCAGCGGAAGGTCACCTGCCCCAATCGTCCGATCGGCAGTGTCTGCTGCGCCGTCAGGCTGACCTTGAAGCGCGGTGAATTGAGAAGTGGGTTCCCGGAGTTCTGGATCTCGTTGTTGATGGACAGCGGAGGTGAACCGAAGCCCGCACCGCTGTCGATTCGCTGGAAGACGTTCTGGTTGAAATCGAGGAACTGGCTCTCGAGCCAGCCGACCACCGAACGCACCATCAGGCCTTGCCATTCCCAAGGCCCGATCTTGTTCGGGCGCAGCGTCAGGTCGAGTTCCGCACCGTAGACCTCGGCATCATCCGCATTGAGAACGACGAACTCGATCCCGGTGAACGTCGACTGCACCGTGAACAGCTGATAGTTCTGATAGTTGTAGTGGAACACCGAGAGATCTGCGGTGAGCTGGCCGTTCATGATTGCGAGATGAAGCCCCATCTCGAAGGAATCGATGTTCTCGGGCTTTGCCGCGCGAACGCCGTCCCGCCCGCCGATCGCGTTGTAGTGACCGCCCTTCCAACCGCGCGTGTACTTCCAATAGGCGTAGGTGGTCTCGGTGAAGTTGAACGTGAGCCGAACGCCACCCGTGGGCGCTTGCCATACCTCCGAAGCGAACAGATCGAACCCCAGCACCCCACTTTCGACCAGGAAGTAGTCCATCGACTTGCGTTCCCAGTTGTACCGGAGCCCCGCGTCGACGACGAAGTTCTCGAAGAAGCCGAAGTTGAAGCCCAGGTGGGCTGCGCCGCTCCACAGCTTCTGCCGGTACTGTCGGCTCGATGCGGCGACCGCCTGCAGATTCGCACTGAATTGGTTGTCGACGTCCACATCCAGCACTTCATAAAGGAAGAGGCCGCCGGCGCTCCATGAAACGCCGCTGTCGTCGCCAATCTCTCCCGTAACGTCGACCGTCTGTGCGACCTGCCAACCCTGATCATCCGTCGTGATCTCGAGGACCTGGTTGGGACTCTGGTCCAGGTCGTTCTCGACGAGTCGATCGTAGAAATCGTACCCGGTCACCGTCGTGACGTTGATCGAATCCGCAATGACGAGGTCACCCTTGAGGGATACGCCCCACGTATCCAGGACCGTGCCTCCGGGGTTGTTGTATTCGCCCGTCCACGGCTTGTCGTCGAGGTTGCGAGCCAGGTCGCGCGCAAGAAGCTGCCTCGCCAGCAGATTCGATTGATTGATCCTGTTGTTGTCTTTGGTTGTGCGAGCATCTCCATCGACGAAGCATCGGCTTTCGATGTTCTCGTCCAGGTTCTGGAAGCCGATGTATTCCTTGCTGTCGATCAGGCACGGATCCAGCTTCAGTCGTCGGATCTCGATCTCGTCCGAGACATGACCCTCCGCGCCTCCGGCGAACTGGTCTCGCGAACCCAGGAGCCCGGCGCCCGGTTTGCCGAAGGGGCCAACCAGCGTGGTGCTCAGCTGGTTGAATGTTCCGGTCGACTGTCCCACGCGCGTGTACTCATCGCGCTCTCCGCCGCTCGCGGTGAACAACCACTCCTGGTCGAGGGTCGGCTGAAAGAGAAGGGTTCCGCGTGCTGCCCAATTACCCTGGTCGTTCAGGCGCTTCGGCAACCCCGGCGTGATGTGTGAACGCGCGAGGCCGTTCGCGTCGCGCGGAGGCTGCTCACCGGTGTCCAGGACGGCTCGGGCCCCGATCGGAACCGTCTCGCCGCAAATCGAGTAGTCGGGATGACGACCAAAGAGGCTACCGATGACGGTGTCGCCATCCCTCGACCCTCGCTCGTTGAAGGGCGGCGCCCCCCCACAGCGGTTCTTCTGATAACCGTCTCGATCCGTGACGCGAAAGGCGAGTCGTCCTGCAATGATGTCTTCGAAGATCGGAGCCCCTACCGCTCCCTGGATATCCAGCGCGCTGTAGTTGCCGTAGGACTGTTGAAGGTACGCGTTGTATTGGCCGGTCGGCTTCCGCGTGTAGATCTTGATCGCCCCGGCCGACGCACTTCTATAGTTGCCGGTTCCCTGGGGCCCTCGCAGCACGTTGACGTTTTCGATGTCGAAGAGCGTCCCGAGCTGCAGCGCCGGCGCGTTCTTGGGGACGTCGTTGAACAAGATCGCGACAGCACCTGACGAATTCGCACTGAAATCGTTCAGCCCCACACCGCGAATGAAGAAGGTGGGGGTCGTGGCACCGGAAGTCACGATTTCGAGATTGGGCGTAAAACTCGCCAGGTCGGCGATGCTCTGGGCACCGAGTGCCTCGAGGTCGGCCGCGTCGAACGCCTGGACCGAGTCGCCAGATTCGAAGTCGGCGGCGGCGTCCGACTCCCCGGCGCGAACCTTCATGACCTCGATGTCGTCGTCCTTTTCATCCGAGTCGGGGCCGTATACATCCAGCTCGTCGTCGCCGGCTTCACCTTCGCCGGCTGCGCCCACGGGGTCGTCTTGCTGTGCGATCGCGGCTTCGGGGGTGAAGCAAAACAACAACGCGAGGGCACAGGTGACGATGGCTGCGGTGGACGTCACGGATGCGAAGCGGCAGCACATGAGGCGGGCGGGGGTCTGCATGGGGATCGTCGGAATCCTGCTGTTCCTGCTGATGAGGAGCTTTCAGAGATCGTCGTCGCGACGTCAACCGGAATAGAGCGCGCGTGCCATCCCACCGTCTTGTTGTAATACTAAGCGGCTATGCCTGTCAGGGTCAAGACACGAGTACGCTCGCTCACCGCATCGCTGTCGGTCGCCGCACTGCTGTGCTGCGGTTCCAGCATCGCGTTTGCAGCGCCGGACGAAACAACCGAGAGCAGTGTACTTGGGGATTGGATCCCCGCGCTGTCCTTGACCGGGAACTTCCACGCACAGAAGCATCAATCGTCACTAAGCAGCTCCTGCGACATCGGTGGCCCCGGGTCGGGGGGCGGCCTGCTCGCGCCGTGTACGCAGGGAGACCCGACGAAGCCCGACCCGCGCGGCGACCCGCCGGTAGCCGCCGACCAACCCGCAGCCATGCGCGACTCGGCCGATGGCTCCGACCTGCCCTTTTGGCCCGGAATCGGGGTCGAGCTTCAGTTGACGTCCCCGGTCGTGGTCGAGCTGCCATTGGGAATCAACCCGCGGGTGTTCGTCAACACCGAACTCTCCGCTGTATTTCCGCCCGAGCGTACGATTGCGACAGAGGGCAACCTGGGTGTCATCCGAGAGCCCCAGACCTCGGCGGACACACCGGCCATCCCAACGCAGGCCCTGCAAGGCGCGGGGTCGCATACCGAGAGCCTGCCGCAGACGTTTCAATACAGCGCCCAGGTCGGAATCGTCATCCCGCTCAAGGCGGGCGGTCGCACCGTCAACATCAAGCCGTCTTTCGGTTGGTCGCAGTGGCGACTCGACGTCACGGGACGCGTTTCGGCCGGCATCAAGGACGATGTCAACGGCACGGAGTCGGTGCTGGGAAGCACTCCGCTCGATCCGTTCGGCACGGAGACGCGTGAGATCTACCTGAAGGCAACGGACACCCTGGTCGTGAACGGCATCGGCCCCGGCATCGAAGTCGAGTACGTGTCCGGGCGTTTCGGCGATGTTGCTGCGGCCGTCTTCATCGGCGCGAACGCCTACAAGGTACTGGGCGACCGCAAGGTCGAATTGGACGACGCGGTGACCAAGACCGGCCAGGGCTTGCTCGACGACACCTATCGCGGGCACTGGGAGCACAAGATCGACCCCTGGTTCTACCGGCTGCGACTCGGCCTTCGCTTCCACTACATGCCCAACTGATCACACCGCAACGAGGCCCTCGCGACGCCTTCTTCAACTTCGCCCGGCCCAACTGGAACGACCCGCGCTGCGCGCATCATCGCTTGCGCAGCATCTGCTTTCGTCGCGTTGTCGGTCTTGATCTCGGTCGGTCAGCCGGTGTTCGCGGAAGACACCTGGTGGCACCTCGCGATGGGGCGGGCCTATGCCGCGCTCGGGCCCTGGCTCGAAGCCGACCCGCTTCTGTTTACGGCGCGCGAAGCCCCGGCACCCGCCGCCTGGCTTTCGGGTCTGCTGCTCCATCTCACCAGGTCGTGGACCGGGTTCATCGGACTGCGTGTGCTGCATGTTGCGCTCGTCGTCGCCATGTTCGTGGTGGCGTTTCGAGCACTCCATCGCGTGAGTGGGTCGATCGAATTCGCAAGCGGGGCGACGGCGTTGTTCGCTGCGATGTCGGCCTATCGCCTGTTCCAACTTCGCCCCGAGTTACTGAGCATTCTGTTCGCGATCGTTGCGGTGAATGCGCTCGTGCTTGGTTCGCGTGACCCCGGTTCCGCCCGCAAGGGTTTCGAGCTGCCCCCCGCGACGGTCGCCGCCCTGCTCTTCGCATTCTGGGCCAACGCACACGCAGCCTTCCTGCTGGGTCCGATCCTGCTCGGTGCCGCCGTCGGTGGCGTTGCATCCTCGCGCTGGGTCGGGTTGGACCGTTCGCGTGCGGCGGCGGATCGCCAACGTGCGCTGCTCGTCGCACTGCTGGTGGGAACCGCGGCGACCTTGATCAATCCCACCTTCGCCGCCCCGCACCTTCTCTACTTCGAAGCGGGGGCCGATACGCCGGAACTGGCTCGGATCACCGACGAATGGGCGCGCTTTCGTTTGTTCACATGGCCCGAAGCCAATATTCCGCCGAGCCCGCTGAGCTGGTGTGCGACCTGGCTCTTGCTGCTGATCACTCCCGCGGTGGTGGTTCACACGGCGCGCTCCGAAACAGCACGCGGTGATTTCGCGCCGACAGGTCCAGACCCCGCATTGCTCGCAATCGCTTGTGCCTCGCTCGTCGCAATGCTGCTGGCGGTGCGCTTCAGCTGGATGTCGATCTTCGTGCTTCTTGCGATCGGCGACTGCTTGCGAACCTCGAACCCGGTCGGGTTTCGGCGAGGCATGGGGATTGCCATGGCCCTTGCGACGGCATTCACCTTCGTTGCCCACGGCGCCTGGCCGATGATCTCACGCGGCGTGCGAAGTGTCGCGACCTACGCCGAGCCCTATCCCGCCGGGAAGCACCACGCGCATGCGGTCTGGTTTCTCGCGGACACCGGTCTCGAGGGCCGGCTCTTCAACGACTATTCGAGTGGCAACTTCCTCGGCTACTGGTTGGCGCCAGAGCTCGAGACCTTCATCAACGGTTCACTCAACGTTCCGCGCGAAACCATGGACGACGCGCAGACGATCGGGCTGCGGGGTTGGGGTTCGCCCGAAGGCTTCGAAGCGATGCTCGATCGTTACGAAATCGACGTCTTCTTCGGCACCGGGCTGCCACGCGAAGGTCGCCCCAACCGCCCCGTCGCTTTCACCACGCGCCACCTCGAAGGCAGTGACCAGTGGATCCCCATCTTCCGCAACCTCACTTCGGGCATCTATCTGCGCCGCAACGCGAGCAACCAGGCAAACCTCGAACGTGTCGCCGCCTACTACGCCCGAGCGGGCGTGCCGTTCGAAGGCCGCTTCGATCCCCACGAGACAATTCGGGCCGCCCCACAGTGGGCGATCGACCATGGGGTGATCCCGCGCAACTGGTCACGAGTATTGGAACAGACCCGCGTCCCCGACCCCACGCGACGCCTGGCGGCTCGGAGTCGTCAAGCCAGCATCCTTGCCATCCTCGGCGCGTACGAAGCCGCGGCTGCGATCGACCGCAGCATCCTTCGTCAGCAACCTCACGCCCTCGACGCGGGCCGGCGACTCCTCTTTTCGCTGCTGCAACCGGGTGATACAGCCTTGGAGGAAGCATCAATACTCGCCGACGCCCTCGAAGCAGCGACGACACCCGACGACACGATCGCTCGCGTGCTGATCGACGCGGCCCGAAACGCCCCATCGCTCGATCCAGATCAGCGACGAGCGTTCGTTTCCCTGCTTCCCATGTTGAACCGGCAAGAAGCTTCGCGACTCGGTGCCGGCTTCGTCCCCCCGGACGCACGCATCTGAACCTGCGACTGCCCGCGCAAGATTGCGTGGGCGCGCGCGTTTCCGGGGCGGTGCAGGCCATAGACCAATCGGTAATACTGCTGCCCCCGGTTGCCCCGCACCCCCCCCACCCGATCGGCTACCCGCCGCTCGACCTCGTGGCAGGGTCGGGCCCACCGAGGGTTTTCGATCGAAGGGCGTATCCAGGGACGAGTCGAAAGGCGTTCACAAAAAGCGCACGATTTCGCTTTCAATGTGCGCATCGTCGCCAGATACTGGTCGCTTCGCGCGGGAGCCGGCGAAGTCGGCGAAACGAAACAGGCGGATTGGTTCAGCAGATTCAGTAGAAATGCAGGCGCGCCGAGACCGACCGTTTCGCACGCGCAATCAGATACAAGCAGAAGTCGAAGCGAAACATTGAGACGAAGATCCAGCCAGCCCGTTCGAGACGAACGGTTCCATCCGCGGAAGTTCTAGCGTTCCCATTCAATGGAAGTTCTGTGGGCGCCACCCCCGGCCACACAGACGACGGTGCCAAAGAAGGCGCCGAGGAGTTCGAGGAGAGTGTTCATGTTTTGGACAGCGCGTAAGGCCGCTGCACGGATCGGGCTCGGCGCCGCGGTCGTGTTGGTCGGTTCCATGGCGGTCGCCCAGGAAGGCGACCTCGGCAAGCTGGTCGACACCCGCAAGGAAGGCAACGTCGATGCCGCAGCGACGCAAAAGCGCATCGACGCGATCAGCGACGAAACCGACAGCCTGCTCGGCAAGTACCGCACGACGCTCAAGCAGATCGATTCGATCGAGCAGTACAACGCGCAGATCCTCAAGCTGATCTCCGCCCAGGAAGAAGAGATCGGCTCTCTCGGCACGCAGGTCGGCCAGGTCCAGAGCGTTGGACGCAGTGTCACGCCGCTGATGATGCGCATGGTCGACGCGATCGAGAAGTTCGTCGAACTCGACGTTCCCTTCCTGATCGACGAGCGCACCGAACGCATCGACAAGCTGCGCAAGGTGATGGAACGCGCCGACGTCACCACGCCCGAGAAGTTCCGCTCGATCATGGAGGCCTACCAGATCGAGAACGAATACGGCCGCACCATCGAGGCGTACCGGGCCTCGCTCGTGATCGGCGACAAGGAGACCACGGTCGACTTCCTGCGCTTCGGCCGCATCGCGCTCGTGTACCAGAGCCTCGACGAAACGCTCCAGGGGCGTTGGGATCAGCAGTCCCGCTCGTGGGTCGCTCTCGACGGATCCTTCCGTTCGGCGATCCGCCACGGCCTCAAGATCGCACGCAAACAGTCCGCGCCGGACCTGATCAACCTGCCGCTACCGGCACCGTCGGACGCTCGGGGGTAAAGCAAAGATGAATCTCGGAAAAACGTGCCAAAGCCTGCCCCTCGCGCTCTGCATCGCCGCGCTCTGCATCGCCGCGCCTCCCGCAAGCGCGCAAAACGCCGAAGCGGACAAGGTGACCGACCTCTTCCAGCTTCTCGACCTCGTAGAGAATGGTCTCGAAGTCGAAAAGGAAGAGAACATCCGACGCGAGCGCGAGTTCGAAGCCGCGAAGGATCAGCAGGATCGGCTGCTCACCGAAGCCCAGGCGAAGCTCAAGGGCCTCGAAGACCTCTCGCTCCAGTACGAAGCGAACTACAACGAAAACGAGCGAAGGATCGGCGCCCTCGAAGCCGACCTCGCCGAGCAGCTCGGTCAGATGGGCGAGCTCTTCGGCGTGGTGCGACAGGTGGCGAACGATCTCAGTGGTCAGGTCTGGGACTCGCTGATCAGCTCGCAGGTCCAGGACCGCAAGGACATGCTCGATCGTCTCGGCCGCTCGAAGGAACTGCCGTCGACCAACGACCTCGAAAAGCTCTGGTTCGAACTGCAGCGCGAGATGACGCAGCAGGGTGAAGTGGTTCGCTACGAAGCCACGGTGCTGACGGGTGAAGGCCAGACCGAACAGCGCTCGGTCGTGCGAGCCGGTCCGTTCAACGCGGTGTCCCGTGGCAAGTTCCTCGTCTGGGAACCCGGCGAAAACAAGCTGCGCGAACTCACCCGCCAGCCTCCTTCCAAGTATCTGAGTACGGTCGAGCCCTTCGAGAACCTGAAGAACGGGGTCGAAACCCTGGCGCTCGATCCCTCGCGCGGGACGTTGCTCGACGCGTTGACGGACACGCCCAGCCCGCAGGAACGCGTGCAACAGGGTGGTGCCGTCGGCTACGTGATCATCACGCTCGGCATCTCGGCCTTCCTCCTCGGCATCGTTCGCTGGATCATCGTGCTGTCGACGAGCCGCAAGGTTTCGGCCCAGCAGAAGAGCGACTACGTCGACAAGGGCAACCCGCTCGGGCGCGTTCTTTCGGTCTACGAAGACAACCGCGACGTCGACGCCGAAACCCTCGAACTCAAGCTCGACGAAGCGGTGCTCCGCGAATCTGCCTCCGTCACCCGCTACATGTGGTTGGTGAAGACGGTTTCGGCCGTCGCCCCGCTGCTCGGCCTGCTCGGCACGGTGACCGGCATGATCCAGACCTTCCAGGCGATCACGCTCTTCGGTGCCGGTGACCCGAAGATGATGGCGGGCGGTATTTCGGAAGCACTCGTCACGACGATGCTCGGTCTGATCACGGCGATCCCGCTCGTACTCTTGTACGACACGCTGTCGAACAGCACGCGCTACATCATCGACGTGCTCGACGAACAGAGCGCGGGCCTGATCGCATCCCGCTCGGAACGCGACAGTGTCGGAGATTGAGTTCATCGGAAAGGTCCGCGATTTCATCGAACAGGGCGGTGACGTCCTGCTCGTGATCGCGATTGCGACCGCCATCATGTGGACGCTGATCTACGAGCGCTTCTGGTACTTCCGCACGCTTCACCGCAAGGAAGTCGCCCGTGTTCGAACCTTCTGGGACGCGCGCCGGAATCGCGCTTCCTGGGAAAGCGGCCACATCCGGCGAATGCTGATCAGCGACGTGCGCCTCAAGCTGGTGGCGGGTCTCGGCCCGATCCAGACGCTGATCAAGGTGGCGCCGATGCTCGGCTTGCTGGGCACGGTGACGGGCATGATCGAGGTGTTCGACGTGATGGCGGGCGGTAGCGGCAATGCGCGAGGCATGGCGGCCGGCGTGTCGAAAGCGACGCTTCCCACCATGGCGGGCATGGTCGCAGCCATTTCGGGCATGATCTTCAGCGTGCAGCTGCGCCGTTTCGCAACGGACGAAGCCGAGCGCGTCGCAGACAGCCTCGAAACCGACGAACACTGAACCGCGGATAGCAAGCGCAACATCAGCGTTGAACGAGTTGAAACAGGCGATGTGGGGAAAGCAGGCATGAGTGCACCCAACCCCCCGGTTCAAAGGGGGCCCGGACGCTTCTTCGGCGCCGTCATCGGCGGCGCGCTGACCGCCTTTGCACTGTTCTGGATCATGCAGGCGCTCGTAACCGTGACCGGAGATCTGAAGGAGGCCGGCAAGAATCTCTCCATCGAGTTCGTCCGCCTGAAGCGCGACTCTACGCCCGAAACGAAGAAGCGCGAAAAGCCGAAGCGCCAGAAGCCCGACCAGCAGCCCCCGCCGCCCGACCTCAACCTCTCGCAGAACCTGAATCCCGGTGATGCGGTGAGTGACATCGTCCCGACGATCGACACCGGACTCGAACTCGAAAGCGCCACCAACCTCGCCGCGGCCGGCGGTGGTGACCGCGAAGCGGTCCCGCTGGTGCGCGTCGAACCCAGCTACCCGCCGCGCGCCAAGCAGCAGGGCATCGAAGGCTACGTCGATGTGAGCTTCACGATCACACCCGTCGGCACTACGGCCGACGTCGAGGTCTATCGATCGAAACCCGCGTACATCTTCGACCGCGAAGCCGTCCGCGCCGTTCGCAAGTGGCGCTACAACCCGAAGATGGAAAACGGTGCTCCCGTCGCCCGCCCCAACCAGTTGATCCGCCTCGAATTCGAGCTGCCCAAGGGGGGCCGCCGATGATCGAACGGATACTCACCTGGAGCGGCGCGCTGGCCGTCTCTTTCACGCTGTTCGCTTTGCCTGCCACCGCGCAGGATCCCGCAGCTGTCGAGGGGCAGGCCGACGCCGCAGCGGTCGAGGAAGCGCCTTCCAGCGAACCCACGCAGGAAGAAAAGGACCGGCTCGACGGGGTCGCAGGCCCTCCGGCCGGTCGAGAAAGGCCGGACTTCAAGGCCGTCTTCATCGAGCGCAGGGCGCGCCAGTTCACCCACAAGGTGAACTCGCGCATCAACCGCTACCTGGCCGCGGCAATGGAACAGTCCGAGGAACAGAGCCCCGAGGTCGGCCTCGCGCTCATCCGGCGGCTGAATCCCAAGCGCCTCAACCCGATGGAGCGCGCGAAGGTCTTCCAGATCGAAGGCCTGCTCCACTATGGCTCGGGCAACCTCGAGAAGACGATCGAGTCCTTCAACAAGTCGATCGCCGAGGAGATCCTTCCCCTCGACCAGGAAGTCAAGCTGCGCTTCAACGTGGCCCAGTTGCTCGCCGGCCTCTACAAGTGGGACGACGCGATCGCCGCCATCTATGAATGGTTCCACTGGACACAGGAAGAAGACGCCCTCGCCTACTACCTGCTGGGCATCGCGAACTACCAGCTGGGCAACTTCGACCTTGCGATCGTGAACACGATCGAGGCCCTCGAAGTCGCCAAGGAGCCCAAGGAAAGCTGGCTGCAACTACTCGCGGCGTTGTGGGTGCAGCGGAACAACTATGTGAAGGCAGCTCCGGTCTTCGAGGACCTCATCACCCTGTTCCCGAAGAAGAACTACTGGGTGCAACTCGGCCTGATCTACGGCGCCCTCGAGAAGTACGACGCTTCCCTTTCGATCCAGCAGATCGCGTACGAACAGGGTCTGCTGACCGAAGACAAGGAACTACAGCGCCTCGCTCGATCGTTCCTCTATGCCGACCTTCCCTATCCCGCGGCCAAGGTCCTGCAGAAGGGCATCGACGAAGGTGCCATCGAAGCCGATCCCGACGCGCTGCAGCTGCTGGCAAACAGCTGGATCGCCTCGCGCGAATTCGAACGCTCCCTGCCGCCGCTGCTGCGCGCCGCCGAGATCTCCGAGGACGGGAACCTCTTCGTTCGCCTCGGCCAGGTGCACCTCCAGCGCGAAGAATGGGGTGATGCAGCCAAGCATTTCGAGAAAGCCATCGACAAGGGCGGGCTCGAGAAGCCGGGTTCAGCCCACCTGTTGCTCGGGATCGCCTACTACAACGACGCACAATCTTTTCGAGCCAAGTCGACCTTCGTCAAGGCGGCGAGATTCGACAGCGCCCGCGAGCAAGCGGAGCAGTGGATCGACCATCTCGAAAAGGAAGCCAACAGCACGAGCTGAGAAACATAAGAGGAAGTCGTCATGAGAAAGCGCCGCAGGGATTCCGGAGAAGAGGAGAGCGAGGTCAACCTGACCCCGATGCTCGACGTCGTCTTCATCATGCTCATCTTCTTCATCGTGACGGCTTCGTTCGTGAAGGAGTCGGGGATCGACATCAGTCGCCCCGGCGCCGCCACCGCGACCAAGAAAGAACGCGGCAACATCCTCGTCGCGATCACGTCCAAGAACCAGATCTGGATCGATCGACGCCAGGTCGACCCGCGCGCCCTTCGCGCCAACATCGAGCGCCTCCGCGCCGAGAACCCGCAGGGCGCCGTCGTGATCCAGGCGGACAAGGAGTCGAAGAACGCACTCCTCGTCGAAGTCATGGACGCAGCGCGACTGGCCGGCGTCGATAACGTGTCGATCGCCGCCGACATCATCGACTAGTCCAGGCCCCGACCATCCATTCTGATCGCCGTTTCGGGCCGTGGCCCGCTCGCCCCCTTCTGAGCCGGAGTCCATGCTGCATGCCCGAGGAGCCCACGATCAAGGTCAGCTTCGAACTGACCAAACGCGACATCAAGTATTTTCGCAAGCGCCTGAAGCAGTCGCGCGAGAATCGAACCAACGACAGCGACGCCGAGGTGATCCAGGGCGCCGCAGACCTCGTCGAAGAGGCGGGCGGCGCGCACTCGCCCGAGTTCGTCCGCACCCGGATCGAGGTGCTCAAGCAGCTGATCGAAATGGTGCGCGACGAGCAGTGGCGCCTCGAAGGTCGCGATCGGGCACGGGTTCTGGACGCCCTCGCCTATTTCGCCGACCCTGACGACCTGATTCCGGATCGGATCCCCGGCATCGGCTATATCGACGACGCGATCATGGTCGAATTGGTCGCGCGAGAACTCAAGCACGAGATCAAGTCGTACGAAGACTTCTGCACGTTCCGCAACCAACCGAAGAGTCGACGCCCTGACGACGACAAGATCGAAACCAAGCGACAGTCCCTCCAGCGGCGCATGCGACGCCGCCGGCGGAGCGACCTCGAGCGCATGCGCACGAAGTCGTCGAAGTCGACGTCGCTTCGCCTTTGGTAGTAGAGGCAAGGTAGTGGCGTGCTGAGCACGAACCGAGCGCAGCAACCGACCCGCCAACCCGGCGGCACGCATCTCGCACGCTCGCGGCGGCGGCCCGAGGGAGCGAAATGAAAGATCGCGCCTTTGTCGTCGTCGCGCTGTGCTTCTTCTTGTCGGGGCTGGCTGCGCTGATCTACGAGACCGCGTGGACGCGCGAGTTCGCCTTCGTCTTCGGAACTTCTGAACTCGCCGTCGCCACTGTCCTGGCCGCCTACATGGCTGGGCTCGCTGCGGGTGCTGCGGTGGGCGGGCGGATCGCATCGGTAACCCAACGCCCCCTGGCCCTCTACGGCTTCCTGGAGCTCGGGATCGCGATCGCGGCCTTGCTCGTTCCCTTTGCGATCTCGGCAGCGACCAAGGTGCTGGTTGCCATGTTCGGAGGCCAGCCGGGTTTCGAGAGCAGCGCACCGCTCGGGATCGCGATCTTCTACCTGGCCGCAACCTTCGTGATCATCATGGTGCCCACCATGTTCATGGGAGCGACGTTGCCGCTGCTATCGCGGCACGTCGTCACCAACGAACAGGAAATCGGCCCGCGAATCGGCGCCCTCTATGCGATCAACACCGCCGGCGCGGTCGCGGGGACGCTGATCGCGGCATTCGTCCTCTTGCCGGCCCTCGGCATCCGCCAAACCGTCTACGTCGCCGTTGCGGTCAACGCTCTGGTCTTTGTGGTCGCGATCGTGCTGGTGCGCATCTCGCGACTCGAGACCTCCGCTCACACGAGCGCAGCGAAGACGGCGACACCCCGAAGTGGCTTCCATTTCGTGCTGCCGCTCATGACGCTCTCCGGTGCTCTTTCCTTTACCTACGAAGTGCTCTGGGTCCGGCTGCTGTCTCAACTGCTGGGCGGCAGCATCTACGCGTTCGCCACGATGCTCGCGAGCTTCCTCGCGGGTATCGCGATCGGGTCCGCGATCGCGAGCCGGCAGGCGGTGTCGGCAGCGCGATCGCAGAGCGCCTTCGTGATCTGCCAGCTCGGGATCGCCCTGCTCACCACGTTGGGCTTCGGTCTGATCGATTTCGCACCGGCGCTCGCACGCGCAGTCCAGACCGACGACCCGCTACTGCTCGACATCGGGATCGCGGTCGGGGTTCTGCTGCCCACCGCAGTTTGCATCGGCGCGACCTTCCCCTTCGCAGTGCGCATGGTGGCGCGCGAAGCCGACGACGCGGGGCCCGCGAGCGCGCGGGTGTATACGTGGAACACGGTCGGCGCGATCGTGGGCTCGATCGGGTGCGCGTTCGTCCTGCTTCCCGAACTGGGCTTTCGCGGCACCATCGCTCTCGGCGTGACGCTCAATCTCGCCATCGCCCTCATCACGGTCTGGCAATCGGGCAATCGGGGCGTGCAGCTGGCCGCACCGGTGCTTCTCGGCTGCGCGCTGTTCCTTCTGCTTCCGCAGGACCCCTGGAACATCTTGCGATCTTCGCCGATCAACCGCTCCGCACCTCCGAAGACCGGTCGAGCAGACTTCTACGAGGTCGGGCGCGGCGCAACCGTTCTACTCACCCATCAGGATCCGGCCGCCTGGAGGATGTCGACGAACGGCCTTCCCGAATCGGTCATCTCGGCACCGAAAGACCCGCCGGTCGGCATGCGGCCGGCCGTGATCCTCGGTGCCGTGGGCGCGCTACTTCGTCCAGAGGCGCGTGACATGCTCGTCGTGGGACTCGGCGGTGGGGTCACGGTCGAGGATGTCCCGCGCAACATCGAGCACATCGATGTCGTCGAACTCGAGCACGAGGTCATCGAGGCCAATCGATGGCTCGGTTCGAGGCGCAAGCGCGACCCGCTGTCCGACCCCCGAATCACCGTCCACGAAGGCGACGCCCGTGGATCGATGCAACTGACCGACCGAACCTTCGACGTCATTGCCGCACAGGCTTCCCACCCCTGGACCGGGGGAGCATCCCACCTGTACACGAGCGAGTTCTTCGAACTCGTTTCGAGCCGTCTCGAGCCTGGAGGAATCTTCGTCCAATGGCTCGGGACCCGCTTCGCAGACATCGAACTGTTGCAGAGCGTCGTCGCCACCCTCTACGAACACTTCGAATACGTCCACGTCTTTTCGGGCTTCCTCTTCGTGGCGTCGAACGAACCGCTCCCCATCACGCCCGACTTCAAACGGCTTCGCGAGCTCGACCCCGAGCTCGCGAAACGCACCGGCCTCTACGACGCCGAGGACTTCGCCATCTACTTGCGCCTCGACAATGAGGCCAGCAAGACATTCAGCGCTGGCGCACCGATCACGACCGACGATCGAAACCTGTTGCAAATGCGGTCGCCGCATCTGGTACGCGGGGCGAGAGAGACAGGCAAGCGAAGAGAGGCCGCCGTACTCGCGGCGCTTCGCGAACTCGACCCCCTCCCCGCATTGGTGAAGGCCGGCAAGCTCGATCTGCGTCGCCTCGTCCCGCGCCTTTCCGACGCGAAACTCGGGCGGCGAGCGGGTGTCGTGATCGAGTCGATCGAAGACCCGCGCGAACGCGAGGCAATCGATCTGCTCGCCACAGGAGCCCTGCCACCGGCGGAGCGCCTCGTCCAGCTGCTTTCGCAGCTCCCCGATCACGAGCGTCTGCGGGCGGGGCTCTTGCGTCGTGTCGTCGCCACCGGCAGGGCCGTGCGGGGAATCGAGTGGACCGAGACCGAACTGATCGTACTCGAAGCCATGCGCTCACTCGCGCGCGGAGGGAACCTCGCGGTCGCCGCACACGACGATGCACTCGCACAGGTCTCGCCAGCACACCCCCTCCACTCGGTCACGACCAGCCTGCGGGCAACCTGGCGTCTCGAGAATGGAGAGCCTGAACGCCTCCGGGAGGTGATCGAAATCGTCGATCACGCCTTCCTCGTACGCCGGCTTCCGATCCTCTTGTGGACCCGCGCCCAGGCCGGTGCCGGACTCGGCGACACGACCCTCGTCCTGGCGTCTCTCGGTCGCATCAAGAAACCAAAGAAGTTGCTCGACAGCCCCACCACTCTGCGAGCAATCCACGCCATGCTGCGCGGGCTCGATGTGCAGGGCCAGGAAGCAGTATGGCGGGACCAGCTCCTGTACGGCCGCTTCAAAGCGCGCCGCCATGCGGGTGACGCGACGGCGATGGAGTGAACGCCTCGCTCAGCGTTCTGCGCTGAGCGCTCGACCAAGGTCGTTCGACGCGCTGCTAGAGATCGCCCAGCTCTCGCTCGACGAGCTGCTCGTAGGGGATCGTCCAATAGGTCTCGATCGCCTCGCCGCGCGTCGACGAACCATTGGGCAACGACAACAGCAGCGATGGGCCCAGCACGACGCCACCGATCATGAGGTTCAACAGGCGAAGCGGGCGAATGATCACCGCATCGAATCCGACCTCGATGGGTCGCATGATCGGTCTTGCATCCTGGGCCTGCGCTCCCGACAGGGGAAGCGAACAGCAGAGAAGGGTAAGCAGAAGCGCACGCCACGGGGAGGTGAGGTTCTTTCGCATCCGAAGACGCTAACAGATCCAGCGGACACGCTGCAGCCCCGGCGACGCTCCCGTCAGGCGATTCTCCCGCGAGAAGCCGGCGCGATGGATCAGGGCTTCCCCGAAGCGCGCTGCCTCGCCCTGTCCAGATTCTCCCGCGCCTGGGCGTGAGACGGAACAATCGACAGAGCGCGCCCGAAGTGCTCGATGGCGGCAGCCCACGTCCCTCGCATGGCATGCATTTCGCCGAGTTCGTTGTGGAGATCAGCGTCGTAGGGCGACCGCTCGATCGCGCGCTCGAACAACGAAATCGCCTCCGGGATCCGCGCCGGCTCCCCACTGTCACGCAGCGTTCGAGCGAGGTTCGAAAGCGCAATGCCATACCCCGGATTCACCTCGAGGGCGCGCCGGTAGTAGTCTTCCGCACCCGACATGTCGCCAGCCCGTGCGCGCAGCGCACCGAGGTTGTGCAGCGCGAATGCGTTGCGGGGATGGAGTTCGACAGCCGTTCGAAACTCCAAGACGGCTTCCGCTTCGCGCCCCACTGCGAACAACTCGTTCCCGAGGTTGTAGTGGGTCACCGAACGCATGTAGTCCTTTTCGAAGACCGGCCAGTTGCACCCGAGCGCCACCGCCGCGGTCAAGGCCAGCGTCGTCTCGAAGCGGGGGCGGTTGCGCTCGGTCGCGAACCTGCGCGCACCCTCGAGTGCAACACCGGCAAAGAGGAAGAGAATCGGAACGAGGGGCAGGCGATAGCGCGCGAACAGATAGAAGAGGATGAGCGTCGACGTATAGATGGCGAACATGCCATAGAGCGGAATCAACTCACGCCGACGTCCCCAACTGATCCCGATGCCCAGCACCGCCAGCGGGGCCACCACTCCGAAATGAAACACAGTGCCCGTGACCGCGAGCACGTGTGACGATTCGGCATGGGTGTATTGATCTTCAGTGTCGACGACTTCGACCGACGTGAAGACCAACAAGAGTTTGCGACCGAGCAGCGCCAACCAATCGAGTGGGTCGGACGCGATGTACTCGAGCGCCCGGTCGGTGTAGAAAGCCGAGACCTCGGCCGGGGTGAGCGAGCGCCCCATCGCCCGCTCCGCAATCTCGATCGCATCGAGCCGCTCGATTCGCGGGTCACCCTTGCCTTCCGTGAGCGGCTTGTACGTCCCATCCGCAGCCGGATTGTTGCCAATGTAGAAGTTGTGACCGAACTGCGACGTGGTGAGATGGAATTCGCCACCCACGACTTGATTGCGGATCGCAACGGGGACCAGCACCAGGCTCATGCCGAGCACGAAGGTCACGGCCAGGCGCAGGCTCGCACCACGAGCCTCCCCCAGCCCGAGCAAGAGCCAGGGCAACAACACCGCCGGGAAGACGAGCGCGTTCTCTCGCGTGAGCGCCATGAAACCGACCGCGACACCGAGGCCCAGGGCAGCCTTTGCGCTGGGGTGCACGTGCACGCGCGCCATCCACCAGAGGGCGAGCGACATGAAGAAGAGATCGAGCACCGACTTCTGGAGCATCGCATCGGCGTAGACCGCGGGCCCATACAGGGCGAAGAGCAGCCCCGCGCACCACCCCGCGGCCCGCGAAAACCAATGCCATCCCGCAAGAGCGATCAACCCGCAAGAAGCGGCACCGACGACGATCTGCACGACCCGCACGGCGAAGAGGTCGTCGCCGAACCACCAGAACACGACGCCCAGGAAGTACGGATAGAGGGGCGCCTGATAGAACGTCTCGTCGCCGATCCAATTGCCGGCACCGATCTCCCGCCCCCAGGCGACGTAGTTCTTCGCGTCGCCGAGCACGAATTCGAACAGCGGCGTGTCGGCCAGCTCGACCAGTTCGAGCGTCCGCACGGCGAGTGCGAAGAAGAACACGGCGGCAAAGCACTGCCGACGCGCACCGGTCTCGCCCTGGCCTTCGGTCGTGTCTGCGCCCACGCCGGGCAGGGGACTGCCGCTCTTCGCCGCGCGAATCATCGAATCCATCGTCGCGCGGAGGTTAGCGGGCAGGCGTGGTCGCGGCCCTCGGCGCCCAGCCCGGATCAGTCGGTCTGCTTGTTCGACCGATGGAAGCGGCGGACGATGTCGGGGTCGGGGTGAAGACCCGCGATCGCGTTTTCCTCGCCCGCGTAGTCGAGCTTGCTGAGCACGTGTCGCATGCTCTCGAGCCGCGCCCGTTTCTCGTTGTTCGCCTTGACGAGGATCCTTCAGCGAGCCTGACGACATGGAGCCGGTACCGAAGACGACGTCGAACACCCCCTACCCGGTCGCCGGCTTCCGGTAATAGACGTGAATGCTTCCGCCGATCGACGCCACGGGGTCCCCCAGCGATGAGAGATCAACCGGGCCGACCTTGCGCAGCACACCGTGGTCGTAGACGTCGTAACTCATGCGATACAGCGACACGCTGACCGCCACGTAGCCCGGCTCGAGGCGATAGTCCTCGGGCACCCGGTAGTCGATGCCGTAGAGCGCCGGATCGACGCTGCCGAAGTAGTAGAGCTGCACGGTGCCGGCGTCGACCTCGTCGAGATAGGCAGCGAGACCCACCAGGTCCTGCCCGATGTCGATGTTCGCATCGGAAGCAACGCGGTAGCCCCCGTCCCCCCCACCCGCGAACGAATTGAAGTGAGCAAGGTAATCGGGATACGCAACGCCTCCGGTCAGAAGCGCCCCCGCCACCAATGCGCTCGCCACGAAGCGTCGCCTCGAACCGGCCGCCGTCGTCCACGCCGCGCCCATGAAGACACAGAGGAAGGGAAAGCCGGCAAGCAATGCACGCAACCCGAGCTGCCGATTGTCGCTGATGGACAGAACGAGAAAGAGAAGCACGGGGAAGGCAAGCAGCAGCGCCGTTTCGGCTCGATCGAAGCCAGCGCGAAAGAACCCGAAGAACGCCGCCCCTGCGAAGACAACGAAGCCGAAGAGCGAAGTCTTCAGCAGCAGCACGATCAAGTAGTAGTCGAGCCGCCCTCCCTGAAACGATTCGCCCAGCAAGAAAGAACGAATGTCCGACGTGACCTCGAGCCATTGCCCGTCGACGGCACGCACGAACGCCGCGGGCAGTGGAAGGGGAAGCGAACCGATGCCCGTCGACTGCAGCGCCCTCGCCGTGTCACTGTGGAGCGCCAGGGAGTCGAGACTCCGCCCGAACTCCGCGAACCCATAGCCCGCATTCAAGACCAGTATGGAAACCGCAAAGGCGGCAGCGCAATGGACCAGCCAGCTACGCAGGGGCGAATCGGGTGCGCGCCAACACCACCATGCGATCACGACCACCAGCGCAAGGGGATACAACAGGAGCGCGTAGAACTTGGTGAGCTGTGCGAATCCGAGAGCAACACCGAACGCCACGGCTCGCCAGCGTTCGTTGCGCAGCAACATGCCGCGCAAGGCGTAAACCGCGACCGCGATAAAGAGCGCGGTTCCGGTGTCCGTACCCACGATGCGCGCATGCGCGATCAAGTTGGGCGAAAACCAGAAGAGACTCGCCGCCACCAGCCCCGCCGCCGGCCCACCCTCGCTGCTACCGCTCGATCGCGCGAGTTCGTTGGCCCAGCGATAGACGAGTACGCCGAGCAGCACCATCAACAGCACCGGCACCTGGCGTGCGGCCGAAAAGATGCGCAGGTAGTCGGCCCGGTGTCGCTCGTGAAAGTGGTACCCCGACGACCAGAAGCTGAAGACGTCGTCGCTCGCCGCCGGCGGTTCGATCGACGATTCGAGGGAAAGGGCGAACACCGGAAGCGCCGAAAGCACGTTCAACAGCGGCGGGTTCAGCGTGGCGTGGCGCGGGTCTCCGCTTGCCAGGGTGTAGACACCCGAGGGCAGATGGCCGAGTTCATCGACGGTCACGGCCTTCTGTCGCGCGCTCGCGATGCACAACATCACGAAAACCGCCGCCAATAGCGCCAACCCGATAGCGCCACGTCCGACAGGGCCGGCACCGTCGCTCCGACTGACGCCGGAGGCCGCTTGCGGGCCGTTCACGCGGGGCGCATCGCTCATCGCGGGGCCACGATAGGCGACTCGTTACAGCGGGCAACGCTTGGCACCGGGACCGCGCGGTCGCTCGCTAGACCGGATGATTCATGAAGCCCGTAGCGAAAAGCCCGAAAGCGCTGACAGTTCGCGGACCTCGGACCGTAGCCCCCGCAGACGTACTTTCAGTACGTCGAGCAGGCCGAAGGGAGAAGGCCGTGAAACGGCAGTGCTTTCGGGCTTCGCAGCAGGGCTTCATGAATCATCCGGTCTAGGACAGGGTGAGCCGGACTCTCGACGATCTCGAAAAGCGGCCAGGACGCATGTCCACGAGCTTAGGCCCACGCTCGCAGACTTGTAGGCACCGCAGCACGGCGTTGCGGGGGGGGCTCGGAGAGGGTGCGTGGTGCCTATGCTGTGCGCCGACTCTCCAGGGGGATCCCAGTGAACGTGCGACAGCAGCTCGACCGTGGGTTCGAACGACTCGGCTATTTCGTCGTCGATCGTGCCGCGCTGGTCGTCGGCGCCTGCCTGCTCGCCGTCGCGGGCCTTGCGTCGAATCTGCCGTCGGTCGAGTTCGACACCTCCACCGAGAGCTTTCTCCACGACGACGACCCGACCCTGATCGCCTACAACGCCTTTCGCGATCAGTTCGGGCGCGACGAGCTCGTGCTGATCACGCTCCAACCCGAGCGCATCTGGGATGCCGGCTTCCTCACCATGTTGCGGGAGCTGCACGACGAACTCGAAACCGGCGTCCCCCACGTCGACGAGATCACGAGCCTCGTAAACGCACGGGCCACGCGCGGGTCCGAGGGCGAGTTGCTCGTCGAAGACCTGATGGAGGAGTGGCCCGAAACACCGGAAGCCCTCGCGAACATCCAGGCCTACGCGGAAGGCAACCAGTCGTACGAAAACCGGCTGCTGTCAGCGAACGGTCGTATCACCGCGATCGTGATCAAGACGAACCAGTACTCGGACACGGGCACCGACCTCGACATCGAAGCGGGCTTCGATACCCCCGACGACACCGACGGTGCAGCCGGGCTCGAAGAGGAACCCGTCTATCTCACCGACGCTGAAAACGAAGCGGTCGTCGAAGCCGTCGAAGCCATCGTCGAGCCCTATCGCGGGCGCGGGACGGAGATTCTGGTCGCCGGCTCTCCGGTGGTGATGCGCGACGTCAAGCTGTCGATGCAGCGGAACATGCTGCTCTTCGTTCGCATCACGCTGCTCGCCATTGCGGTCTTGCTGTTCGCGCTGTTCCGAAGGGTGAGTGCGGTCGTGGTGTCGCTCATCGTCGTGATCATGTCGCTCGTGTCGACGATCTCGCTGATGGCCGCGACGGGGACCTCGCTCAAGCTACCGACGATGATCCTTCCATCGTTCATTCTGGCCGTCGGCGTCGGCGACTCGGTCCACATCCTGTCGCTGTTCTTTCGCGCGCTCGATAGCGGCACCAGCAAACGCGATGCAATTGCGGGGGCGCTCGAACACTCGGGGCTGCCGGTCACGCTCACGAGCCTCACGACCGCAGGAGGCCTCCTTTCGTTCGCACCTGCCGTGCTCGCCCCGATCGCCGACCTCGGCCTGTTTGCGCCGGCGGGCGTGATGATGGCGTGGGCGTTCTCACTACTGCTCCTCCCGGCGCTCCTCGCCGTCGCGCCGCTGCGCTCACGCCCCCTCCCCGCGCAACCGGACGTCGAAGTCGACTCCTACACGCCCCACGACCGCCTCGACCGCGTCCTCGCAAGGTGCGCCGCCATCGCGTCGACCCACTCGCGACGCGTGATCTTCGCCGGTGTCGGCGTGATCGTGGTGTCTCTCGCACTCGCGTCGACCGTGCGCTTTTCCCACAACCCGGTCGAGTGGCTGCCGGAATGGTCGCAGGCACGATCTGCAACCGAGCAGATGGATCGTGAGATGCGGGGCTCGATCACCGTCGAAGCCCTGCTGGTTCGCGAAGGCGAAAACGCCTGGTACGAACCCGATGCTCTGAAGGCCGCGGAGTTGGCTGGTGAGCGGCTCGAAGCCATCGAGCACCCCGTCGTCTTCATCGGCAACGCGTTTTCGGTCGTCAACGTTCTCAAGGAAATCCATCGCGCCCTCAACGAGAATCACGACGACTTCTACGTCATCCCCGATTCACGCGAACTCATCGCCCAGGAGTTCCTGCTGTTCGAAAACAGTGGCAGTGACGACCTCGAGGACCTCGTCGACAACCAGTTCAGCATGCTGCGCATGACCCTGAAGGCGCCCTTCGTCGATTCGGTCGAATACACCGAGGTACTCGGCGACGTCGAAGACATTCTCGGAAAAACGCTGCCGAGCGAAACGGAGATCCGTCTCACCGGCGTGGCCCCGTTGCTCTTCCGCACGATGACGGCGGTGAACGTCACGATGGTACGAAGCTACGTGATCGCGTTCGGGGTGATCACCGTGCTGATGATCCTGGTGATCGGAAGCGTCAAGCTCGGCATCGTCGCCATGTTCCCGAACCTGCTTCCGATCGCGATGGCGATGGCCGTGATGGGTGTCTTCTCGTTTCCCCTCGACACGTTCACCCTGATGATCGCCAGTATCTCGCTGGGCCTCGCCGTCGACGACACGATCCACTTCATGCACAACTACCGCCGCTACCAGCGCGAAACGGGCGACTCCGCGGAAGCGATCCGGCGAACTCTCGCCACCACCGGACGCGCCCTGCTCTTCACCACCCTCGTGTTGGCCAGCGGGTTCGCGATCTTCATGTTTTCGTCGATGAGCAACGTGTTCAACTTCGGCTTGCTCACGAGCTTCGCAATCATCATGGCCCTGCTGGCCGACATCCTGCTCGCGCCGGCCCTGATGCACGCGATCCACCACAAGGACTAGCGGGCTCGCTCTCGGCTACGATTGCGCACGATGAGTGAGCAGAGCACGCCTGTCGCAGCAGCCGCATCAGCCAAGAGC
This sequence comes from Myxococcota bacterium, assembly GCA_030748735.1. Lineage (GTDB taxonomy): Bacteria > Myxococcota_A > UBA9160 > UBA9160 > UBA4427 > DUBZ01. The sequence goes on along the minus strand of JASMLK010000028.1, from coordinate 15,614 downwards.
AGCCAACGCCCCGCCGGCTATCGCATCCAGCTCGACGGCTTGCGGGCGGTCGCGGTGACCGCCACGGTGATCCATCACTGGGTACCGGACGCGATCTTCTGGAAGACGTGGTTTCCGTTCGGCGTCGCGGGCGTTCGACTCTTCTTCGTGTTGAGCGGCTTCCTGATCACATCGATCCTGCTCGATCAACGCTTCGCGGTCGAAAGCGGGGAGCAGGACCGCGCGACTTCCCTGGGACACTTCTTCCTGCGCCGGGTCATGCGCCTGGTGCCCGCCTTCTATCTCTTCCTGCTCGTTGGATCCGCGCTCGACATCGGTGCGATCCGCGACACCGTGCTCTGGCACATCCCCTACCTGAGCAACCTGGGGATGATCCTCGACGGACGCTGGCTCCCGAGCATCACGCATCTGTGGTCTCTCGCGGTCGAAGAGCAGTTCTACATCGCCTGGGCATTCTTGATGTTGTGGCTGCCGCGCGGTGCGATCCTGCCCTGCATCGGACTCTCGATCGTGGCCGCACCAGTGTTTCGCACGCTGGGTGTCGCCCTCGGCTGGGCCGACATGACGATTTCGTTCAACCCCATCTCCTGCCTCGACACCCTGGGCATGGGGGCGCTGCTCGCGGTTCTCTGGCGGGGCGACGTTCATGCCCGCGCGACGAGCTACCGGGAGCGCTTCGTGCGCGTGAGCCTGATCGTCGGCCTGCCACTCCTCCTCGTGACCATCGTCGGGCAGAAACTCGCTGGCGAAGCGTTTCGTCGCAGCGTGGCGATCCCGATCCAGGAAAGTGCCATGGCGATGGTGTTCACCTGGCTCGTCGCGCGCGCCACCGTGGGCTTTGGCGGGCCGGCGGGCCGCTTCTTCGCGAACCCCCTCGTCGTGCGCCTCGGCGTCATGAGTTATGCCGTCTATCTCTTTCATCCCGCCGTCGCGAACGCGGTCATGCGCTGGTTCTCGGTGGGCTGGAGCTACTGGCCCACGGTAGGGTTCAGCGCGTTCTTGACGCTTTCTCTCGCCTGGCTCTCGTGGGAGTTTCTCGAAGAGCCCGCGCGAAAGTACGGGCGGCGCTTCGCCTACGTCGAACGCACTCCCAAGCCCGCGGAGTAGCGCGCACTGAACGGTCCGGACCCGTCGGATCCACTCGCATTGGGCGGATGCGATCTACCGATCGCTATCGTCCGGGCCGCCCATCCAATGAGGAAACGCCATGCCCCTGCTGCGTCGCGACAACGACCCCACGTTTCGAGGGGGAGCATTCATCGCCTGCATCTTGTCTCTCCTGGCCCCGGCCGGTGCCAGCTTCGCGAGTGACGAGCGCCCGAACGTCATCGTCATGGTCGCCGACGACCTCGGCTGGGCCGACGTGGGCTTCCGCGGGGGCGACATCGACACCCCCTCCCTCGATCGTCTCGCCGCCGAGGGCACCGAACTCCATCGCTTCTACACCACGCCGATCTGTTCACCCACGCGCGCTGCGCTGATGACCGGACGCGACCCGATTCGCCTGGGCGTCGTGTACGGCGTGATCATGGCCTGGGACAACACCGGCATTCATCCCGACGAACACTTCATGCCCGAATCCTTTCGAGCCGCCGGCTACCAGACCGCAATGGTGGGCAAGTGGCATCTCGGACACGCGCAACAGACCTATCACCCCAACGCGCGGGGCTTCGAGCACTTCTACGGCCACCTGCATACCGAGGTGGGTTACTACCCGCCGTTCGCCAACCAGGGGGGCAAGGACTTTCAGCGCAACGGCGTGTCGATCGACGGCGACGGCTACGAAACCTTCATGCTGAGCAACGAGGTTTCGCGTTACATCAAAGAGCGTGACGAGTCGCGGCCCTTCTTTCTGTACGTCCCCTTCATCGCTCCCCACACGCCTCTCGATGCACCGAAGGAACTGCAAGAGAAGTACAAGGACATCGACACCGACCTCGAGCCCGCGCGCAGCGAGGGGACGGACGGCACCCGGCGCATGGCCACGTTGATGATGCAGCCGAGTGCGCGGCCCATGTACGCCGCCGTCACCGACGCCCTGGACCAGGCCGTGGGACAGATCCTCGACACGCTCGACGCCGAGGGCATCGCCGACGAGACGATCGTGCTCTTCTTCAGCGACAACGGGGGTGCGGCCTATTCGGTCGGTGGTGCTGACAACGTGCCGCTGCGCGGTGGCAAGGGCGAGACCTTCGAGGGGGGCATTCGCGTGGTGTCGCTCTTGCGTTGGCCGGGGAAGGTCGAAGCAGGCGCGAAGATGGACCAGATCATGACCGTGATGGACGTCTTCCCCACTCTCGCCGACGCGACCGGGATCGAAGCCCGCAACGAACGCAAGCTCGACGGTCGCAGCATGTGGCCCGCCATTTCCGAGGGCAAGACGCAGAAGCGAACGGACTGGGTCTACTTCGCTTCGGAGACCCCCATCTACGGCTCCTACGCCTTCACCGTCTTCAACGACGACTGGAAGCTCGTGCAGGAAGTCGAGCAGGACCAGATCACCGCCACGGTGACGAACCACCTGTTCAAGATCAGCGAGGATCCGAACGAGTACAACAACATCGCGTCGGACCACCCCGATGTCGTCGAGGAGCTTTCGCGCAAGATCCGCGACTGGCGCGCCCGCTATCCGATCAACGGCACGCGGAGCCACCTCGTGCCGCCGCCTGGCTGGCGTGCCCCGCTCGATTGGGCCACCTACCCGCAGCCGATCGAAAGCCTGCAGCCACACCCGGCACCCGGCATGCCTCCGCCGGGTGTCGAGAAGGTGCTCGACCGCATGCACGGGGAACGCGGTCGCCTCGTCTACGACTGCGAGCGCAAGTGGTGGCTCGGCGGTTTCTGCCTTCGCGAGGAATAGCCGCCGGGTTAGAATCTGCAGACCCTTGCCAGTCCACACCCAACAGGGAGGCGCGCCCGCCATGCCCATGAAAGTCACGTTCGAACTCAGCGATCGGGACCTCGAGTACTTCCGCAAGACGCTCAAAGAAGCCAATTCGCGTGGCTCGAAGATCTCGGCCGACAAGCTGATCGACGAAGCAGCCCACCACCTCGACCAACTCCCGAAGGACGCGCCGGAATTCGTGCTCGAGCGCGCGCAAAAGCTCCATTCGCTGATCGAGATGGTGAAGGACGAGGAATGGCACCTCGAGGGCAAGGATCGCGAACGCGTGGTGCGGGCTCTTTCCTACTTCGCCGACCCGAAGGATCTGATTCCCGACACCGTCCCCGGCATCGGCTACCTCGACGACGCGATCATGATCGAGCTCGTGGGGCGCGAACTGAAACACGAGATCGAGGCCTACGCGGACTTCTGTCGGCTGCGAGAAAAGAAGGACGCCATCCTGCGCAAGGCCGGTGCATCTGCGGGCCCCACCCATCGCGAGGAGTGGCTGGAAGCAAGGCGTGTGCAACTCCAGGACCGCATGCACCGCCGGCAACGGCGCCGCTCCGCATCGCGTCGGTCCTCAAGCAGCAAGAAAACCAAATCACCTCTTTCACTCTGGTAGGGGCTGGTCGATAGGGGTTGCGTTCCGAAGGGCCCACCGCGCCGCCAGGAGCCACTCTGGATGGGACGCGGCTGCGGCGCCGTAGTATTCTTCGCCGCCTTTATGCGACCCAACTCTTCCTTCACGCTTCTACTCGTCTGTTTCTTTCTTTCGGGTCTCGCGGGGCTGATCTACCAGACCGCGTGGACCCGCGAATTCGCCTTCGTCTTCGGCACTTCGAACCTCGCCGTCGCGACAGTGCTCGCGGCCTACATGGCGGGGCTGGCCTTCGGCGCTGGCGTTGCGGCGCGCCTTGCCCATCGCATCCGCCGGCCGCTGCTCACCTACGGCGTGCTCGAACTCGGCGTCGGCCTTGCGGCACTCGCGGTGCCCTTCGCGATTCACGCCTCACAGGCCCTCTACGTGGCCCTTCTGGGGGGGCAAGCCGATCTGGACACCGAGGGCGGCCTGATGACCGCCCTCTTCTATCTCGTCTGCTCGTTCCTGATCCTCATGGTCCCCACTGCGCTCATGGGCGCCACGCTGCCACTGCTCGTTCGCCACGCGGTACACAGTGACGAGGAGATCGGCACCCGAATCGGACTGCTCTATTCGATCAACACGGCGGGGGCCGTGGTCGGCACCCTCGCTGCGGCGTTCTGGTTGCTGCCCGAATTCGGTCTGCGTCAGACGATCCTGATCGCGGCGGCCATCAATGGCCTGGTCTTTCTGGCGGCGTGGGCGCTCTCGCGAACGGCCGGAGCCAGCTTCCACCCACCTGAGGGGCAAGCCTCCAGCGCGCCTCCCGCCTTCCCGGGCGCTGCGTGGATCCTGCCGCTGATTTTCGCGTCCGGCCTGGCCTCGTTCACCTACGAAGTGCTCTGGGTTCGGCTGCTCGAACACCTGCTCGGCGGCAGCGTGTACGCGTTTTCGACCATGCTCGCGAGCTTCCTCATGGGCATCACGCTCGGGGCGGCCGCGGCGTCGCGCTACGGCAAGACGCGGGAGCGGGCGGCGTTCGGCTTCGCGGCGTCGCAGCTCGGGATCGCGGCGTTCTCGCTGGCGGCCTTCCTGGCCGTCGACTGGATCCCCGACCTCACCGACCGCCTGCGCAGCCTCGGCTACTCGAAGCTGCTGATCGACTGGACCGCATCGACCCTCACCCTCTTCCCCGCCGCCACGCTGATCGGTGCCACCTTTCCCCTGGCCGTCCGGGTGCTGGCCCGTGACGAGGCCGACGCAGGTGGCGCCAGCGCCCGTGTCTATGCGGTCAATACGCTCGGTTCGGTGGTGGGCTCGATCGGAGCGGGCTTCTTCGTGATCCCGGCCCTCGGCTACGCGGGCACCCTCACGGCCTGTGTTGCGCTCAACCTGCTGCTCGGGCTCGGCACCGCCCTCGCATTCGCGCCGAAGGCCGCGCGCCCGCTCCAGGGCCTGGCCGTCGTGGGCGTGATCGCGCTACTGATCGTGCCGCCGGGCGAACCCTGGAAGATCCTGCGCTATTCGGCGCTGGCGAAGGCTTCGAACGAGTACGACGACGTGGCCTATCTGGGCGTCGGGCGCGCCGCAACGGTGCTCCTGCTCGACGATCGCGCCCACTGGACGCTGCGCACCAACGGCAACCCGGAAGGCCGCATTTCACCGCTGGGCACCCGCCACAACAAGCCCCTCGTCGCGCGCTGGTTGGGCGCGATCCCGAGCCTGGTGCGTCCCGATGCCAGGTCGCTGCTCGTCGTTGGCTTCGGAGGAGGCGTCGCCCTGGAAACCGTCCCGAGCCTGGTCGAGACGGTCGACGTGGTGGAACTCGAACCCGAGGTCGTCCAGGCCAACCGCAGCGTTGCAGGCGAGCGCTGGCGCGACCCGCTTGGCGACCCGCGCCTCACGGTCCACCTCGACGACGCCCGCAACGCGCTGACGCTGACCGACCGCCGCTTCGACGCCATCGTGAGCCAGCCCTCGCATCCGTGGTCCGCGGGGGCTTCGCACCTCTATACGCGCGAGTTCTTCGAACTCGCCGCGAACCATCTGACCCCGGACGGCGTGTTCGTCCAGTGGATCGGCCTCACCTTCGTGGACGAGTTCCTCTTCGAGTCGCTTCTCGCGACCCTCACCGCGGTGTTCGAAAACGTGCAGGTGTACAACCCCGGCGGTAGCTACGGTGTCCTCTTCGTTTCGTCGAACGCGCCCTTCGATGTGGGTGAGACCGCGGCTCGCGCCATCTCCGAGGCACCGGAGGACTTCGCACACGTGGGCGTCTTCACCGCCGAGGATGTCCTCGGCGCGATGCTGCTCGACGAAGAGGGCGTGCATGCGCTCGCGGCTGGCAAGGCTGTGAATCGCGACAATCACAACCTGATGCAGATCCACTCGCCCAAGATCCTCGACTCCCCCCTGCGCCACCGGCTGAACACGTACTTCAGTCCCCGTGACCCGCTGGCGAAGTTGGATCTCGAGCGGTTCGACGCGTTCTATCTGCTGCAGCGGCTCGCGGCATACCGCGCGGAGCAGCTGTTGACGCAACTCTCGCCGGGTACCGACAAGAAGGTGGGCGAAGCCATCGTGCAGCGGCACCGGGGGCGCAGCGAGTCCGCGCGGAAGCTCCTCGACGAGGTCCTCGCCGCCGCACCGAACCACCGCCATGCGCGCGCCGAAAAGCTCCTGCTGAACAGCTACCGCATCGCGAACGGCAAGGTCGATCCGACCAGCCTGGTGTCTCAGCCGCTTTCTGCGGTCGAGCAGCAGTTCATCGATGGTTGGCGCGCGGAGGCTGCTAGCGACTGGAGTGCGCTCGAAGCCATGGACGAAGCTTTCGCGGCCGTCGATCCGCGGGCGCCCTTCGCCAACGCCGCAGCGCAGCTGCGCATGCAATGGCGAATCGCGAGCGGCACCCCGTCACGTGGCCGCGAGGCCGTTGCGATCTTCGACCAAGCGCTCTGGTTCCATCGTCCCCTCGACGGAGCCCTGTTGCGCGCCCGTGCAAGCATGGTGGCTGGAGACGCTCGCGCCGCCCTCGACTCCTTGTCCGACGGTTCACGCGGCCGCAAGACGCAGGGCAAGGGCAAGGCGTATGCGCAGCGCGCCGGCGCGCTGCTCGAGCAGATCCCGCGCGACCCCGACCTCGCCCCGATTCGCGAACGGGTCGAGCGCAACCTGCAACGGTTGACTCGATAACCCGGCCGGAAGTTCGGCGGCCTGACAGTCCGCTAGAAGAGCTCGCCGAGGGGGCGGAGTACGGCGTAGTCGTACGACGAGTAGACGAAGATGTCCCACGACGTTGCGATCCGATCGGACGGTGCGACGAAGGGGACGGAAGCCACGAAGAAGACCATGCCGCCGAGCATGGTCAACGCGCCAAGGGGACGCAGCAGCGTAACATCGAGCGCTGTCGCCCCGATCTCATAGGCGTCCATTTCGTATTCGACTTCTTCCACGGACGCCGCTTCGGCATCCTGCGCGAAGGCCGCACCGGGAACACCCAGCAACTGGAACGCAACCAGCACGGCGACGACGATCGAGCGAAGGTTCGGAAAGGCGCGTGAGGTCATTGCAGGTCTCTCTTCTCTCTCGGGGGATTGGGTGGAGATTCCTTCGAAACGCCCACTCCGGCGTCGTGCCTCGTCGATCGTCCGCACTGCAGGTCTCGCGCGGCTACCACTGAGCGGGGAGCGCAACGATCGCAGAGATCCCGGCCGCTGGCACCCCGTATGCCCCCGCGAACCGCGAGGCATACCCACAAACGAAATCGAGGGCATGGCCAGAAGCCATGCCCTCGATTCTTGGTTCTTGCTCTTGCGATCAGGAACTAGTTCTTGCGACCGAACCGTCCGCGAATCGCATAGCCGGCGGTGAGCGCCATCAAGGTCGCCACCGTGGCCAGGCCAGCCGGGCCCATCGAGGGAGTCGGCGTGCCATCGCTGAAGTTGAGCACCGCAACTTCGAGAGATTCGAAGTCCATGCCCGAGAGGACGCGGTGGGTAGTACCCCCCGCGACCATCACGATGGTGCCCTTACCAGCGCCCGTGCGGTTGTCCTCGCCAGCAGCGACGAGCGTGCCCGACTGCATGCCGCCGTTCAGCGTTTCCGTGTTCATCACGGAAATCGTACCGGTGGTCCACGGGAACCCGAAGTTGTTGTTCGTGTCACCGGCGATCGTCACCGGGGACATCGCGGCGCCACCCGTCGTGAGCGGCGGACCCGTCGACGTGATCAGGCCCATCGCGGAGCTGGTCATGAAGCCGATGTACAGTTGGGCGCTGCCGAGAACGATCGAGTTGGCGTACGCGTAGCTAACACCCTGAGCCTGCGGGTTCACGAAGCCCGTGTTTGCCGGGATCGGCAGATGCGCGAGGAACGGGATCATCCCAGTACCACCGGTGCTGCCGGCGACGATCGACGTCGTACCGCCCGTACCCTTGAGCATCATGCCCATCGTGCCGCCGAATGCGTTCGCACCGGCCGTGTAGCTCACGATACCCTGAACATCCGCGGAACCCGTCGCAGCGAGGCCGCTCGGGCAAGCCGGGCCGCCCACACCGGGGCACCAGGCGAAGTTCGCAGCCGCGCGGGGCGTGACACCAGCCGTCTGGCCGGGATCGTTCGACCACGCGTTCTTCTGGAACACGGCCGGCTGCGCAGTCAGGAAGGTCGGCGCAGCACCAGTTGCCTGGGCGGCATTCGGCGGTGCCTGGAAGGTGAAGGCCGTCGCGAGCTGCACGACCGTCGGAATGATGCCGACCGGGGTGCGCTGCGAACCCAGGGTCTGGGCGAAGGCGCCCGGGGGAATGGTAAAGGCTGCGGGATTCACGCCCATGGCGGAAATCGCCGCGGAACCCGGGATACCACCGTTGGCGGGCTTGAAGACACCCACACAACCTGTCTTGATGTCGCCACCGATGCACAGCGTGGGTCCGCCGTTGATCGGGATATCGACGAGCGCACCGCGGTTCTGGAACCACTCGCCGCTCATCGAGAAGCTCTTCGCGTGCGCATTGCCCACGAAGGCCAGGGACGCAACTAACAGCGCCCCAACGATGACCTTGAGGCCTCGATTGATGTTCATGAATACCTCCTCTACAAGGTTTTGTAAGACGAAAAGGCGGCAACAGGTTCCGGTTCTGGACAGAGCTGCTGATACGCCGCTTATGGCGACTACTGGAGCAACAATCGTGCCGAAATCGGATCTTCTCAGCCGCGTTCACAAACTGGCGCAACTCCATGAAACTGCAGCAAGTTTTCCTGTACCGACCATTCCTGCCGTTTCCCGGCCTCGCGTCGCGCCGGAATCCTGGGCAACGCATTGGCTCAACAGTGGAAAACTTTTTCTCCATCTGGTGCCGTTTCGGGTCAATGCCACTGAACCTACTGCCCGATAAGGGGAATCCCTGGAACCCGATGCGGGTTCGGACACTCTGTCGCTACGCACAAAGCCGCTAGTCTCCTGCGCCAATTCACTCCGAGGGGTCATCGAGAAACATGGATTCGATCAAAAATCTTGCCTTGCTGATCGCGTGCCTGGCGCCGCTGGCGGCCTGCGAACAAACGGACTCGTCGAAGATCGTAGATCCACCTCCCGAGCTGTATCGCAGCAGGACGGCAGCGCTGTATCAGGACTTCGAAGGCGTCGAGGCAGAGCTGCGCAGCGCTCTACTCGAGCGCGACCTGCTGGTGCGCGTCGAATCGGTCGCCCGCGTCCTGCAGAAACTCGGCCCCGATTCAGCCCAGCAGGTTCTCGACACCTACGAAACGGTATGGATCGACCTCGGTCAGACCGAACTCCAACTCCTCGCCGAATGGTGGACTCGCTTCGATCCCCACGCGGCACTCCAGTGGGCCGAATCCGACATGCGCACCGTCGGCACCCAGGTGCCCTACGCGGTCATGCGCTCGTGGGCAACCCACGACCCGGGCGCCGCGCTCGCGCGTTCGCTCAAGGGCAACCTGCGCAATCCCTCACAGATGCACGAGTATCAGGCGGCGGTCATCGACGGCTGGGAAGAGTCTGGTCGACAGGATGTCTTCGATTACATCAAGGGTCTCGGCCCCGGTGAATCGCGCCAACGCGCGATCCGGGGCTTCGCCCGTCGCATGGTGCTTCGCGAGGGTCCCGAGGGTGCGTTCGCCTGGGCCGACGCCCTGCCCGAGGACGACAAGCTCTTCAAGCTCAACGTCATGCGCCGCATCGCGCAGCACGCGGCGAAGGATGACCCGGTCAAGACGGCCGCGTGGGTGCAGGGGTACCAGGGGAGTTACTTCTACCGCAGCCTGCCCCAACGCGTCGCCATCCAGTGGGCTCGCCAGGACCCGGTCGCCATGATGGCGTGGCTCGAGCAACTCGAAGACAGCATCGATCGTGACCAGGGCGTGCGCGAGGGCTTTCGCTCCTGGGCACGCCGCTCCTACGACGAAGCTGTCGCGTGGCTCGAGTCCGAACCCCACGAACGCTACATGGACGAAGCCGTCGCCCTCGTGGCTCGCAGACTTCAAATCGGCGAACCAGAACGGGCCATCGAGATGGCGCGCGAAATCGTCGACGAAGACATGCGCGTCGCAACGCTCGTGACGATCGCGCGCAGCTGGGGTGTGCAGGACAAGGTCGCGGCCGAAGAGTGGGTACACAGCGACAACGGCCTGACCGAAAAACAGAAGAAGCTCGCGCTCACCTACGGCGAACGCTGGCGCATGGGCATTCTCGCCGCAGCCGAACGCCGCGCCAGACTCGACCAACAAGCCGCGAACGAGCGCCTCGAGGACATGTCGGACCCCGACCATGCAGACGACTTCACGGCGCGGGAGTTGCTGGGAGAATGGGAGGAGCCCGACACGCCAGAAAAGCGGCGAGAGCGGCTCCGCAAGCGACGTGAAGCCAAGCTCGCAGAGCGACAGCAGCCCGCGACGGCCGCGCCTGCACAGGAGTAGCGATCCCGCGGCGCGGCTACGCCGTGCCGCAGGTAAGCCGGGGCCCGCCAGCTTCGATCAGTTGGCGGCGAGCACCTTTTCGGCAGCCGGGCCGGCGCCACCGAAGCGCATCGCGTGCTGCGCGAGAACCCGCGTGCGCGGGTCCTGCGTGGCACCGCGCGCAACCCGCAACTCGACAAGCCGCAAAGACACGGGCCCGAGATACGGCTCGCGCTCGAGCAGAAGCTCGAGTTGTTTCTCGGCTTCATCGAAGCGTTCGGCTCGGGTCAACACGTCGATCGCCGCCTCGAGCGCAACCTTGTCCCGAGGCTCTGCCGCGTCCGCCTTCAAGTAGAGGTCGGCGGCCGTCACCAGGTCGCCGCCCAGGTCCGAAATCCGGGCCAGCCCCATCAAGGCGTCGGCATTGTTCGGGTCGAGTTCGAGCGCACGATCGAAAGCGGCCTTCGACTCGTCGTTCTTTTCTGCGAGCAGCAGCGCGAGGCCCAACGCCGCGTGTGCGGGCGAACTCTCGGGCTGCACCTCGACCGCACTGCGGCCCAGCGTCGTGGCTTCTTCGAGCCGGTCGACGTTGGCGAGAAGCCCGACCTTGTCTCGCAACAAGCGCCCGTACATCGGGTCGAGGACATCGGCCTGGGTCGATATCAGATAGTCGAGGGCTTCCTGCGGACCGTTTCGCACACGCAGCCCCTCGACCAGCGCCGAGATTGCACGCGCGACGTTGTCGGCGCGATTGACGACGCGAGCAAGGTGCTGCGGGACCACGGAGCGGCCGCCCACGCTCGAGAGGATGAGGAGCTCGAGTTCCGCCATGTCTGCGGTTGGGGGGTGGTTGGCAATGTCGTGTCGCAGGATCGCGATCGCAGCTTCATGCTGCCCTTCGGCGTGGTGGAGCTTCGCGAGACGAACGCGCGCATCCGTGAGCACCGGCGAAGAACGAATCGAGTAGCGAAAATCCTCGACGGCTCGATCGAAATCGCCGAGATTTTCAGCGGCCACTGCCGCGTAGTAGCGCGCGACGGCGTTCTCGGGCCATTCGGCGAGGCCGGCATCCAATGCAGCGAGCGCCTCGGACCACTGTTCGCGCGCGACCAGAACCCGTCCGCGCGCGAGGTTCTGATGCGCCGCGACGCGCATGTTCTCCGTTTCGGCGAGCGCCTCGTCGTAGCGTTCGGCGGCGATCAGAGCGTCCGCATAGCGGAAGCGCAACTCGGGCGCGGGGTTTGTGATCAACGCGATTGCCGAGGCGATCGCATCGACACCTTCGTCGATGCGTTCCCGGTCCAGCAGGAAGCCCGAAAGATCGAGCCAGGCGTTCGCAGCGTGGTTGCGGTTCTCCGATTCGGTCGCTTCGCGAAGCGTTGCTTCCGCTTCTTCGACCATACCGATACCGGCCTGTCGCATGGCGAGACCGACGCGAAAATCGCGAACCGTCGGAGCCGCCTCGAGGGCCGCCGTGAGGATCTCGCGTACGCGATCGCCCTGCCCCAGTGATTCGTAGAACTTGATCGCATCGTCGACCAGGATCTCCGAAGCCGGGTACCGCTCGAGGCACGACGTGTAGCGCTCGTCCGCCAGTTCCTGTTCGCCCTTTTCCTTCGCGAACGACGCGCGCGCACCGCAGAAGCGCGCGGAGTCGGGCTGATCGGGATCGGCCTCGTACGCGAGGGTCTCGATTTCTTCGAGGGCCTCTGCGGCCTCTTCGACGCGTTCCAGGGCAAGCAGGGCGACGACGCGGGAGACGCGGGCCGGGTGAAGGTCGGGGTCGATCTCGAGTGCCGCTTCGGTGTCCGCCAGGGCGAGTTCGATGTCGCGCCGTGTTTCGGTCTGTGCGCGGGCGCGCAGAACGAGCGCCTTGGTGTTGTCGGCTTCGTGCTCGAGAACACGTGTGCTGGCGGCGATCGACAGATCGAAATTGCCGGTCCGGAGCGCGTCGCGCGCCATCTGCAAACCGGCGGGGACGATCCATTCGGGGTCTTCCATGGCCTTGCGCAGCGGCCACATGGCAGCGTCGCGCTCGCCGGTCGCGCTCAACGCAACGCCATATAGAAAGAAGATCTCCGACGTGCGTTCGCCGCCGTCGATCATGTTGCGAAGCGGAACCACCGTCCTGGCCGCAGCACCCGCGTTCTGGGTCGCCTTGATCTCGTCGAGTGTCGGCGGAGCGTCGCACGCGAGCGCGACCACCACGCACGATGCCAACAACGCGACCAGCATGGCCTTGCGGTGATTGAAAACGTCGGCGGAGATTCTGCTGGGTGGCTGATTCATGGCGCGGCAGCATAGCCCAAGGCCGGGGCACGACGTGCCGCAAAGCCCGCTACGACGGTGCCCCGCGGCAAATCCCGCCTTCGGCGGCATGCAACTCTTTCACATCCGACGGCAACTGAGCTTCTCGATGGGAATCCAAAGGCAAAGGTGTGCGGCGAAAGCGACGCGGATGGCGGGGGTGTTGCGTTGGCGCGGTCGGTCTTCGCTACGTTTGCGGCCATGAGTGAACCCATCCTTTCCCAGCGTTGGCCCTGGCTGCTCGCGATCGCCTTGGCGCTCGGCGGCTACGTCTTCTTTCTCTCGACCCAGTTCGACATCGAAATCGGCGATCAGGACGATCGTCCGGCCGGCACGGCCGAAGACATCGAGGCCCTGGCCGAGCGCGACGATGTGAACGTGCTGTTCATCCTCGTCGACACCCTGCGCGCGGACCGCCTCCACACCTACGGCTACGAGCGCGAGACGAGCCCGACCTTCGACCGCATCGCGTCGCGCGGCGTGAAGTTCGATCGCCACCTTGCCCAGTCTTCCTGGACGAAGTGCTCGATGGCTTCGATGTGGACCGGACTCAACCCGACCCGCGCCGGGGTGACGCGCTTCGATCATCGCCTCGTCGACGAAGCCACCTTGCCCGCCGAGATCATGCAGGAAGCGGGCTACCGGACTGTGGGTCTCTATCGCAACGGCTGGGTCGAAGGCTATTTCGGCTTCGACCAGGGCTTCGATGTCTACGTACGCACCCATGGTGCGCCCGCCCCGCAGACCGTCGTACGCCAAAACCCGACCATACAGAACCGCAGCACGGACGCCGCGCTGATCCCCTCGTCGATGGAGTTCCTGCGCACCTACGGCGACGAGCGCTGGTTCCTCTACGTGCACTTGATGGATCTGCACGAATATCTCTACGACGAAAATTCCGCGAAGTTCGGCACCCAGTACACGGACGTCTACGACAACGCGATCTTGCGGGTAAATTTCGTCATCAAGGAACTGCTGGCGCGGATGCGGCGTGCAGGGCATCTCGAAAACACGATCATTGCGATCGGCTCGGATCACGGCGAAGCCTTCTCGGAGCGCGGCATCGAAGGACATGCGCGCAAAGTGTTCAAAGAGACCACCGAGGTGCCTTTCCTCTTGAGCTTCCCGTTCAAGCTGGAGGGCGGACTCGACATCGGCTCGCGCTCGTCCAACGTCGACATCTGGCCCACGCTGCTCGACCTGCTCGGGCTCCCGGCGCTGCCGGACACCGACGGGCGCTCACGCAAGCCCGAGATCCTCGCGGCCGCACGCGGTGAACCGATGCCGGACAGTGGAGAACTCGCCATCGCCCATCTCGATCAGAATTGGGGAAAGCGGGAACAGGCTCCCCTCCCCACGGTCTCGATCACCAGGAACAACTTCCGATACGTCATGCATCCGAGCGAACCGCCCAGTGCGCTCTACAAGGAAGATCAGTTGTTCGATGCAACGACCGACACCGAAGAGCTGAGCGACGTGATCCGAGCCGAACCCGAGGTCGCGAAGCTTCTGAAAGAAGAAGTCGATCGCTACCTCAGCAGCGAGCCGCCCTGGGGCAGCGAGGCGCAGACTCTCGAGATCGACGAAATCCAGCTCAATCAGCTGAGGGCGCTCGGGTACAAGCTGCCGTAGGTGCCGCCGAAGGCCACCGGTCCGCCAAGGGCTACCGGACCAAGGCGCTGGGGTGTCGAGGACCGACCCGGTCTACCAGGTAACGGTGATGTCCGCGCCCGCTTTGCGGGGGTCGGCGACGAAGTTGATGACCTGCCCCGCGAAGAACGATGCGTCGAAGGCGAAGGTCTTGTACCGGGTATCCATGATGTTGCGCACCCAACCGCGCACTTCGACGTTCCCAACCGGCGTGCGGTACGACAAGGAGATGTTGTGGATGATTCGCTCCGGCTGACCGACAGCGAACTTGGGCTGGATCGCGTTGCCGGTGGCGTCGAGCGAGCCGCGGCCTTCGGATGGATCGAAGTAGATGTCATCCGACCACTCGACGTCGTAGCGGGGCGTGATCGTGCCCCATTCGCTCAGGTCGAAGGGCCATTGAATGCTGCCACTCACCTTGAACTCAGGTGAATTGATCAACGAGGCACCGCGGTAGTCCACCGCGAGCAGGAACTCGAAGTTCCCGTCCGGCCGTGGAACCACGTTCGTGAATTCCAGGAACTCGCTGTCGAGCCATCCGAAGCGCACGACGAACTCGAGGTCGTCGTACTCGTCGGGTACCCATTCGAGCAGGGGCTTGAGTGTCAGGTCGACCTCGGCACCGAACTGCTGGACCTCCTTCGCGTTGCGGATGACCAGAGATGGGGGCGAAACCGCCCCCGGCTCTTCGGCGAAGATGAAGACCTGGTAGTTCCGGTACTTGTAGAAGAAGAAGGAGCCTCGTGAACTGATGCGCTGATCGAACCAGGAACTGCTGAACCCCCATTCGAACGAGTCGATGTGTTCGGGCGTGGCGGGACCGGGGTCGAAGAGTTCCCGACCGTTGTTCGAGTTGAAGTGCCCCGCCTTGAAGCCGCGCGAGTACTTCGAAAAGAGAGAAGTCGTGTCCGTGAGGTGATAGGTGAGCGCAACCGCGCCCGTCGGCGCCTGCCAGGTCTTCTGGCGCTCCCGATCCACTCCGTCACCGAGTCC
Organism: Myxococcota bacterium; assembly: GCA_030748735.1. GTDB lineage: Bacteria > Myxococcota_A > UBA9160 > UBA9160 > UBA4427 > DUBZ01. The sequence goes on along the minus strand of JASMLK010000028.1, from coordinate 282 downwards.
TCGAAAGATAAGCTCCTTGATGCGGAAATCCTTGGTCTCGTAGTTCCAACGCCCACCAACGGTCAGCGTAAAGTCTTCCAGGAAATCCCAGGCGAGTTCGGCCGACGTGATGGCCGCCGCTGTATTCTGCTTGAACTTGCGGCGAATCGGGTCCCGCGTCGGGTGGGTCGAGGTGTACTGGATGTTGTCGAGACGTTCGAAGAGCGTCGCGTTCCCGACCTTCCAGCGGACCGCTCCATCGAACACATCACCCGAGAACTCCGCGTCGAACGTCACCTGCTT
>JASMLK010000027.1 GCA_030748735.1 Myxococcota bacterium | reverse complement strand
GCGGAAGAACCCGCCAGGTAGCGTCGCCCTGCGGCGCGGCAGGGCGCTACTCCAGTTCGTGATCGAGCACGAAGCCCCGGCGCTCCGCGATCCAGGGGTAGAAGGGCGGGATGATCAACTCGAGCGCCCCGCCTTCGTCGCGCGCTTGCCTCGCCGCCTCGATCGACATCGCGTGCTGGGGTGCGACCCGCGTCGAAAAGGCGTAGGGGAGGGCGTCGTGGCGCAGCGTCTGTGCGCTGGCGGCGACGGCGATCACACCGAGCAGCACCGCGGCGTGCCCGCACGCTTCCAACCAGGACGTGCTGGCGCACAGCAACGCCACGCGTCGCGTAGGACATCATCAGCCCCGCGAGCAGACTCGTCACGGCGATCAACGCCCGTCCACTTTCCCCGAGCACCCCCTGCATGCCCGCCAGGAAGACGGAGAAGAGCGGGGGATAGACGACGACAGGCGCATCGCCGTAGTAGCGATATCCGCGCCCGTGCAGCAGCGAGATCGATCCCTCAACCACGTGGCGATGTCTCATCCCCAGATGTCAGCCGAGGAATGGCTGAATGCCTAACGAGCGGCCTGGACGAGCTACGACTCGGCCGAGCATATGAAGACGCTCCTGCGTCGCGCCCGCGCGTGCGGCATCAAGATACGAAAACTCGCCACGATGGCGCTGTGGTTTCGCGGCTGCTCGACGATCGATGGGTTGCATCCGCTCGACGGTGGTCTCTTGCGCCTCAAGTCGCGTCGGGAGCGGCGTCCAGGCTTGCCGATCGAATCCCCGCTCCGGTTCTACCCGCGATTTCCATGGGAAACCATCTCGAATAGAGAGTCGAGCTGCTCGGGGTGTTCGGGGGTGAGAGGCTCGCGGCCCAGGATCGCGTCGGCCGCCCGCTCGGCGATCATCATGATCGGTGCGTAGATGTTGGCGTTCGTGATGTTCGGCATGACCGATGCGTCCACGACGCGAAGTCCCTCAACCCCGTGGACCCGGAACGAATCGGGGTCCACGACCGAAAGCGGCCCCACCCCCATGCTGCAGCTGCACGAAGGGTGGAGCGCGGTCTCGCCGTCGCGGGCGACCCAGTCGAGGATCTGCTCGTCGGTTTCGACTCGGGGTCCCGGAGAGATTTCGCCGAGGTCGAGTTCGCGAAACGCAGGCTGGCCAAAGATCTCTCGCGCACAGTGGATCGCCTCGACCCACTCACGCCGATCGCGTTCGGTCGACAAGTAGTCGAAGCGGAGCCTCGGCGGGTCGCGCGGATCCGCGGAGCGGATGCGCACGTTGCCTCGGGCATCCGAGAGCATCGGGCCGATGTGCATCTGATAACCATGCCCGGGCGTCGCCGTGCTTCCGTCGTAACGAACCGCCAGCGGCAGGAAGTGGATCATCAGGTTCGGGTATTCGACGTCTGGGTTGCTTCGCACGAAGCCGCCGGCTTCGAAATGATTCGACATCCCCGGCCCGCGACCGGCGAGCCACTGAAGCCCGACCCAGGGGCGCCAACGCCAACGTAGATTCGGTGCCATCGACACCGGCTTCGCGCAGGCATGCTGCAGATAGACCTCGAGGTGGTCCTGCAGGTTCTCCCCAACGCCGGGGAGGTCCTGCACGACCGGGATCCCGAGCTCGTGAAGCAGCAGGGCCGGGCCCACCCCCGACATCTGCAAGAGCTGGGGAGAGTTGATCGCGCCCCCGGCGCAGATCACTTCGTCGGCGTACACGCGCTCGCACTTTCCGCGCCGGATGTATTCGACGCCGACCGCGCGCCGCCCCTCGAACAAGATCTTCGTCGTGAGTGCCCGGCAGCGCACCTCGAGGTTGTCGCGTGCCTTCACCGGGTGCAGATACGCCCGTGCCGCGCTCCAGCGTCGCCCGTTCGAGATGTTGCGATCGAAGCGACCGAAGCCCTCTTGCAGCGGTCCGTTGACGTCACTCGTGATCTCGTGGCCCGCCTCGAGAACGGCCTCGAAGAAGGCGTCGAACAACGGGCCATCTGCATCGCCAGGCTCGAGCACCAGCGGGCCGTCGCGACCGCGGTAGCGTTCGTCGCCGTTGGGGCACGACTCCATGCGCTTGAAGTACGGCAGACAGTGGGCGTAGCTCCAGTTCTCGAGCCCCGGTTGCTGCGCCCAGCCGTCGTAGTCACGCGCATTGCCGCGTTGGAAGATCATGCCGTTGATGCTGCTCGAGCCACCGAGCACTTTGCCGCGTGCATGCGCGATGCGGCGCGAAGCCATGTGGGCTTCGGGTTCGCTTTCGTAGCGCCAGTCGTAGAAGCGGCTGCCGAGGGGCAATGGCAGTGCGGCCGGCATGTGGATCAGCACGTCCCATAGGGAGTCGGGGCGACCCGCTTCGAGAACCATGACCTTGCAGTTCGGCTCGGCGCTCAGCCGATTGGCCAGCACGCAGCCCGCCGAACCCCCTCCAACGATCACGACATCGACGCGAGAGGTGATCATCGGCTGGGACTCACCGCGCGGGACGCGTCATGTCGCGCAGCTCGCCGAGCAGGTGTTGGCTGGCAGCGGGGTCGATCTGTTGAAGCCCGAGCAGGGCAGACAACCAGAGGCCGTCGGCCGCGAGACGAACCAGCGTCGCGATGGTGGGATCGATGCCGTCGTCTTCGAGTCGCGCGTGCCAGCGAACGAAGTGCTGACGGACCTTCTCGAGATGGACCGAGTCGCGTCCCATCGTGGCCAGGATGCCGGCCATCAACTGCGCCGAGTTGTCGGCGGGCTTGCCGTCACCGGTGACCGTCGAGGCGAGGTACGCGCGGGTCCAGGCGCCGGTCGTCTCGGGGTCGGCGGCGCACAGCGAGGCCATTTCCTCTTCGAAGCGTTCGAGCATGCGATCGCACAGCCCGCCTACGAGGGCTTCCTTCGACGGGAAGTGGTGCAGCAGGCCGCCTTTGCTGATGCCGGCGTCGAGGGCGACCGCGTCGAGCACGAGCCCAGCGGGACCGCCGACCAGCAGCCGCGCTTCGGCGGCGTTCAGAATCTTGTCTCTCGATTCGGCGGGCATCGCCCTGGTTTATACCGTCCGGACGGTCGGTTTTCAAATCCCGCGTGAAATCGAGGGAGTTTGCCGGGGGGTGCCGGGAGTTCGTGCCTCAGTCGGCGGTGGCCTTGCGCGCGAGGACCGCGCAGGTTCGTCCCATGGACGAGTCGGCGAAGGCGTCGTAGAGCCTGCGCAGGGCGTCCGCATGGCCCGATTCGATCAGCGTCTTTTCCAGCTGCATGCGCATGGCATGGCATTCGGCGCCGACCTCGGGTTGGCCGATGTAGTCGCGGCCCATCAGCAGGAACATCTCCATCGGAAACGATGCGACGCGTTCGACCTCTTCGAGACCGTGCTGGGCGAGCAGCGCAGAAAGCGAGTCGTAGTCGAAGTAGTTGAGGTGGTGTCGGGGAACGACCCACCACGATGGCTTGTCGAGCGAATCACGGGCGGCGATCTGCAGCGGGTTGAAGTCGTTCGGCAGTTCGAAGTACACGAGTCCGCCGGGGCGCACCCACGATGCGATGAGTCGAACGACCCGCTCCGGGTCGGGGACGTGCTCCAGCACCTTCGAGCTGTGTACGACGTCGAAGGGTTCGCTCGGGCAGTAGTCTTCGACGGTGCCCTGGTGGATGTCCATGCCGAAACGCTCGCGTGCGTATTCCACGGCGCGGCGCGACGGTTCGATACCCATCGTGCTCCAACCGTGCTTCTCGAAATGGTTCAGCAGGAAACCGCCCGAGCAGCCGACGTCGAGCAGGCGATGCGGTCCCGACCCGAGCGTCGCTTCGAAGCGCTCTCGTCGTAGCGACCAGATGGCATTCCAGTAGTCGAGCTCGCGCTCCATCTTGTTCAGGATGCCGGGGTGATCGTTCTCGTAGAAAACCCTCTCGTAGAGATGCTTCTGCTCGGAAGGATCGGGTCTCGGCCACACGTAGCGGTAGCCGGTTTCGGCTCGCATAAGCTTCGCGGGGCGTGCTGATGCGCTGCCTTTCGTTGGACTTCCGGTCTGGTTCGAAGGGGTGTTTCGATTCTGTGTATGCATGGGTTCAGACTGAAATCGTGCGAAGGCGGTCACGGGCTCGTACCGCCAGAGGTCGTGTTTCGGGTTGAGCTACAGGTCTCACAGCAAGCGGCGTGCCACTCATGCAGGAAGGACAGGTTGGGTTTCGGCGCGATTCCCAGAAAGGCCGCGCAACACCAGTCGCAGGTTCACTACCAACCTCCGTTGCCGTCGACGCAGGCCCCCCCCAGGATCGCTTCGTTGACACCTGGGTCGCTCGACGGGCCGCGGGTGTGAACTTCGCCCTTTACTATTCGCTCTTGGGCCACGCCAGATTGGAAGCCCTCCGCGACGTCGAGTTCCGTGTCTATCTCTCGATGGCAGCCTTTGCGGCGGCCGTTGTCGCAGTCGACATCTACGCTTCAGGCATCGACACTGCCCCTGTCCATGCACTGTTCGATGCCACCTTCCAGGTCGTCTCCCTCCTCACGACGACTGGCTTCGCTACAGCGGACTTCTCAGGCTGGCCGGGATTCGCCCACGCCACGCTTCTCTCGTTGATGTTCGTTGGCGGCTGCGCTGGCTCGACCGCTGGTGGCGCGAAGGTCATCCGGTTGCTGATCGGAGCCAAAGTCGCCCTCCGAGAGGTTCGCCTGACGTTCAGCCCCAACTCGGTTGTTGCCATCACCGTCGGCGACCAGGTCGTGCCCGAGGAGTCACAGCACTTCTCCTCTTCTGGGCACTCGGCTGTGGAGGCGGCGCCCTCTTGCTGTCGGTGGGGGACACCGACATCGTGACAGCTGCGACGGCCTCGCTTGCGACCGTTTCGAACATCGGGCCTGGCCTGTCGTCGGTCGGCCCCACAGAGAACTTCGCATTCTTCGCGGGATGGCAGAAACTCGTGATGATTCTCCTCATGTGGCTGGGGCGGCTCGAGTTCTTCGCTGTTCTTGCTCTGATGCTCCCGCGTTTTTGGAAGCCGTAGGGCAGGCACCGCCCTGGGGTTCCGATGACGGACCATTCCTGAAGTGTGTTCCTCGGGACAGCGGCCGCTGCCGGGCGGTGCGCGTCGAGCCACGTGTCGATGATCTGCGGCCGAACCAACAACTGCGTCGATAGTTCAAGGCAGGCATCTGTGCTGAATGCGATGTACCTATCGGGGTTTGGCAACTCGAAAGAACTCCCTACGATCATGAAGCAGCTACTCCAGGAGCGAGTTGGCGCCGCAATCGCTGCTCATGCGATGTATCTTGCGCTCACCTCCACCGCAAGAACAGCCAAGGAAGCGCAATGAAATCGCGGCCCGAATTCAAGGTGCTGCAGCGGCTCTTCACCAGCCTGAACCCTCGAACCATCTACCTGTACTCCATAGCGATCGGCTTGCTCTCAGGCTTCGGGGCGATCCTCTTCAACGAACTGTTGCACGTCGCCACCGAAGTCACGATGGGATGGTGGGCGCAGGTGAATTTGCCGCACCCGTCCGGCGAGGCATCTGGTGCGCTGATGCCTGACGGTCCACCGAGGCGGTGGGTTCTATTTGTTCTTCCCGTCGCGGGTGGGCTCGTTTCGGGCCTCCTCGTGAAGACCTTTGCTCCAGAAGCCGAGGGCACGGGCACAGACGGATACATCGATGCGTTCCACAACAAAGCCGGAGCGATGCGAGGTCGCGTGCCGCTGGTCAAGTCGCTGGCCACTCTCGCAACCCTCTCATCCGGTGGTAGCGCGGGGAAAGAAGGGCCAATCGCTCAGATTGGTGCGGGAATCGGATCCGCATTGGGCGGCTATCTCAAGATGGGAGCGCGGGCCCGACGTACGATGATGGTGGCCGGCGCAGCCGGCGGACTCGGTGCGATCTTTCGCGCACCACTCGGCGGAGCACTCACGGCCGTCGAAGTCCTCTACAAGGAAGACCTCGAGACCGACGCACTGACCCCCGCGATTCTGTCGTCCGTCACCGCCTACACCGTATTTTGCTCGGCAAACGGCTTTCATCACGTTTTCGCTTACAGCAGTGACACGTTTCACACCCCGATACAGCTCCTCTTCTATGCCGTACTCGGCCTCGTTTGCTCGGGGGCGGGCTACCTGTACGTGAACTTCCTCCATGGTTCGAAGCGACTCTTCTTCGACAGGCTGCCCATCAACCGGTACCTCGTCCCGCCGCTAGGCGGACTTCTCGTCGGTTTGGTCGGCCTCGCCTATCCACAAGTAATGGGCCAGGGGTTCGGATACGTCCAACAACTGATTCTCCGTAAGCCCGTCGACGGGCTCGATATCACCGTGGGACTGCTTGCGACACTCGCAGTGCTCAAGATCGTGACGACTTCGTTTACGATTTCGTCGGGAGGATCCGGTGGTGTCTTTGCTCCAAGTCTCTTCATTGGCTCGATGTTGGGGGGATGCGTCGGAATGCTGAGTCATCAAGCCTTTCCCGAACTCGTTCCCGATGTGACTCCGTTCGTCATCGTTGGAATGGGGGCGTTCTTCGCTGGCGTCGCAAACGCTCCGATCGCCTCACTCATGATGGTCAGCGAGCTCACCGGCGCCTACGAACTCCTGCCGCCGTTGATGGTTGTGGCCATCATTGCTCTCGTGACGTCGCGGCGCTGGTCGATCTACGTCGCGCAGGTCGACAACAAATTCGCGACACGAGCTCACCTCTGGGAGATGAATCCGAGAGTTCTCAACCGCGTCACGATCGGTGAGGCCATGCGCGGTGTCTACGACCGGTCAGCGATCGTATCTCCACAGGCGCGACTCTCCGAGATCGAATCCGTCGCGGAGAGCACAGGGCACAGCGACCTATTGCTCGCGAATGACTGCGGTGAACTGTCTGGCCTCTTGTCACTCAACGAGATCGCCGATCGAGAGAACATCGAAGACCTCGGACCTCTCGTGGTCGCGCACGATCTCGCCAACCGGCGCATCATCCATCTCAGCCCTGGGGACAGCTTGATCCGAGCGCTCGAGTTCTTCGGTGAAGGTGAATTCGAGAACCTACCGATCGTCGAGACCACCGGTGAGCGCGGAGGATTGCTCGGTCATATCAACCTCAGAGACATCATTGCCTTCTACCAGCACGTTAGATCACCCGAAGAGGTCGCCGGTGCCGCCAACGGCTCGGAACTCTCGTAGCTGGTTCTCGAGAGATTGATGGCGTGGGTTGATCTCGTCAGCGAAATGCCGCCCGGGACACCCAAAAAGATGAGTGTTGGTGGCGGAGAGGGAGGGATTCGAACCCTCGGTACCGTTGCCGGTACGCCTGATTTCGAATCAGGTACGTTCAGCCAAGCTCCGCCACCTCTCCGCGGCGGGCGAGGCTAGCATCTCTTTCGCGAGCGCGGTCGCGGAGTTCGGCCTGAATTGACCCTGGGTTCTCAGTGGCGGTCCTTTCCGCTAGGGTCTGCGCGAGTTCGGGTGATCACACTCGAGGAAACAGCAACACGGGAGCAGGCATTTGGCGCGCGACGACCTCATCCAGGCGACAGGCAGTGTCGACAAGATTCTGGGCGGTGGCCGATATCAGATCACCCTCGAATCAGGTCAGGAAGTCACCGCTCAGTTGTCGGGCCGCATGAGGCGCTTTCGGATCCGCGTGATCCCCGGCGACCGCGTGACCGTTGGGCTTTCTCCCTACGACCCGACCCATGGCTTCATCACCTTCCGCCTGCGCGAAGGTCAGAGCGGCCCCGGCCAGGGCTGAGCCCCGGCCCGTCCCAGGGCGATGGTTTCCCGTCTGCTCTTCCGCTTGCAGGTCTTGCTCTTGAAGGGGGTTCGGGCCTGGGATCGCGTGCGCCTGCGTATGTTGATGGTCCGCCACCCGGGTCTCGACATCCATCCCGGCGCAAGCACGAACCTCGCCGTCGCGCGCTTCGACCTGGCACCAGGAGCGAAGCTCTCGATCGGCGACGGCGTCGTGGCCGAGCGCATCCGCGATGGCGTGCGGTTCAGCGTTGCGGCGAACGCCGAGGTCAAGATCGAGAACGACGTCTGGCTGCGCTCGGAATTGGGTCCGTTGTTTCTCCGGGCCTTCGAGAGCGGGTATCTCCGGGTCGGGCGGGCCAGCCAACTCAATAGCTGCATGTTGAGCGCCAAGGTCGAAGTCGATGTCGGCGAAAACGTGTTGCTCGGCATGGGCTCGCGGGTGTTCGATTCGGATCAGCACCCCGTCGACAGCGAGCACCCCGAGGTCTCTTTGCCCGTGCGCATCGAAGATCACGTGTGGATCGCCGCGGATTCGACGATCCTGCGCGGTGCGACGATCGGCCGCGAGAGCGTCGTGGGGACGCGATCGCTCGTGCGTGGCATCGTCGAACCCCACACCGTCGTGACCGGTAATCCGGCGAGGCTCTACAGCAAGGTCGGCGATCGCGCGTCACTCGCACGCTGACGCCGGCCTGCTTCCATACTCATTCGATTCCAGCAAAGAGGACCCCCCGCGATGTCGCTCAAGCTCGCCGTCTTTGGACAGGCCCCCTTCGGTGCAGAGGTGACCGAGAAACTCGCAGACGCCGGCTTCGAGATCGCCGTCGTCTACGCACCTCCGGACGCAGGCCGCCCCGATCCGTTGGCGACGCTCGCCGAAGAGCGCGGCTGGCCGCTCTTTCGCTACAAGCGCTTCCGCAAGAAGGGTGTCGCGATCCCCGAGATCGTCGACGAGTACAAGCGCTTCGACGTCGACCTGAATGTGTTGCCGTTCACGACGGCGATCCTGCCGCCCGAAATCACCGATGCGCCGCCCCAGGGCTCCCTCTGCTTCCATCCATCGCTCTTGCCCGCGTTTCGCGGGGGCGCGGCGCTCTCGTGGCAGATCATCATGGGTGCGCGCGAAAGCGGAGTGAGTGTCTTCAAGGTGACCGAGGGTGTGGACGCGGGCCCGCTCGTCGTGCAACGCGGTGGTGTCGAGATCAGCAACCAGGACACCATGGGCTCGCTCTACTTCGACAAGCTCTATCCGATGGGTGTGACCGCCATGCTCGACGCGGTGAGCGGCGTGGCGGATGGCTCGGCGCAGTTCGTGGAGCAAAGCGAAGCGGGAGCGAGTGAGCAGGGGCTGGTGAACGACGAAGCGGCGCGCATCGATTGGAGCGAGGACGCGGTCGTCGTCGATCGCAAGATCCGCGGTTGTGATCCCTCGCCGGGTGCGCTCGCCCGGCGTGGTGACGAGGACATCCGGCTCTTCGGGGGCCGGCTCGATGACGCTTCGGTCGCGCGAGAGCCCGGCACCGTGGTCGCGGTGCGCGACGGTGGCATCGTGGTGGCGTGTGGCAAGGGCGCGGTGTTCGTCGCCAAGGCGCGTGGTGCGGATGGCAAGAAGACCGCGGCGGCCGAACAGGGTGTGCAAGAGGATGATCGACTCGGCTGAGAACGGAGCGTCGCTGCCGCGGACCGGGTCGATGCCGGTCGCTGGCACACCCGATGCCCTGGGCTTCGAGCCCGCTCTGGGCGCTTGCGGCCTCAACGTCGCGGGGGTGCTCCGCGTCGACACCTACGATTCGCTCGTCCCCGACGCCTGGCAGAGCGGTGCACTTCTGCCCGGCGCCGCATCGGCCTACGTGATCGGGTCTGGCGGCTCGGCATTCTACGAACATGCACGTGGCGAGCGCCCCGACAGCCCGCATCCGCTGGACGAGGTTTGCGAAGCGCGCGTGACCACGGTCGTCGCGCAACTTCGCGAACGAGACGTCGAAAGCCGCGCACTCTTCTATTGGGAACGGCGCGGGGCCGGGGAGGGTGAGTTCGCCGACTTCGTGGCCATTGCCCACGCCGCAGGGCTGGGTGTGCGCAGCCGCATCGGCGTGCTGCTGCACCGCGAGCACGGCCCCTGGTTCGCGATTCGCGCGGTTCTCTTGACCGATCGCGCCGCCCCAGCCGGAAGCGAAGCGCCTCCCACCCCTGATTTCTGCAGTGATTGCGCTGCCCCGTGCGTCGTCGCATGCCCGGCCGGAGCCGTCGGCGAGGTGGGAATCGACATCGCTCGCTGCAGCGATTGGCGGCACCGCGAAGCGCAATGCGCCTCGCGTTGCGACGCCAGGCTCGCCTGTCCGATCGGGACTGCATCGCGCTATTCGAGCGAAGCGCTCGCTCATCACATGACCGCGCACTTCCGCGGCAGCTGATTCCCACGGGGACCAGCGATTCGTCAATCGCGACGGGGGTTTCCCCGCTGGAAAAGCCTTTGACACCTAGCTAGAGTGCGCGGCCACTAAGGACCCGAGACCGTCCCCTGAGCGGGTCCCCCCCAGTCCACAAGCGAAGTCAATCGCAGCCCATCGCATCTCGTCACACGCGTGACGAGCGACCGCAGTTGAAGGATTCAGCCGCTTCCGCCGGAAGCCGAAGATCTCCTTCAGCGATCGGCCGCGGGCTGGCAACAAGCCATCTGATCCATTCGAGATCGGAATGGATCGCTGCGGTGTGAATCTCATACCGAGCAAAGCCCACGCACCAGAATCAGAGCATCGCAATCCAAAGAAGGCCAGACCATGTTCAACGATCTTTCCACCATCCGAAACATCGGCATCAGTGCCCACATCGATTCCGGCAAGACGACGCTCACCGAGCGCATCCTGTACTACACCGGAAAGATTCACGCGATTCACGAAGTGCGCGGCAAGGACGAAGTCGGTGCCGTGATGGATTCGATGGAACTCGAGCGCGAGCGCGGCATCACGATCGCCAGCGCGGCGACCCATAGCGTCTGGGACAAGCACAACATCAACATCATCGACACGCCCGGTCACGTCGACTTCACGATCGAAGTCGAACGCGCGCTGCGCGTGCTCGACGGCGCGGTGCTGATCCTCTGCGGCGTGGCGGGTGTGCAGTCGCAGTCGATGACCGTCGACCGCCAGATGAAGCGTTACAACGTTCCGCGCATTGCGTTCATCAACAAGCTCGACCGCTCGGGCGCGAACCCCTTCAAGGTGAGCGAGCAGCTGCGCGAGAAGCTCGGTCACAACGCCGTGATGCTTCAGCTGCCGATCGGCCTCGAAGCCGAGTTCGACGGCGTCGTCGATCTCGTCACGATGAAGGCCTACTACTTCGAGGGCGACAACGGCGAGAACGTCGTCGAGAAGGACATCCCCGAAGGCATGCAGGCCGACGCGGACAACGCGCGCGAGGAAATGCTCGACGCGGTTTCGATGTTCAGCGAGCCGCTCATGGAGGCGATCCTCGAAGAGAACGTCAGCGAAGAGCTCGTGCACGAGGCGATCCGCAACGGCGTCCTCTCCCTCGACCTGACGCCCGTCTACCTCGGTTCGGCGTACAAGAACAAGGGCGTGCAGAAGCTGCTCGACGCGGTGGTCGCCTACCTCCCGAACCCGACCGAGATCAAGAACACCGGCGTCGACCTCGACAACGACGAGGCCGAGGTCGCGATCCTGAGCGAAACCGACCAGCCCCTCGTGATGCTGGCCTTCAAGCTCGAAGACGGTCGCTACGGCCAGCTCACCTACGTGCGCGTCTATCAGGGCAAGGTGGGAAAGGGCACGACGATCATCAACAGTCGTACCGGCAAGAAGCACAAGGTCGGCCGCCTGGTCCGCATGCACTCCGACGAGATGCAGGACATCGAAGAAGCGGGCGCGGGCGACATCATCGCGCTCTTCGGTATCGAGTGCGCGTCCGGTGACACGTTCACCGACGGCCAGCTCAACTACGCGATGAGCTCGATGCATGTGCCGGACGCCGTGATCTCGCTGTCGATCAAGCCGAAGGATCAGAAGTCCCAGGACAACATGGGCAAGGCGCTCGGCCGCTTCGTCCGCGAAGACCCGACCTTCCACGCAGGCGTCGACCCGGAGAGCAACGAAACCGTGATCTCCGGCATGGGCGAACTGCACCTCGAGGTGTACGTCGAGCGCATGGCACGCGAATACGCCTGCGAGGTCGAAACCGGTGCGCCCCAGGTCGCCTACCGCGAAACGATCAGCAAGCGGGCTGACTTCTCGTACACCCACAAGAAGCAGACGGGCGGTTCGGGTCAGTACGGCAAGGTGGCCGGCTACATGGAACCGATCGGCAAGGACGACGAAGGCAACCAGGACTTCCAGTTCGACAGCCAGATCAAGGGTGGTGCGATTCCGACGGAGTACATCCCCGCGGTCCAGAAGGGCTTTGCGAGCTGCCTGGACAAGGGACGCCTGATCGGCTTCCCGGTGTTGGGGGTTCGCGTGGTGATCAACGATGGTCAGAGCCACGCGGTCGACTCGTCGGAAATGGCCTTCCAGGCTGCGGCGCGTGGCGCCTTTCGCGAAGGCTTCCAGAAGGCGAAGCCCATCATCATGGAGCCCATCATGAAGCTCGAGGTCGAAGGCCCGAGTGAGTTCCAGGGTGCGATCCTCAAGACGATCATGCAGCGCCGTGGTCAGGTGATCGGAACCTACGACGCCGATGGCTTCGTCCAGATCTCGGCCGACGTGCCACTGGCCGACATGTTCGGCTATTCCACGGATCTGAGGTCATCCACCCAGGGCAAGGCCGAATTCTCGATGGAGTTCGCCCGCTACGCCCCGGCCACGGCCGACGTCACCAAGGAACTCAAGGAGAAGTACGCCTCCAAGATTCCGGACGACGAGGAATAGCCGTCGCTTGCACGGTCGTCCTTCACGTCGACCACCAACGTCACACCGAGCGCCCGGATACGAACGGCATCCGGGCGCTTGCTATTTCGGCGACCGTTCGGCGCGGGGGAGCCTCCACCCGTGGATCACGACGTACAGCACCGGGATGACGAACAGGGTGACGAGCGTCGCGCTCAGCACGCCGCCCACCATCGGGGCCGCAATGCGGCGCATGGTCTCCGAGCCCGTTCCGATACCCCACATGATCGGGAGCAGTCCGATCACGTCGGACGCCACGGTCATGAGCAGGGGGCGTGCGCGCGAGGTCGCGCCCTCGATCGTCGTGTGCCAGAGATCTTCGACGGTTCGCAGTGTTCCCGCCTGCGAAGCACGTGCTCGCGCCTGGTTCAAGAAGAGCAGCATGATCACGCCGGTTTCCGCCGTGAGCCCGGCCAGGGCGAGGAAGCCTGCGCCCACCGCAACGCTGAAGTCGTAGTCGAGCACCCAGAGCAGGAAGAGGCCGCCCACGAGTGCGAATGGAATGGCACCGATCACGAGCAGGGTGTCGACGACCGCGCGGAAGTTCAAGAAGAGCAGCAGGAAGATGACGCCGAGGGTGACGGGCACGACCAGGATGAGGCGGTCGATCGCGCGCTCGAGGTATTCGAACTGGCCACTCCAGGTGAGTGAATAGCCGGGCGGCAGGTCGACACCTTCGGCGAGTGCCGCCCGGGCGTTGCGCACGTAGGTGCCGACATCGATCCCTTCGAGGTCGACCATGATCGTTGCGTTCGGTCGCGCGTTTTCGGTCTTGATCGCGGGCGGCCCTTTCGTGAAGCGGAGCTCGGCGAGTTGCTCGAGCGGCACCTGGGCCCCGCTCGGAGTGGGGACGAGTACGCGCCTGAGTGCTGCGACATCGCTGCGAAGCTCGCGGCTGTAGCGGAGATTCACGGGGTAGCGTTCGAGGCCTTCGACGGTCTGGCTGATGTTCATGCCGCCGACCGCGGTCTGGATCACGTCCTGAACGTCGCCGACGGTCAGCCCGTAGCGAGCGATCTGCGCGCGGTCGACGTCGAAGTCGAGATAGTTGCCGCCCACGACACGCTCCGAATAGACGCTGAGCGTTCCGGGAAGATCTCGCAGCGTGGCTTCGATCTCTCGCCCGAGGGTTTCGAGCGTGGAGAGGTCGGGGCCCGAAACCTTGATGCCGACCGGGGTCTTGATTCCCGTCGCCAGCATGTCGAGCCGCGTCTTGATCGGCATGGTCCACGCGTTCGTGAGACCCGGAAAACGAATCAAGCTGTCCAGCTCGGCGATCAGCTTCTCGGTCGTCATGCCCGACCGCCATTCGCTCTTGGGTTTGAGCGTGATGGTGGTCTCGATCATCGACAGTGGCGCCGGGTCGGTGGCGGTTTCGGCGCGCCCGATCTTGCCGAATACGCGCTCTACTTCGGGCACGGTCGCGATCAGGCGATCGGTCTGCTGGAGAATCTCCCGCGCCTTCGTAATGGAGAGCCCCGGCAGGGTGGTGGGCATGTAGAGCAGGTCGCCTTCATCGAGCGGCGGCATGAATTCCGAGCCGATGCGTTGGAGCGGTACCAGGCTCGACAACAAGACCAGGACCGCCACGGCCAGCACCACGAAGCGATGGCGAAGTGCAGCGGCCAGTAGCGGTCGATAGGCCGCGAGCGCGAGTCGGTTCAGGGGGTTCTTTCGCTCCGGGCGGACCTTCCCGCGCACGAGCCAGACCATGAGCGCGGGAACGGCCGTGATGGATAGAAGCGCGGCGCCTCCCATCGCATAGGTCTTCGTGAATGCGAGTGGCTTGAAGAGCCTTCCTTCCTGCGCTTCGAGCGCGAAGATCGGCAAGAACGACACGGTGATGATGAGCAGCGAAAAGAAGAGCGAAGGCCCGACTTCCACCGCGGCTTCGATGAGGATTTCCCGACGCGGCCGCTTGCCGCCGTCTCGTTCGAGATGCTTGTGCGCGTTCTCCACCATGACGATGCCTGCGTCGATCATGGTGCCGATGGCGATCGCGATCCCGCCGAGCGACATGATGTTCGCGTTGATGCCCTGGTGGAACATCACGACGAACGAAAAGAGGATGCCCAGCGGCAAGAGCAGGATGGCGACGAGCGCGCTTCGCACGTGCGCAAGGAACACCACGCAGATGAGCGCCACGATGAACCCCTGCTCGAACAACTTCTCACGCAGGTTTTCGATCGCGCGCTCGATCAATGGCGCGCGATCGTAGACGGGGACGATCTCGACGCCGGCCGGAAGGCTCTCGCTGAGTTGGGCGAGTCTTTCCTTGACCTTCGCGATGGTCTCGAGCGCGTTCTCGCCGGAGCGCATGATGACGATGCCCGCAGCGACGTCGCCTTCACCGTCGAGGTCGGTGAGTCCGCGGCGCAGCTCCGGTCCCAGTGACACGCTGGCCACGTTTCGCAGCAGGACCGGCGTGCCGGTTGCGTTCGCCCCGACGGCGATCTGTTCGAGGTCTTGCGTCGATGCGATGTAACCGCGACCGCGCACCATGAATTCGGTTTCGGCCTGCTCGACGAGCCTGCCGCCGATGTCGCGATTGCTGCGCTCGATCGCGTGTCGGACGTGATCGAGCGAAAGCCCGTAGATCGCGAGCTGGTTCGGGTCGACTTCGACCTGGTACTGACGCACGTGACCACCGACGCTCGCGACTTCGGCCACGCCGGGCACGCTCTGGAGTTCGTACCGGAGATGCCAATCCTGAACCGAGCGAAGTGCCGCGAGATCGTGGGTGCCGGTGCGATCGACCAGCGCGTATTCGTAGATCCAGCCCACGCCCGTCGCGTCCGGTCCGAGTGTCGGACTGACACCTTTGGGCAGGCGTCCCGAAACGAAGTTGAGTGACTCGAGCACCCGGCTGCGCGCCCAATAGAGGTCGGTGCCGTCTTCGAAGATCACGTAGACGAACGACAGCCCGAAGAACGAGTAGCCCCGCACGACTTTCGCGAACGGGACGCCGAGCATCGCGGTCGAGAGCGGATAGGTGACCTGGTCTTCGACGACTTGAGGCGCCTGGCCGGGGTATTCCGTGAAGACGATCACCTGCACATCGGACAGGTCCGGGATCGCGTCGAGTGGCGTGTTGACGACGGCGTAGCTTCCCCATGCCAGCAGCGCCGCAATGCCGATGGCGACCAGGAACGGGTTGCGCGCAGAACCTTCGACGATCTTCCTCAGCATGACGTCTACTCGCCTCCACTCTTGGCGAGGCGCTTGCGCACGACTTCCTGGAGATTGCTCTCGCTGTCGATCAGGAACTGGCTCGACAAGACGATCTCCTCACCGACGTCGAGACCCGCCACGACCTCGAACCATCCGTCGCCGGTGTCGAGGCCGATTTCGACGGGGCGGGGTTCGAAACGTCCATCGCCGAGGGAGACGATGGCGAGGGTGCGCGTGCCCGAACGAATCACCGCGTCTTGCGGGATCGCAACGGTGTCCGGACGGGGCGCCCCCGCGATCAGCACGTTGCCGAACATCTCGGGCTTGAGTTTCCCTTCGGCGTTGTCGAGTTCGACCCGGACCTCGGCGGTTCGCGTCGTCGGGTCGAGGAAGGGGGCGATATAGCTGACCTGGCCTTCCATGGTTTCGCCCGGGAGGTAGCTGAGCTCTACGCTGGCATTCTGTCCGACGGCCAGCCACGGGAGTTCGTACTCGTAGACGTCGGCCAGCACCCATACGCGCGAGACGTCGGAGATCGTGTAGAGGTTCGAGTTCGGTCTCACCTCCATACCCGAGCGCACGCCCAGCTGCGTCACGATGCCCGAAGAGGGGGCATAGAGCGTGAGCGTACGTTTCGCTTCGCCCGTTTCGAGCAGCCGGTCGATGTCTCGCTCGGGGATGTCCATCAGTTCGAGACGGCGCCGGGTGGCGTCGAAGAGCGACGCTCCGCTTTCGCGTACGTCTTCGAAGGGGCTTTCCTGCGTGGCCGCCGTGTAGCGGTGGGCGAGCAGGAGTTCTTCCTGCGTGGCGACGAGTTCGGGTGAATAGATCTCGAGCAGCGGCTCGCCTTGCTGAACGGTCTGGCCCACGTAGTCGACGAAGAGTTCTTCGACCCAGCCCTGCACCTTGGTGTGGATGTGCACAACGCGACGTTCGTCGTAGGCGACGCGGCCCAAGGCGCGCACCGTGCGAACGAGGTCGCGACGTTCGACGCGCGCCGTGCGTACGCCCATGTTCTGCATCGTTGCAGCGTCGATGACCACCGCACCTTCGGGAGCGTCCGCGTCGTCGGCGGGACATTCGGGGACCAGGTCCATCCCCATTGGAGACTTGCCTGGTGCGTCGCGCACGTAGGTCGGGTCCATGGGCGCCTTCCAGTAACGCGGTGCCGCGCCGCCGGGGCAGGGCGAGCCGACCGCATGCGCGGCGTGTTCGTCCTCGGGGTCCATCGCCGGTGTGTGTGTCGGCGGGAAGAGGTCGCGGGAAAACCAGCCGGCCGCGAGGGCGAGTGCAAGGCCGGCGACGGTGAGCAACGTGCGGGCGAAATTCGTCGTGGATGTCATGAGAATCATCGGAGTTTTTCTCCCGCGGCACTTTCGAGTGACGCAAACGCGTGATGTGTGTCCGCGGTTGCGCGCGCGAGCCTGAGCTCTGCGTTGAGCAGTCGCACCTGGCTATCGAGCAGACTCAGAAATTCGATTCGGCCGACCTTGTACGCGGAGCGGCTCGACTCGAGGGATTGCTGGGCCTGGGGCACGAGGCCCGTTCGAAGCAGTTCGACTTCGGAAGCGGCGCGAACGAGTTGGGCGTGCGCCGTGCGCACCCGCGATGCGAGGTGCGCACGCGCACTTCGAAGCTCGGCTTCTGCGCGACGCAGGTTCGCTTTCTGTTCCGCAGCGCGCGCACGCCAGCGGCCGCGATCTACCGGCAGGCGAAGGGTGAAGCCGGCCGAGATGAAGTCGTCGCCGTCGACGGCGTCGCCCGGGTGGTCGCGCCGCACGCGATAGCCGACGTCCAGATCGATGTCGGGCAACCCCTCGAGTTCGGTCGCGCGCACGCGGTGTCGCGCCGACGAAACCTGCGCGCGCGCGGCAAGCAGGCGCGGGCTCTTCTCATCGAGATTGATCAGCAGGGGTTCGAGCGCGGGTTCGGCCGTCGTGAGCCCCAGCGCTTCGATCGGGGGAAGGGCGGTCGTCGGCGGCAGGTCGAGGAGCGCAACCAGGCGCGCGGCGCTCGCTTCGATGGCTTCCTCTCGCCGCAGGCGTTCCTCGAGTCGCGCGGTGAGTTCCACCTGGGCGCGAAGGACGTCCTGTTGCAGACCGTTTCCGACCCGGTACCGCGCTTCGGCGGTCGAAGCGAGTTGACGCAGGAGCTGGATGTTGCGGTCCGTGATGTCGAGGGCCCGCCTCGCGAAACCGAGTTCCGCCCAGGCGGATTCGACGGTCGCTTCGATGGCGAGTCGTTCGTCTTCGGCCGATAGCGACAGTGCCGTCGCTTCGCGTGCCGCCGCCCTTCGGCGGTTCGAGCGTTCGCCCGGGAAGGGGAGCTTCTGGCGAAGTCCGAACTGGTGCCCCGAAAGCGGAGTGGAAGCGAAATCGAAGTCACCGGCCGGGATGTTGCTCGCGTTGTACGAAAGGCGCGGGTCGTCGAAGGCGCCCGCAGGCTTCACGCGATGTTCCGCCGCCGTTGCGCGCGCACGCGCGACTTCGAGCGAGGGGTTCGCGCTCTTCGCCCGTTCGAGACACCACTCGAGGGTGAGCACGGGTGGGAGTTGCGCGGGCGTACCGGCCTGCGCCTGTGTCGCGAAGAGGGCGAAGCTGGCGAAGAGGCCGAAGCCGCCCGCGAAGAGCACTGCGCGGAGGCCGCGTGTCCGCCAGCCGGCGTGGTCGGCCCATGCGCGTCTGGTGCGCGGACCTGCAATCTGTGTTGTCATCTTTCTGGCTCCCGAGTTCTCGATCGATCGCACGGCGGATCAACGCCATGCGCGGTGCCGCGCAAACCAGCGCGCGGCCTCATCTTGAGAAGTCGGGAATCAGATCAGAAACGATTGCTTCAGCAGCAGGATCTTCGGTGGAGGAAGATCGGTTTCGCGCAGAGGCGCCAGCAGATACGTGGCGTGGGCCTGTGCGAGAGACGGGGCCAACGGCAGAGCCAGCGTAAGCTGCGCGGTCGGGTTCGCAGGAGTGTTCTGCCCGGGTGCTGGGATCGCGGCCTGGAGCGCGTCGTCGCATCCGCAGTCTTCGTTCGACTCGTGGGGAGCGGCTGGCACCTCGGTGTCGTTCGAGGCGCCGTGACAGGGAGGCATGTCGGTGTGCGCCGCATCGCTCGGGGGCGGCGTTGGTTCGAGCGTGCATGCGACGGCGCAGAACGGCGCTTGCAGCATGATGATCGCTGCAAGCGTTGCGATGAGCCGTATGCGCTGCTGGAATTTCATGCGTTTTCGAACTCGCCGTTCAGTGGGCTTCCCGGTCTTCACTCATCGGTCGAACCCGATGCTGACTCGATACCCGATTATTCCGGGTCGGGCCAGGGAGGGTAGGGGATCTCGAAACCGACCGGTTCCCCCAGCAGCAGCGGGTACTGCTCGAAGTTGTCCGCCAGCCACTTGGCCGACTTGTACATCTTCATGAACTGCTTGATTTTTTCGGCTCCGGGTGGAATCAGAACGGCCAGACGATCGGGATCACGTACAGGGCAATGGCCGCGCAGATCAGGTTCAGCGGCAGACCGACCTTCACGAAATCGGTGAAGCGATAACCGCCCGGGCCATAGACGAGCAGATGGGTCTGGTATGCGACGGGCGACGAAAAGGAAAGCTGTGCACCGAGGGTGACGGCGATGATGAAGCTGCGCGGGTCGACTCCAGCTTCGTTTGCCGCTGCGACGGCGATTGGAAACATGATGGCAGCCGATGCGTTGTGGTGGAGCATCTCGGCCATCACGTTGGTGAGCAGATAGACGGTCGCGAGGATCGCGAGCGCCCCGAAGGCTTCGGACTGCGAAACGAGCAGATGGGCGATCGCCGTCGCGGCGCCAGTCTTCTCGATGGCCGACGCAATGCCGAGGCCCGCAGCGATGACGACCAGGACATGCAGCTGCACGCTCTTGCGCGCCATCTGTCCGGTGATGCAGCGCATGGTCATGAGGATGCCGCTCGCGACGAAGGCCCCAATTGCGATCGGGACCACTTCCGTTGCTGCGAGCACGACCATCAGCGCGAACACCCCGATCGCCAGCCACGCTTTTTCGTGTTCGGGAGAGTGCGAGTCCTCGACTTCACTCACCAGATAGAAGTCGGGGCTGTTGCGGTGGCGTTCGGCGAAGTTCGATGTCGCCTGAAAGACGAGGGTGTCGCCGGCGTTGAGGACGATCTGCCCGAGCTTGCCCTGGACACGCTCGCCATTGCGATGCACCGCGATCACCGCGGCGTTGTACATGGTGCGAAAGTTCGCCGCCTTGAGGGTGCGGTTCACCAGGGGCGAAGAGCGCGAGATCACGGCTTCGGTCAGGCGGTGGCGAGAAGAACCGCGGGCGGGCAGGTCGTCGTCGTCGATCGGGACGAGACCTCGAATGCGTTGGAGGTCGACGATGGTCGAAACGACTCCGGCGAAGACCAGGTGGTCGCCACCGTGAATGACTTCGGACGGACCCACGTTGCGAATCGTCTCATCGCTGCGTCGGATCTCGAAGAGAAAGAGGCCGGGTAGGTCGCGCAGGCCCGCATCTTCGATGCTCTGGTCGATGAGCGCGCAGTCGTCTTCCACGAGCATCGCGACCGTATACTCGCGCCGCTTGTTCCCGACGTCGGAAGCCGGGTCGATGCGTTCGGGCAGGATGCGCGGTGCAATGAAGATGAGGTACAGCAAGCCGACCAGGGTGATCGGAACGCCCACCGGCGCGACTTCGAAGAGCGTCATGGGTTCCATGTCGCTCTGTGCCACGAGGCCGACGACCATCAGCGTCACACTGGTGCCGATCACCGTGCACGAGCTACCCAGGATCGTGGAATACGAAAGTGGAATCAGAACCCGGCTCGGGGCGATGCGATTGCGGCGGCACCAGTCGATCACGAGTGGCGTCATCATGGCCACGATCGGTGCGTTGTTCAGGAAGCCGGAAAGCCCCGCGAGCACGGGCAGGGTTCGCACCATGCCACTGAGTTCGCTCTTCGCCTTGCCGTAGAGGCGCCCCAGCGTGATTTCGAGTGCGCCGGTTTCGCGCATTGCCGCCGACAGCACGAAGAGTGCCGCGACCGTGGCCATGGCGGGGTTCGCGAAACCGACGAAGGTTTCTTCGGGCGAGAGCACCCCCGCGAGCCCGAGCGTGATCAAGCCGGCGATCATCACGAAATCGGGCGCGGCGATCCCGCGAATCATGGCGACCAGGACCAAGAAGATCACGCCGAGCGTGAACCAGCCCTGCCAGTCGAGGGTTTCCATTGCGATTCACGATACCCGGTAGCGATCGAAAGAACCATCGTGGGGCCGTTGTCCGGGGCCCAACGCGAGTGTTGCCCACCCCATCTGAGATGACTCACACGCGGGTCAGGGGGATGCACGAGAGCTACGTTCGCGGTGCGCATCGAAATCTGCCGGACCGGATCCGCCGCGGCCCGAAGAGAGGAGGTTGCCCCGCGATGTCAGCAGAAGCGTCGCTCGAAGGCTTCGACGATTTCGAGTTCGCCCATGACGGAGTGGCCCGTCCAGTCTATCGCCGTGGCTCGGGGCCGGGCGTCGTGGTGATGCACGAGATTCCCGGGATCACGCCGGAGGTCGCGGGCTTTGCGCGCCGCGTCGCCGAAGAAGGTTTCACCGTCTACATGCCCCACATGTTCGGCAAACCGAACAAGCCGCTGAGCATGCCCTACGTACTGGGCCAGATGGGGCGCGCATGCATCTCACGAGAATTCAGCGTGTTGGCGCGCAACGAATCGAGCCCGATCACCGATTGGCTCCGCGCCCTCTGCCGCCATGCCCACGCGGAATGCGGCGGGTCGGGCGTCGGTGCGATCGGCATGTGTTTGACGGGCAACTTCGCGCTGTCGCTGATGGTCGACGAAAGCGTGATGGCCCCGGTGCTGAGTCAGCCTTCACTGCCCTTTGGTGTGAGTGCGTCGCATCGCGAAGCGCTTCACCTTTCGGATGAAGATCTCCAGATCGTGAAGCGGCGGGCGAACGAAGGGGCGGGCGTGCTGGCGATGCGCTTCACAGGTGATCCCATGTGTCCGGGCGAACGCTTTCGTCGCCTCGAAGCGGAGTTGGGCGATGGGTTCGAAGCCATCGAAATCGATTCGGGCCCCGGCAATCCGCACGGCCTCACGAGGGCGGCGCATTCGGTCGTCACCACCGAACTGGTGGACGAGGACGGTCACCCCACGCAGGCGGCGCTCTACCGTATCATCGAGGTCTTTCGCGAGCGGCTCATTCCTTCGGCGACTGCTTGAGCCCCTGAAACTCCGCGAGGTGCTCCTTCCATCCCGAGCGGAGCGCCATCGTTTCGTTGCGCGATAGGCCGAGTTCCTCGGCGATCTTGAGCACCTCGCCGCTCTCGGTCGTCGAGATCGAGCCGTCGGCCGCCGACACGGCGTAGAGGCATTCCACCAGCCCGAAGCGCTGCTCGCGGTTGGCGATTTCCTTGAACTCGCGGGTCACCAGGTAGTTCTGCGTGCCGCCGTCTTCCACGGCGTGATTCACGGCGATGTCGACCGCGAGTAACGCTTCGTCTTCGCTCAAGTTCCCGAGTGATGCGACTGCGCGGCGCATCGCGTCGACTTCGGACTCCTCGATCTTGAGATCGGCGTGCGCCACGCGTGCAAGCACGCAGGCGAACGCGGCCAGGTAGCGCGCGCGATCGGTCGGCAGGTGTTCGAGAGCCTCGATGATCCGGTCGAGCCCGGGGGAGGGCGCCGTGTTGGCGTCGTCGATGTCGAGGCCCAGGAAACGCTTGAGCAGGGACAATGTGGGGCTCCTCAGAGAATGAACGGGTTGTGACGATCCTGTACCCACGTGGCGCGGTGCGGTTCAGGAGTTTCGGCCACGGGCCGATGTCGATCAAGCGCGTTTTGTGGGGGCTCCAGTGAACGAGTACGCTTGCCTGCGGTGACGGATCAACAGAAGTCAACTCGAATCGGCTGGTGGGGCGTCGGCATCGTTCTCACGGCGACTGCGATCCGCATCCACAACGCGTTCGCGTACCCGCTCCACTTCGGGTTCGATGCGCCTGCGAATTGGGACTACATCCAGCACCTGCTTTCTTCGTGGCGTCTGCCCCGGCCCAATGAAGGTTGGTCGACCGCGCATCCGCCGTTCTTCTACTACGTGTCGGCGTTGCTCGGGCGCGTGATCGCCGGCGACAAGCAGACGATCACGATCGCGGTGCGGGTGTTCAGCAGTCTTGTGGGACTCGCGGCGGCAGGTTGCGCAGTCGTTTGGGTACGACGTGTCGACCCCGGACGGGCGCTGCGGGCTGTGATCGCCGCTGCGCTCATCCTCTTCTTGCCTGCGCATCTCTACATGAGCGCAATGCTCGGGGAAGAGATTCTATCGAGTGCGTTGATCTCGATCGTGGTGCTCGGAGTGGCGCTGGATCTCGCAAGCGAGGAGGGCTGGGGGCTGTCCGTGCCGCTGGTTGCGGGGTTGGGCGTGGTCGCTGGGTTCGGCTTCCTGACCAAGCTCACGGGCGTGCTCGTCATGGTGGCGGCGTGCCTGGCCTGGGCGATTGCGGGCTGGAAGCGGGGAGCGATTCGTGACGCCGCTGTGCGAATCCTGCTCTTCGGTTCGGTTGCGACGGTGATCGGTGGTTGGCCGTATGTGCTCAACTTCGTGCAGTACGGCTACTTCTATCCCCAGAACCTCTCGGTGCACGAGATCATGTTCACGATGCCGCCGGGAGAGCGGTTCGCGACCGATTACCTGCGATTCCCGCTGGCTACGTTCACTGACCCGCAGGTGCTATCGCCCGACCTGCTGCATTCGGTCTGGGGCACGACCTATACGACGCTGTGGTATGACGGGCATCGTGTGATGCTGCCGCGTTCGGCGCCTCCGGTCGAAAACACGGGCACGCTGTTGCTGTTGTTGGGGCTGCTCCCCACGATGGCATTCGCGATCGGGTTCACGCGCGGTGTGAAGCGCGCGCTTCGCGATCCGGGAGGTGCGGACACGGTCTTCGTCGCGCTCGTCGTGTTGACGATCGCCGGCTACGTGATGTTCACCTGGAACAATCCGTGGTACGCGACCGTGAAAGCGAGCTACTTGCTGGGCGCCGCGGTGCCGTTCGGGGTGTATTCGAGTGAAGTGCTCGCTGACTGGCTGACTGCGGGGAATGCGTTGCGCCGCGGTGTGGTGGGAGTGTTGCTGGGTGCGTTGCTGCTGGGGTCGGCCTCCGTGTTTACCGTGGGGTTGGTCTTCACCAAGCGCGAAGGTCCCGGTTTCGAGTGGCCGCGCGTCGATCCTTCGCGCCATTATGAGCGTGTGCAGAAGACGTCGAGTGCGGGTGCGGCGCTGGAGTTGGAGCCATGAGCGAAGAGCGGTCGACACGCGGCGAGAGTTACACCCGTCGTCTGGAAACCCTGGGCGAAGCCGGGTGGAAGCAGTGGCTCGATGTGCAGGCGCCGTATCGCCGGCACGTGCGCGGGCTCGACCTGGGGTTCGTGCTCGACGTGGGTTGCGGCATCGGGCGCAATCTCGTGCATCTGCAGAACAACGGCGTCGGCGTCGACCATAACGCGGATTCGGTCGCTGCGGCCCGCGAGCGCGGATGCGAGGCCTTCGTGCCCGCGGACTTCGGGGCTTCGGAATATGCGGTCGCAGGTCGCTTCGACTCGCTGCTCTGTGCGCACGTAGTCGAACACATGTCGCTGGACGAAGCGGTGCAGATGATTGCGAGCTACCTGCAGTACCTGCGCGCCGGGGGGCGGGTGGTCTTGATCGCGCCGCAGCAGGCGGGCTACCGCACGGACGCGACGCACGTCGAATTCATGGATCCGCCCAAGCTCGCGCGCATCCTCGAAGGTGCGGGCGCACCGCAGGAGCGTGCCTATTCGTTTCCCTTCCCGCGCTTCGTCGGGCACGTGTTCCCGCACAACGAGTTCGTGGCGATCGGGCGGAAGGCCCCGGCGTAGGGGCGCGCTGGATCAACGCAGGAGAAGGTCCTGTGCCAGGCTCTTTACGCCATAGCCAAAGCGCCAGTAGCCGCGATTGAGTACCTCGCGCACGATCGTCGGCAGCCGCTCGAAGAAGCCGCCCGACATGGCGTCGCGTAGGCCCGCATGACGGATCTTTCCCTCTGCAAGGGCCACGACCTCCGGTCGCAGCGTTCGTCCTTCGGCTTCGACTTTGCGAAAGCGGTCGCGCGCGGTCGTGAAGAAGACCACGTTGTGATGGAAGGCGCCGATCTCGAGTTGCTCTTTGGCCTTGGCGAACTGTTCCCGCAGGTTGAAGCGCTGCAGGCCAAACTGGTTCTGCCCGTGAAGGCGGTATTCGATCAGGTCGCGCTCGACGATTCGGACTTTCGCGACACCACAGATACTGAACGTGACCCAGGCGTCGTGACAATCGTGCAGATCGGGGAAAGGCAGGAAGACGTCGCGATAGCAGGATCGAAACGCGAGGGTGGTCCCCGCCGCGACCACGTGGCGCACGAAGACTTTGGCCTCGCGTTCGCTGCGCACCAGCACGCGTTCGTTCGGGTGGAACCAGAGCGAGTCCCACAGCGTGTAGCCGAGCGGCGCCAGACTTTCGTCGACGACACGCCCGTTGCTGAACACGGCCCCCGCTTCGGGGTCGGCTTCGAGAGTGCCCACGAGTGTTTCGATCTTGTCTTCGTGCCAGACGTCGTCCTGATCCGCGAAGAAGATGAACTCGCCCCGACACAGCGACACCGCCTGTTCGAAGTTGGGTGTCGTGGTGAGGTTCTCGGGATTGCACACGACCTGCACCTCGAAGGGGGCGCTCTGCGCGAAGGCCTGCAGCGCGTCGATGGTGCCGTCGGTGGAGCCGTCGTCGCAGATGACCACCTGGTCGGGGGGCATGCTCTGGCGTACGAAGCTCTCGAGTTGTCCGGCCAGCCACGGACCCGCGTTGCAGGTCGTCATGGCAATGGATACGCGGGGTGTGGTCATGGTGATCAGCGAGGGTAGCCGAGGCCCGGCGCGACGGGGACCACTCGCGCGTGGCTGGGGTATCCTGCGCGCGGACGGGCCAACCGGTCAAACTAGAAGGCGGGAGCATCGTGGACGGCGTTCGATTCATCGACGCAGACATCGTCGATGTGAAGTTCGGCAAGGACGTGCGCGTGGTGCGTCCGGTGAACCTCTACGGCTGCGAGATTGGCGACGGCTGCTTCATCGGCCCCTTCGTCGAGGTCCAGCGCCACGTAAAGATCGGTGCTCGCACGCGCGTGCAGTCCCACAGCTTCTTGTGCGAGATGGTGAGCATCGGCGAGGACTGCTTCATCGGTCACGGCGTCGTGACCATCAACGACCCCTTCCACACGGGTGGGCCTTCCTTCGACACCTCGGAATGGCACGCGACGGTGATCGGTGACCGGGTTTCGGTCGGGAGCAACGCGACCCTCATGCCCGTTTCGATTTGTGACGACGTCGTGATCGGCGCCGGTGCGGTGGTGACGAAGGACATCACCAAGCCCGGGATCTACGCCGGCAACCCCGCGAAGTTCATCCGCGAAATCGCCCCCCGTTAGCCTGGATCGCCTGGCTTGACCACCATCCTCGGCATCAACGGCAGCACCCTGCGCGACGGCTTGTTTCGTCGCTTCGGCGGTATGCACAACGCGTCCGCCTGCCTGTTGGTGGACGGCGAACTCGAGGCCTTCGTCGAAGAAGAGCGTTTCACGCATGTGAAGCAGTTCGGCGGCTTTCCCGCCCAATCGATCCGCTACTGCCTGGAAAGCCAGGGCCTTTCGATCGAAGAGGTCGATCACGTCGCCTACGGGTGGATGAACATTCCGGGCCTCGTCTGGAACCGGCTCTCGACCTACGTGCGCAGCGGTCTTGCGTTCAAGACCGAGTATCCGCTCGGTGTGCTCACGATCGATGCCCTGGAACTGGTGGCGGGTGGACTCGAGCGGGCGTTCAAGAAGCACTTCGGTTCATACGTGCCACCGATCACCTGCATTCACCACCACCGTTGTCACGCGGCGAGTAGCTTTCGCTGCTCGGGCTTCGACGAAGCGACCCTCGTCAACTTCGACGGGGCCGGGGAGACGACTGCGACCTACATCGGACACGGCCGCGGGAACGAAATCGAAACCCTTCGCGAGATCTCGGTCCCTCATTCCCTGGGCCGCGCGTACAGCGAGTTCACCGAATACCTGGGCTTCGTTCGCAACAACGACGAGTACAAGGTCATGGGGCTGGCTTCGTATGGGGAGCCCGAGTTCGACCTTTCCGAGATCATCCGCGACACGAGCGATGGGTATGAACTCGATCCGAAGTATTTCTACCGGTACTCGATACCGCAGGGCCGCTTTCGGGTGGACGCATTGGAGGCGCTGTGCGGTCCGCGCCGGGTCGATGACGATGCCCCGATCGATCAGCGGCACAAGAACGTCGCGGCTTCGATACAGAGGCGGTTGGAGGACGTTTCGCGGCATCTGGTCGAGCGGGCCGTCGAGCAGACCGGTTCGCGCAACCTGTGTCTCGCCGGTGGCGTCGCGCTCAACTGCAAGAACAACGGCGAGCTCTTGCAGAGCGGCCTGGTGGACGGGTTGTTCGTGCAGCCGGTAGCGAACGATGCGGGTGTAGCCCTGGGTGCCGCGCTCGAGCTGAACGCGCGTCTCGGCAACGAGACGAAGTGGAAGATGGAGCACACCTACTACGGGCCCGAAGTCTCCGAGGAAGCCATCGAAGAAGCGCTCGACAGGGCCGGCCTCGACTACGCATGTAGCGATGACGTCGAGTCGGAAACCGCGGCCGAGCTGGCCGCGGGCAAGATCGTCGGCTGGTTTCAGGGCAGGGCGGAAGTGGGGCCACGCGCGCTCGGCAATCGAAGCATTCTCGGCAACCCCAAGATCCCCGGCATGGACGACAGGATCAACGAGATCATCAAGTTCCGCGAAGCCTGGCGCCCCTTCTGTCCATCGATCCTGGACGAAGCGAAGGACGACTACCTCGTGGGTGCAAAGGACTCACCCTTCATGATCCTGACCTTCGAGGTGGAGCCCGAGCGACGAGAGGAGGTGCCGGCGGTCGTCCATGTCGACGGTACGGCGCGCCCACATACCGTGAAGCGCGACGTCAATCCGCGCTACTGGAAATTGATCGAGTCCTTTCGCCAGGAGACCGGAACCCCCGTGTTGATGAATACGAGCTTCAACATCAAGGGGGATACGATCGTGAACACGGTCGACGATGCGGTGCGGACGTTCCGTGAGACGGGAATGGACGTACTGGTGGTGGGCGACTTCGTGGTGCGGGCTTCGGCGCAAAGGTGAGTTCGAGCGAGGCGTGAAGCGGTGCTAGCTTGCCCACCATGGATGTGAAGGATCGCGTTGCCATCGTCACGGGTTCTGCGAGTGGCATCGGTCGCGCGACAGCGATTGCGCTCGCGCAGGCCGGTGCGCGTGGTGTGGTTCTGGCAGACGTGCAAGGGCTCGATGCCGCGGTAGCTGCGGTGGAGGCCGCGGGCGCCGAAGCGCTCCCGGTCGAGACCGACGTGTCGGACCTCGGCTCGTTGCGCACGCTCTTCGATCAGACCGAGAAGACCTTCGGCCGGTTGGACATTCTCCACAACAACGCTGGCATGGGAGAAGGCAGTGGCATCTGGCCCGACGTCGACCCTGCGCGGTGTGCTGCGATCGTCGGTGTGAACCTCACGGGTGTCGTGTTGGGTACGCAGCTCGCCCTCGATCCGATGAAGCGAAGTGGTGGCGGTGTCGTCATCAATACCTCGTCTGGCGGCGCGTTCGTGCCGCTGCCTCCGCAGGCGGTGTATGCGGCGACGAAGGCCGGTGTCGTGCACTTCACGCGTTCGTGTGTTCCGCTCGCAGAGAGCCACGGTGTCCGGGTCAATTGCATCTGTCCGGGGCTCGTCGATACGCCGATGATCCTGGAGACGGGAGGAGGCGAGGTCGCCGACTGGCTGCGCCCCGTCCATGACGGCGTGACGTTGCTCAGCCCCGAACAGATCGCCGAAGTGGTCATCTCGCTGGTTCGCGACGATTCGAAAGTCGCGGAGATCGTGACGGTCGAGAACAACCCCGCGACGGCGTAGGGGCTACGCGCTCGGCAACAACCCCGCCCCCACCTGCCCGGCTTGCTCGCCCAGCGCGCTGACCAGTAGCGGCACCTCTCCCAACGGCGGCCCATAAGCCCGCGCTCGGAGTGCCCTTCGGCAGCTCGGCTCGAACAGGTCGAACGCTGCCGAGATTCCGCCCGAGAAGACGATCGCATCGACGTCCAGCACGCACTGAAGCGAGCGAATCCCATCGGCCAACGCCTCGCCCATCTGTTCGAACGCTGCGAGCCCCGCACGCTCGCCGCGTCGTGCGCTGTCTGCGATGTCACGCACCTCTTTCGCGCGCCCGCCTCCGGCCTCGAAGTAGCGCATCAATCCCCTGGTTCCCGCGTACGCCTCGAGACACCCGTGTTGCCCACACGCACAAGACCACGATTCCTCGCGGTGGAGAGCGATGTGCCCAAGTTCGCCGCCGAAGCCGTGCCGGCCGCGCCGCACCTTGCCGTCGATCACGACGCTACCGCCGACCCCGGTGCCCAGCGTGATCAACAGAAAGGTCGGATGTTCGCGGCCATGCCCGTAGTGCAGCTCCGCCAGGCCGGCCGCCGTCGCTTCGTTCTCCACCTTCACCGGACAACCGAGCCGCGCTTCCATTTCCGCCTGCATCGCAACGCCTTCGAAGCCGGGCACGTTCGGCAGCCGATAACAGCGCCCCTCGTCGTCCACTTCACCCGGTACGCCGAAGCCGGCGGCGCGCGGCTTCGCCTCCAGGCCGAGGGCTGCCTCGGCAATCGCATCCAGCAACGCAAGTGGCCCGCCGCTCACATCCGTTGGGATGGAACACGAGCCCAGCACGCGCGGTCCCTCCACACTGGCGATCTTCACGCCGGTGCCGCCCATGTCGATGCCGATCGTCATGGGCGCAGTATGCCGTCCCCGTTACGGGGCGGCGACTACCGCCGCCAGCGCAGAATCAGATCGAAGAGCCTCGTTACGAGCGGCGTCAGCTTCGTGCGATTGAAGGCATCCCCCACTTGCCGGATCGCTTCGGCCTGGGTGGGGTAGGGGTGGATCACTGCGGAAAGCTTCGACAGCCCGAGGCCACCGGCCATCGCGACACTCACCTCGCTGATCATCTCGCCCGCGTGCTTCGCCACGATGGTTGCGCCCACGATCGTGTCCTTGCCCTTCACCGTGTGGATCTTCACGAAGCCTTCTTCTTCGCCTTCGGCGATCGCGCGGTCCACCTCGGCAAACGAGCGAACCCAGGTGTCGACTTCGATCCCCTTTTCCCGGGCGTCGCGCTCGTACATCCCCACGTGGGCGATCTCGGGGCGGGTGTAGGTGCACCAGGGGATGGTCAGGCTCGATACCTTCTTGCGGCCGAAGAAGAGCGCGTTCTGGATGACGGCGCGCGAAGCGAAGTCGGCCGCGTGGGTGAATTTGGTCGACATGCATACATCGCCGCTGGCGTAGACGTTGGGGTTGGTGGTGCGCAGCTGGTCGTCGACCACGACGCCCGCGCGATCGGTCTCGATGCCCGCGGCTTCGAGGCCCAGGTCTTCGACGTTGGGAATGCGGCCGGCGCCGACCAGAATGGCGTCGACCTCGATCCATTCTTCTCTCGTCTGTTCGCCTGCGCTCTGTTCGCCGCCCGCGCTCCCGCCCCGGACCAGCTTCATCCGCTTCTCTTCGCCGCTGCCCTCGACTGCGGCTACCGCGGTGTCCAACGCGACGTCGACCCCGTCACGCTCGAGGGCGGCGCGCAGGGTGTCCGCCGCGTCGGGGTCTTCGCGGACCAGGAACTGATGCGACTGCTCGATCAACGTCACCTTGCTGCCCAGGCACGCGAAAGACTGCGCGAGTTCGCACCCGATCGGCCCGCCGCCAATGATCCCGATGCGAGCGGGTAGTTCGGTCAGGCCGAAGATGCTCTCGTTGGTGTGATAGCCGGCTCCTTCGAGCCCGGGGATCTGCGGTACGAAAGGCCGTGCCCCGGTGGCGATTACCGCCTTCTTGAACTTCAGGGTCTTGCCCGCCACTTCGATTTCGCCCGCACTCTTGAATCTGCCATCGCCGATGAAGACGTCGACGCCCAACTCGTCGCGAAACCGGGTCGCCGAATCGTGCTTGCTGATCCGGCTGCGAATCTCTCGAAGCCTTTCCATCACCGAACCGAAGTCGACTTTCACCCCACTCGGGTCGACTGCCACACCGACGTCGGCCGCCGCCCGGATGTCCGCGATCGCATGGGCCGAACGCAGCAGGGACTTCGAAGGGACACAGCCGGAATTGAGGCAGTCACCGCCGAGCAGGTGCCGCTCGATCAACGCAACCCTCGCACCCAGCCCCGCCGAACCCGCGGCGGCGACGAGCCCCGCAGTGCCGCCTCCGATGACCACGAGGTTGTACGAGGGGGCTGGTTCCGGGTTGGGCCACTCGGCCGGGTGCACATTGTCCACGAGCTTGCGGTTGTGCGCGTCCATCGGCGGCACTTCGACGGGGATGACGTCACTGATCGCGCTGGCTTCGTTCATGTCGCGTTCCTGTCCGCGGGCTCGGCGATGTGGGTGGTTTCGGCGAGTGCCTTGCGTGCGATGCGAGTCACGATGGTGGTTACCGCAATGGTGGCCACCAGCCCGAGAGCGAGCACGACGTATTGGCTGGCGTCTTTCTCGACGGTCGCTCCCGCCGCCAGTGCCGCAGCGTCGCCGGCCACCTTGCCGTAATAGACGTACAAGAGCGTCCCCGGCAACATGCCCGCGCTCGCCATGAAGTAGTCGCGGAAACTCACGCGGGTGAGCCCGAGCGCGTAGTTCATGAAATTGAAGGGGAAGGCGGGCGAGAGTCGCAGCAAGAAGACGATCTTGCGTCCCTGGTCGCCGACGGCTTCATCGAGCGCAGCGAAGCGCGGGTTCTCGCGCAGTCTGGCTTCGATCATGCTGCGCGCGATGTAGCGCGAAGCGAGAAAGGCCAGCGCGGAACCGATCGTTGCGGCGACGAACACGTAGACCGTGCCCGGGCCGATGTCGAAGAGTGCGCCACCGGTCAACGTGAGAAGCGCACCCGGTAGAAACGCCACCACCCCGACGATGTACGCGAGCATGAAGACCAGGGGGCCCAGTGCCCCGAGTCCTTCGACATATTCGACGACCTGCGGGAGGTAGCCACCGAGGTGCCGTGCGCCGAAGAGCAAGGCCACCAGCACGGCGGCCCCGACCACGAGACGCGTGGTGTTGCTCTCGCCGCTTTCGTCCGCGGCGTCGTTCGTCTCTCGTTTCATGAGGGGTGGTTCAGTCCAGGGCGCCACCGCAGCTCGATCCCGCGCCGGCCGTGCAGCCGAAGCAGTGTGCCGCGGTGGCCACGCGCTGACCGGTCAGAGCGGCCGCGTCGTGGAAGTCGAAGATCGAGCTCGCGGGGCCCGTCATTCCCAATTCGAGTTGTTGATTGAAGTCGCAGTCGTAGAGCTGGCCGTCGTGGCCTACCGAAATGGTTTCGCGGCACATGAGCCCCGCCACCGTGTCGGGGTTGAAGTGGTTCACGAGCAACGACATGTATTCGCCGTGACGGCCCTCGCGTTCGAGGTCGTGCGCGAAGCGCTTGATCGGCATGTTGGTGATGGTGAGCAGCCGGTTGAAGCGGATACCGAAGTTGCCTGCGAGTCGATCGCGATAGGTGGCTTCGAGTTCGGCTTGCGCGGGTGGAAGGAAGGCACCGCCCGGGTTGTAGACGAGGTCGAGGACGAGGTCGCCTCCCGGGTCGCCATAACCCAGCTCCACAAGCCAGCGGAGCCCCTCGATGCTCTTGTCGAACACGCCGCGCCCGCGCTGGGCTTCGACGTTTTCGGCGGTGTAGCAGGGAAGGCTGGCCACGACGTCCACGCGGTTTTCGGCGAGGAAGGCGGCCGTGTCTTCCTGGCCGGGTTCGTACAGGATCGTGAGGTTGCAGCGATCGATCACCCGGCGTCCGAGCGCGCGCGCACCGGTGACGAGTCGGCGAAACTGACCGGACAACTCCGGTGCGCCGCCAGTCAGGTCGAGCACCTCGAGGGAGGGGTTCCGTTCGAGCAGTTCGAGCACGCGGTTGGCGATCTTCTCGCTCACCGCCTCGCTGCGCTTCGGTCCGCTTTCGACGTGGCAGTGATGGCAGGCGAGGTTGCAGCGCTTGGTGATGTTCACCTGCAGCGTCGTCGCCGCACCGCGCACGAGGCCCGTGCCGAGGGCGTCGCGCGCGTAGCTATCGAAGTTGGCGTCTGCGACGCTCGCTGCTTCGCGCGCCGTCGTCACTCCTTCGTCCGCCGCCGCGCCTACGCTGCCCGCTGCGATGTCCGGTTCGTCTTTCAGCAGCACGAGCTTTCACCTTCGCCGGGTTCGCGGGTCAGGCGATAGTCCTGTCCCTTGGTTTCGCGCGGGTCGCGCACCTGGTCGCGGCAACAATCGAATTCACCGCGTTCGTCTTCGGGCACGTGCACGCGAGGCGGCACAGCGATGAAATCATCACGGTAGGGTGCCTGGTGGTAGATCGCATAGGTCTTGGCGCAAACGGCCGTGCGTTCACCCCGCTTCAGCGTATGGCCGTCATCGTCCACGACTTCCTTCCACGGGCCGCGGTAGATCACCGCCTGATTGGCTTCGAGGCAAGAGCCTTCTTTTCCCTTGCGTGCGGTGACGGTCACCGAGCGGAACTCGATGCCCTCGACGACCGCGAACGGTTCGTCTTCCCATTTGTCGATTTCGATGCCGTAGAAGCCCGCGTCTTCGAGTTTCTGGATTAGATCCAGCTCGTAGAAAGCACCCGAGATGCAACCGCTCCAGAGCTTCGGGTCGGCCCTCAGCTCTGCCGGCACGACCTCGTCGCTGACGATGTCGCTGATCGCGATACGGCCGCCGTGGTCGAGCACGCGGTAGATCTCTTGGATGAGCTGCTGCTTGTCTTCTTCGCGCACGAGGTTCAGTACGCAGTTGCTCACCACGATGTCGACCGAGCCGTCGGGGATCATCGTGGCGTCGCGCCGGAGCTGGGCCTTGGCGTCTTCGAGGGCGTCGAGGTGTTCGACGCTCTGCACCGGATGCTCAGCGAGAAAGCGCTCGAGGTCGTCCATGTCGAGGGCCAGGTCCTGGATGCGTCCGCGCTTGAACTCGACGTTGCGGTAGCCGAGCGTCTGCGAAACGGCCGGTGCCGAGCCGCGCGCCAGGGCCAGCATGTCGAGGTTCATGTCGACACCGGTCACCTGGCCCTTCGGGCCCACGATCTGCGAAGCGATGAAGCAGATCTTGCCGCCGCCACTTCCGAGGTCGAGCACGCGGTCGCCTTCGCGCACGTAGCGCGAAGGGTCGCCGCAGCCGTAGTCGCGTTCGAGGACCTCGGCCGGAATGATCTCGAGATATTGCGGGTCGTAATCCACCGGGCAGCACAGGGCAGCTTCGCGTTCGAGGGCCGCTGCGCTGTAACGGTCAGCGGTGGCGCGTTCGGAATTGGGCAAGGAACTCGTTGGGGGCATGACGCGTGCACTTCCTCCGAATGGTTGTTTCGACTCGCCCCAGTTACGCGCCGTAACCGCCATTGGTTACGCGACAAAAGCGGGCTGCCGTCATGCCGTGTCCGTGCCGCGTCGCTGCTGCGCATGTGCGGTGTGACTTCGAGACTCGCTCCATTGCGAAGTGAAGGTCGTGCGCAGGCCGCGCGCGATGTTAGGCCAGCTTGTCGCTGCCGCTGCCGCCCGTCAGAGCCCGCGGCTACTCCAGCACAGCATGATCCCCACAGGGGATCCGCAGCGATCAGGACCCCCTTCGCTATGCTGCCGCGCGCTCGACGACTCCGGCGCTCCGCCGTTGCAAGTCGCCGAGCCGGGCCGGTTTCGAGGCGAACCACTCGCCGCCGAGCGATCCCACAGCGGCCTCCGAGCCCCACGGTCACCCCCGACCCGCAACCCCACCCATCCAGAATAGGAACCCAGCATGAGCGATATCAGTTTCCAGGATCGTGTAGCCATCGTGACCGGCGCCGGCGGCGGCCTCGGCAAGACCTACGCCCTCGAATTCGCGCGCCGCGGCGCGATGGTCGTGGTGAATGACCTCGGCGGTGCTGCAGACGGCACGGGCTCGGGCGCGACCCCGGCCGACGAAGTGGTGAAGGAGATCACCGAAGCCGGCGGCAAGGCGGTGGCGAACCACGATTCGGTCGCGACCCCCGAAGGCGGCGAAGCCATCGTGCAGACTGCGCTCGACAACTTCGGCAAGGTCGACGTCGTCATCAACAACGCTGGCATTCTGCGGGACAAGACCTTCGCGAAGCTCGAACCCGCCGATCTCGAGATCGTGATCGACGTGCACCTGAAGGGCGCGTTCTTCGTTTCGCAGCCGGCCTTCCGCGTGATGAAGGACCAGGGTTATGGCCGCTTCGTGTTCACCGCGTCGGGCGCCGGCATCTTCGGCAACTTCGGCCAGACGAACTACGGCGCCGCCAAGATGGGCCTCGTGGGTCTTTCCAACGTGCTCGCCGTCGAAGGCGCCAAGTACGACATCAAGTCGAACGTGATCGCCCCCATCGCGCGTACACGTCTCACCGAGAACCTGCTCGGCCCGCTCGCCGAAGCCCTCGACCCCGAATGCGTGACCCCGCTCGTCACCTACCTCGCGAGCGAGGCCTGCGAGCAGACCCACGAAATCTACGACGTGGGCGGAGGCCGCTACGCGCGCATCTTCGTCGGTCTCTGCGAAGGCAAGACCTTCGGCAAGGCCGCGAAGCCCAGCGCCGAAGAAATTCGCGACGGCATCGGCGAGATCCACGACACCTCTGGCTACACGATCCCGACCAGCATCGCGGGTGAGATGCAGGCCGTGGCGAAGTCCTTCGAAGAATCTTCCTGAGCCGGTTCACGCAGCCGTCGAGACAAGGAGAAGAAAGACATGCCGATCGATCCCTCGAAAGCCCTTGGCGCCGACATTGGCGAAGGTACGGGGAGCTGGACCCAGGATGACATCATCCTCTACAACCTCGGCGTTGGTGCGGGCAACCCGCCGACGGACCCGAACGAACTCGAATACACCTACGAAAAGAACCTGAAGGCGCTGCCGAGCTTCGCGGTGATCCCGACCTTCGGCTCGATGATGGGCGTGGGTGGCATCGAAGGTCTCGAGTTCAACTTCGCGATGCTGCTGCACGGCGAGCAGGAAATCATCCTGCACAAGCCGCTCCCGGTCGAAGCGAAGGTGACCAATCGCGGTCGCGTTGCCGAACTGTGGGACAAGGGCAAGGCTTGCCTGTGCGTGCTCGAAGTCGACACCAGTGATGAAAACGGAGAGCCCCTCTTCACCAACCGCTATTCGCTCTTCTTGCGAGGCGAGGGCGGCTTCGGTGGTGAGCCCGGCCCGGCCGCGGGCAACGTGGCGCCGGACCGCGCACCCGATGGTCGCATCGAGGTGCCGACGCTGCCCCAGCAGGCGCTCTTGTATCGCCTTTCGGGAGACAAGAACCCGCTCCACGCCGACCCCGAGTTCGCCAAGATGGCGGGCTTCGACACGCCCATCATCCACGGGCTGTGTTCGTACGGTGTCGTGTGCAAGGCGATCGTCGACAACTGCCTCGGTGGCGACACCACGAAGGTGGCAGGCTACGCGGCGCGCTTCGCGGGCGTCGGCTTCCCGGGCGAGACGTACCTGATCGACTACTGGAACGAGGGCGACAAGATCTACGTCGAAGCGACTTCGAAAGAACGCGACGCGAAGATCATCTCGAACTGCGCGGTAACGGTCCGCAGCTAGAGGCCCGGCCCGATCGAGCGTTGGCTCGGTCGGGCCGTCTGCGTTTCGAGGTGCGTTGGTGGGCGGTCAGCCGGCCTCGTTGTAGGCGTCGAGAAGCGGCCAGTCGATCGCGTCCTGCGAGGCAAAGGCCTTCAGCAGGAGCCCGCGGTCCGGGTCGTTGTCCTTGCCGCAGAAGTCCTTGATCGTCGCTTCGAGCTTGTCCTTCGCGGGCTCGGCGGGGTTGTTCTCCTTGAGACTTCCCTCCTCGTGCTCGATGCCGAGCATGTCGAGCCATTCGACCAGCATGTCCTGTTTGCACTCGAGGAAGTAGATGGCGAGCATTTCTTCGGCAACGACGTTGCTCGAAACCCGGGCCAGGGCGCGGCGCACCATCGAAGCCCGCTTGCCGAAGGGCAGTTTGATCACGGCCTTGGGGCGGCTCTTGAAGGCCGCGGCCGCGGCGTAGACCGCCTGCGTGAAGGCGCCCGGCGAGTTCTCGGCGATCTCGCGAAAGAACGCCTCGCAGCGGTCGGGGTCCATGCTGGCGAAGATCTGGTAGGCCTTCATCGTGTCTCCTCGGAGCGGAATGGCGGTAGCCCGGACGATTCATCCGGGCTGCCGCTGAGCGGCGAAGTCGCGAGTTCTTAGCATCGCGAGCAGGCAACCGCCGCGTATCGCCTCGACGCAACTCCGCGTGTCACGGCCCTCCGCCCCATGGGGGGACATGGCCGCGGGGAGGTCTTCAGATCCCCAAGCGCCGGGTCGATAAGCCCCGCATCATGATTGAAGAATCTACGCCGAAGCCCTCCGTCGATGATCCCCGCAAACTGAGTTCGCTTCTCGCACGCGTCGCCGAACTTTCCCAGGCCCACAACGTGGGGTCGGTGATCGTCGGTCTGGCCGCGCCTACGGGCGGCCGTTTGTTTCCAGAGTTCGTGGAATTCCTGAGCAGCGCACTTCGCGTCGAAGACGGCATCTTCCGGATGACCCGCGAACGGGCCGTGGTTCACCTCGCCGACCTCGACATGGACGGCGGCCAGTCGGTGATCACGCGTCTGATGGAGGAGTTCCTCGAGGAATTCCCGATCTCGAAGGACCCCGCCTTCGACATGCACTACTTCCTCGTGCCGCCCGGCTGTGAGAACCTCGACAACGGGACCCTGCTGAAAGAGATCTTCCCGGAGCGCCTGCTCCACTGATCCGTCCCGGTTCCCGCAAGCGCCGCGCCTCTTTTCGCACGCGCTAGCGCAGAAAGCGCCGCGCCCCGTGTCGCACTCGGGGCTAGAGGTTCGGCCGGACCTCTAGTTTGCTACGCGATGTGCTGTGGTGTTGCTCGTGTGACTCGTCACACCGTTGCGACCGGCCCGGGGGGAGTGGTGCGAGGGGATTTCATCGGACGTGTGTTCCGGTTCGCGCGGATGGCGGCGCCCGTCGTGACGCTCGCCATGCTGGCGGTGCCATCGGCCCAGGCCGATGAGCGCGCGACCTTTCGCAACAGCACGGTCCTCGGCTTCAACCACGGCCTGTCGACCGGTACCGCGGATGCGCCGGTCGGTGATCCCCGCGCCGAAGCCAGTGTCGGGCGCGTCGACTTCGTGGCCGAGTCGGCCTTCTACTTCAAGAACATGGAACTTCTCGGCCTCGAAACGGTCGAAGGGGAAACCCTCTTCGGCGCGCTGCTCCCGCTGCGCTTTCGCTATCGCCCAACAAAGCACTTGCAGTTCGAGTTCGGTGCGATCGTGGGCGAGGACTTCGGCGACGACCAGCGCGTGAACGTCGCTGAGCCGCTCATCCGCCTGACCTTCGCGCCGGGTGCGCCGGACAACCGCGTCTATGTGATCGCCGGGACGATCCTGCCCACACACTGGATCCACGACGCGCTGGTCGACGACACGAACAAGCTGCGCGGTCGCGCCGAGCAGGGCGTTCAGCTCCGCGTCGACAAGAGGCGCTTCAAGCAGGACCTCTGGGTGAACTGGTTCATCCGCGAAACGCGTGCCGAGCCCGAAGAATTCGAAATTGCCTCGGCGAGCCAGGGGCGCTTCTTCGACGACTGGCTCTTCGTCGACGCGCAGGCGATCTGGGTTCACGCGGGTGGACAGATCACCGAAAGCGATCGGCTCGAGAACGACCTGATCTTCCTCGGCGGTGCTTCGGTTGGATACGCACGTTCGTGCAGTGCCCCCTGTCTCGGCGATCTCCGCCTGGGCGGGCGCTTCCTGCATTCGCGCAAGTCGGGCCGCGACATCGACAGCGAAAGCGGCACCGGCTGGGAAGTCGAAACGATCGCGGTCGTGCCGCTCAACCGAACCACCGAAGGCCGCATTCACGCGTCGTACTTCCGCGGCAACGATCTCGTGCTCGAGCGCGGCGACCCGCTCTACCAACTCGAAGACTACGCGCAGCTCGGAGGCACCCTCGTGTTTCATCCGTCTCGCGGGTTGGCGATCGAAACGGGCATCCTCGGCCAGTGGACCGACGACGAACTCAATTTCACCTACCGCGTGAACTTCATGTGGGGTGAGTCGTTCGCGACGCCGTTGCGGCGCAACTCCGATCCGGTTGCAGTGGAACCTCGAGCGCCTCCATTCGCATGTTTCGTTGAATGATTCGTGTGAGATGTGATGCAAGCCCGGGTGCACGCTGAACACTTCCGGGTGAGCGCGATTCACGCTCTGCCCCCTGGCTCGCGCGTTTGTGTTTTCGATCCGACACGACGCGCGACCCGCGACCCGCGACCCGCCGACCGGCGTGGATGGAGAACGACCCATGAAGCTGTCCATTGAACTCGTGCTTTCGATGACCGTCGCCTTCGCCCTGGCCATGGGGCTGCGACGAGATCGACGGCCTCTGCTTCGACACCCCCTTCGACGCCAGCAGGTGATCGCTGGTTAGTCGCCGTCGCTGAGAACGGCGTCGAGCCGGGCGGCCCAGTCTCCCGGCTTGCCGTCACCCACAGGCGCTGCGTCGACTTCCACGATGGCGCGTGCACCGCGCACCGCGTTGACCGCGATGAGTTCTCGCGCGGCTCGCAGTTCGTCGCGCGTCACGGCCGCCGGCTTGATCTCGGCGATGGCGCCCTGCAATACCGAAAGGCCGACGCCGCGAACCGCACCGAGCTTGGGGTCGGGGGTCACCACGCTCCCGTCGCTTCGCACGACGACGAGGTTGCTGCGCGCCCCCTCGACGACATGATCGATGCCGTTGAAGAGCAACCCCTCGTCGACACCGGCCGACGCCGAATGTGCTCGCGCAGCTTCGTACGCCGGGAAGTGGACGAGCTTCGCGCCGCGGTGTGCGCCGGGGCCCGGGTGCGGCGTGGGGCAGCTGATCGCTTTCCAGGTCGTGGGCTCGTCGCCGACTTCTCGCGGCGTTCCCAACAGGTGGGCGGCCTCGCCGTCTTCCGAGGGATGCGCCTCGATGCGGATGATCCCCTCGGCGCCAGCGGCGCCGAAGGCCGCTTCCGAGAGCTGTGCCCAGGCCTCGGTCAGCCGATCGTCATCGACTCGACCCGCCCCGAGCGTCATGGCGTCGCGCGTCAGCCTCGCGCGATGCGCTGCTTCGTGCCGGACCCGTCCGCCGCGAACGCGCGCGGCCGTGCAGCAGACCGGCCGCTCGGTCGGGTCCGAAAGCACGGAGAGACAAGGGTCCCCGCGTTCGACGATCCGTCCGTCGAACCAGAGTGGAAGCATCTCGGATGCGCGCGACCGACTAGCGCTGGTCGATCGGGACGTAGGACCGCTCGGTGGCACCGGTGTAGATCTGGCGCGGGCGCGCGATCTTGAAGTCCGGCGAGGTGTGAAGCTCGAGCCACTGGGCGATCCAGCCGGGCAGTCGTCCCATCGCAAACAACGCCGTGAACATGTTCGACGGCGTGCCGATCGCGTTGTAGATGACACCCGAGTAGAAGTCGACGTTGGGGTAGAGCTTGCGCTCGACGAAATAGTCGTCCTTCAACGCGATCTCTTCGAGTTCGACCGCGATCTCGAGCAGCTTGCTGTGCACGCCCAGGGCGTTGAGCACGTCGAAGCAGGCCTGCTTGATGATCTTCGCGCGCGGGTCGAAGTTCTTGTACACGCGGTGGCCAAAGCCCATGAGGCGCGAGGTGTCGTCGCTGCTCTTGGCGCGTTCGACGAACTGGGCACCCGTGAGGCCCTCGTCGCGAATCTCCATCAACATCTCGATCACGGCCTGGTTTGCGCCGCCGTGCGACGGACCCCACAGTGCGTTGATGCCGGCCGCGATGGCGCCGAAGAGGTTCACCATCGACGAACCGACCAGGCGTACGCAGCTCGTAGAGCAGTTCTGCTCGTGGTCGGCGTGGAGGATGAGGAGCAGGTCGAGGGCCTTCTCGACGACCGGGTCGGGCTCGTACTCCTCGCACGGGTTGGCAAACATCATGTGCATGAAGTTGCCGACGTAGCTCAGGTTGTTGAGCGGGTACATGAACGGCTGGCCGACCGAATGCTTGAACGCGTACGACGCCAGGGTGGGCATCTTCGCGATCAGGCGATGGACCGAGACCTCGACCTGGCGGTCGTCGCGCGGGTCCAGCGAGTCGGGGTAGAAGGTCGAAAGGGCGCCCACTGCCGCCGAGCACGCCGCCATGGGGTGTGCGTCCTTGGGAAAGGCGCCGTAGAAGCGCTTCATGTCCTCGTGGAGCATGGTGTGGCGCTGGATCGAACCCTGGAAGTCGGTGAGTTCCTGCGCGGTGGGCAGGCGACCCTCCATCAGCAGATAGGAGACTTCGAGGAAGGTGCTCTTCTCGGCGAGTTCTTCGATCGGGATGCCGCGGTAGCGCAGGATGCCCTTGTCGCCGTCGATGAAGGTGATGTCGCTCTTGGTGGAGCCCGTGTTCGCGTAGCCGGGGTCGAGCGTGATGTAGCCGGTGTCGGAGCGAAGCCTGGTGACGTCGATGGCCCGTTCGCCCTCGGACCCGGTGACGACCGGCAACTCGATCGTCTGATCGCCCAACTGGAGTTTCGCTACTTCACTCATCGGTTTCCCTCCCCTGGCCTGATTGGTCGCATGATTCGCCCTGCGGCCGCTTCGATGCGGCCTGGGCTCGCCCCTGATTTCGCCCCGTGGCCGCGATCGCGGTGCTTCGCAATTGCAGCGCATCTTGTGGGGGAGTGGGTGCGAGCCTGGCGGTTTGCTGGTCTGCACGCCGGTCGTCGGGCTCGAACGCTGCGGATGTTCGACCGTGGACCCATTCGATTTCGACGGGTCTGCGACGAGCCAATGCCACCGGTGGTGCGTCCGGCAGGTTAGCCGATCGCGATAGCGGCGGGGAGACCGCGACCCGGAAACGTCTTGGAAATCAATGGGTCAGCGGTGTGTTCTCACACGGTCACGCGCTCGACCCGGCTTGGATTCTTCGACCCATATCGTACGGCGGCTGGGATTCGCGGTCGCAGGTGTCGGCCCGATGACAAGAACGCGGCGGGATCCGCGGCGAAAAGCCGCACGGACTTCGAAGTCCGTGACTGCAGGGACACGGTCGAGTTTCGAAGCCTTCACGATGATGTTCTCGCCGCCGCTTGCGAAGAAGGCGCGAACGCTCTCCTCGCTTCGCAGATCGACCACGCGATGGCCGGAATAGAACGCGATACCACCCTTCATCGCGGTGTGATCGAAGACGCCAATCGGGGCGTTTTTCTGGCTCAGTGAAGCTGCGGCTCGCGCGATCGGCGCAGGCGACTTTTCGCTGTCGAAGGCCGGGTAGGCCAGGCTGAAGACGAGCCATTCGAGCGCGAAGAGCCCGGCGACCACGGGGACCAGTCGCCCCGCGGTGGGCCAGCCCCGGTGCGCCGCGAGCCATCCCGCGACGACACAGGCACCGACTGCGGCCGCGAGTCCCGCGCCGAATGCGGCGGGCAGGCGAAAAGCGGGCCACGGCGCGAGGGCGAAACCGTCTCCCAACCAGACCCACGCACCGAACACGATCGCGAGGGCACCCGCAGCGGCTGCGCCGTACCACACCGCTCGTGGCATCGGGGTGCTCCTGCGCGAGAGGTCGTCCAGCGCCATGCCGCACAGCAGGGCGACGGCAGGGTAGGTGGGTAGGAGGTACAAACCGCGCTTTCCCGCCGACAGCGAGAAGAAGACGAAGCACAAGACCACGAAGGTCGTGAGCAGGCGGGTCGCGTCGCGCAGCGCGTCGTCGTCTCGTTGTTTCACGCTCTTCATGGCGAACAGCGCTGCAGC
Source organism: Myxococcota bacterium (assembly GCA_030748735.1). Taxonomy (GTDB): domain Bacteria; phylum Myxococcota_A; class UBA9160; order UBA9160; family UBA4427; genus DUBZ01. Next base: position 25,105 of record JASMLK010000027.1, on the reverse strand, counting down.
CGGCCAGAGCAAAGTCCACGGCAGGAACTCGAGGGGAAACTGATAGAAGAAGTAGTAGAAGGGCCGGACGTGGGCCGTGCCCGACGCAAAGCGCGCGAACACGTTGTCGACGACCGCCGCCTCGAAGAAGCCCGGTGGTGTGAGGGCCACCGCGAGGCCGATCCAGGCGAGCACCGGGCCAAGCGAGAGCCCGAAGCTCCAGAGCGGGAACACGCGCGAGAACCCCGACAACCGCCCCTGCCATGCCAGGTAGATCGCGAACGCGGGGATCGGCAGCAGGGCAACCGGCCCCTTGGTGAGCACCCCGAGTGCGAGAGCGCCGTGCAGGAGATAGAAGTCACGGCCGCGCAATCCGCGGCAATCGCGCAGACGAAAGAGCGCATGGAGCGCGAGCAGTACGAAGGCCGTGAGGATCACGTCGAGTTGTGCGCGTCGCGCGAGGTGCGCGAAGCGAAAGACGGTGAGCAGAATGGCGCCACTCCACAAACCCACCGTGGGCCGTCGTGCCACCGCCGCGCCGAAGTGAACCGTCAGCCAGATGCACACGAGGCCGGCCAGCGCCGAAGGCAGCCGGGCGCTGATCTCACTCACGTGCCCTTCGAAGGACGCGAGACCCGCGACCAGCCAGTAGTAGAAAGGCGGCTTCTGGGTGTAGGGCTCGCCCGCGAGGCGCAGCACGACCAGGCTTTCGGCGCCGTGCTCGAGCTGCCGGACTTCTTCGGCGACCGCCGCAAAGCGTGGCTCGTCCGGAGCCCACAGATCCGTCGCCCCGAGCCCGAAGCTGAACATCAGCGTCGCCGCGCACAGAAGCAGCGCGAACAGACGCCTTTCGATCGAATTCATGGCTTCTGGGAACATGCGGTGGCCAGTCGAGGTGGATTTCGAGGGCGGTTCGCGAGGCAGTCCAGCACGCTGCGGTTTCGGGCCGATCGACGTTACCCTGCTGCAAGAGGAGGTGCCCCATGAGCACAGCGTCGCCCCAGGCCACAGGCGAACCGGGCAAGGAGCTTGTCGGTCGTCTGCGCGACCACTCGATCAAGACTGCCGAGATCGCGCAGTTTCTCGACGCGCTTTCGCACGACGAGCGCGTCAGCGCGATTCGCGCACTCGGTGCGAAGGAGCAGAGTCGGCTCTACGACGCGGCCGACGGTTTCGCCGAAGTGCGGCTGGTGGATCTCGTTTCGCCCTTGATTCCCGACCTCACCGAGGTGCGGCATCACGGCAAGAATTCGCTTCCTCTCTTCAGCCACTTCGAGAAACGCTTTTCTCGCCCGCCGGGTCGCGATCCCGAAGCCCCCAGCGAACTTATGGGCTTCAATTTCCAGACCATGTCCCCGATCACGGGTCCTGGGTACTACCTCGCACGCGAAGACGAAGACCGCCGTGAAGTGCTGGTCGACTACAACCTGCTGCCGGATTGTCATCCCGACGGCTGGCCGGAGATCAAGCCCAACGACCGCGGGTTGGCGCGCTTCGTCTACGGGTTCATGATCGACACGCTGCGGCGGGTTTCGGAACACGTCACGATCGGTTCCGCGGCGCGTCACGGCAAGGACACGGGGAACTGGTTTGTCCTCTGCAGGGAAGGTCGTTGAGCGGGTGACGGGGACCGGGGAATCGGGCGAGGGCGGCGTGTACCTCTCGGTCGTGGTCCCTGTCTACGACGAAGCCGAATCTCTCGATCCGCTCTACGGCGAACTCGTCGATGTGCTCGCGCGTGTCGAAGGGCGCAGTGAGATCGTCCTGGTCGACGACGGGAGTCGCGACGAGAGTCTGCGCATCGCGAAAGCACTCGAAGCCAAGGACGCGCGCGTTCGCGTGATTGCGCTCGATGTGAACGCGGGCCAGTCGGCGGCCCTGGGCGCAGGGTTCCGTGCCGCGCGCGGCGAAGTGATCGCGACCCTCGACGCCGATCTCCAGAACGACCCGGCCGACATCGTGCGGCTTCTGCCGCTGCTCGAGGGGGCCGATGTCGTGAACGGCATCCGCACCCCCCGCTTCGATTCCTGGTCGCGACGTCTGGCGTCTCGCGTGGCCAACGCGGTGCGAAACCGCGCGACCGGCGTACCGGTGAGTGACATCGGTTGCTCGCTGCGCGTGATGCGGGCGCACCATGTGCGACGGATCAAGCTCTACAACGGGCTTCATCGCTTCCTGCCCACGCTGCTCGCGATGGAAGGGGCGCGCCTTCGCGAGGTCGAGGTCTCGCATCGCCCGCGCCGCTACGGCACGTCGAAGTACGGCATCGGCAATCGGCTCTTTGTTTCGATTGCCGATCTGCTGGCCGTGTGTTGGATGCAGCGCCGCGCCCTGCGCTACGGGCGGCGCGTCTAGCCAGCGCGATCGCGCGACTGCTCACGCCACTCGTCTGCAGCCAGCCGGTAGAGTACGTGCCGTCGCAAGGGGTGGCCCTCGGCGAGTTTCGGATGGTCGAAGTCGTCGGCCGGGTCGCGGTGCAGGCCGATCCGCTCCATTACCGATCGGGAGCGGGTGTTCGCCGGTACCGTGAACGAAACGATTTCGCTGAGGCCTGCGTCTTCGAACCCGAAGCGCAGTGCCGCGCGGGCGCCTTCGCTCGCATAGCCGTGCCCCCATGCGGAACGGGCGAGCCGCCAGCCGACTTCGACCGCCGGCGTGAAGTGGGCTTCGAAGTTCGGCGTCCACAGCCCGACGAATCCCACGCACGGGCCGCCTTCGCGCGGCTCCCCGGCCCACAGTCCATAGCCCCGCTCGTCGAAATGCGCCTCGATGCGATCGATCATGGCATCGCTGGCTTCGCGCGTGAGCGCACCCGTCAGGAACTCGACGACTTCGGGGTCGCGGTTCAACGCGGCAAAGGGTGCGCGATCGTCGTCGCGCCAGCGTCGCAGCAGCAGGCGCTCCGTTTCGAGCTCGGGAGACACGTTCAGCCTCCGGCGCGTTTGACCTTGAACTCGCGCTTTTCGAGTTCTTCGACCAGCACGTCGCGGTGGTCGCCCTGGATCTCGATCACACCGTCCTTCACCGAACCTCCGCCACCGCAGCGTCGCTTGAGTTCCTTGGCGAGGGCCTTGAGTTCGCTTTCGGCGAGCAGGATGCCAGTGAGGGTCGTCACCGTCTTGCCGCCACGGCCCTTGGTTTCGCGCCGCACGCGCACGATGCCATCGCCCTCGGGCACGGCTTCGCGCTGCCGGGGGTTCTTGCGACATTGGCAGCGCTTGCTCGGAAGCCCGCAGTGGGGGCACATGCGTCCGTGCTCGGACGAGTAGACGAGGTTGTCGCGATTTCGTGAGGACATCGGAGGAAACCGCCTAGGCGCTTTCGCCGACCAGACGGCGATGGTCGACCATGATGCAGCGATCCTGGACGACGTCGATCCCCGCTGCGCGAAGCGCGGCCGCCGCCTTTCCGTGATGGATGCCGAGTTGCATCCACACGGCTTTGGGCAGGGGGTCGAGGGCGAGAATTTCGCGCACGTGGTCGGGGATGTTCTCTGGCGCGCGGAACAGGTTCACCAGATCGATCGGTTCCTTCACGTTGCGCAGGCTCGGGTGTGCCTGTTCTCCGAGGATGCTGTCGATCTTGGGGTTGACCGGGATGATGCGAGCGCCGTGTTCCTGCATGTAGAGGGGCACGCGGTAGGCATCCTCGCTTTCGTCGCTCTTGACGCCGACCACGGCGATCGTCTTGGATTCTTCGAGGATCTCACGCAACTTCTTGTCGTCGTCCGGTGTGGTGCTCACGCCTTCTCCTTGCGTCCTTGCAGGTTCAGATCCGGGGGGCGCCTGGTGCGTGTATCGCGGTCGTCTCGGGTGCTGGGGGAGCGCGATGTCGCCGTTTGCTTCCCGCGTGCGCGCGAGTTGGGTGCGAGTTTTCGCGGGCCGGGCCGTCGACATCGATCAAGGCGCCCGATACGGTACCGCGCCATGCACAGCACGCTCGGCGTACCGCGAAAGGGGCTGACGTTTCGGCCCATGGTTTTTCCGAAGGTCGTCGCGGGCTTGGCGACCTTCCCGATCTTCGCGCTTTTCATGGCTCCGGCGGTCGTGGCTCCGGCGGTCCTGGCCCTGGCGCCCGCGGCCCCGGCCTCGGCCGACGAGGCCAGCTTCGACGACCCCGCGGCACGCGTGGACGAGACCGTTCTCGCAAACGGTCTGCGCGTCTACACCCTGGAGGATCACTCTACGCCCGTCGTCTCGTTCCAGATCTGGGTGCAGGTCGGTTCGAAGGACGAAACCCGCTACACGGGCCTCGCGCATCTGTTCGAGCACATGATGTTCAAGGGCTCGAAGCGGCTCGGGCCCGAGGAGCACGCCCAGTGGATTCAGCGCCGTGGCGGGCGCATGAACGCCTTCACGAGCCGCGACGTGACGGTCTACCACGAGGACATCACGGCCGAGTCGCTGCCGCTGGTGATCGACCTCGAGGCGGAGCGCTTCGGTTCTCTCGACCTGTCCGACCGCATGCTCGAAAGCGAGCGCGAGGTGGTGCTCGAGGAGCGGCGGCTCAGGTACGAAGACCGCCCGAACGGGCGCGCGTACGAGGCGCTCTCGGCGCTTGCATGGCAGGCCCATCCGTACCGGCACCCCGTGATCGGTTGGCGAAGCGATGTCGCCGAGGTTCCCCTCGAAGCCTGTCGCGATTTCTTCGACACCTACTACGCACCGAACAACTATCGGATCGTGATCGTGGGCGACTTCGACACGGCCGAGACCCTGGCCCACGTCGAGCGAGCGTTCGGGGGCTTCGAGCGCGGCCCCGAAGTCGTGCGTCCCGTCAGGCGAGAACCCGAACAGCGGGGCGAGCGTCGCAGCACGGTCACCTTCGAGGTGCAGGCCCCCCTCGTCTACGCCGCCTGGCATGCGCCCAAAGCGGGGCACGAAGATTCAGTCACCCTCGACGTGGCGAGCCTGGTTCTTTCGGGGGGCCGTTCGAGTCGCTTGTATCGTGCGCTGGTCTACGACGAGCCACTCGTGAACTCGGTTCACGCCTACTACATCGAGTACATGCACGCGGGGCTCCTGTACGCGACCGCGGCCGTGCGTCCCGGCGGGTCGATCGACGCCGCCGAAGCGCGCATGTTCGAGGTCATCGAAGAGGCAGCGCGCGAAGGCGTCGAGCTCGACGAAGTCGAAAAGGCCAAGCGACAACTCGAAGTGTCGTTGGTCGGCGGGCTGGGTACCGCGCACGCGACGGCCGATCGCATCGGTCGGGAGATGTCGCTGTTCGCTCGTGTGCGTCCGCTGGCGGAGCGCATCGCCGAGATTCGCGCGGTCAGCGCCGAAGACGTGCAACGCGCCTTGCGCAAGGTGATTCGCACCGATCAACGCAGCGTCGTGCGCCTGGTACCGCCGACCGGGGAGGAAACACCGTGAGGTCGGTCGTTCAGGCAAAGCTCCTTTCGTTCGTTGTGGTGTGCCTGCTGCTTTCCGGTTGCGCATCGACGCGCCCGGCCTGGGAGCTGCCGGCACCGCCGGCGCGCGAAGTGCCGATCGTGGCCGAAGGAGCGCTCGTCGAGAAGCGCCTGCCCAACGGGCTCCACGTGATGCTGCTACGCGATCGCTCGCGCCCGATGATTTCGCTGGGGCTCGAGCTGAAGCGGGGCGCTGCGATCGATCCCGCTGGCAAAGAGGGCCTCGCGGTCTTGATGGGCGAGGTCATGCAGCGCGGCGCCGGCGATCGAGACGCGCTCGAACTCGCCCGCGATGTCGAAGCCCTGGGGGCGGATCTCGGTGTTTCGGTCGGTTGGGATTCGACGGGTGTCGGGGCTTCGGGGCTATCGCGCGATACGGATGCGCTACTGGGCTTCGTGGCCGACGTTGCGCTGCGCCCGCGCTTCGAAGTGGGTGAAGTCGAGCGCGCGCGTAGCGAGCAGTTGGCGGGGCTCGCCGCGAGTCTCGACAACCCGCGCAACGTGTTGGGATGGCAGCTCCAGCGCACGCTGTTCGGGAGCCATCGTTACGGCGTGCCGTCGGCTGGCCTGCCCGAAACCGTCGAGCCCCTTGGCGTCGCAGACGTCCGCGCGATGCATGGCCGGCTCTTTCATCCCAACAACGCCATCTTTCACGCTGCAGGTGACTTCGATCCCGAAACACTGCTGGCGAAGATCGAAGCCGCGTTCGGCAACTGGCGTCCGGGGCCCGTCGCGAAGCCCGTCGCCGCGCCTCCGCGGACGACGCCACCCGCCCCGCGCATCATGGTCGTCGACCGACCGGAGATGGTCCAGGTGCAGATGGCGCTGGCGCACGAAGGTCTGCAGCGAAGTGACGAGCGTCGCATCCCGGCGTCCTTGCTCAACAACGTGCTCGGTGGCAGCGGCTTTTCATCTCGCCTGACCGTGCGCCTGCGCTCGAACGAAGGCCTCACCTACAGCATTCGCTCGGGCTTCGTGTTGCGCCGCCGGCCGGGCCGCTTCGGGGTCTCGACCTTTACGCGCGCCGATCAGGCGCGCCCCGCGATCGAGTCGATCCTCGAAGAACTCGAAGCGATTCGCGGCGAGCGACCCGTCAGCGAGGAAGAACTGCGCAACGCCAAGGCGTTCAGCCTCGGTCACTTTGCACTGGGCCTCGAAACGTCCGGTGCGGTGCTCGGCAGGCTGGTCAACCTTGCGGTCTACGGTCTTCCCGAGGACTCCCTCGATACCTATCGGGCGCGGGTCAATGGCGTGACGCTCGAACAGGTGCATGGGCTCGCCGAATCACTGTTGCATCCGGATCGGTTGGCGGTCGTGATCGTGGGGCCGGCTGAAGCGCTGGTGCCCAGGCTCGATGGGCTTGGAGAAGTCGAGGTCGTCACCTGGTAGAGGCGGCCCGGTCAGCTGTCGTTGGGCTGGCTGTCGTTGGGCTAGCTGTCGTTGGGCTCGCTGTAGTTCTGGAGCGTGGCTTCGAGTTCGCTGAGGATCTCCTGGCGTAGGGTGTCGGGGGCGATGACGGTGGCGCCGGCGCCGAAGGACATGATCCAGTTGCGGAGTTCGACGCTGGTGCCGACCTGCAGGGTGAGATCGACGCGGCCGTCTTCGCGTACTTCGATCTGCTGACTGGTGTGCCAGGTGTGTTCCATCACGTGGCTGCGCCAGGCGGGGGCGAAACGGATGTGGACGCGTTCGGGTGTTTCGGCGATGACGCCGAAGGCGTTCGAGACGATCGTTTCGAAGTCGAAGCCCGGGTCGGCGTCGAAGACCTTTTCGGTGACGCGGATCGAAAGGATACGGTCGACGGCGAAGGTTCGGATCTCGCCGGAGCGGTGGTCGTGGCCGATCACGTACAACCCACCGTTGCGGTACCAGAGTCGGTAGGGGTCGAGTTCGCGCCGGCCTTCCTCGCCGCTGCGTCCCGTGCGGTATTCGATGTCCACCGTGCGTTGCTGGAGCACCGACTCGTTCAGTGCGCGAATCGCCTCCGAGGAGCCCTCGTAGCGCTTGTGAGGGCCCGGTAGGACCCGAAAGGTGTCCGCCATGCGGTCGAGTACGCCGCCGAGTTCCGGGCCGAGCCCGGCGCGGATCTTGGCCAGGGCGGACTGGATGGAATCGTGGAAGACCGTGCCTTCGAGGGTCTTCAGCAGGTCGGCGCTGAAGGCGAGGGCGAGGAGTTCGTCCGGGGTGAAGGGGACGTCGCCCAGCTTGAAGCTGTCGGTGAAGCGGTAGAAGACCCGGCCGTCACGTTTTTCGCTCATGACGGGAAAGCCCGCGTACATCAGCGCGTCGAGGTCGCGATACACCGTGCGCCGCACGCAATCGAGATCGCGCGCGAGTTCGTCGAGCCCGACACCCGCGCGGCTCTTCGCTAGCCGCGCAATCAACTGCCACTGACGTGCGAGCTGATCTCCCCGCATGACACCCCCTGAACACGCCGTCTGGCGCGATGGGGAGTCTACAGCGGGTCGTCGGAAAAGAACGCCGCCAGCTCGTCGCGCTGGGCCATGGCGTCGCGGTAGCCGAGATCGATCAACGGACGCGAATAGGCGTGGTCGAACAGCAGGTAGGAGAGCAGGTCCGATTCGCGGGCTTCCGCCCCGCTGCCGAGCATGCGCATCACGAGGCGGAGGAAGGGAGACAGGGAAAACTGGTCACGCGAGTTGGCGAGGAGCTGGCCGGCGAGCACGCCCAGGTCCTCCGAGGGGCGCACGACGAGGTCGTGGATCTTCTGCATCGGGCGGTGGTCCTCGGTCGTCGCCGCGGTGGCGTTCACGCGCGCGAGGAAGTCGTCGCCGTAGGTCTGCGACGCGTTGTCGATGAAGCGGTTGATCAGGCGCAGGCGCGCGAGGTCGGCGTCCACCGGGCTGAGCATCAGGGCATTCAGCACCTTGCCGGCCAGGAACATCGGGTTGCCGAAGCCCTCGGTGCGTTGCTGGGCGAGTTCTTCGTTGATGTTGGCCACGTCCTTCGTCCCCGTGCCGATTACGAGCACACGGTTGGCGCCCAGGCGCACGGCGGGGGCCAGGGGGGTGTTGAGTCGCAGGCCGCCGTCGGCGTAGTAGCGCGAGCCCAGGCGCACGGCGGGAAACAGCATGGGGATCGCTGCCGAAGCGAGCGCGTGCATGGGCGAAAGCCGGATTGGCTGCATGCGCACGCTGTCCTGGTTGGCCCAGTCGGGGAGCGCGCGTTCCTTCTGCTCGACGAAGATGACGGCGTGCCCGGTCGCGATCTGGGTGGTCGCGATGCAGACGGCCTCGAGGCGGTCGTTGCGCAGGTTTCGCCGAATCCCGCGCCAGGGGATCGAATCGAGCACCAGTCGTTCGAGGGGCTGGGTGTCGAGCAGGCCGTAGAGCCGGTCGGGGCGCTGGCCCTCGTGCAGGCGCCGGGCGACCCGGCGAACGCCGATCATGCGCTTCGGGATGCGCAGGAAATCCCTCAAGCCGAACTGGAAGATCTCGTCGACGCGGAGGCGTTCCCAGATCTCTTTCAGGGCGTGACCGCGCCCCTCTTCGACGTCGGCCGTGGCCGCGAGAAAGGCGGCGTGAATGGCGCCCACGGACGTGCCACAGACGATGTCGAAATCGATCGGCCGACCGAGTTCCCTGGGCAGGTCCTCGAGCAGATAGCTGAGCACGCCGGCTTCGTAGGCGCCTCGCGCCCCGCCGCCCGCCAACACGATGGCGCGCTTGATCTCCGGCTGATGCACCCGGCTCGCCTTCCTACCCGGACGTTAGTCGTTGACGCGTTCGCAGTACTCGCCGGTGCGGGTGTCGACGCGGACCTTCTCGCCCTCGTTGATGAAGAGCGGAACATTGATGACGGCGCCCGTCTCGAGCGTGGCGGGCTTGGTCGCACCGGAGCTGGTGTCGCCCTTGACGCCCGGATCCGACTTCTGGATCACGATCTCGACGAACGACGGCAGTTCGATGTTGACCGGCTTGCCCTTCCAGAAGAGCACGTCGACTTCTGCGTTCTCGAGCAGGAACTTCGAGTTATCGCCGATCACTTCGTCGCTGATCGGGATCTGTTCGTAGTCCTTGCTGTCCATGAAGATGCACGACTCGCCGTCGTTGTAGAGGTACTGCATGCCGCGCTCTTCGACTTCGGCTTCGCTGACCTTCTCGCCCGCGCGGAAGGTCTTGTCGACCGTCTTGCCGTTGAGCAGGTTCTTCACCTTGGTGCGCACGAAGGCGCCGCCCTTGCCGGGCTTCACGTGTTGGAAGTAGGTGATGACCCAGGGCGCGCCGTCGATGTCGATCTTGAGTCCGTTTCTGAAGTCCGAAGTGCTGAGTGCCATGTTCCAATCGCTTTCGTGCGCGCCCGGTTTCGTCTGCACGGGATGCGCGCGGATGAGGAGAATCGATGCCGACAGGGACAACGGAGACGATGACGACCGCAGTGGCTCGAATGCCGAACCGACAGCGTTCCTATCGCGTGATTCTGCCGTTGACTTGACCCCGCGGTTGCGAGGCGGCGCGCAGCATAGCGGAGGGTTCTTCCCGCTGCCGATCGAGCAGGGACCCGTGGCGGGAAGCCGACAGGGCGTATCTCGGTTGCGCAGAACCGAAGCTCGGGGCTGCAAAAAACAACGAGGCCCGCCCTGGTGGGCGGGCCTCGAAATCGAGAACCGGGGCTGTCGAGAACGGTTAGCGCCGTCGCGAGCCAGCCAGCGCGAGCAGTCCGAGGCCGAAGAGCAGGCCAGTGCCAGGCTCGGGGACTGCGACGTTGAAGTTCAGGGTGTGGACGAAGTCGCTGGAATCGCCCGAGCCCGTGGTTCCGACGTCGAGCGCGAAGTCACGTGCGCTGCCAACCGAGAGACCACAGGGCCTGACGGCGTAGAAGCTCGCGTGCGGGCTGGGTTCGCATCGGAACGACTTTGCCCGGAACACGGAAACGAGTTTCCCAAACAATCGTTTAGCGGCCGTCATGCGCAGAAGTGACGGTTGGCTGATGGCCGAACGAACAAGGCCCGCGATCCATTCCGGATCGCGGGCCCTGGAGGTCTTGCCTTGCCGGCGCCGAGGCGCCGTTTGGATCAACCCTTGGCCGCGTTCGCAGCCTCGGTGAGGGCGGGAACGATCTCGAAGAGATCGGCCACCACGCCGACATCGGCGATCTCGAAGATCGGCGCGTCCGCGTCCTTGTTGATCGCGACGATGAAGTTCGAACCCTTCATGCCGACGAGGTGCTGGATCGCGCCGCTGATGCCGGCCGCAACGTAGAGCTTCGGCGTGACGACCTGACCCGACGAACCGACCTGGTGGGCGTGGGGCAGCCAGCCGGCGTCCACCACCGGGCGCGAAGCGCCCATCGCGCCGCCGAGCGCGTCGGCCAGCGGCTGGATGACTTCGGCGAATTTGTCGGGGTCTCCGACGCCGCGGCCACCCGAGACGACGACATCGGCCTTGGTGAGGTCGATGCCCGTGCTCTCGCTCTGCTTGATCTCGACGAACTTCGCGCGGGCGCCCGAAACGTCCGCGTCGAGGGCGGTGGTGCTGCCGTCGGCCGAACCGGCGAAGGGCTCGGTTGCGCCGGGCTGCACGCTGGCCACCGCGGTGCCTTCGACCGAGAGCTGTGCGTCGAGCTTGCCGTTGAATACGCGTCGCGTGAACGTGGTGCTCGAACCGCTGGCCTCGACGTTGGTGCAGTCGGAGACGAAGGCGCAGTCGAGGGCGGCGGCGATGCGCGGTGCCACGTCCCAACCCTGCGGTGTGTTCGAAATGAGCACGAGGTCCGCGCCTGCGGCTTCGACACCGGCGAGGATCGCCTTCTTGTAGACGTCGACGTTGTAGTTGGCGGCGTCGGCGCTGTCGACCACGAGGGTCTCGCCTCCGCCCTTGCCCGCGAATTCGCCCGCGATGCCGTCGACGCCACTGCCGATCACGAGGCTCTTGACCTCACGACCGCTCGACTCGGCGACCTTGCGCGCAAACGAAACCAGCTCGAGGCTGGATTCACGGATGGCTCCATTGTTGACTTCAGTAACGACCAGAACGCTTGCCATGGTTGATTTCTCTCTTTGAAAGGCCCGCTCTCTCGAAACGAGGCGTCGGCCAATTGGACTCGAATGCCTGAATCCCCAGCTGCGTGGGGCGGAGCCCCGCAAGCAGCTGGATTACAGCACGCCGAGTTCCTTGATCTTGGTAACGAGCTGACCAACGATTTCGTCCGTCGAGCCGCTGAGGATTTCCGCCGAATCGCCCTTGGGCGGGACGTAGACCTTTTCGATCTTCGCCTTGACGGCGCCTGCGCCGGCGTCGGAAACGCCGAGGTCGGCCATCGTCTTCACGTCGACGGGCTTCTTCTTGGCCTGCATGATGCCCTTGAGCGAGGCGTAGCGGACCTGGTTCGCACCGGTCTGGATGGCCGCGAGGCAGGGCTTCGGCAGCTCGACGACTTCGAGGGCACCGCCTTCGAGTTCGCGCTCGCACTTGAGCGAGTCACCGACTTCGACGCTGAGCACGCCCGTGGCGGACGGCAGGTCGAGCAGCTCGGCGAGCATCGGCGCAACGGCGGAGAAGTTGCCGTCGTCCGACATGAAGCCCGTGAAAACGATGTCCGGGTTCTCTTCCTTCGCGATCGCCGCGAGGATCTTGGCGCAGCCGAGCGTGTCGGAGAGATCGGCGTCGTCATCCTTCACGTGGATCGCGCGGTCAGCCCCCATGCCGAGCGCGGTGCGCAGGGCCTGGGTCACGCGGTCGGGCCCGATCGACACGACCACAACGTCCGCTTCGCCGGCGTCCTTGATCTTGAGCGCCTCTTCGAGTGCGTACGTGTCGTAGCTGTTGATTTCGAACTTGATGTTGCCGTCCTGAATCCAGGTGCCGTCGGCGTTCACGTCGAGCCGTGCATCCTGGTGCGGGACCTGCTTGAGACACACCATGACCTTCATGGGGGGAAAACCTCCAGAAATTGCAATGACAATAATTGCGATGGAATTGCGATGAGTGACGCGCTGAGTGCTGAACTGGGTGGATGGGCTCGCGACGGAGGGGAACCTCCGGGAGCCGTGGAGCGGCCGGAACCCTAACGGAGCCCCCCACCCATTTCAACGGGTGCACAGTGGCGATAAGCGGCGAATTCCGGTCACTTTTCGGGGGGTTCGCGCACATCTGCATGCGAGTCGCGAAGAGCGCGAAGCCAGCGTCATGCATGCATTCGAAGTCAGCTCGCAGCGTGGTGCTTGTCACTCCATTGGAGCAGGTATCCACAGATCTCGTCGTAGATCTCGTCGGGGCTGCGAAGGGATTCGCCGGGGACCGTGAAGTCTTCGTCGGCTTCGTGGACGCTGCGCACTTCGATCGTCGTCCCCATGCGGCGCACGACCTGCTTGAGGACGGAAAGGTCGCAGTGACGATCGCGGCTGCCCTGCACGAACAAGGTGGGCGATGTGATCCGGTAGAGCTGCTCCGCGCTTACCTGGTCGGGTTGGCCGGGCGGATGGAGCGGAAAGCTCAACAGGACGGTGCCCTCGATCCGGATCTGCGTCGTCGCGATCTGTGCGGCGACCCGGGCACCGAGTCCGTGGCCCGCGATGAAGATGTGAGCGGGCGCCGAAGTCGGGTCGCGGAGCAGGGCGGCAATGGCTGCGCGGAAGATGCGCAGGAGCGTTTCGCCCGAATCGTGCTCGGTCCGCTCGGACAGCTCGGCGAAGGGGAAGTTGAAGAGCAGCGTGAGGAACTTTTCGTGGGTGAGGCGCTGCTGGAGGTGCTCGAGCATCGGATGATGGATGTCGGCGTCGGCGTCGTGTGCGATCACCATCGCGATGCGCTGGCAGGTGGGCCACCACTCGGGGATGCCCATTACCGCCGAAACGGAATCGACCCCGCCCACACTCTCGGGCAGGGGGATCTGGAATTCTTTGAATTGCGGGCTCTGGTCGACCACGGATTCCCTTTGGGGAACTATGATATAGCACGGATCACCCGCGAATCGGACGCGCGACGGCAGGTGATGGCGCGCCCGTGCGAATGGAAGTTGGATCGAAGCACTTCATGGCACACCGGCAGGAACAACTGATCGAGATCGAACTCAATCCGCGCGAGGCGCGGTTCTACGATCGCATCCGTTCAGCGGTGGTGGCGCCGCGAAGCGGGGTGGGGAGCAGCCTCACCGATCTACTGCTCTTGTTGCCCGACCTGGCTGTCCTGTTGTTTCGCCTGGCGCGCGACCCACGGGTACCCATCGGAGCGAAACTGATCGCCGGGCTGGGTGTGGGCTACGTGCTTTCGCCGATCGAAGTCCTGCCCGAGATCTTGCTCGGCCCGATTGGCCTGATCGACGACCTGCTGGTCGTGGGGACGGCGCTTTCGCGCTTGCTCAAGAGCGTGCACCCCGACGTGGTGCGCTCGCACTGGTCGGGGCAGGGCGACGCCCTCGACGCGGTCCACCGCGTCACCGAATGGACGGACGAGCAGGTGACGAGCCGGCTGCCCGAAGTGTTCCGTCGGGTGCTTCGAACGTCTTCGTGACGGTCGGTTGGACACCGGGTAGGCAGAACAACGGGCCCGGCGCGCGTGAGACTGCAGGCTCGGTGCGTCGGTCTATGGCGATGGCACGCGGGCGACGCCGATCATCGCGTCGCGCGTGACCAATTTCAGGGATGTTCGGCATGGCAGCGGTCCTTGTACTCGCACCAGTCGCACAGCCGGTTGCGCTGCACCGGATACGCGCTCGCGGCTTCGATCTCGTTGATGACGCCGATCGTCTGTTCCCGCAGGGCGTCGAGTTGATCGTTGCTGCGCGTGGACGTGCGGAATTCGTGCCGCTGCAGGTAGTGCCACACGAGGCGGTACTCGCTGTCGTGGCCGTACTGGTCGCGCAGCCCGAGTTGGTAGAGGGCGAGCTGCCGGTCGTTGTTCAGTTCCTTCTGTGAAGGCATGTAACGCCCGGTCTTGTAGTCGTGGATTTCGATCGCGCCGTCTTCGCCGCGCACGATGCGGTCGATGACCCCGCGCATGGCGTAGTCGCCGTTGCCGTCGAGGTCGAACTTCACCTCTTCTTCGACGCCCAGGGTCTCGTCCTGGTCGAAGGGGTGATAGCGGCGGTAGTAGTACTCGAGACAGCGCACACCGAGGTTGCGGTAGTGCGAGACGGGCGTCCCCTTGCGTACGACCTGGACGCGCTTGTCGTCGTAGTGTTCGTCCCAGAATGCGTGGTAGCGGAAGATCACCTGGGGGAGCGAGGGGATCATGCCCTGGCCGGCAAACTCGTAGAGCCGTTCGAGAACTTCGTGGACGCGCTTGCCCATGAAGGCCTCGATGCCCTCACGCTCGGCCGGCAGCTCCTGGATGTAGCGGTATTCGAACTGCTTGGGGCACTTCTCGAAACTCGCCAGGCGAGAGTGGCTGTAGATCGTCATCGCGCGGTTTGGGACCTCGGCCGGCTGGGTCGATGGGCGGGGGCAATGGAAACGACGTGCACGGGAATGGCGATTGCCAGGTGTTCGAGCGGGGTGCGCGGAGGGGTACTCGATCCCCCGTCGCGCTGCCATCGGTGGGACGTGCCGAGGGCTCGCAATCGGGCTGCTAAGCTCCCGCCACGCGCCACGAGACGAGGAGCACCATGTCGCGCAACAAGGTCTGGGCGGCGGCCCAGGCGAAGGCCTCGGTCCGTAGCGGCCCTCGGGCGATCGAGCCCGAAACCCCGAATGGTGAAGTGAGCGAACTCTTGAACGACGATGAACTCGAGGAGATCGTCGGCGACCTCACCGAGTGTGCCGATGATGCGCTCTCGGAAGCCGCCTGCGGCGGCATCGTGGACCCCGCCGAGGTGGTCGTGTGGACCGAGTTCGCGCGGCGCCTGATCCTCTATCAACGAGACGAAGACCTGCTGCGCGCCGAAGTGCCCGAGCTCGCGCGCGGGCTCGCGGTGCTTCTCGGTGAAGTGGAGCTTCCGGCGGATGCGACGCCCGATTCGATCGCGCGCGCGTTCGTGATGAAGCTCGCACCCATCCGCTACGTGCTCTCCCTCGATATCGAAGCGGCGTATCAGGGTGATCCCGCCTCCCAGAGCTACACCGAGATCGCCGTCTCCTATCCCTCGCTACAGGCTCTCGCCGTCCACCGGGTGGCTCACGAACTCCACAACCTCGCTGTGCCGACGTTGCCGCGCATCATGAGCGAGTACGCGCACAGCACGACGGGGATCGACATCCACCCGGGCGCCACGATCGGCCACTACTTCTTCATCGATCACGGCACTGGCGTGGTGGTCGGCGAGACGACCGTGATCGGCGATCGCGTGCGCATCTACCAGGGCGTGACCCTCGGCGCGGCCTCGCTGCGCGACGGCCCGTCGTTGCGTGGGCGAAAGCGACACCCGACGGTCGAAGACGACGTCACCATCTACGCGGGTGCGACGATCCTGGGCGGCGACACCGTGATCGGCACCGGCAGCGTGATCGGCGGCAACGTCTGGATCACGAAGTCGATCGAAGCGGGCTCGCACGTCGTCGCCGAGCCGCCCCATCAGGCGGTCCGTGACGAAGACCCCGCCACCGTGGAGCAACTGAAATGGGATCTGTGAAACGGCGCGCGTTCTCGTCTGCCCTGGTGCTTGCCCTCGCGGTCCCGCTGCTGACGACATCGGCATCGGCCGTCGAAGGCGCACCCGACTGGGCGTACGCGATGGCGCACGAATTGATGAGCCCCTACTGCCCGGGCCGCACGCTGGCGGAATGCCCGAGCCCGAACGCGGCCGAACTGCGCTTCTGGATCCTCAACCAGGCCGCGGCCGGCGTCTCCGAAGAAGAGGTTCGCGAGATGCTCGCGCAGCGGTTCGGGGACGTGCTCCTCGCTGCGCCTCGCGCCGAAGGCTGGGGGCTCTCGGCGTACGCGGTTCCGATCGCGGCTTTCGTTGTGGGGCTGCCGATTGCGCTCTGGGTCATTCGACGTCTCACGGGCGGTGGTGGCGAGCCCGAAAAGCCGGCTGCACCCAGCAGCGAACCGAAGGCTCCGGTCGACCCCGAACTCGAGCGCCAGCTCGAACGCGAACTCGCCGAATACTGATCGCTCAGCGCAGTCCCGGCTAGAATTCCCGGGGCAAGATGCGTTCGTTTTCAAAGCGCCCCCCAACCCAGGACCGTGATCTCCATGGCATCGACGACCGACCCCGCAACGGGGGACCTCCCCGAAGATCTCGAGGGCGCCATCCTCGACCTCAAGCGCGAGCGCAACGCGATCATCCTCGCGCACTACTACCAGGACGACGACCTGCAGGACGTCGCCGACGTGGTGGGGGATTCACTCGCGCTCGCCCAGGCGGCCCAGCGCGCCGACTGTGACGTGATCGCCTTTTGCGGCGTCCACTTCATGGCCGAGACGGCGAAGATCTTGAACCCCGACAAGCCGGTCGTGGTGCCCGACATGGAAGCCGGCTGCTCGCTGGCCGACGGCTGCCCGGCCGAGGAGTTCCAGGCCTTCGTCGACCAATACCCGGGCGCGAAGGTGCTGACGTACATCAACGCGTCGGCAGAAGTGAAGGCGATGAGCGATCTCATCTGCACCTCGTCGAACGCGGTGAAGATGGTGGAAGCGCTGAAGGGCGAGAAGATCGTCTTCGCCCCCGACCGCCATCTCGCACGCTGGGTCATGCAGGAAACCGGCCGCGACGATCTCGCCGTGTGGCAGGGCGCCTGTTTGGTCCACGAGTTGTTCAGCGCGAAGGGGCTCGCCAGACTGCGCGTGCAGCACCCCGAAGCCGAAGTGCTCGCCCATCCCGAATGCGACCAGGCGGTGCTCGACCAGGCCGACTTCATCGCGTCGACGACCGGCATCATCAGGCGTGCGGTCGAAACGCCGGACCGCCCCTCGATCATCGCGACCGAAGACGGTGTGTTTCATTCGATCCTGCAGCAGGTGCCCGGCAAGGTGCTGCACCAGGCGCCTGGCATGGACGAGAGCTGCTCGTGCAACCAGTGTCCGTTCATGCGGCTCAACACCATGGAAAAGCTCTACACGGCCCTTCGCGATCTGCGCCCGCAGGTCGAGGTGAAGGAAGACATCCGGGTGAAGGCGTTGGTGCCGATCGAGCGGATGCTCGCGCTTTCGGCTAGAACTCGTAAGCGCTCTTGAGCTCCGGATCACTCTCTGCCAGAAGCGTCGCAAGATCGATCATGACCCGACACTGCTTGACCGTCGCATCATCTTGCATCTTGCCATCGATCATCGCCGTCCCCGACCCATCACCCATCGCCTCGAGCACACGCTTCGCCCAGAGCACTTCCTCTGCGGGTGGCGAGAACACCTTCTTCGCGATGGCGATCTGCGCCGGGTGCAAGCTCCACGCCCCCACGCAGCCCATCAGGAACGCGTTGCGGAACTGGTCCTCGCAGGCGAGTTCGTCCTTGATGTCGCCGAACGGGCCGTAGTAGGCGTAGATGCCGTTCGCCGCACAGGCGTCGACCATGCGCGCCATCGTGTAGTGCCACAGGTCCTGCTGTGCCGAGATGCGCGCCGAATCGGGTTCGTCTTCCACGGGATCGGTGCGAACCACGTAGCCCGGGTGGCCACCGCCGACGCGCGTCGTCTTCATGCGGCGGCTTGCAGCGAGGTCGGCCGGACCAAGGGAAAGGCCCTGCATGCGGGGCGATGCCGAACAGATCTCTTCGACGTTCGCCACGCCGAGCGCGGTTTCGAGGATCGCGTGGATCTGCAGCGGCTTCGAAAGCCCGGCTTTCGCTTCGAGCTGCGCGAGCAGGCGATCCATGTAGTGGATGTCCCAGGCCCCCTCGACCTTGGGCACCATGATGACGTCGAACTTCTCGCCGGCTTCGAGCACGATGCTGGTGATGTCGTCGAGCATCCAGGGCGAGTCGAGGCTGTTGATTCGCGTCCACAGCTGGCAAGCACCGAAGTCGGTGTTGTTCGCGATGTTGATCAAGCCCTCGCGCGCCGCTTCCTTCTTGTCGGTCTCGATCGCATCTTCGAGGTTGCCGAGCAGCACGTCACACCTGGTGGCGATCTGCGGAACCTTGTCGACCATCTTTGGATTGCTCGGGTCGAAGAAGTGGATCATGCGCGACGGGCGCAGGGGAATCTCGCGCTCGGGCGCCGGTGCGCCGAGGGCGAGCGGCTGGAAGAAATCCTTGGCACTTCGCATCGGGGGTTCTCCTGAGTGGGCGCGTACTCTATTGCGAAGGCCCAACGCGGGCAAGCGTCAGCGGGCGAGTCGTGCGTTTGCGTCTCAATCCTGCAAACGCACAGGACGATGTCCACCTGCAGGTTTCACGGAGACCTGCATGTCTGACGCGCAGTCCATATCGAGCAAGCCCCTTTCGGTCGTCCTGGTCGACGACAGCAGGGTGGTGCTCACGCAGCTCGAGGAGTTGATCGGTTCGATCGACGATGTCGAGGTCGTCGGGACGGCGAACGACGGTGCAAGCGCGATTCGCGTGATTCGCGAAGTGCAACCGGACCTCGCGATCCTGGACATCGTGATGCCGGGCATGGATGGCCTCGCTGCGTTGCGCCTGATCAACGCGAACTTCTCCCATACGCGGGTCGCGATGCTCTCGTCTCTCGCGGGCGCGGCGTCGAAGGCCGAAGAGGCGTTCCGCCTCGGTGCGATCCAGGTGATCAGCAAGCCCTTCGAGCGGAGCATCCTGGAGGCGCTCTTCGAAACCGAACGCGAACATCGCAGCGCCGAGGGAGGCGGGGAGTAGCACGATGAGCGTGAAATTCTTCGGGCAGTTCCTGATCGAACAGGGTGAGATCGACGCCACGCAGTTGCGCGAAGCACTCCTGCGCATGGACGCCCAGAACCGACCGCTGGGCGAGATCGCGGTCGAGGCCGGCTGTCTCACGCGCGCCGCCGCCGACCGCATCAATCGCGAACAACGAAACGGCGACCGCCCCTTCGGCGAACTCGCCTGCGCGCTCGGGCTGCTCACCGAGTCCCAGCTGGACGAAGTGAGCACGACCCAGCAAAAGACCCGCGTGCAGATCGGCGAAGTGCTCGTCGAACTCGGCAGCCTCGAACCCGACCAACTCCCGCGGCTGCTCGACGAGTTTAAGGCCGACCAGGCTCCCTACGAAGCCGAAGTGCAAACCCTCCCCGGCGAACTCGACGGCAACCCGGTGGCACATCTCGTGCTCGACATGCTGCCGAAGTTCTGCTTGCGCATCGCGAAAGTGAAGATGAAGACAGGGTTCGGACTTTCGCTCAGCAGGCTCGCGTCGTTTCCGTACAACGTCGGCTTGCGGATGGAAGGGCCGCCGAACCTGCAGGTGACGCTCGTCGCGGACGAACACCTCGGTCGCAAGCTCGCGGCGGCCACCGCGTGCATCGACGAGGGCCGCCTCGACAGCGACTCTGTCTACGACGGGCTCGGCGAGTTCCTGAATGTCCTATGTGGCAACGTGGCCGCAGCCCTCGAACGCGACGATGTCTACGTGAGTCTCGGCCCGCCGGTGCGAGATGCCTCACTCGACGGCGGCATTGCGTTCGAACTCGTGGTCGGTGAAGGCTGTGCTTCCGTGGTGCTGGCCACGGAGTGAGGGACGACCGCTCCGCCTCGCGGCGAAGCGGTCGCTCTTCGTGAACCGGCTTCGTTACACCGTGTAGTGCGAGCGTCGCTTCACGATGACGTCTCGGTCGAGCTCGAAGATCTTCGTCCGCTTGCAACCGGCGGGCGCGTCTTCGTGGGTCGCCCCGTCTTCCTTGTCGAATTTGTGTCCGTAGAGGCGGGTTTCGACGATGCCGAGATCTTCGCGCGTGGCGTGATCGCGCTTGCCGAGGATTTCGGTCGAAGCGAAGACGGTTTCTCCAGCCGCAAGTGGTGCCGTGTGGCGTCCCGTCTTGTAGATCACATCGCCGAAGCTCTGGTCGCCGATGTCGGGACCCGAGATGCCGAGGCACAGCACGAAGGGGATTCCTCCGTAGACCACGAGCTGACCGCCGAGATAGCGCTCGGGCTCGAGGTCGATCATGTGCTGGTTGCAGTGCACCTGTGACGTGTTGTCGAGGATGCCCGTCAGGTGGATGTGCTCACTCGTCACCGTGCGACCACGCGAGTGCGCGAGCAGGGTGCCGGGTTCGAAGTCTTCGAAGTAACCGTCGTCGCCACCGAGATGAGCGATTTCGGCGTACTTCTGGCGTTGCCCGGCATAGGGCGGGAGCCAGAGATCGCATTCGATCGGGTCGGCATCGACCTCGAAGCCTTCGACCGTGACGTCGTCGTCGCCCTTGAACACCTGCACCTTGCGCTCGAAGGTGAGGACGATGGCTTCTTCCTTGCTGCCGATGTTCTTGCGTGCCGTCGACTGCACGTGAACGATGCCGAGGTTCGGCCGACTCGAAGACGGGCGCACGCCGAGGATCTTCGTTTCGACTTCGATCGTGTCGCCGACGTACACCGGCGCGCCGAAGCGCATGTTGATGTACTCGAGGTTCGCCCGTGCGTTTTCCGAGATGTCGCCAACCGTCTGGCTGAAGGCGACGAGCATCACCAGGCCGGGCGGGCAGGCGAGATCGCGGTAGCCGTGCGCCTTCGCGTAGCGGCGGTTCTTGGTGATCGGGTGGGTACAGAAAGAAAAGTCGTTGAAGGTCGAAAACAGGCCGTCGGTGATCGTTTTGCCGCCGCGGTGGCGGAGGATCTGGCCCGGGCCGAAGTCCTCCAGGAAATTCCCGGTCTTTTTCTCGATGACGCGAAGCTTCTCGCTCATTGCCGCTCCTTGAAACTCCTTGAAATTGGGGGCGGGACATTAGCAAGCCCGCGTGGAAACGTGGCTTTTCGGATTTTGTTGCTTGTCCCCGAAAGCGAGACTGGGCGCCACCCTGCCAATCGACCGGAAATCACCTAAACAATGGTTCGCGGAATCGGGAAGTACGCCCCGATTTGCCGGTCGCCCCCCTCCCGTTTCGAGCCTGCTATGTGCCCATGAGCCGGTTGGAAGTGGGGCGGTTCGCGTCATCCACCCCCGGTGCCCCGACGCGAACGAAACGTTCTAAAGCGGCGCAACTGCGCAAAGAGTTGGAGTACGCATCGTGATCATTGGAGTACCCAAGGAAATCGCCACGGATGAACGCCGCGTGGCGTTGATTCCCGAGGGCGTGAAGGCGCTCAAGAAGCTCGGCGTAGACGTGCTGATCGAAACCGGCGCGGGTAGCGCCGCCGGTTTTCTCGACGACGCCTACGTAGAAGAAGAAGCCAGGATCGCAGCGAGCGCCGCCGAGGTGTTCGGCGCGGCCGATCTCGTCTTGAAGGTGCAGCCGCCGGGGGGCGACGAGGTCGAGGCCCTGCGCGAGGGCACCTCGCTGATCAGCCTGCTCAAGCCCCTCGATCTGCTCGACCTGGCCAAGCAACTCGCCGGTCGCAACGTGAACGCATTCTCCCTCGAGATGATGCCGCGCATCACGCGTGCACAGTCGATGGACGTCCTTTCTTCGCAGAGCACGATCGCGGGCTACCGCGCGGTCTTGATGGCCGCGATGGCCCTGCCGCGCGTGTTCCCGATGATGGTGACGGCGGCGGGGACGCTGCGTCCCGGCAAGGCGTTCATCATTGGCGCCGGCGTCGCGGGCCTGCAGGCCCTGGGCAGCGCCAAGCGCCTGGGCGCGATCACCTCGGCTTACGACACCCGCGTGGCGGTGCGCGAGCAGGTGCAGAGTGTCGGCGCCAAGTTCATCGAACTCGACCTCGACACCGGCGATTCCGAAGACTCCGGTGGTTACGCGAAGGCGGAGACCGAGGAGTTCTACATCAAGCAGCGCGAAGAACTCGCCAAGCAGGTCGCTCAGGCCGATGTCGTGATCACGACGGCGTTGGTCCCCGGACGCGAAGCGCCGCTGCTGATCACCGCCGACGCGGTGCGCGCCATGCGCCCCGGCTCCGTGATCGTCGATCTCGCCGCCGAGAAGGGCGGCAACTGCGAACTCACCGAGCCCGACAAGGACATCGTTGTCGACGGCGTGACGATCATTGGCAATACGAATCTGCCGGCTCTGGTTCCGGCCCACGCCAGCCAGATGTTTTCGAAGAACGTCGTGACCTTCCTCGAGCACCTGCTCGACGAGGGCAAGCTGGTGATCGACCTCGAAGACGAGATCACCTCCGGCACCCTGGTGACCCACGGTGGCAGCGTCATCCACGAGATGATCAAGTCGCGGATCGAAGGCTAGTTCGCCCTCAGGTTCATCGAGGCATCGAAGTCATGGGCGCGCAGCCGCGTGCCCGCCAAATCGAAAGGCAAGGAGACTCCCCATGCTCGAAGCGCCCGCAATTGCTGCGCTGACGATTCTGGTTCTCGCCCTGTTCGTCGGGGTCGAAGTCATCACCAAGGTTCCGCCGCTGCTGCACACGCCGCTGATGAGCGGGTCCAACGCCATTTCCGGCATCACGATCGTCGGCGCCATTCTGGCTGCCGGTAGCGACAACGGCACGACGGCAACCGTGCTCGGGTTCGTCGCGATCGTGATGGCCACCATCAACGTGGTGGGCGGCTTCCTGGTGACCAATCGCATGCTTGCCATGTTCAAGAAGAAGTAGAGATCGTCATCATGAGTCTCAGTCCCACAGTCATCCAATCGGCTTATCTCGTTGCGGCGGTCCTGTTCATCCTGGGCCTGCGCAACCTCTCTTCGCCCAAGACAGCGGTTCGCGGCAATCAGCTCGCGGCGACCGGCATGCTCATCGCGATCGTGGCGACCCTGGTCAACGGGGCGATCGTTTCTTACACCGTGATCATCGCAGGCATCGTCGTCGGTTCCTTGATCGGTGCCGTACTCGCGATGCGCATCGAAATGACATCGATGCCCGAGATGGTGGCCCTGCTCAACGGCTTCGGTGGCGCGGCCTCGGCCTTCGTGGCTTCGGCCGAGCTGCTCGGCGCGCAAGAGACAGGCGCAGAACTCGCGGGCATCGTGCCCTTCGCGATTGCGGCATCCGTCTTGATCGGTTCCGTCACCCTCACCGGTTCTCTCGTGGCGTTCGCGAAGCTCAAGGAACTCGTGGGCGGTGCGGCCGTGACGTATCCCGGACAGCAGTTCGTGAACGGCGCGCTGGGTATTGCCGTGCTCGGGCTCGCGGGCATGCTGATGGCCGACACCGGCAACGTGACGGCCTTCTACGGCGTCGTCGGGATCTCGCTGCTGCTCGGCGTGCTGCTCGTGATTCCGATCGGCGGCGCCGACATGCCGGTCGTGATCTCGCTGCTCAACTCCTACTCGGGCCTGGCCGCTTGTGCGACGGGCTTCGTGCTCGACAACAGCACGCTGGTCGTCAGTGGTTCGTTGGTCGGTGCTTCGGGTCTCATCCTCACCCAGATCATGTGCGTGGCGATGAACCGCTCGTTGGGCAACGTGCTCTTCGGCGCGTTCGGTGCGGCCTCGGAAGAGGGTGCGGCTGCTGCGGCCGGCGGACAGGACCAGGGCAATGTCGTGTCCTACACGCCGGAAGACGCGGCGGTGATCTTCTCGAACGCCCAGTCGGTGATCGTGGTGCCCGGTTACGGCATGGCGGTCGCGCAGGCGCAGCACGCAGTGCGCGAGTTGACCGATACGCTCGCCGAGTCGGGGATCGACGTGAAGTTTGCGATCCACCCGGTCGCGGGTCGGATGCCCGGCCACATGAACGTGTTGCTCGCCGAGGCGGACGTCCCCTACGACCGCCTGGTCGAAATGGACGAGATCAACCCGCACTTCCCCGAAACCGACGTGGCGTTGGTGCTGGGTGCAAACGACGTCGTCAATCCTTCGGCGCGCGAAGAGAAGGGCAGCCCGATCTACGGCATGCCGATCCTCAACGTCGATCTCGCTGAACACGTGTTCGTGATCAAGCGCTCGATGAACCCGGGCTTCGCGGGCATCCAGAACCCGCTGTTCTTCAAGGACAACACGATGATGATCTTCGGCGACGCGAAGAAGGTCGTGATCTCGCTGGCCGAAGCGGTGCGCAACTACTAACGCGAGTCGCACTGCAGATCTTCTGGGAACCACGGGAGAACCGTTCGAGCGGCGGTTCTCCCGTGCCGTTTTCACGCGCAAGGTGGCTCGTGATGCGCTCTACGCGAGCATGCCCGGCGCTTCGAGGGTGCACCGACCCGTTCTTCTCGACGCGTGTCCACGAAGGGGGAACCGGGCTCGGGCTATCGGTCGCTCATGGCATCGTGATGGGAGACGGCGGCGAGATCGCCGTGGAAAGCGAACCGGGCGAGGGGACCTGCATCACGGTCACGCTGCCGCTGCGCGACGACCCCGAAACCGACGTGCCGGACGAGCAGGAAGGGGCGGCCACCGGGTAGAGCCGGGCGCTCGTCGGCTTTCCGTGTGAGCCCGGCGTTTCGCTTTGGTTTCGGTGCGTTAGAGTCCCTCTCCTCCGCGCGCGGTGCGCCCCCGCACGCGCTGCGACGGCGCCATCGAGTCCCACCGCCGGCGCCCCTTCATCGCCACCCCCGCGCCCAGAACATCATCCGAACCACACGGCTGCGACGCCGTCGGACGACTGCTGTCCGGACGCCATCGCCGCGCAGAGGCACCCATGTCTTCCGTTCAGGCCATCGAAGGGGGCGAAGGCGTTCACGGCGCATAGGAGGAATTAGCTGGGTTTCCGGATTTCGCCGATAAGTAGCGCTATGTCAACTGAGTTCGCCCTGGGCGAAAAACTCCGAAGCGGGGCCATCACTATGTGCATTGCTCGAACAATCGCATCCTTGCTTGTGACAGCGAGCGCCGTTTTGTAAAGACGCCACATCTTATAGTCGGGCCTACCGAAGC